>NZ_FMZU01000039.1 GCF_900101545.1 Variovorax sp. CF079 | reverse complement strand
CGCGTGTTCGTGCAAGCCAAGGTGCATGACGCCTTCGTCGACAAGCTGGCCGCACGGGTCGGCGCACTCAAGGTCGGCCCGGCCACCGAGCCCGATTCGCAGATCGGCCCGATGATCAATGCGCGCGCGGTCGAGAAGATCGAGCGCCATGTGCAGGACGCGGTCGCCAAGGGCGCCAAAGTGCTCACCGGCGGAAGGCGCCTTGCGGACCTGGGGCCGAACTACTACGCGCCCACGGTGCTGGTGAACGCCGATGCCGCCATGGCCTGCAGCTGCGAGGAGACCTTCGGCCCGGTGGTGCCGATCACGCGCTTCGACAGCGAAGCCGAGGTGATCGCGGCGGCCAACGACACGCCCTTCGGCCTGGCGGCGTACTTCTACTCGACCGATGTCCGCCGGATCTGGCGCGTGGCCGAGGCGCTGGAGACGGGCATCGTCGGCGTCAACGAGGGCGCGCTGGCCGCCGAGGCCGCACCCTTCGGCGGCGTGAAGGCCTCAGGCTACGGACGCGAGGGCTCGGTGCACGGCCTCGACGACTATCTGCACATCAAGTACGTGTGTCAGGGGCAGCTGTAGCAGCGCTGGGCCTCGGCCTGGAATGCTCGCACGCCTCCACAACGTGGCCGAGTCCGGCGAACCTACCGGTCGTCGTGGCCCGGCCGTACTGGAAGTGCCCCCGCGCCTGTACGAGCCGTCAGCCATGAACAGCCCCTTGTCCAAGCACCGCGTCGTCATCGTGGGCGGCGGCGCCGGCGGTCTGGAGTTGGCCACCCGCCTCGGCGATACGCTGGGCAAGCGCGGCATGGCGGACATCACGCTGATCGACAAGCACCGCACCCACGTGTGGAAGCCCAAGCTGCACGAGATCGCCGCGGGCAGCATGGACCTGAGCGCACACGAAGTGGACTACCTCGCGCAGGCGCACTGGCACCGCTTCCGCTTCCGGCTCGGCGAGCTGACCGCGATCGACCGCGTGCGGCGCGAGGTGCGCGTGGCGCCCTACCTCGACGACGAGGGCCAGGAGGTCACGCCCGACCGCGTGTTCGGCTATGACACGCTGGTCATCGCCATCGGCAGCCTCAGCAACGACTTCGGCACGCCCGGCGTGCGCGAGCACGCGCTCAGGCTCGAATCGAAGGCCGATGCACAGCGCTTCCACATGCGCATGGTCAACGCCTGCATCCGCGCGCATGCGCAGACGGCGCCGCTTCGGCCCGAGCAGCTGCACGTGGCGATCATCGGCGCCGGCGCCACCGGCGTGGAGCTGGCGGCGGAGCTGCACCGCACCGCGCGCGAGGTCGTGGCCTACGGGCTGGATCGGGTCGATGCCGAGAAGGACATCCAGGTCAGCGTGATCGAAGCCGCCGACCGCGTGCTGCCGGCGCTGCCGCCGCGCCTGTCGAAGGCCACCGAAGACCTGCTGCGCGAGCTCGGCGTCGACGTCCACACCTCGGCGAAGGTGGCGGAGGTGCTGCCCGCCGGCGTGCGCCTGGCCGACGGCCGCACGCTGCCGGCCGAGCTGGTGGTCTGGGCCGCGGGAGTGAAGGCGCCTGACTTTCTGAAGGACATCGCGGGCCTGGAAACCAACCGCAGCAACCAGCTCGCGGTGCGCCCGACGCTGCAGGCCACGCGCGACGACGACATCTTCGCCATCGGCGATTGCGCCGCCTGCGCCTGGCCCGAGGCCAACGGCGGCAAGGGCGGCCTGGTGCCGCCGCGCGCGCAGGCCGCGCACCAGCAGGCCTCGCACGTCGCCGCGCAGATCCGCCGCCGGCTGGCAGGCAAGCCGCTGAAGGACTACCGCTACCGCGACTTCGGCTCGCTGGTCTCGCTCGGCGAGTACAGCACGGTCGGCAACATGATGGGCGGCCTGATCGGCGGCAGCCTGATGGTCGAAGGCGCCTTCGCGCGGCTGATGTACGTGTCGCTCTACAAGATGCACGAGCTCGCGCTGCACGGCGTGATCAAGGTCTCGCTCGACACGCTGGCCCGGCTCATCACGCGGCGCACCGAGCCGCACGTCAAGCTGCATTGAGGTGTTGCATGAGAGCACCTGTCAATCGTTGGCGGCTCGTGCAACTCCGTGAGCGGTGGTAGGGGATCAACGTAAGAGACCACCATGAAAATTCTTGTCGCGGAAGGCGATCAGGTGCTGGCCGACTCGATCCTGCGCAGCCTGCGTGCCTCGGGCGCCGTGATTGATCACGTGACCAATGGCTCGGAGGCCGATACGACCCTCATCACGTATAGCGAGTTCGACCTAATGATCCTCGATCTCGGCCTGCCCACCATGCACGGCCTCGAGATCCTCAAGCGCCTGCGTGCCCGCGGGTCGCACCTACCGGTGCTTGTACTCACCGGGCCAGACAGCGTTGAGGAGCGCGTCAAGAGCCTGGACAACGGCGCCGACGACTGCATGGCCAAGCCCTTTAGCCTGGAGGAGCTCAAAGCGCGCGTACGCGCGCTTTCGCGACGCAGCATGGGCATCTCCGGCAACGCGATCAGGCATGGCCCGCTGGTCTACGATCAGGTTAGCCGATTGACCACGCTCGACGGCAAGATGGTGGACCTTTCGGCCCGGGAGCTGAGCCTGCTCGAGGTGCTGCTGCAGCGCGCGGGGCGGCCGGTCAGCAAGGACCAGTTGGTGGAGCGCCTGTGCGAATGGGGCGAGGAGGTGAGCCTCAATGCGATCGAGGTGTACATCCATCGCCTGCGCAAGAAGATCGAAAAGGGGCCGGTGCGTGTGGCAACGGTTCGCGGGCTCGGCTGCTACTACCTGGAAAAGATTTCGGCTTGAGTTGTAGCGCCAGGCCCGGTCAATTCCAGAGCTTCGGTGCAACGCCTCCCAGGCAATAAGAAAATTCAGGTGCCAGTCGCGAGGCGAAGCGCTACAGGTATGTTGGTCATATCGCCGCACCGGGCGACGAGCTTACGAAAAGGCCCGGGCTCAACTTCTTGGGCTTGTCTGATCTGCGCCTCGTCCTACTTTGGCGCCCGGTCGCTGACGCGATGCGCTCGACGAAGTAAGGCGGAGCTTGGGCTTCGCTCTGAAGAAGTGGATTCGTTGACGATGCAGAAGGAACGCGCGGCGCACGCGGTCGTAGGCCAAGAAGCCCGGGCCGGCATCGTCGAAGTCGAAGAACACGGTCTTCCTGGTGCCGGCCGCGTCTATGGGCTCAAGGCACTGCAGGACGGTGCGATATCGGCCGAACAATTCGTCCAGCTCAACGAAAGCGTCGGGGCCTACACGAGCGACATGGTCTGGACCGGTGGTTCGGCCGCGACGCCGACCATCCCGGCTTCGCGCTTCCGGGCATTGCCCGATCTCTTGCCGCAGATCTATCGCAGCGGCCTGCACAGCAACGCAAGGAACCTTGCGAAGGTCCCCATCATCGACCTGCGGCCCGAAAGAGGCGCGGACATTCACACGACGTGGCGCAGTTACCAAGCGCGAGCGCGCCTGGATGCGGCCAACGGAAACCATGCCGACCATTTCATCCGCGGAAGCAGCGTTTTTCCAGGCGCAGCCCTGACGGCCCAGTCTTTCAGGATGATGAACCGCTGGCTCTCGGCCATGGAAAGGGACACCAGCGACTTGCCTGTCGAAGCAAAGGTCATCGGCAACAAGCCCTCGGATGTCAAGGACGGGTGCTTCACGACGACCGGCGCCACCGATGCCGAGCTGGCCGCTGAGCTGGCCTTGACGGATCCGGCCTGTCCATTGAAGCCGACCTTGTCGCCACGGCGGGTGCAGGTGGTCCGACCGCCGAGGACGTCTACCAATGCCAGTTGAAGCCCTTGTTGCCGACCAGCCCCGACTACGGAGCCGTTGCGTTCAGCGCACCCCAACTGGCGCGCCTGGCGGCCGTGTTCCCCTTGGGAGTGTGCGATTGGTCGATGCCGGGCGTCGGTCAGACTCCGGAATGGCAGTTCACCAATTTCAACGCTGGATCGGGCGGCGTGCCGATCGGTCCCGAGCCGGGATCGGTGGCCTTCTGACCACCTGCACTGGGTCCAGCGACTCCTGCTTGGCTCGGGGACCGTCGGCAGACCCAAAGACACTGTTTGATAAGCGTGGTGGAGAGTGGGGAAGAGCACCCGGTGAATCGGCTTTCCCGCCGCTTGCGGGCATGTTGCTATCGGATTGCCACCGCTTCGGATCTGCTGGGTTGCCAGCCACCACCGAGTGCCTTGAAGGCAGTGACCGCGGCGCGTGCTGATTCCGTTTGCGCCCGGGCTCGCGCATCGGCGGCACGCAGCAAGTTTTCGTCGGCTTGCAGGACTTCGATCAGACTGACGACACCTTTTTGATATGCCGCAAACGAAGCTCCTCGCGCGCGGCCGAGCGAATCCACTCCCTGGGCGAGTAGGGCAGCCTGCTCCTCGCGCTTGACCAGGGCCGAAAAGGCATTTTCTACATCCTCAGTTGCCCGTAGTACGGCCAGCCGATACGCAGCCAACATCTCGGCCTCTTGGCCCTTGGCCTGGTTGATCTGCGCGTTGATGCGCCCGAAATCGAACAGACGCCAGCGCAGTCCCAGCACCCCGGCCGCCTGACTGGCGCCACTGGTGAAGAGATTGCCACCTGACACCGATGTCGCGCTGCCAATCAATCCACTCAGGGAGAGCTTGGGGTAGTACTCGGCAATGGCGATACCGATACGCGCGTTCGAGGCGGCGAGGCGACGCTCGGCCACGATCAGGTCAGGTCTGCGCCTGAGCAACTCACCCGGCGATCCGGTGGCCGCGATCTGCGGGGCGACCGGGATGACGCCGGCTTCAGCCAGCTCCGCCCGATGCGTGCCGGGCGGCGAGCCCAGCATCACATCGAGTGCGTTCATGGCCGCGTCCAGACCCGCCTCGAGCTCCGGTACGGAGGCCCGAACTTGGGCAAGCGCTCCCTCGGCCTGCCTTACTTGAAGTTCGGCCGCCAACCCCTTGCCATAAAGAAGCTCGATGGTTGAGAGCAGTTCCTGCTGCTTGTGCACTTGTTGTTGGGCCACTTTCAGACGGGTTTGCAATCCACGGATGCTGATGTAGATGTCAGCAGTCTGTGCCGCCACGGCCAATCGCGTCGCCGCCGCGCCAGCTTCCGAAGCTTGGTACTCGGCGAGCGCCGCTTCCCGTCCACGCCGCAGGCCTCCGAACAAGTCCAGTTCCCAGCCCGCGCCGACATTGGCCTCGTAGGCATTGCCGTAGCGGTTGAATCCGGGTGTCGAATTCAGCACTTGCCCCAAGGGGGTTTCGACGGATTGGTAGGCTCTGGCCGCTTGGCCGGTGACATTGCCCGAAGGCAGCAGCGCGGCATCCGCCGCGCCGAGGCCGGCACGCGCTTGAGCGACGCGAGCGGATGCCTGCGCGAGATCAAGGTTCTGTTCCTGCGCGAGCATCACGAATCGAGTCAGTTGCGGATCACCGAAACCCGTCCACCATGCGGCGAGCTCGGTACTGGCGGTCGCGTACCGGTGATTTCCTGCAGCCGGACCCTGGAACCGCTCCAGCAGGGGCACCCCGGGCCGGGCGTAATCGGGTCCGACAGCGCAGCCCGTCGACAGGCTAGCAAGAATGAATGCGGCAAGGGCATGTTTGGCCGGCATCGGATTTCCTTCATAGAGAAGCATAGTGACTATATTACCAAAGGGTCACAAGTTGTTCAATCACTGCCACTGGCGTAAGCTGGAGCCCATGACGAAAACAAGTACTTATCCCGTTTCGGCCCGTGGTCCGGCCGACCACGAGGTGCGAGATCAAATCGTTGTCGCGGCTACCGAGCACTTCAGCCGCTACGGCTACGAGAAAACGACCGTCTCCGATCTCGCCAAGGCCATCGGCTTCTCCAAGGCTTACATCTACAAGTTCTTCGAGTCCAAGCAAGCCATTGGCGAGATGATCTGCGCAAACTGTCTGCGCAAGATCGAAACCGAGGTCGGTGCGGCTGTGGCAGAGACCGGTCTGCCGCCGGAGAAGTTGCGGCGGATGTTCAAGGCGATCGCAGAGGCGAGCCTGCGCCTGTTCTTCCAGGACCCCAAGCTTTACGAGATTGCCGCATCGGCCGCTACAGAGCGCTGGCAGTCGGTGCTTGCCTATGAAGAACGCATTCAGAAGTTGCTTCGGGACATCTTGCAGGAAGGTCGGCAGACGGGCGATTTCGAGCGCAAAACGCCCCTGGACGAGACGGCGATGGCGATCTACCTGGTCATGCGCCCCTACCTCCATCCTTTGCTGTTGAAGAGCAGCTCTGAGTATGCCGAGGAGGCGCCGGCGCACCTGTCCAGCCTGGTGCTGCGCAGCCTGTCGCCATGACGCAGGGAGTTGCATGTGACTATTGACTAGTTTGGTCACAAGAACCACAATCGGGGTCCTGATCATCCAGTCGATGGGACTCTCATGCTCCGGCGCCGCCTCTTTGCCTCTACCGTCATCTGCGCATTGCCGTTTGCGCTCGCTGCATGCGGCGAAAAGGCAGCGACCGATCCGCGCACAGAGGCACTGCTGGTGCGTGCCGCAATCGTCCAGGGGGCAACCCCCGCGTCACGCTCGTTCACGGGAACCGTAGCCGCCCGGGTGCAGAGCGACTTGGGGTTTCGCGTCTCCGGCAAGGTGCTGGAGCGGCTTGTGGATGGCGGGCAAACCGTCAAACGCGGCCAGCCGCTCATGCGCATCGATCCCGTCGATCTGAAGCTTGCTGCGCGTGCACAGCAAGAAGCGGTCGCCGCCGCGCGAGCGCGGGCGCAGCAGACGGCGGACGAAGAAAAGCGCTACCGCGACCTGCGCGGCACCGGGGCAATATCCGCCTCGGCCTACGACCAGATCAAGGCTGCGGCGGATGCTGCCAAAGCCCAGCTCAGCGCGGCCGAAGCCCAGGCCGAAGTCGCTCGCAATGCGATCCGCTATGCGGAGCTGGTGGCCGATGCCGATGGCGTCGTCATGGAAACGCTGGCCGAACCCGGCCAAGTCGTGAACGCGGGACAAGCCGTGATGCGCTTGGCTCACGTCGGGCGACGCGAGGCCGTTATCCAGTTGCCGGAAACCATGCGCCCCGTGGTCGGTTCCATTGGGCAAGCCACCCTCTTCGGCAAAGAAGGCGTGAGTGTTGCGTCCAAGCTCCGGCAGCTCTCGGATGCCGCGGACCGACTGACCCGCACTTTCGAGGCGCGATATGTGCTCGAGGGAGAACTGGCCAACGCGCCATTGGGCACCACAGTCACCATCCAGATTCCGGATGGACATTCCTCCGTGCAAGACGGCTTGCAGGTGCCGATTGGCTCCCTGTTCGACGCTGGCACGGGACCGGGGGTGTGGGTCATCAATGGCGAGCCAGCGAAAGTTAGCTGGCAGCCGGTCGCCGTCCAGCGCCTGGATGACGACGGCGCACGCATCGCCGGTCAGCTCAAGCAAGGCGACCGGATAGTCGCGCTGGGCGCACACCTTCTGCGCGAAGGAGAGGTGGTGCGAGTGGCCGACCAGGCCGCCGCCGCTGTGACCGGGGGAACACGTCCGTGAGCGAAGGCCGTTTCAACCTGTCTGCGCTCGCCGTACGCGAGCGCTCCATCATCTTGTTCCTGATCTGCCTGATCTCGTTGGCGGGACTCGTTTCGTTCTTCAAATTGGGCCGCGCCGAAGACCCGGCGTTCACGATCAAGGTGATGACGATCATCACTGCCTGGCCCGGCGCCACCGCGCAGGAGATGCAGGATCAGGTCGCCGAGAAGATCGAAAAGCGCATGCAAGAACTGCGCTGGTACGACCGCACCGAGACCTACACCCGCCCTGGTCTCGCCTTCACCACCCTGACTTTGCTGGACAGCACTCCCCCGTCGCAAGTGCAGGAAGAGTTCTACCAGGCCCGCAAGAAGCTCGGCGACGAGGCGCGCAACCTGCCGCCCGGCGTGATGGGGCCGTTTCTGAACGATGAGTACTCCGACGTGACCTTCGCCTTGTTCGCGCTCAAGGCCAAGGGTGAACCACAGCGCTTGCTGGTACGCGACGCGGAGACGCTGCGCCAGCGGCTGTTGCACGTGCCGGGCGTGAAGAAGGTCAATATCGTCGGCGAGCAGTCGGAGCGCATCTATGTTGAGTTCTCGCACGAGCGCTTGGCGACATTGGGTGTCGCTCCCCAGGACGTGTTCGCCGCGCTCAACAGCCAGAATGTCCTGACGCCGGCCGGCTCCTTGGAGACCAAGGGACCGCAGGTGTTCATTCGCCTGGACGGCGCCTTCGACGAGCTACAGAAGATCCGCAACACGCCCGTCGTGGCG
Organism: Variovorax sp. CF079; assembly: GCF_900101545.1. GTDB lineage: Bacteria > Pseudomonadota > Gammaproteobacteria > Burkholderiales > Burkholderiaceae_C > Variovorax. The sequence goes on along the minus strand of NZ_FMZU01000039.1, from coordinate 15,264 downwards.
CAGGGGCGCACGCTGAAGCTATCGGACATCGCCACGGTCAAGCGCGGCTATGAAGACCCGGCGACCTTCATGATTCGCAACGGCGGCGAGCCGGCCCTGCTGCTGGGCATTGTCATGCGCGACGGCTGGAACGGGCTCGACCTGGGCAAGGCCCTGGATAGCGAGGTCAGCGCAATCAACGCCGCGCTGCCGCTGGGCATGAGCCTGACCAAAGTGACGGACCAAGCGGTAAACATCAGCGCTGCGGTCGATGAGTTCATGGTCAAGTTCTTCGCCGCACTGCTGGTGGTCATGCTGGTGAGCTTCGTCAGCATGGGCTGGCGCGTGGGCCTGGTGGTCGCCGCGGCCGTGCCGCTGACACTGGCGATGGTCTTCGTGGTGATGCTCGCGACCGGCAAGAATTTTGACCGCATCACCCTGGGATCCCTGATCCTGGCGCTGGGACTGCTGGTGGACGACGCCATCATCGCCATCGAAATGATGGTAGTGAAGATGGAAGAGGGATACAGCCGCGTCGCTGCCTCCGCCTATGCCTGGAGCCATACCGCAGCGCCAATGCTCTCGGGCACGCTGGTCACTGCCGTCGGCTTCATGCCCAATGGCTTCGCCCGATCCACTGCGGGCGAGTACACCAGCAACATGTTCTGGATCGTCGGCATCGCGCTGATCGCTTCGTGGGTGGTCGCAGTGATTTTCACACCCTACCTGGGCGTCAAGCTGCTGCCCGACTTCAAAAAGGTCGAAGGCGGCCACGACGCGCTCTACAACACGCCTCGCTACAACCGCTTCCGTCAACTGCTGGAGCGCGTCATCACGCGCAAGTGGCTGGTCGCCGGTTCGGTAGTGGGCCTCTTCGTCTTGGCCGTACTCGGCATGGCGGTGGTCAAGAAGCAGTTCTTCCCGATCTCCGATCGCCCTGAAGTGCTGATCGAGGTGCAGATGCCCTATGGCACGTCGATCGCCCAGACCAGCGCCGCCACGGCGAAGGTGGAAGACTGGCTAGCCAAACAAGAGGAAGCCAAGATCGTCACCGCCTACGTCGGCCAGGGTGCGCCACGTTTCTATTTCTCGATGGAACCGGAGCTGCCCGATCCGGCGTTCGCCAAGATCGTGGTGCGCACGGACAACCAGGACGAGCGCGAGGCGTTGAAACACCGACTGCGACAGGCAATCGCCGATGGTCTCGCCCCTGAGGCGCGCTTGCGCGTTACCCAACTCGTATTCGGCCCGTACTCGCCGTACCCGGTTGCCTACCGGGTCACTGGCCCTCATCCGGACCAGTTGCGCAAAATCGCCGCTGACGTGCAGCAGGTCATGGATGCCAGTCCGATGATGCGCACGGTAAACACTGACTGGGGCACGCGCGCGCCCACGCTGCACCTCACCTCGCAGCAGGACCGACTGCAGGCTGTGGGGCTGACCTCCAGTTCGGTGGCGCAACAACTGCAATTCCTGCTCAGCGGCATACCTGTCACTGCAGTGCGCGAGGATATTCGCACGGTACAGGTCGTGGCACGCTCGGCCGGCGACATCAGGCTCGACCCGGCCAGGATCGGAGACTTCACGCTGGCTGGGGCCAACGGGCAGCGTATACCGCTGTCACAGGTGGGCAAGGTCGATGTGCGCACGGAGGAACCGATCATGCGTCGGCGCGACCGAATGCCGACGATCACGGTCCGGGGCGACATCGCCGATGGCTTGCAGCCGCCGGACGTGTCGGAAGCCATCACCCGGCAGCTCCAGCCCATCATGGAGAAACTGCCGAGCGGCTACCGCATTGAGGAGGCTGGCTCCATCGAAGAATCGGGCAAGGCGACGGTCGCGATGTTGCCGCTCTTCCCCATCATGCTGGCAATCACCCTGCTCATCATCATCCTGCAGGTGCGCTCGATCTCCGCGATGGTCATGGTCTTCCTGACCAGCCCACTGGGGCTGATCGGTGTGGTGCCAACTCTGATTCTGTTCCAGCAGCCATTCGGCATCAATGCGCTGGTCGGCCTGATTGCGTTGTCGGGAATCCTGATGCGCAACACGCTGATACTGATCGGGCAGATCCACCACAACGAACAGGCGGGATTGGACCCATTCCGCGCGGTTGTCGAGGCAACGGTGCAGCGTGCTCGACCGGTGATCTTGACTGCCTTGGCTGCAATCCTGGCCTTTATTCCGCTGACCCATTCGGTGTTCTGGGGGGCGCTCGCCTACACGCTCATAGGCGGGACCCTTGCAGGGACGGTTCTGACCCTGGTGTTCCTGCCGGCCATGTACTCCATCTGGTTCAGGATCAGGTCCGGCACCGGCAGCAGGTCTTTGGTGGAGAAGCCGACATGAATATGGTCCGCGACGTTGCTCCGCTCTCTATCTCTATCCATGTGTACTGAAAAGGAACTGCCATGTTGAATTCGACAGTTGTAGTCATTACCGGTGTGTCATCGGGCATCGGACGTGCCGCCGCCGAGAAGTTTGCCAAGCGGGGTTGCCGCGTTTTCGGCACCGTGCGCAGCGCCAGCAAAGCGGTCCCACTACCCGGTGTCGAACTTGTCGAGATGGATGTTCTCAACGAGGCTTCCGTTCAACGCGGAATTAAATTGATCATCGACCAGACCGGCCGTATCGACGTACTTGTCAACAACGCGGGAATGAACATGATCGGCGCGGTGGAGGAAACAACCACCAGCGAGGCCGCATCGCTATTCGACATCAACGTATTCGGCATATTGCGCACTACACAAGCGGTACTCCCGCACATGCGAGCGCAACGTCGCGGAAGGATCGTCAATGTCAGCTCCGTGCTCGGCTTTCTGCCGGCACCGTACATGGGGCTTTATTCGGCCTCCAAGCATGCTGTGGAGGGACTGTCCGAAACCCTGGATCATGAGGTGCGCCAGTTCGGCATCCGCGTAACGCTGGTCGAACCGTCCTATACCAGGACCAATCTGGAAGCCAATTCGCCTCAGGCAAAGTCGAAAATCGACGACTATGACCGCGAACGTGACATCGCATCGCGCTCTATCGCTGACAGTGTCAACGGCGCCCCTGAACCCGATGGCGTGGCAATCACGATTGTCGAAGCGGCGCTTGGCACTTGGCGCATGCGCCGCACTCCGGCCGGACAGGCATCCCTCTTGAGCAAATTGCGCCGCTTCATGCCTGCTGGCCCAGTCGATGCGAGCCTGAGAAAGACGCTCGGGCTCGCCTGAAACCTCTCGCCCAGAAGCATGCCACCGGCAGCCCGACAAAGGAAAACCCATGACTCGACGGACCATCGACTGGTAGGCATCACGAAAGTTGTTCGGAAAGTGCGCGTCCCTGCAGGAAAGAGACGGCAGATTGCAGCCAAGGACCAAAGCCCATTCGCGCACCTCCTCCTGCTCTGGCGAATTCGCTTCCAATCCGCGCCGATCTTGGGGTCTTCAGGCATGTATATCTGCAGGGCCGATGGATGTGAATTGGGAACCCGCTCGCTGCAGCGAGGCGCTGGAGAACCAGGATCCGGTCGGCACATGAAGCCATGCGCCATGTTGCGCATTCCTCTGACAGCAAATTGCCCGTGGCACGGCACCGTCAGCGGGCCATCTGCTTTGCGCCGCTCACCTTGGCCGCCCGCTTGTCGAACGTCCACAATGGCGTTTCTCCTGCCTGCGCCGCCAGGGCGATGTGCAGGCAATCAGCAAAATCGGCCATGCCGTTGCGGTACAGCTGCAGTGCAACTTCAAGGGCACGCTCCGACTCAAAGGTAAGTTCGGCTGCCGAGAACAGGTTAGACAGTGCCTCCATCACTTCGCCCTTTTCGTATTCGAAACTCGCGCGAAGAATCCATTCGAGTTCGAGCGTGACCGTTACCGGCACGAAAAGAGTCTGACCTTCGGCTACGCACTTGCGGATGAGCCGTCTCGCCGCGGCCAACTGCGCCTCGTCATCTTGCACGACATAGCGCACCAGGACGTTGGTGTCGAGTGCGGGCATCAGCGCCAGGGATTCATCTCTTCGACGCCAACCCGCTTGCCTTTCGGGGCCTTCAGCATTCCAGCCATGTCGAGGATAGATTTGGTCTTGGCCCGAACGATGATCGTACCGTCTGGCGTCACGGACCAGACCAACCGGGTTCCAGGCTTGGCATGCACAAGCGCCCTCACATCGGCGGGCACCGTGGTTTGGCCTTTGGCAGTGATGGTGGACTCAGTCATAGAAATCCTTACTTTTGACTCCATTGTAATGCATGCTTCGGCAAAGACGGCAAAGACGGCAAAGACGGCAAAGACGGCAAAGACGGCAAAGACGGCAAAGCGATGGCTACCTTGCCTTGACTCCCCGGAGGGCTGCTTCGGAGCGATCCGGATGGGGCCCTAAGCCGACGTACGGGCGGGCGGATAGCGTGGGCGGATTTGCGCGCTGAACAACCCGCCGCTGCTTTGCTGCCCCAGGCTTTTATGCGCAGCCGGACATCTAGCGACGGCCGCTGCGCTGGCTGTCTCAGACTTCGCCGGCCTCGTGCCGCCTGCTGCGGTTGCGGATCCCAGGGGCGCATGTCTCAGACAGTAATGGCAGGGAACAGGGGCTGCTGCTGCTGCTTCAAAGCAGAAAGGTGGATGCGGTGCTCGCTCGGGTTGCTGGACCTGCGTGGCCGTTGGGAAAGATAAGAGCGCGGAGCACATGATCGAAGGGAGCCCTGAAAGGTACGGCTTCATGCGACCCTGAACCGACTTCGGAACTTTATCGCGGACACGCAGTACGACTGGGCTACCCGCACGTACCTCGGCAGATCGATCGACGCGGATGGCAATGTGGCGGTCGGTGCCGACGTCTACTCGACCACGATGCTGGAGCGTCTACTTCGTTATGCGCTCACCGCGCAGGTTAGGGAACAGGCTGCCGCCCGCCAGGCCGGCGTTCCACCGCGGTTCACCATCATGGGGTTTCGTGAGCTCGTGGCGATCGATGCCCAGAGTGCGGTCCTTCAGCATCAAGAGAAGCTGACCTTCGTCAAAGTCACCGAACGGCCAAAAGCAGAAGTTCGGCATGACCGTCCAATTTTTGCCGTTGGTGCCATAAGGGCGCTCCCGCGCTGGCTAAAGGTGGGCCAAGACCCGGTCCTTGCGTCTCGTGTGCGGCGTGCCCCCTTACGATCGGCAATTGGTGCGTCGCGGTCTTGCGGCATTCCCGGTCAGGCGGGCCAAGCCGGTGTTCGGCACGGCTCCGGCCAACCTAGGCCAGATTGTCGGCCAGCTAACGCAGCTTTAGCCTTCGTTGCGCGGGACGTCGCTTCGTAGATCGATCGACGCAGCAATGGTCTCGCGGACCCAGCGCTGTCCGGCATGCGCATGACTGCGCTCATGCCAAACCATGCCGACCGCAAAGCCTTCCACAGGGAACGGCGGGTCGATCAGCTGCAACATGTCGGCACGCTCGCGCACCAGCCGTTCCGGCACCAGCGCCACGAAGTCGGACTGCGACACGATCTCGGGTACGAACAGGAAAGACGCCGCCGACAGCACCACATCGCGGCGCAGGCCGAAGGCCGCCAGCGCGTCGTCCACCGGAGTGACGAAGCCGCCGCCCGCGAGCGACACGACGACATGCTCCATCTGCGCAAAGGCCTTGGCCGTGATCCCGGCGCGCAGCCGCGGATGGCCGCGCCGGCCGATCAGCACGTAGCGCTCGTCGAAGAGATGCCGCGTGCGCAGGCTCGGCGGTGCGGCTTCGGGCGTCATCAGCGCCAGGTCGACGTCGCCGCGTGACATCTGTGCTTCGAGCTGCGCCAGGTCGAGGTTGCGCAGCGCCACGCGCACGCCTGGCGCCTTCGTCCGCAGCGCCACGACCAGTGGCTTGATGACCGCCGCGTGCAGGTAGTCGGTGCAGGCGATCGCCACGGTCAGGCTGGCCGTCGCCGGGTCGAACGCGCGGTGGGCGACGGTGGACCGCACTTGGTCGAGCGCCTGGCGTAGCGGGTCGAGCAACTCGACGGCCTTGGCGGTTGGCGTCATGCCGCGCTGTGCCGGCAGCAGCAGCGGGTCGTCGAACACGTCCCGCAGCCGGCTCAGCTGCGCGCTGACCGCGGGCTGGCTCAGGTGGAGGCGGGCGGCCGCCTTCGTCACGTTCTGCTCGACCAGCAGCGCCTCCAGCGTGACGAACAGGTTGAGGCGCGTTTGGCTATCCATCAGACAAATGGCAGCGGAACAGTTTCGTGATTTCACAGATGGCGCGGCGCCGCCGAGACTTCGGCTCCAAGCACAACGATGGAAAGTGAATTGATGATGTCAAACGGAAAGAAAAAGAAGATCCTGATCGTCCATGCGCACCCCGAACCTACGTCGGTGACGCAGGGACTGGTTGATGTGTCCCGGCAGACGCTGCGGCAGCTCGGGTACGAGGTGCTGGAGTCGGATCTGTACGCGATGCACTGGAAGGCGGTGTTTGACGAACGCGATTTTCCGATGCGTGCACAGACCGAGCGACTGTCCTTCATTGATGAGTCCGGCCATTCCTACGCGAGCGAGCGCCAGTCCCCTGACATCGCTGACGAGCAGGAGAAGGTCCTCGCAGCCGACGCGGTGATCTTCCAGTTCCCGCTCTGGTGGTACGGCATGCCGGCCATCATGAAGGGCTGGGTCGACCGGGTCTGGGCCTACGGGCTCGCCTACGGCTACAAGAACGCCGGCAACCAGTATCGCTACGGCGACGGCGCCTTCAAGGGCAAGCGCGCCGTGCTGTCGGTCGCGGTAGGGGGGCCGGCCAAGGACTATTCGCCACGCGGCATCAACGGGCCGCTCGAGCAGTTGCTCTTTCCCATCACGCACGGGTCGCTCTACTTCCCCGGCTTCGACGTGCTGCCCACCCACGCGGTCTACGGTGCTGTACGCCTCGGCGCGCAAGACATGGCCGCGGCCAAGGCAGCCTGGCGCCTGCGTCTCGAGGGCTTGTTCGACGATGCGCCGATTCCCTTCCGCCCGCAGAACGGCGGCGACTATCCGGACCAGCATGTGCTGGCCAGCCATGTTGCCGTCGGCCAGAGCGGCTTGCTCGCGCACGTCGCGGACCAGGAAACGGTGACGCGGGCCGTTGGTGTCGAGGCCTGAGGCGATGAAGACCCTCGTGACTCTGACCCGGCGCCCGGACGCCGCCGCCGACGCGCTGGCGCGGCTCTCGCGGGCCGAAGTACTTGCGGTGTGGCAAGGCGTGGCCAATGGCATCGTGCGCGCGGCGCATGGACTGCAGCAGGGCGCCGGTGCGGTGCTCGAGCTGGAGACTGGCACGCTGGACGAGGTGCAGCGCTTCGTCGAATCGCTGCCATACGTGGCCGAGGACCTGCTCGACGTGCAGTACTGCCCGCTCAAACCCTTCGTGGCCTTCGAGTCCCTGTTCGCGCCCGCGCAGGCGTAACCGAAGCGAGCCATGCCCCAACACCCACAACCATCAGGAGCACTCATCCCATGTCCACCCTTGTCATCGTCGGCAGCGCCAAGGCCCGGCCGGGCCAGGCCGACGCCTTCCGCAAAGTCCTCAAGGCGCTGCTGCTGCCCACGCTGGCAGAAGAAGGCTGCCTGCGCTACGAGATGAACGAATCGGTGGACGGGCAGAGCTGGATCTTCACCGAGCAGTGGGAAAGCCGCGCGCTGTGGGACCGCCACATGGCATCGGCCCACGTCGAACGCTACAAGGCCACGGTCCCCGAAATGGCGGAGTACTGGACGCTGTTCGAGGGCCGGGTCGTGCGGCCGGGCACTTGAGCGTGATGCAACCCACGGAGACACAATCTTGCCCGCCACCAGCCTCTTCCACATCGCCATCAAGACCGGCCGGCCCGAGGCGACCCGGCGCTTCTACGCGCAGGTATTCGGCATGTCCGAATCGCCGCGACCGCCGTTCGAGTTTCCTGGCTACTGGATGCAGCTCGAGACGCCGCACGGCGGCTCGATCTTCCACATCTATACCGGCCCGGCCGCGCTCGGCGGCGACGGCCGCGTGCCCACGGGCAGCGGTGCGATCGACCACATCGCGCTGTCGGCCCACGGATTTGCCGCGACGCGCGAGCGCTGCCGCACGCTGGGCGTGCCCTACCGCGAGCGCGCCGTGCCGGGCTTCCCTCTCTGGCAGCTGTTCTGCTACGACCCCAACGGCATCCAGTTCGAGCTGAACTTCCATTCGGCCCATGAGGAGCGCGACGGCGTGGCGGTGGACCCCGACAACGGGGTCAAGGCGGGCTCGGAGTGGTTCGATCCCGATGCCTATCGACGCTTCGAGACGGCGTAAGCCCGCGGCGCCCGAGCGCGGGCCCGACCCCATTGAATTCAAACGAGACAGGAGACAGCAAACATGAACACGAAGACGAGCGCATCGCGCGCCATCCACACCCTGATGCGACGCGGACTCGCGGCCATCGTGATACTCGGCGCCGCCTCGGCAGCGCTGGCACAGGCGAATCCCAAGCCGTTGACGATCGGCGTGATCGAGCTGTTCCCCAACCCGCACTTCGCCGAAGCGCGCAAGGGCATGAAGGAAGTCGCGAGGAAGAACAACGCCACGCTGCTGATCCAGAACGCGAACGTGGACACCACCAAGGAGGCGCAATTTGTGCAGACGTTCATCACGCGCAAGGTCGACGCCATCCTGCTGTCGGCTGTGTCGCCGACCGGCTCGCTGGCAGCTCTGCGCCTGGCTAGGTCCGCGGGCATTCCGGTGGTCTGCTACACCACCTGCGTCAACGCTCCGGACGACCAGGAACTGGTGCGGGCCTTCGTCAAGAGCGACAACCTGGAGCTGGGCGCCACCACCGGCAAACAGGCCGCCGCATACATCCAGGCCAGGCTGGGCGGCAAGGCCAGGGTGCTGATGCTGACTTGCGAGTCCTACGACGTCTGCAAGGAACGGCGCAAGGGGCTGAACCAAAACCTCGCCGGCTCGGACATCCAGATTCTGGCCGAGCAGGAAGGCTTTCTCGCCGACAAGGCCCGGCCGATCGCGGATTCGATGCTCGCGGCCCATCCTGATGCCAACGTCTTCATCGCCGAGAACGAGGATGCAGTGATAGCGGCGGCGCAAGCCATCAAGGCCAAGGGCCTGGCCGGCAAGGTCGCGGTGTTTGGCATCGACATCAACACCCAGGTGGCGCAACTGATCGCCGCGCCGGACGGCATCGTCCACTGGACGACGGGGCAAGACCCGCGCAGCCTCGGCGCGCGCGGCCTCGAGGCGGCCGTCCAGGCGGCGCGCGGGCAACCGGTGGGCGACTTCTACCAGGTCGCCGGCTCGCCGAGCTTCAGCAAGGACAACCCGGCCGCGGCGCAGAAGTACGCCGCCGACCGCCGCTGAGGCGAGTGGCATGCCCACCGTTTTGGAAGCTGATGTGCGCGCCGCATCAACCCTGCCGCCCAGTGCGCTGGACGCGCGTGTTTCTACCGACCGGTTTCCCCCGCCTGCAATTGAAGCGAGGGGGCTGAAGAAGGGCTACTTCGGCGTCCAGGCGCTGCAGGGCGTCGACTTCACCGTGGCAACCGGCGAGATCCGGGCGTTGCTCGGCAAGAACGGCGCGGGCAAGTCCACGCTGGTCAACATCCTCTGTGGCGCCGAAGCGCCCGATGCCGGCACGCTCGCGATCGCCGGACGCCCGGTCGAGGTCTTCGCGCCGGGGCAAGCCAACGCTCTGGGCGTGGCCACGGTGCACCAGGAGCTGAGCTTGGTGCCCGAAATGAGTGTCGCCGAGAACATCCTGCTGGGCCGCTGGGGCGGCCACCGGCGCGGGGGATGGGTCGATCCTGCAGCGCTGCGCCGCGAAGCCGCCGGCGTGCTGGCCGAGTTCGGTGTGGAGATCGACCCGGCTGCCAAGGTGCGCAGCCTGTCGATCGCGCAGCAGCAACTGGTGGAAATCGCGCGCGGCCTGTCTTTCAACCCGCGCCTGCTGATCCTGGACGAGCCCACCAGCTCGCTGCCGGCCTCGGAAGTGGAGATGTTGCTGCGAACGCTGCGCCTTCTGTCGGCGCGCGGTGTGGCAGTGATCTATGTATCACACCGGATGGACGAGATCCCGCGTATCGCGCACAGCGTGACCGTGCTGCGCGATGGACGCCACATCGACACCTTGCCTATCGCGGAGGCCCCCACCGCAGAGATCGTGCGGCGCATGACAGGCGGCACGAGCGGGATCGGCGCGGAGGCGCAACGTCGGCGTCCGGCGCGCTCGCCCGGCCGGGTCGCGCTCAAAGTTAACGGCCTTGCGACCGCGACCAAGCTCAAGGGCGTGAGCTTCGAGCTGCGCGAAGGCGAGATCGTCGGACTCGCGGGATTGCTCGGCGCCGGCCGCACCGCACTGATGCGGGCGATTTACGGGCTCGATCCGGTCGCGGCTGGTCGAATCGAGATCTTCGGCGAGGCACCGGCGGACCGCTCGCCGCGCGCCATGATCCGCCACGGCGTCGGCCTCGTGCCCGAGAACCGAAAGAAGGAAGGGCTGGTGCTCGACATGAGCATCTCGAAGAGCCTCGTGCTGTCGGCCCTGCACAAGGTCGTGCACCGCGCGCTGCTGTCACGGCGCCGAGAGGGGCGGCTTGCGCAACGGGCGACCGAGCGCATGTCGATCAAGCTGGCGAGCCTGTCGGACCCGGTGCGCACCCTGTCGGGCGGCAACCAGCAGAAGGTCGTGCTCGGCCGCTGCGTCAACGCCGACGTGAAGGTATTCCTGCTCGACGAGCCGACCCGCGGCGTCGACATCGATGCCAAGCACCAGATCTACGCGCTGCTCGAAGACTTGGCGGCACAGGGGACTGCGGTGCTCGTCGCGTCCTCCGAAATGGAAGAGCTCATGCTGTTCTGCGATCGCCTGCTGCTGATGAAGGGCGGCGCGATCGTGGGTGAGCGCGAGGTCGCCCACACCGACCTGGCCGAAGTGATGACGATCACGATGGGCAGTGCGGTTTCATCAACAAGACTGGAGACGAGATGAGCATCAACATCGAAACCCTGGCGCCCGGCGCCGCCATCCGCACGCCGGTTGCGCCGACGCGGCGCATGCACCTGGATGCCGAGATAAAGGGTCTGCTCGTCGCACTCGCCGTGCTGTGCACGCTGGCGGCGCTATTCGCGCCCAACTTCGCGACGGCCGGCAACCTCCTCGACGTGCTGCGGCAGGTCGCGTTCACCGGCATCGTCGCTTACGGCATGACGCTGGTCATCGTGGCCGGCGAGATCGACGTCAGCGTTGGCTCGGCGATCGCCTTCGCCTCGGCGCTGTTCGGTGTGCTCACGGCCTCGTTTCACCTGCCTTTGTGGGGTGCCGCGCTCGCGGTGGTCACGCTCGGGAGTGCGATCGGCGCCGGGGCCGGCGCCATTCGTGCTTGGTTCAACATCCCGTCGTTTATCGTGACGCTGGCAATGTTCTCCGCGCTGCGCGGGGCCGCGATGCTGATGACCGACGCGATTCCGGTCCCGATCCTCGAGCCGGGCTTCGAGGTCTGGGGCAGCGGCACCGTGCTCGGCGCGCCGGTGCCGGCGCTGGTCATGCTCGCGGCCTTCGCCGTGTTCGCAGTGGTCGCCGCGCGCACTGCCTTCGGCCGTTCGATCTACGCCATCGGCGGCAACGCGGAAGCCGCGCACCTGGCGGGCATTCGGGTCAAGCGCACGCGCACATTGCTGTTCGCGCTGACCGGCGGACTGGCCGCAATCAGCGGCCTGCTGATGACCTCGCGCCTGGGGTCGGGCAACCCGAACATCGGCTACGGCGTTGAGTTCGCGGTCATCACCTCGGTGATCGTCGGCGGCGCCAGCCTGTTCGGCGGAAAGGGCTCGATGCTGGGCACGCTGCTCGGCGGTCTCTTCATCGTCGTGCTCAACAACGCGATGGTGTTGCTTGGGATCAACTCCTACGCCCAGGACGTGGCCAACGGCATCGTGGTGCTGCTGGCCGTGCTAGTCGGCACTCGGCCCAGCGGATGGCTGGCCCTGCGGGGGAGGAAAACAGCGTAACGCAGTTGTGCGGCGACAGGCTACAGACGGCCAGAAGCCGCCATTCCCACGGAGCTGCTGATTCAGGCGGTACGCTGAGTGCCCCATCAAGATGGATACCGAAATTTATTTGGTCAACGTATGAGCAAGGACCCCCTGTGCCGCTGAAAGAGCAGCCCGCTTCCGGAGCCCAAGAACGCCTCGATGTCTGGGTCGATGGGGCCGCCGTCTGCCTCATCGCGGTCGGCTCGCATGGGGACCCGCTTGACCTGGGGGAACAAGAAGTGGAGGCTCTCATCCAGCGCCTGCAAGACTGTCTCCGAATGGCCCGCGGCGAAACCCCGGGGACGTAGGCTGAGAGACGCACTCATACAGCTGAAGTCGGCCAGGACCGGTCGTTCGTCCGACGGTGTGCCCTCAGGCCAGTGGGAGCTGAATTCCTGACTCTGCGAAAACCTCCCGCACGACGGACAGTCCGTTCAGCGCCGCCGGAAAACCCGCATAGACCGCCATCTGCATCACCACCTCGACCACCTCCTCCGGTTTGCAGCCGACGTGTAATGCAGCATGCACGTGCACACGCAGTTGGGGCAACGCATGGCCAAGTGCGCACAACGCCGCCACCGTCGCCAGTTCGCGTTCACGCAAGCCCAGCCCCTTCCGTGCGTAGATGTCGCCAAACGGGAATTCAAGCACATAGCGCGCGAAGTCCGGGAACGACTTCGCGAGCCCTTCGACCACCGCCTGGCCCGCAGGGCCATCCACGGCAGTCAACATGCGCGAACCGCGTTCGTAACGTTCGGAGCTCATTGACCATCTCCTTTGCGGTACCGCCGCACAGTGCCGTCGCCCCAGTTGCCCACGGCGACTTCCGAGCCGTCGGCGGACCGGGCCATGGCCACAGGGCTTCGGAGGTCTTGAATCACTGTCGAGGCTGAGCCGCTGCGGGTCACGCGCCATACCGAAGTGCCTGCATAGTCGGACACCAGTACCGCGTCGGCCCCATCCGCCACGATGCCGACCGCTGGTGCACCGAGTTTTCTAGTCAGCTCACTCTGCGTGCCGTCGGGCCGAACCTCGACAACGCTGCCGGCAAAGTTCGAAACGACCAGCGTCCCATCAGCGAGCTCGACTGCACCGACGGGTGTCGGAAGCCCATCCGCCAATACTCGCGTCGTGCCAGATGCGTCCGCCTGCAAGACCTGATTGAGGCCCCGGTCGGCAATGAGCAGGTTGCCATCCCTGCCTATGGAGAGACCTGCCGGAGTGCGCAAACCGCGTACAAACACCTGGGGTCTGCCGCCGGGGGACAGGCGATGGACCACTCCGTCCGAGTAGGACGACACGTAGACGACGCCGTCGCGCCCAACTGCGATGCCCGAGGGCGAACGGACCAGGTCGGTTACGACCTTTCTCGCGCCAGTCTTGTCGATGTGGGTCACCCGATGGGCCGACCATTCGGTGATGTACAGGCTGCCGCTTGCGTCATACGCGAGGCCGGTCGGCGCTGAGAACGTACCTGGTATGGATTCGGCGCTCCATGGTTTCACTGGCTGCCCGGCGATAGCAGATACCGCGGCGAGGGCGGCGAGGCCGGCCGCTGCGACGTGGCGAGAAAGGGTCATGAAGTCCTCCAAGAAGTTGACGTAGGTCACTGTAGAGATGACCTGCAGCATGCGGAATGACCAAGTTCGTGATACCTTTTTGATATGTCAACCCGCCTGGATTCCCGCTCACTCGCGTTCTTCCTTGCCGTCGCGGATGCGCTGAGCTTTCGTCAGGCGGCCGAGACATTGCACCTGTCGCAGCCGCCGCTGAGCCGGGCGATTCGGGAACTCGAGGAGCGGTTGGGAACACGGCTGTTCGACCGCAACACGAAGGGCGTGAACCTCACCGACGCTGGGCACAGACTGCTGCCCTATGCGCGCAGCATCGGGAAGTTGCTTCGCGACGCTGAAGCGGAGCTCGCGACCCAGGGCTTGCCGGCCACGCTTCGGCTAGGCCTGACTAGCGCAGTGGAACCGACCTGGTTCCGTGGGCTGGCACAACGAGTGCAAGCAACTCATCCCGGAACGGCCGTGTCAACCTTTTCCGACACCTCGCCGAGGCTTGTACGCCAGCTTCGCGCCGGCAAATTGGATGCGGCGTTCGTAGCACTCCCTACAGATGCACATGGGTTGGATGTCTTGGAACTCGACCGCCTGCCGATGGTGGTCGCGATGCAGTCTTCCCATCAGTTGGCGAAGCGCAAGGCGGTTCGTCTCGCGGACCTGGCGCGTGAATCGGTCTTTTGGTTCGAGCGCGCGCGGCAGCCCGCGTTTTACGACCACTGCCAGAAGGTCTTCTCGCGCCATGGCTTTGCCCCGCCAAAGCTGAGGGAACCGACCGACCACCACGTTCTGTTGGGTGAAGTGGCTAGTGGACGTGGTGTGGCCCTACTGCCCAAATCGTTCACTGGATTGAGACGGGCGAGCGTTGCCTACCGGTCTCTAGTCGAGGGCGACGAACTGGCTGTCGGCATCGGGCTGGCTACGCTCAGGGACCGGCAAGCAATGCGCGACATGCTGACCGTAGTGGCAGGCATAACTGACGCCTCGCACTAGCCCCCAAGGGCGCCATGGGCCTTCTGGCCAAGTTCGAGGATTGACAACAGCCCCGAGACCAACTTGTCGCTTCGAGAGCACTGGCGTTCGCACTTGGACGTCCGGACTTCGCATCGAGGCCAGCGCTCTACGGCAGAATGCGGCCAACTGCTGACATTCAAACCAACCGTCCAATTCGAAGGAATGGTTGGCCAATCCATCGAAGAACAAGGCATCCCTCGCGACCCTGCGGGAGTGATTCTCCGAGTTGCGAGATGGGCGCAATCCTCCTCGGTCGCCCCTGAACTCGGCAGGCGTAGTGTCGCGCCGTTGAGACTCAAAATCGCGACAAATGCATCTTTGTGTGGCAAAACTCCGACTCTGTCGACAGCATCGCCACTGCCATCGAAAAACGCGACATATGCCGGTCCTTCGGCAATCGTGGGCCGGCTGTACGCTTTACTTGTTAGTGGCCGATTCAATTTCACCTGATTCGTCATTGCATTGACGCGTTGACTGGGCTGCACCAAGGGTTCCGAAAGGTTGCGACCTGCGCGGGCGAAAGACGACTTCGGGCTCGTTGGCCAACGGCTGTTATCGAAAAAGAACCGCAGGAATGGGCTCGCTGACACAGACGCGGATGTGGCAGCATCCGGCCCACAACCAGACGTCCAACTCGAATGCAGAATTTGGCATGCAATCGAAGCAGCTTCTCGCGCAGAACGTCGAGTTCGGCAACGCCGGCGAT
>NZ_FMZU01000018.1 GCF_900101545.1 Variovorax sp. CF079 | reverse complement strand
AGCGCGCGGCGCGCGCCCAGCGCGTCGATCTCGCGCGCCAGGTGGGCGAGGCTGCCGGCGCCGAAGACCACGCGCTGCGGCTGGCTGGTGTAGACGAAGTCGCGCATGGCCATGGCATCAGCGCTGGAAGTGCGGCGGGATCTGCGCATCGATGTTGACCCAGACGCTCTTGACCTGGGTGTACTCGCGCATCGCATCGAAGCCCATCTCGCGCCCATAGCCGCTCTGGCCGACGCCGCCGAAGGGCGAGCCCGGGTTGACGCGCTTGTAGCTGTTGATCCAGACCATGCCCGCATGCAGGTCGCGCGCGACCCTGTGCGCGCGCTGCAGGTTGCTGGTCCACAGGCCGCTGCCGAGGCCGTAGTCGGTGCCGTTGGCGATCTGCATCGCCTCGGCGTCGTCCTTGAAGGTGAGCACGGTGACGAAGGGGCCGAAAACCTCCTCCTGCGCCACGCGGTCGCGCCACGACTTTGCGCGCACCACCGTCGGCTCGACGTAGCAGCCTTTCGCGAGTTCGCCGCCGGGCGAGCTGCCGCCGGCGAGCAATTCTCCGCCCTCGCCTTTCGCCACTTCGACATAGCTCAGCACGCGTTCGCGGTGCTGAGCGCTCGTGAGCGGACCCATCTCGGTCGCATCGTCGAGCGGATTGCCAAGCCGGATGGACTTGGCGAGCGGAATGAACTGGTCGAGAAAGGCGTCGGCGATCTTCTCGTGCAGCATCAGGCGCGAGCCCGCGATGCAGGCCTGCCCCTGGTTGTGGAAGATGGCCCAGGCGCTGCCGTTGACGGCGGCGGGCAGGAAGGCGTCTTCGAACACGATGTTGGGCCCCTTGCCGCCGAGTTCCAACTGCACCTTCTTGAGGTTGCCGGCACTGGCCTGCACGATGCGCCGGCCGGTGGCGGTGCTGCCGGTGAACGCGATCTTCGCGATCTCGGGATGCTCGGCGATGTACTGGCCCGCGACGCTGCCCAGCCCCGGCAGCATGTTGACCACGCCGGCGGGCATGCCGGCCTCGGCCATGAGCTCGACGATCTTGAGCGAGCTGAGCGGCGTGATCTCGGCCGGCTTCATCACGATGCAGTTGCCGGCCGCGAGCGCGGGCGCCATCTTCCAGCTGGTGAACATGAGCGGGAAGTTCCACGGCACCACCTGGCCCACGATGCCGACCGGCTCGCGCAGCGTGTAGTTGAGGAAGCCCTCCTCCACCGGAATGGTCTCGCCCTGGAACTTGTCGGCCATGCCGCCGAAGTAGCGGAAGCAGGCCGCCGTGCGCGGCACGTCGAGCTTGCGCGAGTCGCGCACCGGATGGCCGGTGTCCAGCGATTCGAGGCGCGCGAGCTCTTCGGCGTTGGCCTCGATCAGGTCTGCGAGCTTGAGCAGAATGCGTCCTCGGTCGGCCGCGGCCATGCGGCTCCAGGCCGGGAAGGCGCGCTTCGCCGCGGCCACGGCACGGTCGACGTCGGCCTTGCCGGCCAGCGCGACTTCCACGATGGTCGAGTTGTCGTGCGGATTGAGCGTGGCCAGCGTCTCGCCCGACTCGGCGTCGACGAATCGGCCGTCGATGAAGAGCTGGTGGCGGATGGGGGTCTTGAGGCCTGCGGCCTGCTGGATGTCTGCGAGCTTCATGTCTTCAACCAGGGGTAGCGGGCCGTGTCCTTGCCGGCGTAGTCGGGATCGAGGTAGATGAAGCAGCGCTGGATCAGCCAGTCGCGCACCTCGAACACGTCGCACCAGCGGCCCGCGCCCCACTCGGGCACGCCCGCGCGCCAGGGCCCGTCGGCATGCTCGCCGTAGCTCGTGCCTTCGCAGGCGAACAGGTCGGTGCCCGAGAAGATCCAGTTGAAGCCGGCGTAGTCGTGGCGGATGGATTTGCCGCGGCTGCCGACTTCGCCGAAGAGCTTGCCGATCTCGTCCTTGCCGTTGGCCAGGCCCCATTTCGGAAAGTAGACCTGCGCGTCGCTCGCGAACAGGTCGAGGATCGAGCCGCCGGTGGAAGTGACGCCGCCGTTGTCGTAGGCCTTGAGGTATTCGAGCGCCACCGACTTGCGTTGCTCGTCGGTCATGGTTTGACGTGTGAGGGCCATGGTGTGTCTCCTTCTTTCACTTCTGCGATTGCATGTACTCGATGAGCGCGGCGCGCTTCTTCGGGTCGTCCTGGAAATAGACCATCGTGTTGCCCGGCGCGACCGCCTGGGTGTCGGTGAGCCACTTGTCGAGCAGCGCGCGATCCCAGGTCTTGCCCTTCATCGCGTCGACGTATTGCTTGGAGTAGGTGAAGCCGCCGTTGGCCGCCGCCGGCCTTCCGAGCAGGCCGAACAGGTTGGGCCCGACGCCGTGCGGCTCGCCCTTGCCGAAGCTGTGGCACTGGGTGCACGCGGTCTGCGCGAGGCGTTGGCCGGGCGATTGCGCGTGGGCCAGGTTCGCGGCGAGCGCCAGCACCGGGATGAGGAGCCAGGCCTTCATGCTGCGCTCCTGCCCTCGGCATGCGCCGCGTTCGCCGCGCGGTAGGCGAAGGCGATGATCGGCCCCAGCGTCGCGCCGCCGGCCCAGTAGGCACGGCCCGAGGCCGAGGCGACGCAATTGCCGACGCCGTAGAGGCCGGGGATCGGCCGGTCGCGGCCGTCGAGCACGCGGCCGTGCGTGTCGGTCTTCGGTCCGCCCTTGGTGTCGAGGGTGCCGGCGACGACCAGCGCCGCGTAGTACGGGCCGGCATCGGCCAGCGGCCACATCGTCGGGTTGGCGCGGCCCGGCTCGGCTTTCACGTCGCCGTTGAAGAGCTGCTCGACGATGCGCTCGCCGCGCTGGAAGTCGAGGTCCTTGCCGGTTTTCGCGAACTGGTTGAAGCGCGCGATGGCAGCCTGCAGGTTGGGCAGGAAGTCGGGCGCGAGCTTCGCGCCGCCGGTCGCGCCCGCGTACTTGGCCAGGCGCTCGTCGATGGCACGTGCCAGTTCCGCGAGCGTGGCGCCCTTGATCACATGGCGGTCGTCGGTGCCGGGCGGCACGATCAGCCGGCCGTATTCGGCGCTGGCCGAGTGCTGCTGCGAGCGCTGGTCCCAGACCGCGATGCGCACCAGGTTCGGGTACTCGGCCTTGGCGCCGTCCCATTCGAAGAAGGTCTGGGCCAGCTCGTTGTACTGCAGCTTCTCGTTGACGTTGCGCCGGCCGTACTTGTTGACGAAGAGCATCGAGTCGCCGGCCACCGAGAACATGCCCGAGATCGAGCCGTCCTTGGCGATCGCCTTCTCCAGCGGGATCGGGCAGGTCCAGGCGTAGTTCATGTTGCGCAGCTGAGCGCCGAGCGGGCCGGCGATCTGCACGAAGTCGCCCTCGTTGCTGGGCGCCGCGCAGCCGCCGTAGATCGGGCCGTTCAAGAAGTTCTTGCGCAGCTCGACGTTGTGCGTGAAGCCGCCGGTGGCGAAGATCACCGCCTTCCTCGCGCGCAGCCGTACCGTGGCATCGAGCTCGTCCTTCGCTTCGACGCCGATCACGCGGCCGGACTTGTCCTGCAGCACCTTGGTCACGCGCATGCCGGTGCGGATCGGAATGCCCTCCTGCCGTGCCTTGGCCGACAGCGTGCGCACCGCCACCAGGCCGCCGTCGGACATGCTGGGGATCGCGTCCTTCGGCACCAGCACGCGGCCCTTGGGCGCCTTGTCTTCCGGCAGCTCGGCGAAGTAGTCGGGCACGTCGGCCACGTGGCGATAAGGCAGCGCGCCCTTGGCCGCCAGCAGCTCGGCCGCCGGCGAAGCGCTGTCGTAGAAAGCGGAGCACATGTCGTACTCCCATGGCGTGAGGCCCAGGCGGGGATGCGCCGGATCGTAGGTCTGCGGGCTCGACAGCCGCGCCACGTACTTCAGGAAGTCGGGCTTGGGGTCGGCGATGCCGGCCTTCTTCATCGCCTCGTTGTTCGGCACCCAGTACCAGAACGCGGCCTTGGCTGTGGTGCCGCCGATGCTGCCGGCTTTCTCGAGGATCACCGCGCTGTTGCCCTGCCAGCGCGCGAACAACGCCGAGGCCAGGCCGCCGCAGCCGCTGCCGCAGACCACGACGTCGTAGCTCGCGTCGAAAGTCGGTGCGGCTTCGGCTTCCTGCGTCGAAAGGCCCAGCGTCGCCGCAGCGACGGCCGCCGAGCCTGCGCCGGCCTGCTGGATGAATCGTCGGCGCGAAGCTGCGCCGGCATCGGACCGGATGCGGTCTGCCATCTCTTGTCTCCTAAACACAGAAGGACGCGCCGCTCCGCGGCGCGTTTTCCTCTAGAACGTTACGGGGATCTCGGGGCTCTCGCCCTTCTGGATCTCATAGACCAGGCTCGGCGAGCCGTTCTCCCACACCAGCAGCATCGAGCGCTTCGGGCTGAAGCCCTGGTGGCGGCAGTAGGCGGGCATGGCGGCCATGTCGCCGGCCTTCATGATCACGCGGGCCATGGGCTTGCCGGTGTTCTTGTCGCCGCAGTCCCAGTGGATCTCGTCGGTCATCTGGAAGAACCACTCGACCCGGTCGTTGCCGTGGATGATCGGCAGGATGTGCTCCTCGGTGGTCGGGCACATGAAGCTGTGCTTCACCACCGAGGTGAAGCTCGGGTTCCAGGTGACCTGCGAGCGGCTCAGGAAGCCGAAGAGATTGAAGGCATGCACCTCGTTCTCGAAGCCGGGTTCCGGATGCAGCTCGGGCTCCCCCTGCGGCACGTCGGCGAAGGCGCGGTTGACCGGCGCGCCGGTGTCGTCGCTGCGCAGTCGGAGGTCGTCCTTCAAGCCGACGCAGCGCTTGGCGAGCTCGCGCGCCCGGGTGATCTTGGCGGTGTTGTTGCCTTTCTTGCGACCGTAGGGCGAGCCGGTTTCCTGCGGTGCGCTGAAGGGGTCGAAGCTCTCGTTGGTCCAGTCGTCGAGCATGGCTTCGAAGGTGGCGCGGATCTGCGCGGTCGGGAAGTTCTCCAGCAAGTCGATGCCGGCTTCCTTCATCGTGCCGTTGAAGCTGCCGGCGTAGAGATCCACCGACTGGTAGTGGTTGACGGTGCCGACCACGTCGTCGAAATTGACCCAGCCGTAGAAGAAGCCCCAGGCCACGTCGCGCATCAACGCGCGCAGGTAGTTGCCGGCGTCCATGGTGTGGCTCATGGGCCGGCCGTCCTTGGTCTTCCAGGTGATGTGGACGAAATACTCGTCGCGCCGGAAGCCGAAGCTGCCGAGCGAGAAATCCTTGTAGCCAAGCGCGGCGTCGGGCTGCGACGCGATGACCTTGGCGAGTTCTGCGGGTGCGTTCATGTTGTATGACTCCATTGTTTCGATGCTGGCTGCTGTCCCCTTCGGGGAACACCGCGGAGCCGGCTTTGCCGGGCCGCTGGTGTTGCCCCCGGAGAGGGGGTTGGCGTAGCGACACGAAGTGCGCGCAGCCTGGGGGTGGTCAATGTGTCTGGCAGATCTCGGCCCACTTCTCGACCGAGAGTTCGCCCTTGCAGGTCTGCAGCACGATCACGCCGGGCTCGCCGGGCGCGCGAAACTGGTAGGCCGTGTTCTTGGGCAACAGGCCCTGGTGGCCGCGCGTGAGCTTCATCCAGCCCATCTTCTGGCCCTTGGGTTCGCCCTTCACGAGCACGGCGCCGTTCTTCTCTTCGTCGGCGACGGTTTGGGAAGCGTCGAGCTTGGCCAGGTGGATCTCGACCTCGCCATCCATCACCAGCGCGAACTCGTCGTGCGCGCAGGTGTACCAGGATGAGGCGCCTTCGGCGCGCAGGGTCTCGAGCACGTAGATCTGGTTCTGGCCAAACACGACCTTCTCGTAGGGCTTGCTCTTGCTCGCGATCTCGAAACAATTCGAGAAGGCGTAGTGGCGCACGTCGTCGGCGATCGGCTCGACATGGCCTTTGTCGAAATGCTTGAGGGACCCGAAGCGGGTCTGGTAGCCGGTAGTGGTCATGGGGCTTGTCTCCTGGGTCGTCGAAGCAGCGGTGTGCTGCGATGGCTGAACTCTAGGAAACGAAAGCCCCCTCGGGTAGGGCCTAAATGCGGGCCGCATTGTTCGGCAGATCCGCTCAATCCGCAGGGTTAACCCGGGAGCGGAACGAACGGATAGCGTCCTACTCGCTGGGATGAGGAGGCGGCAGGCCGCTCATGGAAGCCTGATGAAGCGCTGAGCGGTCAAGGGCTCGAGCACGGGAATGTTGACGAAGGTGCTGACCGCGAACGCCAGTCCGAGCAGCAGCACCAGCAACACGAGGCCGCGCTCCTTGAAGAGCTTCTCCGGCTTCTGGGCCGCCGAGCCGGGCTGCATGGAGAGCGCGAGGTACTGCCCGAAAAGCGCCACCACGAGCGGCATCAGGATGAGGTATTCGATGCGGTACTTCAGCAGGAAGACCGCCAGGAAGAAGGCCGACAGCATCGCGTAGACGAAACACGAGACCGTGAGCGAGGTGTCCGTGTAGCCCGCGAAGCTGACGCGATAGCGCACGAGCAGTCCGCGGCCGTGCGAGGCCACGATCTCCCTGTACTCCGACAGTCGCTTCGCCGCCATGAGGAACGCGCCGCCCAGCCAGTAGGAAAGGATGACGGAGCCGGGCGGCACGGTCGTCGGATCGATCATGGCCCAGCCGATCGTCAAGCGAAGGGGGTTGTTGACCGATTCCGAGATCACGTCGAGGTAGGCCTTGTCCTTGCTTCGCAGCGGCGGCACGTTGTAGACCAAGCCCTGCAGCGCGAACAGCACGGCGACCAGCAGCATCGTCCCGCTCGCCAGGTATGCACTGCCGATGCCCAGGGCCAGCCAGCAGAACCACTCCAGCAGCACCCAGCGGCCGAGCAACTGGCGCTGGACGGCCGAGCGCTGCGACTTGGTCGGGTGGTGCCTGTCGGATTCACGGTCCAGCCATTCGTTGATGACGTAGTTGGCGGACGCGATGCCGACGGCCGAGAGCAGGCCGAGCACGACCTGCTGCGCGACGTCGTCGGCATGAACCCCGCGCAGCAGGTACGCCAGGACCATGCCGGGAACGATGAGGATGTGCTTGGTGCTGTGGTCCAGGCGTGCGATGGCGAGGTAGTCGGCGGGCCGTCCGGCTTGCCGGGCGGCGGGGCGCGAATGCGAGGCGGGTGCGGAAGACATGGGCGTTGCTGTGTTCCATTGTTCGATGGGGCCGGGTATCAGCGATCGAGCACGTAGACATCGAAGCTCTCGTCGCTGCAGCAGGCGGGCGCAAAGCGCTCGATGCGACGCGTGGCCGCAAGGAACCGCTCCACCTGTTCGGGGCTGGTGGACAGCGTCCAGCTGTAGCCCTCGGTGATCGTCCGCGCGGGTGCCGAACGATCCAGCCGCTCCGCGAGAAGGATGACGACCGGCTGGCCGGTCGAGTCGCGCACGCGATGCGCATCGGCCAGGATGTCGTCCAGGGTGAGGGACTGGCGGGCGCGCCGCGTGAACACGACAACCTTTCCGAATCGCTGCTCGCGCATCAGGTAGGTGCGATTCGCAACGTAGTACGCGAGCGGCTCGACCAGGTAGTCGGGATCGCCCAGGATCGTCGCGTCGCGCAATTCAGGATGCCGCGCCATCAGCCGCCCGAAGTCACGGCTGCGGCTTTCCGGCGCATCGGCCTGGGCGAGTTGGGCCAGCTTGAAGAGTCCGCCCGGGACCTGGAGCAGAACGATGGCCACGAACAGCGCCGCGCCCATCTCGCCCACGCGCCGCCGCAGGGCGAAGCCGCCAGGCGACGGTGCGGCCTCGCGCCACACGATCCAGTACAGCGAAACGAGGAACATCAGCCAAAGCGCCTGATGCCGATAGCTTCCGGGATAAAGAAACGCAAAGAAGACGCAGAAGCCGAAAAGCGCCACCCAGACGGCGACCAGTGCAGCGGGCCGGCGCACCAGCCCGAGCGCGCTTCCGACCATCAGCACCGAGGTCAGGATGTAGAGCGCAAGGGTCCGGGGCTGATCCTCGCCGGACAGAGGCTCGAGCAGATCGCTGAAGAGCCGGTATCCGGACACTTCGCCGAACGAGGACGAGGGCAACAGCAAGGCCTTTGCCATCGCCGCAGCGGTGCCGCCTTCCGGCCGCGCGATCTGTGCCGCGTCGTTGAATGGCGGATAGATGGTCGCGACGCACAGCGCCGCGCCCAAGGCCGCGAGGGCCGCGTTCAGCGCGAAGTTGCGCCACGCGCGCGCTGGCGCGGGAGGCCGTTGCCAGGCCAGGTCGAGCATCCAGAAAAGCGCGAATGCGCCCGCCAGCAGCACGGCATGCGCGCTGGAGTTCGCGAGCACCAGCAGGAGCAAACCCAGCGCGATGCCGCGGTCCCGATATCGTCTATAGAGGGTGGCGAACGCGAACATCGCCAGCATGCCGATGCCGTAGTTGCGCGCCACCACCGCGTATTCGTACAGCCCGGCCTGGCCGAGCAGCACGCCGGCGATCAGCACCCATCCGAACGGCGAGTGCCGTGTCAGCAGGCAGGCGGACGCGAGTGCCACCAGGAAGGACACGGCAGGCAGGACCACCGGCGACGCCACGACGGTGTGCGCTGCGCGCAGCAGCAGGTACCAGATCACTGGATGGCCTTCGCCCTGCAGGCCGCGCAGCATCGCCAGCATGCCCTCGCCTTGCAAGGCCAGCGACAGCGCGCGCACCTCATCGCGCCAGAACACGTGGCGCGACATGAGCGCGAGCACGAGCAAGGTCCAGACCGCCACCGTGGCGACAGCGAAGCCCTTGCCTGCTCCCGAGCGTGCCGGCGAGAAGACCCAGCCGGAAGTGTTCATTGATGGTCCCTTTGAACAGCCTGCGCCGCTCTCCAGCGGCAAGGCGCGCGGTCAATGCGACGCGGCCTGCGAGTTGCCCGTTTCTGTGAAACGCCGGTGTGAGTTTGTGAAGAGATGTGGCGCGCTTTTCATACCATGCGCTCGTGCCCAGAGCACGGCTCGTCGGCACCACATCGAAACACCAGAGTGCGTCATTGAAGGCCCGCCTTCTGTCAGCGAGATGTCAATGCTCTGTAGGAATTGCGCCAACGGCGGCGTTCAGGCGGCTCCGTATCTAAGCGTCTGCAATCAAATCGGCCGGCAGCAAGCCGCGCTCGATCATCGCGGCATCCCACGGCGGCACGCGCGAGAAGGCCGCGGTGATGTGCTCGATGAAAAGGCGCAGCTTGAAGGCGTTGCGCGAAGTGCCCGCATAGACCGCGCTGAGCGAGAACGAGGACAGCTGGTGTTCGGGCAGCACCACCTGCAGATCGCCGCCCAGGATCGCATCGCCCGCCACCAGCGTCGGCAGGCAGACGATGCCGGCATGTTCGAGCGCGTATTCGCGCAGCAGGTGCACGCTGTTGGTCAAGAGCGCGGCGCTCATGTAGATCGTCACCTGCTCGCCTTCGTGATGGAAGGTCCAGCGGTCGCGGGTCGGATAGCCGGAATAGAGGCCGAGCGTGTGCTTGTGCAGGTCGCGCGGACTCTGCGGCGCGCCGTGCGTGCGCAGGTACTCGGGCGTGGCGCAGAACACGCGGCGCACCGGGAAGAGCGGCCGCGAGACGAGTTCGGTGGAAGCGGCCGGAAAGATCTGCAGCGCACAGTCCACGCCGGTCTTGACCGGATCCACCACCGCGTCGCTCACGATCAGTTCGAGGTGGATGTCGGGGTAGCTGACCTGGAAGGCGCGCAGCAGCGATGCAAAGTGGCCGAGCACGAAGCCGGTCAGCGCGTGGATGCGCAGCGTGCCGGTCGGCCCGGCACGCGCGCCGCGCATCTGGTCCATGATGTCATTGGCCCGCCCGACCAGTTCGGTGCAGTCGCGCAGGAAGGCCTGCCCGACGTCGCTGAGCCGCACGACCCGCGTGCTGCGGTGGAAGAGCGGCGCGCCGACGTGGTCTTCGAGCTGCTTCACGCGGCTGGTGACCACCGACTTGGCCACCCGCATCTGCCTGGCGGCCTCGGCGAAGCTCTGGGTCTGCGCGACGCGGACGAATGTCTCTATGTTTTCGAGGCGGTCCATCGATTCAGCGCGACACCCATGCCGCCGGCGCGCCCGGCCTCTCTTCGCTCATTGCAGGGCGCGGGCAGCGCCGAGGATCACGTCTTCGGACGGGAGCTTGCCGATGCCGGCCATGCCCTCGGCGGCGCACTCGATGTCCATCCAGCGCACGATGCCGTCGCGATCGATCATGAACATCGCCTTCAGCTGCGGCCATTGCCGATCGATATCGGCCAGGTCGGCCGGCGTGTTGACGTAGCCGTCGAGTTCCTGCAGCACCCTGCCGGCCTCGGGGATCGGCAGCGGCTCGGGCAGTTCGCCGGTGGGGTTGATCCGGGTGGTCTCCATCTCCTGCATCATCGCCGGCGTCGGCTCGGGCTTCGGCACCCTGAACGCGCGGTGCGTCGTCAAATCGGGGTCGGACGCCAGCCGCAGCCGCGTCGGCCTGAACTTGAAATACAGCCGCGCGTTCTCCGGCGCCGTCGCCACCACGGCCAGGCTCTCGACGCCCAGCGCCTTGAGCTTGCCCTCGAGCGCGCCGAGCTGGACGATCTGTCGTCGGCAGAACGGACACCACAGGCCGAGCATCAGCGAGAGGAACAAGGGGCTGCGCCCGCGGTAATCGGCGAGCGAAACGGTCTCGGGCCCGGCCACTGCCGGCAGCGCGAAATCGGGGGCGGGTTCGCCCGGCATCACGGGTTGACTCATCGCGGATGTCATGTCGAGGCTCCTTCCGGCAGGTTCAACAAAGGAACGGAAGCACCATCAGGGCGTCGGGCTCGAGGCCGGCGCGTTCGCAAACCGCCTGCGCCTTCGCGAGATAGGCCTCGGCCTCGGCCGGGCGCCCAGTGTCGAGATACAACGTTGCCAAACCATCGTAGCAGGGAAAGAGCAGTTGAGGCTCGTCGACCTGCTCGGCCAATTGCAACGCCTCCCGGTACCACGCGAAGGCGCGCGCATGATCGCCATGGCACTGGTGGATCTGGGCCAGCACGATCAGCGGCACCGCGAGGTGATCGAGCAGCCCGAGCCGGCGGTCCAGGCTGGCCGCGGCGTGCGCCGCCGCGATGCCCTCGGCCTCGCACCGATTGGTCAGTGCGCAGTAGGCCACCGCCAGGTTGGCATACAGCCGCGACTGGAAGCCGAGGTCACCGACCTTCTTGGCGGTTTCGAGTCCGCGCAGGCAGGTCTCGATGCTGCGCTGCGGATCGAGCGACGCGTACAGCACGCCCAGGTTGGTGTAGCCGCGGCAGGCCGCCTGCAGAAGGTTGTTGGCTTCGGCCTCGGCGACGCTGCTTTCGATATGCCCCACCGCCTCGACCGGCCGCCCCAGGCGCGCCAGCGCGATGCCGAGCGTGTTGCATGCCTCGGCGCGCACGACGTTGGCCTCACGCGTGCGCCCGGTGGCATCGGCGGGCACCTCGGCCAGCGCGCGCTGCGCCAGCGTCAGGGCGGTGGCGTTGTCGCCGGCACGAAAGGCGAGCCGGCCCATCTCCTGGAACAAGTGCGCGCGTTCGATCGCATCGCCGTCTTCGCCCAGGCGAGCCAGGCCGGCGTTGAAGCAGGCACCCGCGCGCTCGCGCTCGCCGGCCTCCCAGTGCAGGCCGCCGATCTTGCGCAGCAGGCGCGCAGCCCGCACCGGATCGCGCTGCCCTTCGACCGCCCGCTGCACGAGCTCGTAGTGCGCCAGCGCCTCGGCGCGCCGGCCCTGCAGGCCGAACAGGTCGCCGAGCCGCTCGCGCGCGTCGAGCTCCGCGGCCTCGACCTCGGCCGCTGCGGCAGCCGTGTCCACCGATGCCTCGGCCAGAGTGCGCAGCGCGCGCTCGTAGTGGCGGATCGCGTCGTCGTTCGCATAGACCGCGCGCGCCCAGTCGCCGGCGGCCAGCAGGTAGTGCGCGCCACGCGCCTTGTCCGGCGACAGGCTCCAGTGGTGGCCCAGCGCCTCCAGCTCGGCCAGGCGGCGCGGGCCGCGGCCTTCGCCATCGGCCGGGGCCTGCGCATCCGCGCCGAGCTCGGCTTCCAGCGCGCGGCCCGCGCGCTGGTGCAGCTCGGTGCGACGCGCCAGCAGCAGGTTTTGATAGGCCACCTCGTGCAGCAAGGCGTGCGTGAAGCGCCAGCGTTGTTCGCTGGACCCGTCGGCGCGAATCAGGTCGGCCACGGCCAGCCGGTGCAGCGCCGCCTCGGTCGACCTCGGCTCGCTTGCGATGCGCTGCAACAGCGCGCGGTCGAACTCGGCCCCCAGCACGGCCGCTTCCTGCAGCGCCCGGCGGTCCTCGGCGGCCAGCCGGTCGATGCGCGACAGCAGCAGGCCATACAGCGTGGGCGGAACATCCGGCGCGTCGCAATCTGCCGCGCACACCCAGCGCCCTTGCTTGCGCACCAGCAGGCCACGGCCGGCCAGGCTGCGCACGACTTCCTCGACGAACAGCGGGTTGCCGCCGGCGCGGGCCGCGACGAAATCGCGCATCGGCGCCAGGCCGTCGTCGGCAGCAGGGGCTCCGAGCAGATGGTTCACCAGCGAGCGGGCGTCCTCGTCGCCGAGCGGGCCGAGCTCGACCGTCGAGTGCTCGGCGAGCAGGGTGCGCAGCGCGCGCCCATCGGGGCGCTGCGAGACCAGCAGCATCAGGGGCCGGTCCGCCAGCTGGTCGACGACCTCGCGCAGCAGGTCCACCGAGGCCGCGTCGGCCCATTGCAGGTCGTCGATGACGACCATGACCGGCTGCCGCGCCAACCGCCGCTCGAGCAGAGCGCGCGCCGCCAGCGTGATCTGGCGCTGCAGCTGTTCGGGTTCGATGTCGCGGGGGCGGGCCTCTTGAATGCCGAGCAGGTAGTTCAGCACCTGCGCCACTGCATCGGCCTCGTCCGCATCGGCACCCAGGGCCTGCAAACCCTGTTGCAGCTTGCGCCGGGCCGCCTCCAGCGTGTCGGCCTCCTCGACGCGGTAGGCCTCGCGGAACAGCGCGCCGAAGGTGCCGTAGGTCGGCTCTCCGAGCGACGAGCAGGTGGTGCGGCGCACGACCGTCGCGGCGAACCGGCCGTCGCTTTCGAGCCGCGCGAACAGCTCGGCAAGAAGGCGCGACTTGCCCGCGCCGGCCTCCCCGATCACGCTGACGAGCTGGGCCTGGCCGCGCTGCATGCGGTCGCATGCGGCCAGCAGGCACGCGATCGCCGCGTCGCGCCCGACCAGCGGCGCCGCCAGTCCGAGTTCGGCCAGGCCGCGCGCGGAGGCCAGATCCGTGCGCGCGCCGGCCAGGCGGTGAACCCGCATCGGCTGCACCTTGCCGCGCAGCGCCAGCTCGACGGCCGGCTCGAAGGCGAAGCGGTGCCGCACCATGGCCTGCGTCGCCTCCGACACCAGCACCGTGCCCGGCTCGGCGGCCGCGAGCAGCCGCGAGGCGGTGTTCACGGTATCGCCGGTGACCGCGTAGGCGCTGCCGGCGCCCTGCCCCAGGCTGCCGGCCACCACCGCGCCGGTGTGGACGCCGATATGCAGCGTCACGGGTCGCCCGAGGCGCGCCGCCCACTGCCGGCTCAGGCGGTCCACGCGTTGCATCATTTCCTGCGCGGCCTCGAGCGCACGCAGCGGGTCGTCCTCGTGCGCACGCGGCGCGCCGAACACCGCCATCACCGCATCGCCGACGAACTTCTCGACGAAGCCGTCGTAGTGCGCGATGGCCTTCGCCATCGTCTCGAACAGCGCGTTCTGGAAGCTGCGCAGCGTTTCGGGATCGAGCCCTTCGGCCAGCGAGGTGAAGCCCGTCAGATCGGCGAACAGCACGGTGACCTGGCGTCGGTCGCCCTCTTGCTCAGAGTTGTTCTGCGCCGGATGGCGCGCCGCGCCGCAGCGCGGACAGAAGGCGAAATCCGAGTCGCTGACGCAACCGCACGCCGGGCAAAGACAGGTCGTGGCCATTGGAGCCCGATGCTGCGCCACTTCGGGCCATTGCGCCACTGGCAAGCATGCTTGCTGCTAACCTCGACCCATGTTCAATCCCTCCCAAGAGGAAGTGCGTCGTTTCTTCTGCGACGTCTTCGCCAAGAGCCGCCAGGGCCTGCCGATGGAAGCGCTGGAAGTCATCGCCAGCCGCTGGATCGACGAACACCCCGAGTACCACGCCGACCTGGCCGATGCCGATGCCGCGGTGGCGCGGGTCTACGACGGCAAGGACGGGCGCGAGAACCCGTTTCTCCATCTCTCGATGCACCTGTCGATCAGCGAGCAGTGCTCGATCGACCAGCCGCGCGGCATCCGCCAGGCGGTCGAGCTGCTGGCCGCGCGCCGCGACTCGCTGCTCGATGCGCACCACGAGGCGATGGAATGCCTGGGCCGGATGATGTGGGAGAGCCAGCGCGCCGGCCGGCCGCCCGACGGCGAGGCCTATGTGGCCTGCGTTCAGCGGCGCGCCACGCGCGACTGAGCCATACCGGCCTCGCGCAGCAGCGCGATCAGCGCCTGCCGCGCGGCCGAAGGCTCGGCATCGCTGCGCAACAGCAGACCGACCGGCTCTTCGGTGCCGGCGGTGTCGATCGCCAGCCGCACCAGCTGGCCGCTCGCGAGGTCGTCGCGCGCGGCGCCGATGGGCGTGAACCAGACGGCGTCGGAACGGATCAGCAACGCGCGCGCCACCGAGAGATCCAGCGTCTGCGTCACGTGCGCGGGCAGGCGCAGACCCAATCCGGAAAGAAAGCTCTCGGTGTGGTGGCGCGGGATGGTGCCTTCTCCGTAAATGACGAGCGGATGGCGCAGCACCTCCTGCACCGAAGGCGCGCCGCTCGCCAGTGGATGGCCGGCGCGCGCCACCAGCGCCAGCGGCTCCGTGTAGAGCAGCTCGAAGGTGAGCCCCGCCATCAGCTGCGGGTCGCTCATGCGGCCGGCCACCAGGTCCAGCTCGCCCGCGCGCAGGGCATCGAGCAACGGGCCGTTGGCGCCGGTCTGCACCTGCACCTGCAGCGTGGGCAGCCGCTCGCGCAGCGCCGCCAGCGCAGCGGGCAGCAAGGACGGGGCGACGCTCGGCAGCGCGCCGATGCGCAGGCGCTGCGGGCGCGTGCCCGACGCCGGCATCACGGCCTCGGCGCTGGCATCGAGCGCTTCCAGCACGCGCAGCGCATGCGCCAGCAATTGCTCCCCGGCCACAGTGAAGCCCTGGATGCCGCGCCGGCCGGCGCTGCCGCGTTCGACCAGCCGGGCGCCGGCCAGGGTTTCGAGCTCGGCCAGGGTCTTCGATACCGCCGGCTGGCTCAGCGCCAGGCGCTCGGCCGCCCGCGCCAGGTGGCGCTCCTGCGCCACCGCCACCAGGCAGCGCAGGTGCCGCAGCTGGACGCCACGGACGAAGGCTTCGGAACTGGCCGCCATCGAATTACTGTTGGTTATGAAAAATCGCCAAGACGTCAATTTACATCAGCAATGCGCATGAATAGAGTCGGCTTCATCCCCACGATCCCGGAGACAAGCCCATGACCACACTCACGCCGCGCGACTGGCCCAGCCATCCCTCCTACGTTTATTCCGGCTACAAGTCGACCGCGAAGCGCGGGCCGCTGCAGCCGCTGATTCCGCTCAAGGCCTCGCTCGGCGAACTGCGCCAGCCGGTCTACGGCCACAGCAGCATCGGCGAGCTCGACCACGACCTGACGCGCAACGCGCGCAAGAATGGCGAGCCGCTGGGCGAACGCATGATCCTCACCGGCCAGGTGCTCGACGAGCGCCGCCGCCCGGTGCGCAACACGCTGGTCGAGCTGTGGCAGGCCAACGCGGCCGGCCGCTACGTGCACAAGGTCGACCAGCACGACGCGCCGTTGGACCCGAACTTCCTCGGCGCCGGCCGCTGCCTGACCGACAACGAGGGCCGCTACCGCTTCCTCACCATCAAGCCGGGCGCCTACCCCTGGGGCAACCATCCCAATGCATGGCGGCCGCAGCACATCCACCTGTCGCTGTTCGGCGAGCACTTCGCGAGTCGCCTCGTGACGCAGATGTACTTCCCCGGCGATCCGCTGATGCAGTACGACCCCATGATCACCGGCACGCCGGAGAAGGCGCGCAACCGACTGGTCTCGGACTTCAGCCTCGACGTCACGGAGGACGGCTATGCGCTCGGCTACGTGTTCGACATCGTGCTGCGCGGCGCCGACGAAACGCCCTTCGAAACCCGTTGAGCCAGGAGACACGCACCATGATGAGCGCACTCGAAACCAATTTCGGCCAGACCCCTTCGCAGACGGTCGGCCCCTACTTCGCCTACGGCCTCACGGCCACCCAGTACGGCTACGACTTCGACCAGCCTTTCGACGCAGTGCTCGCGCTCGATGGCGCGCGCGGCGAACGCATCCGGATCGAGGGCCGCGTGATCGACGGCGACGGCAAGCCCATCAACGACGCGCTGGTCGAGATCAGCCAGGTCGACGGCACCGGCGCCTATCCGAAGTCGGTCGAGGATGCGCAGGCCATCGGCTTCCGCGCCTTCGGCCGCGCCGGCACGGGCACCGATCCTCAGAACCGCTTCGTCTTCCACACCGTCAAGCCCGGCGCCGAGACGGCGGGCGAAGCGCCGCACATCAACGTGATCGTGCTGATGCGCGGCATGCTGCTGCACGCCTTCACACGCATCTATTTCAGCGATGAGGCGAAAGCCAATGGGGAGGACAAGGTGCTTGCGAGCGTACCGGCCGAGCGCAGGAAGACGCTCGTCGCCGAGCGCAGCGAGACGGGCGGGGCCGTGACCTATCGCTTCGACATCCACATGCAAGGCCCGCAAGAGACCGTCTTCTTCGATGTATGAACGACGGCTGACAACAAAAAGGCCCGAGAGGCTGGACAAAAACAAAGCCCGCTTGAAAGCGGGCTTTGTCCTTCTGTGGTGTGCGCTTCTTATTTGGCCCGGTGGATGCGCGATTCCGGCACCGTCTTCAATTCGCCCGGCAGCGAGCTGATGTAGCTGGCCAGGTCCTTGAGTTCGGCATTGCTGAACTTCTTGGCCTGGCCGCTCATCACGCCGTTGGAGCGGCCGATCTGCAGGTTCTTGTCGACCTTGTAGGACCTCAGCGCCACGTAGAGGTAGTCGGCATGCTGACCCGCCAGCTTGGCCACCGTGCCGTCGTTCGGGGTGTTGAAGTTGACGCCGTGGCACTTGGTGCAGGCGTTGTCCTTGTCGCGCGAGATGAGGGCCTGCACGCGTTCGCTCGGCTGCTTGACGGCGGTGGCCGGCGGCGCGTCGCCTTCCTGCACGCCGAGCTGGCTGTAATAGGCGGCGAGGTCGGCGACGTCCTGCTCGCTCAGCGTGTCGGCGATGGCGCGCATGGTCGGGTGCTTGCGGTCGCCGCCCTTGTAGGCTGTGAGCGCCGAGGCGATGTAGGTGGCGCTCTGGCCCGCGATCATCGGGACCTTGTGGATCTCAGGGAAGCTGGCCTGGTAGCCGATGATGCCGTGGCAGCCCACGCACATCGCCACTTTCTTCGAGCCGTTTTCGGCATTGCCCGTGATCTTCTGAGCTTGGGCCGAGACCGTCACGCAAGCGACAGCGAAGGCAAACATCGTGGTCAACAACTTGTTCATTTTGCGCGCACAATCTCGTGGAGATACAGATTTCAGATCAACTTTTGATTATATGCGGGGGCCCTCTGCGGTCCCATGCGTGAAGCACCGGGCGTTGCGCGTCGCAGTTGAATGATGTGTCATTTCATCCACCCTGCTCCACGCCACTCATGAAATTCAAGGGTTCCGACAACTACGTCGCCACACAGGATCTGATGCTCGCGGTCAACGCCGCCATCACGCTCAAGCGCCCGCTGCTCGTCAAGGGCGAACCCGGTACCGGCAAGACGATGCTCGCGGAAGAAGTGGCGCAGGCACTCGACCTGCCGCTGCTCCAGTGGCACATCAAGTCGACCACCAAGGCCCAGCAGGGCCTCTACGAATACGACGCGGTGAGCCGGCTGCGCGATTCGCAGCTCGGCGACGCACGCGTGAAGGATATCCACAACTACATCGTCAAGGGTGTGCTGTGGCAGGCCTTCACCTCCGACGAGCCAGTGGCGCTGCTGATCGACGAGATCGACAAGGCCGACATCGAATTCCCGAACGACCTGCTGCGCGAGATCGACCGCATGGAGTTCTACTGCTACGAGACGCGCGAGCTGATCCGCGCCAAGCACCGGCCGGTGGTCTTCATCACCTCCAACAACGAGAAGGAGCTGCCCGACGCCTTCCTGCGCCGCTGCTTCTTCCACTACATCAAGTTCCCCGATGCCGACACGATGAAGAGCATCGTCGCGGTGCATTTCCCCGGCCTCAAGCAGGAGTTGCTGGCCTCGGCCATGAAGACCTTCTACGACGTGCGCAACCTGCCGGGCCTGAAGAAGAAGCCTTCGACTTCCGAGCTGCTCGACTGGCTCAAGCTGCTGGTGGCCGAAGACATTCCGCTCGAGGCGCTGCAGAGCAAGGACGACAAGGTCGCGGTGCCGCCGTTGGTGGGCGCGCTGCTCAAGAACGAGCAGGACGTGACGCTGTTCGAGAAGCTCGTCTTCATGCAACGCCACAACCGATGAGCGAAGGCCGCCAACCCACCCGCCAGTTGCTGCTGCTTGGCGTGGCACAGGCGGTCATGTTCGTCGTTGGCGCGCTCCTGGGCCGCTGGCTCGGCCTCGCGCTCGGCTTCGACGCCCTGGGCAACGGCGGCTACAGCAACAGCGCCATTGCCGGCATCCTGCTGATCGGCCTCGGCGGCGGTGGCGGCGTGCAGATCGCACGCGCCTGGTACATGCGCAAATACGGCTCTCCGAGGAGTTGACGATGGGGTTTGTCGAGCCAGTCACGCTCAGCTCGCGCGGCATCGCGCTGGTGCCGCTCGCGCTGGCGCACGAAGAAGGCCTGCGCGCCGCAGCGGCCGACGGCGAGCTGTGGAAGATCCGCGTCACCTCGGTGCCCGAGCCGCAGGACACGCGCGGCTACATCGAGAGCGCACTGCAGATGCGCGAGGCCGGCAACCGCTTCGCCTTCGCGGTGACCGACGAAGCGAGCGGCACCGTGCTCGGCTCGACGAGCTATCACGACATCCTGCCCGCGGTGAAGCGCGTCGAGATCGGGTACACGTGGTACGCCAAGCGCTGCCAGCGCACGCACGTCAACACCACCTGCAAGCTGCTGATGATGACGCACGCCTTCGATACCCTCGGCTGCCACGTGGTCGGCTGGCGCACGGACAATTTCAATCACGCGTCGCAGCGCGCCATCGAACGCCTCGGCGCCAGGAAGGACGGCGTGATCCGCGGCCATGCCCTACGCCGCGACGGCACGATCCGCGATACGGTGATGTACAGCCTGCGATCGGGCGAGTGGCCCGAGGTGCGCGCCCAGTTGCTCTATCTGCTGGACAAGCCGCGTCCCGAACCCAAGGAGTGATGCGCCATGCTGATCGACTTCTTCTACACCCTGCGCTCGGCCAAGCTGCCGGTCTCGGTCAAGGAATACCTGACGCTGCTCGAAGCGCTGCAGGCCGACGTGGTGGGCCCGAACTCCGACGATGCCTTCGGCCTCGACGACTTCTACTACCTCTCGCGCACTGCGCTGGTGAAGGACGAGAAGCACTACGACAAGTTCGACCGCGCCTTCGCCGCCTACTTCAAGGGCGTGGAGATCGTGACCGACTTCACCAAGGAAGTGCCGCTCGACTGGCTGCGCAAGACGCTGGAGCGCGAGTTCACGGCCGAGGAGAAAGCCAAGATCGAGAAGATGGGCTGGGACGAGCTCATGGAAACGCTCAAGAAGCGCTTCGAGGAGCAGAAGGAACGCCACGAAGGCGGCAGCAAGTGGATCGGCACCGGCGGCACCTCGCCCTTCGGCCACGGCGGCTACAACCCGCAGGGCGTCCGCATCGGCGGCGCGGGCAAGAACAAGAGCGCGGTCAAGGTGTGGGACCAGCGCGCCTACAAGGACTACGACGACAGCCAGGAACTCGGCACGCGCAACATCAAGATCGCGCTCAGGCGGCTGCGCAAGTTCGCGCGCGAGGGCCACGAGGACGAGCTGGACCTCGACGACACGATCCGCTCGACGGCGGCCAACGCCGGCTACCTCGACATCAAGATGCGGCCCGAGCGCCACAACAACGTCAAGGTGCTGTTGCTGATGGACGTGGGCGGCACGATGGACGAGCACATCCAGCGCGTCGAAGAGCTGTTCTCGGCCGTCAAGACCGAGTTCAAGCACCTCGAGTTCTATTACTTCCACAACTGCGTCTACGACTTCATGTGGAAGAACAACCGGCGCCGCTTCTCCGAGAAGTTCGCGACCTGGGACATCATTCGCAAGTACAACAAGGACTACAAGCTGGTCTTCGTCGGCGACGCCACCATGAGCCCCTACGAGATCCTGCAGCCGGGCGGCAGCGTCGAATACAACAACGAGGAAGCCGGCGCCGAGTGGATCCAGCGCCTGACCCACGCCTTCCCGAAGTTCGCATGGATCAACCCGGAGCCGCAGGGCGTGTGGCAATACCGGCAAAGCATTGCCGTGATGCAACAACTCGTGTCGCATCGCATGTATCCGCTTACTCTCAAGGGCCTCGAAGAGGCCATGCGACTGCTGTCAAAATAGCCCCCGCATGCAGCAAGCACGCGGCGGGATAGGCCATCCGTAGAGCCGCAAACGCGTAAAAAAGTTGTCACAACGTTGAGACCTCAGGTTACAGTTAACACCTAAGGATTCAAATAAGGCGTTTTGTTGACGCTGCGTCCGCAGGAGGTGTGCCATGTCTGCCGTGCTTTCTTTTCCGCTGGACTCCCCGGTACTCGAGCAGCCTTTGGCCGGCGCATTGCTGGAAGCGCGATTCCAGCCACCGGCCGATTTCATCAGCATCCGCGGCATGCGCCTGCCACGTGCCGAGCTCGTCGACCGCTCCCTTTTTGCACCCGAGCAGCGCGAACGCCTGCACCAGAAGTTGCTGGCCGCCTCGCCGTTCCCGCACCTGGTTCTCGAGAACATCTTCCACCCGACCCTGCTGGAGCTCGTGGCCGAAGAGTTCGACATGCTTCCCGACGGCGGCTGGGCCGACATCAAGACCCAGTACGAATCGACGCGCCGCTCGGTGCTCGGCGTGGCGCTGGGCCCGGCCTCGCAGCTGTACTTCGACATCATCAATTCGGGCTGGTTCATCGACTGGCTGTCGTCGCTCAGCGGCGTCGATTACCTGCTGCCCGATCCCAAGCTGTTCGGCGGCGGGCTGCACGAAAGCAGGACCGGCGCAACCTTCGCCGTGCACCGCGACTTCAACCGTCACCGGCATCTGGGGCTGAAGAACGAGATGGTCTTCATCACCTACCTCAACAAGGGATGGGACCCGGCCTGGGGTTCCGGGCTCGAACTCTGGGACAAGAAGCAGGACCGCTGCGTGACCACCGTGCAGCCCGAGTTCGGCCGCACCATCGTGCTGCCGCACGGCCCCGCGAGCTACCACGGCCACACCAAGCCGCTGCAGGCGCCGGACGGCCGGCCGCGCCGTTCGGTCGCCGCCTACTACTACACCAGCCCGCTCGCCGGCAAGCAGCACGGGGACGAATCGGCCTCGGTCTTCATGAAGACGCACCGCGTCGACCGCGTCAAGGCGCTGGCCCGCATGCTGACGCCGCCTGTGGTCTGGCTGCTGGCGCGAAAGGTCAGCGGGCGCGCCTGAAAAAGGAGCCCCGCGCTCCCCCGCCCGTCGAGGGCGCCCTCTGCGCATGCTGTCAAAATGGCTGCATGCTCAGGGTGGTTCGCTCTCTCGCGCCGGCGTGGATGCCGGCGTTCTTTTGTGCAGGCACCCTTCTGTTGCAAGGGTGCAGCCTGCTGCCGAAGAGCGAGCCGGCGGAAACGCAAACTGCCGCGAGCCCGGTAACCAGCAGCGACAGGCCGGCATCGCAGCGCGACGCGTTCACGGTGGAGGTGAAGGCGCCCGACACGGTGCGCGACTACCTCGTGCGCAATCTCGAAATCCAGCGCTACCGCCAGCTCGACGATCTCGGCGCGGCCGAACTCTCGCGCCTGATGGTGGCCGCCGAAGGAAACGCACGCGAGCTGCTCGGCACCCTCGGCTACTTCACGCCCACGCTCACGCTGGAACTGCGCGAGACGCCTGAAGCCAAGGCGCCGCGCGAGGTGACGATCACGGTCGAGCCCGGCGAACTCACGCGCGTCGCCAACGTGCAGATCGGCTTCGGCGGGCCGATCGAGAGCGACGCCGCGGCCGAGACCCAGCGCGACACGATCCGCACCGACTGGCCGCTGCGCGCCGGCCAACCCTTCACCCAGCTGGCCTGGGACAACGCCAAGGCCGCCACGCTGCGCAGTCTGACGGCCAAGCGTTTCCCCACCGGCAGCATCAGCGCGAGCCGCGCCGAAATCGACGCCGACCGCAGCGAGGCCAAGCTCAGCCTCAACTACCAGTCCGGCCCGGCCTACCGCTTCGGCCCGCTGGACGTGCGCGGCAGCGAGCGCTACGACGCCGACGGCACGCGCCGGATCGCGCGCATACCCACCGGCAGCGACTACGACCAGCAGAAGCTGCTCGATGCGCAGCAGCGCCTCGCGAGCAGCGGCTACTACGACTCCGTCTTCCTGACCCTCGACACCGACGGCACCAACCCGCTGTGGGCGCCGGTCATCGCCCAATTGCGCGAAGCGCCGCTGCAGAAGGTGGTGCTGGGCGTCGGCTTCACCACCGACAGCGGGCCGCGGCTTTCGATCGACCACATCCACAACCGCATGCCGCTGCTCGGCTGGCGCGCCGTCTCCAAGCTCTCGGTGGACCGCGAAACCAAGTCGCTGGGCACCGAGTGGAACGCGATCCCCGACGACAAGGGGTGGCGCTTGTTCGGCTCGGGTCTGCTGAAGAACGAAACCTCCGGCAGCTACAAGGTCGACAGCGGCCGGCTGCGCGGCGGACGCAGCAAAGCCGGCGACCACATCGACTTCAACTACTTCCTGCAGTACGACTACACGCAGAACCGCGGCATCGCCGCACCGCCGTCGGCCTCGGCGCTGAGCGTCAACTGGGGCTGGACCGGCCGCTACTTCGACAACGCAGGCGCACCGACGCGCGGCCACGGCCTGGCGCTGGAGCTCGGCCTCGGCTACACGCTGACCGGCGAGCACCTGCCCTTCACGCGCGTCTACGGGCGCTGGCTCGGCATCGTGCCGCTCGGCACCGTGAAGAGCGACGACGGGACTCAGGCCCGCAGCGGCCGCATCCAGCTGCGCGCCGAGGCCGGCGCCCTGGTGGCCCAAGATCGCGCGCAGATCCCCTCCACGCTGATGTACCTGACCGGCGGCGACACCACGGTGCGCGGCTACAGCTACCGCCAGATCGGCACCGTGCGCAGCGACGGCCAGATCGTCGCCGGCCGCTACCTCGGGGTCGCCAGCGTCGAATGGCAGCGCCCCTTCGTCTATCGCGGAAAGATGACCGAATGGGAGAGCACGGTGTTCGTCGATGCCGGTGCCGTGGCCGACAAGCCCGGCGAACTCAAGGCCAAGGTCGGCGTCGGCGTGGGCGCGCGCTGGCGCAGCCCGGTGGGACCGGTGCAGGCCGACCTGGCCTACGGCGTGGACACGAAGAGATTCAGGCTGCACCTGCGGCTGGGCTTCACCTTCTGAAATGCAGGAACAGACGCAGTCCCCCGCCCCGTCGCCGAAGCGCTCGCTCGGCCGCCGTGCGCTGCGCGCACTGGCCTGGAGCCTCCTCGGCCTGGTCGTGCTGGTGGCGGGGCTCACGGCCGGCGCCTGGTGGTGGCTGGGCTCGAACGAATCGCTGGCCTTCGCACTCGCGCGCGCCGCGCTCTACCTGCCCGCGGGCCAGACACTGGAAAGCCGCGAAGTCACGGGCTCGCTGCGCGCGGGCGGGCGCATCGGCTGGCTGCGCTGGCAGAGCGAAGCGCTGGCGGTGGAAGTGCACGAGGCGAAGATCGGCTGGCAGTTGGCGCCGCTGCTGAAGCGCAAGGTGCAGCTCGGCGAAGTGCATGCGGCGCAGCTGCTCATCGAGCGTCGCGGCCCGGTCGACGACAAGCCGCTCGAGCCCCTGGAGCAGATCGTGCTGCCGGTCGAGGTCGAGCTGCCCTTCCGCATCGACGAACTGCGCTGGGTCGGCCCGCCCGCGCTGCAGGCCACCCAGCTGGCCGGCAGCTACCGCTATGCCGGCGCCGAGCATCAACTCGAGGTGAGCGGCGTGGACATCGCCGACGGCCACTACAGCGCGCGCGTCAAGCTGCAGGGTCCGGCGCCGATGGCAATCGATGCCGCGCTCGACGGCCGGGTGCGCGCCCCGCTGGCCGAGGACCGCGGCATCGACGTGCTGGCCCAGGCGACGGTGAAAGGCACGCTCGCCGGCGCCGATGCGCGGCTCGCGGTGGCGGCGCAACTGAAGCCGGCCGAAGACAGCACGGCGGCGCCGATGCAGGCGCAGCTCGACGCCCACATCGCGCCCTGGCTGCCGCAGCCCGTGATCGACGCCAAGGCCGATCTGCAGAACGTCGACTTGGCCCGCCTGTGGCCCGAGGCGCCGGCCACGCTGCTGAGCGGCAAGGTCGAGGCCGGCCCCGACGCGGGCAGCTCAGGCGCCGCCACGGTCTGGCAGGCCAGCGCCGACATCCGCAACGCCGAGCCCGGCCCCTGGGACACCGGCAAGCTGCCCGTCGAGCGGATCGAGGCGCGCGCCAGCTTCGACG
The DNA here is from genome assembly GCF_900101545.1 of Variovorax sp. CF079. Lineage (GTDB taxonomy): Bacteria > Pseudomonadota > Gammaproteobacteria > Burkholderiales > Burkholderiaceae_C > Variovorax. The sequence continues at coordinate 153,518 of NZ_FMZU01000018.1, read as the reverse complement.
GCACGACCTGGACCCTGCCCCAGGCGACCGTGCGCGCCGGCGGCGGCCGCATCGAGGCCGAGGGCCGCTGGAGCCCCGCACCCGCGCCGTGGCAAGCGCGCGCGAAGGTGCGCAGCGTGCGTCCCGGCGCGCTGCATACCGAGCTTGCCGGCGCACCGGTGAGCGGCAGCATCAATGCCGAGCAGCGCGGCGAAGCGCTGATATTCGACGTGGCGCTGCAGGCCGAGGGCGGCGCCGGCAGCAAGGCGATGGAAGGCCTGCGCCTCGACCGCGCGCTGGCGCGCGGCCAGTGGCAGGCGCAGGCGCAGGTGCTGGAGCTGCGCGCGCTGCGCATCGAGGCATCGAACGCCAGCGTCGAAGGCAAGCTGCAGGCGCGCGTCGCAGACCAGGCCGCGAGCGGCGACTTGAAGCTTGCGATGCCGGGCGGCGGCGCCCAGGTGCAAGGCCGCATCGCGCCGGCCAGCGGCGGCGGCGAGATCAAGGCCCAGGTCGACGATGCGGCCGCGCTGCAGGCCTGGGTCGAGCGCCTGCCCGGGCTCTCGGCCGTGTTCGCAGGCATGACGGCGCAAGGCAGCGCGCGGCTCGATGCCAGTTGGCAAGGCGGCTGGCAAGCCGTGCAGCGGCGCCTGCAGAACGCCAGCGAACCGGCGCCGCGCGGCTCGGCCGAGCCCACGCTGAAAGCCAACCTGTCCGTGCCGCGCCTGGACCTGCGTCTGGCGCCGCCCGCCAACGGGCCCGCGACCACCGTGCTGCTGCGCGAGCTGCGCGCCGAACTCGCCGGCAGCCTGGCGCAGGCCACGCTGGACTTGAAGGGCGAGGCCCGCAGAGGCACGCAGAAGTTCACGCTCGACACGCGCGCCAGCGGCGGCCTGGAGCGGGCGAAGCAGTGGCGCGTCGCGGTCGCCAGCTTGCGCGCGCAGATGCAGGACAGCGCCGCCGCCAGCACCGGCCCCTGGACCGTGGAGCTGAGCCGCACCGTCAGCGCCACGCTGCGCAGCGGCACGGCTGACCGCCTCGACGTGGAGGCCTCCGCCGCGGCCGCCACGCTGCGCGGACCGGCGCCCGGCACCGTGCGCATCGAGTGGGAACCCCTGCGCTACAGCCACCGCGGCGGCGCCTCCAACCGCGCCTTCCGCCTGCAATCGAAGGGCCGCCTGCAGGGCCTGCCGATGGCCTGGGCCGAGGCGCTGGGCGGTGGCGCCGCGCTGGCCGAGGTCGGCATCAGCGGCGACCTGCTGTTCAACGGCGACTGGGACATCGATGCCGGCGATGCGCTGCGCGCGCGCGCCCGGCTCAGGCGCGAAAGCGGCGACATCCGCGTGCAGGCCGGCGAGGCCGCGCTGGTCACGCGCATCACGAGCCGCGGCACCGGCAGCGCGAGCGAACGCAGCATGAACGCGGCCGGCGACGGCCCGAGCACGCCGGCCGGCCTGCGCCAGGCCGAGCTGCGGCTCGATGCCGAGGGCGATACCGTGCGCGCCGGCCTGGCCTGGGACAGCGAGCGCGCCGGCCAGATCAACGCCGAAGCCAGCACGCGCGTGCAGCAGCGCGCGGGCGGCTGGCAATGGGCGGCCGATGCGCCGCTGGCCGGCCGCGTGACGGCGCGCCTGCCCAATCTCGGCGTCTGGTCGATGCTGGCGCCGCCGGGCTGGCGCGTGGCCGGCACACTGGAGGCCGACGCCGCACTCTCTGGCAATCGCGCGCTGCCGCGCTGGAACGGCACGCTCGGCGCCGACAAGCTCGCGCTGCGCGCGCTGGTCGAGGGGCTGGACCTGCGCGACGGGCGCCTGCGCGCGACGCTCACCGGCGAGCGCATCGAGATCACCGAGTTCACGCTCAAGGGCGGCACCGGCAGCAGCGCGCGCATCCCGGGCCAGAGCGGCAACCTCAGCACTGCGGCCAGCGAGGCCGCGAGCGATGGCGGCACGCTCTCGGCGCGCGGCGAGCTCAGCTGGGGCGCGGCGCCGGCCGCCGGCACCGGCATCCGCATGGCCATGCAGGCCCAGCTGCGCGCGCTGCGCATGCTGGTGCGCAGCGACCGCCAGGTCACGCTCTCGGGCGACCTGCAAGCGCGGCTCGACGGCGGCCAGTTCAGCGTGCGCGGCAACCTCAAGACCGACCGCGCCGTCGTCATCCTGCCCGACGAGACCGCGCCCGGCCTCGGCAGCGACGTGGTGGTGCGCTCGGCCGCCAAGGACCGCGAGGCCGCCGAAGCCACCCGGCGCCAGGCGGTGCGCGACGATGCGCAGGTGGCCAAGGCGCAGACCGCGAAGCCGCCCGACATCGCGGTCAACTTCGATCTCGGCAATGATTTCGCGGTGCAGGGGCGCGGCCTCACCACGCGGCTGGAGGGCAAGCTCGACATCCGCAGCACCGCGTTGAACGCGCCGCCGCGCATCACGGGCGAGGTCAGGACCGTCAAGGGCCAGTACCGCGCCTACGGCCAGCGGCTGGACGTGGAAACCGGCGTGGCGCGCTTCAACGGCCCCTTCGACAATCCGGCACTCGACATCCTCGCGATCCGGCCCAACATCTCGCAGCGCGCCGGCGTCCAGATCAGCGGCACCGCACAGACGCCACGCGTGCGGCTGTATTCCGAGCCCACGCTGTCGGACGCGGAGACGCTGTCGTGGGTGGTGCTGGGCCGCGCCTCGGCCACCAGCGGCGGCGAATCGGTGCTGCTGCAGCAGGCCGCGCTGGCCTTGCTGGGCGGGCTCGGCAAGGGCGGCACCGGCGGCGGGCTCGCGAGCCGCTTCGGCCTCGACGAAATCGGCTTCAAGGGCCCGGGCAGCGGCGGCGACCTGCGCGAATCGGCCGTCACGGTGGGCAAGCGCATCTCCCAGGATTTCTACGTCACCTACGAGCGCAGCCTCTCGGGCACCCTCGGCTCGCTGTTCATCTTCTACGACCTGACCCGCCGCCTGACCCTGCGCGGCCAGGCCGGCCAGCAGAGCGGGATCGACCTGATCTACACGGTGAAGTACGACTGAACTGGTAAAGTCGCCATCGCCTTCGTCCTCGTAGTTCAATGGATAGAACGGGGTCCTCCTAAGACTCAGATACAGGTTCGATTCCTGTCGAGGGCACCAGTAAGTTGTTGATTTGATTGATATCGTTTGACGGCCGGGACAAGCGCGGGGCGACGCCCCGCGTGCAAGTGAAGCTGAGTCGCTTGGTCTGATGCCCTCGCAGTTCGGGGCCACGCAAGCCTACGAAGCGTGCGCATGCGGGTGGCCGGCAGGCGTGCTTTTTTATGCCCGCGCGTTGGAATTCGCGACAGCCGCCGGCATCGAGGAACCGCCCGTCAAGGGCGGGCGCCGAAGCAACCTCTACCAGCGCCGACTGACTGTCAGTTCCAAGCGTAGGGCGGCAAACTTAAACCGGGCTTAGGAAGCCGCCTACCAATTCTCCAAGGGCGGTCGAGCCACTGGGGAGCACGTGAACTTCCTTTTTAAGGTCATTCACCTGTGGAAGCCATCGCGGCTGCGACCTAATATTCGATCATGGAACCAAATCGAGACCCCGCCGAGGTTTTCGAAGAGCTGGCTGTGATGGCTGGCCTCCTGAAGGCTGGTGAACCGGTCCCGCCCGCTGTGCGGACCTTTGCTGAATGTGTAGTCACCGAGTGCGCTGCGCTCGGCGATGGCTATGGCACCGAAGATGGGACCGCAGGGGACCAGATACGGGCCAGCTTTCTTGAGTAGCGACCCTCGTCTGTACGAGGCTATGGGGCGCCTTCACCAAGCTTCAGGACGGCCTTGAGCGGTCCTGACGGCCGGGGGAAACTGGCACGCCGGATCGGCCAGGCGCTCGCCGCTGAGGTCTACTCAGTGCTGCGCCCACAGGGGCCGGGGGAGATATGCCATGTCCCTTTTCTTTGCAGCCGCCGAAGCCTTGATCGCCGACTATCTGAACGGACGCACCTTGCCGGAGGCCGTGCACAAGGCTGTAGTGCTTGCGGCCCGAACACGACTGCTCCACGGGGAGGAGCCCGTCCTTGACGAGGCGCTGTGCAGTGACATTGACCGCGAGGCGAATGAACCGATTCCGTCATCGGCTAAGGGAATCCGAGCGGGTCTCTAACCGGCCCGAAGGCTGTCGAGGGGCACTTGCCGACTAGGCAGAGCGGTGGTGGCGAATGTCCAGCCAATCCAGCAGCGTCGTGATGGTCAGGCCGGCGAATGACGCAACTTCCAAGACCAGCGCCACAACGACAGCCAGCAGCTGCGGGTCGGGCAGATCGAACTCGAGGAGATCCAAGAGTGAACGCTCTGGCGGAGGGGCTATGGGCGGAGGTGGAAAGACAATCTCAACCCCGACCAAGCTGGACAGCGAGATCGTCGCCAGCAGGAACATCCAGGCAAACAACCGTTGAAGTCTCTTGCACATCTCTGCTGGTGACCCCATGTCGCTTTGTCCTTTCCAACCCCAGTTCGGCCGTATCGCCTCATCCGACAAGGGCGCGCTGGCTATTGCATCCGAGAGTACGCCTTAAGTATTCATGGCTCCATAGGCGCTTTGTCATGACGCACATGGCTGCAATGCACCGGGGCACCGCGGAGGCGACAGCAGCGGCTGCCAGAATTCGCCCATGACCGCCCACCCCGCAGCACACGACCTCGCCGTCCTCATCGGCCGCTTCCAGCCCTTCCACAACGCCCACCAGGCCCTGCTGAAGAAGGCGCTCGAAGCGGCACCGCGCGTGGCGGTGGTGATCGGCTCCGCCTTCCAGGCGCGTTCGCCGAAGAACCCCTTCAGCTGGCAGGAGCGCGCGGAGATGATCCGCCTTGCACTGCCGGGGGCCGACCGCGAGCGCGTGCTCTTCGTGCCGATGCGTGACCACTTCGACGACGAGCGCTGGTTCGCCGAGGTGCGGCAGGAGATCGATGCGGCGCTCTCCGCGCAAGGTGCATCCCTGCCCTCGTCGACCGTGCTGATCGGCCACGTCAAGGACGCCACGCGCGACTACCTCCACGGCTTCGAAGGCTGGACGCTGCAAGCGGTGGAGCGCGTTCACACCGCGAGTGCGAACGCGGTGCGCGCCGCGATCTTCGGCAACGCGAAGGACGCGCCGCAAACGCTGGCCCGCGCCGTGCCGGCGAGCACTCTCGCCTTCCTGCGCGCATGGATGGCCGCGCCGCTGTTCGGCCAGCTTGCGCAGGAGTGGGAGATCCTCCGACAGCACGACGAGTCATGGGCCGCATCGCCTTACCCGGTGGTGCTGGTCACGGTCGATTGCGTCGTGAAATGCCGCGACCACGCGCTGCTGATCCGCCGCGGCCATGCGCCGGGCAAGGGCCTGGCCGCGGTGCCGGGCGGCTTTCTCGAACAGCGCGAGACCACGCTGCAGTCCGCGCTGCGCGAACTCGAGGAAGAAACGCACCTCGATCTTCCGGCCGCCACGCTGCTCGCCTGCCTGGCCAGCACCGAGGTCTTCGACCGCCCCGATCGCAGCCAGCGCGGCCGCACCATCACCCACGGGCATTTCTTCGATCTGGGCGATCGCGAGCTGCCGGCGGTGCGCGCGGACGACGACGCCGAGGCCGTCGAGTGGGTGCCGATCGGCGAACTGTGCGCGCGCGAAGAGCAGTTCCTGGACGACCACTTCCAGATGCTCGATCACTTCCTCGGGCTGCTGCCCCGGCCGGCCGCGCTGGCCTGAGCCTTCTTCGCTTCAGGCGAGCGCTTCGGCCGCGAGCGGCGTGCTCGCGCGCCCGCGCTGCAGGGCTTCGATCTGCTCGGCCAGGTAGAGCGCATCGCGCGCCACGCCGGAGAAACGACCCGAGCCCCAGGTGTGCAGCCACGGCAGCCCGAGGAAATAGAGCCCGGCCTGCTGCGTCACGCCGCGCAGGTGCATCGGCTCGCCGCGCCCGTTGAACACCGGCGCATCGACCCAGGCGAAGTCGGGCAGGAAGCCGATGCACCACAGCACGCTCGTGATGCCCGACGCGCGCAGGCTCAGCGTGGCCCGTTCCTCGGCGGGCTCCCACACCGGCACGTAAGGAACGCCCGGCGGCGCATCGATGCCGTTGCCGGCGATGAACTTGTCGATCGACGCATTGATGCTGTTGAAGACCTGGTCCGCATGATCCAGGTGCTCGCGCAGGTTGGGCTGGAACTGCAGCAGGTCGCCGTCGAGCCCGGTCAACAGGCCGTAGAGCTCCATGCCCTCCAGCGCGAAGCGGCGCAGGTCGATGTCACGCCCGCCGTCGCGGCCGGTCACGTAGTGGTTGGTGTTGTCGCGCACGCCTTCGCGCAGCGGATGCTCGGTGACCGGCATGTCGTAGTAGTTCATGTCGGCCAGCCAGTCGACCACGTCCTTGCCGCGGTAGAAGCGCGCGCAGCGCGGCGCATTGCCGGTGGCCAGGAACACCTTGCGGCCGGCGAGGTGCAGGTCTTCGGCGATCTGCGCGCCCGACTGCCCGCAACCCACCACCAGCACCGCGCCCTCGGGCAGCTGCGCCGGATTGCGGTACTGCGCCGAGTGGTACTGCACCACCGACGAGGGCAGGCGCTCGGCCATGCGCGGCACCACCGGCTTGTGGTAGCCGCCGGAGGCCACCACCACCTGGTCGGCGGTGAAGCGGCCGGCGCTGGTCTCGACCGTGAAGCGATCCGCCTCGCCGGCGCGCGAGACCTTGTCGACGCTCACGCCTTCGAGCGCGGGCGCCTGCACCTGCTCGACGAAGCCGGCCAGCCAGGCATTGAGCTCGTCCTTGACCATGAAGCCGTGCGGATCGCTGCCGGTGTAGGACCAGCCGGGCAGATTGCACTGCCAGTTGGGCGTGACCAGGCAGAAGGAATCCCAGCGCTGCGTGCGCCAGGTGTGGACCAGGCTGCGCTTCTCGATCACCAGGTGGTCGATGGCGCGCTGCTGCAGGCAGTGACTCATCGCGAGGCCGGCCTGGCCGCCGCCGACGATGATGATGCTGTAGTGGGTGCTTGAAGTGGTGGGCATGTGGGGCATCTCGAAAAGGAGGCGAAGAGAGGTCAATCGAAGGCGATCACGGTGACCTGCACATCGGGCTCGTCGCCGAAGCGCAGGGCGATGGCCTCGATCTCGGCCAGCTGGTCCATCGCCTGCGAACAGGCGAAGCCGTACTTGGCGCGCACCCGCTCGGAAGCGATGACCAGCGCCTCGCGCACGCGGGCCACGAAATCGCCGAGCGCGTAGCGCTGGCCGGGGATCAGGTAGTCCTGCACCACGAGCGAAGGCGAATAGCAGCGCGTCTCGCTCTGGTCGGGCCAGCGCACGTTGAAATGCATGACGGGCATGGTGTTTCTCCCTTCAACGGCGTCGGTAGAGCGCGACATGGCGCTCGGCGCTCGTGGCCCAACTGAAACGGCGGGCAAGACGTTCCGAGGACCGGGCAATCCAATCGGGTGATGCACTGTCCAATGCGGCCGCGATCGCGCGGGCGATGGATTCCGGGTCGAGGGGATCGGCCCAGCTGCAGTCCTCCGCGTCCAGATACTCGGTGAAGGGCGCGATGCGCGAGACCACGACCGGCACGCCGCTGGCCAGCGCCTCGAGCACGACCAGGCCGAAGCCTTCGCGCACCGAGGGCATCGCCACCGCGTCGGCCAGCCGGTAGAGGCCGGGCATCTCGGCATCGGCCAGCGGGCCGGTGATCAGGAGCGGCTGAAGAGGGCCGGTCGGCAGCTCGGCGGCCCGCACCAGCGCGGCGAAGTCGTGCGCGTACTTCGCGTGGTCCAGCAGGCTCGCGCCGCCGGCCACCACGAGCTGGAGATCGGGCCGCGTGGCGCGCAGCCGGATGAAGGCCTGCAGCAGGCGCAGCGTATTCTTGCGTTTCTCGACGCCGCCCACGGCGAGCAGCACCGGCGCATCCGTGCGAATGCCGAGCCTGCGCGCCAGCGCTGCATCGCCCGCTTCGGGCACGGGCGTGAAGCGCCGGGTGTCGATGCCGTTCCATACCTCCGATGCGTCGATGCCGTGCTGCTTCGACAGCACCTCGTGCCACTGGCGGCTCAGGCAGAACACCTGGCTGGCTTCGGTGACCGAGCGCTGCTGCCAGCGCATCAGCTGCGCGTCAGCGAAATCGTCGAGATGGTGGACGGTGCGCACGAAGCCGTCGATCAGTCCGCGTTCGCGCAGGGTGGCCAGCGCGTTGCCGCCGATGCCGTCGTGGCAGTGCAGCACGTCGAAGCGGGTGTGCTGCAGCAAGGCCGAGAGGTGCGAGACATAGGCCTCGATGCGCTGGCCGACCATCTCCACCATGTTGCGCGACGCGCCGGCGACCGGCACCAGTTCGGTGGCGCAACGCACGGGCCGGAAGAAGTTCTGGCCCGGTGCGGCCGGCGCCATCACAGTGACCTGGTGGCCGGCATCGTGCAGGGCATGGGCGAGCTCGATCGTGTGCACCACGCCGCCGCGCGGGTTGACCGAATGCGTGAGCAGGCCGATCTTCAGCGGCGCCTGCGTGCGGCCTTCGTCACGCATGGAGCACCTGCGCATCGGCAGCCTCGCAGATGAAGGCGTCGCGGTTCAGGTCCCAGAACAGTTCGCGCTCGGCGCCCTGCTTGAGCACCAGCGTGCGCGTGTCGTTGACGTCGCCCACCACGGCACAGGCGAGGTCGCGCGCGGCAAAGCGGGCCAGCACGCCGGCAAGCTTCTCGGGGCGCACGCTGAGGATGAAGCCGTAGCTGGGGAAGGAGCTCAGCCAGCGCAGCAGGGGCACGCCGGCCGGACGCGGCATAGCGTCCAGGTCGATCACTGCGCCGGTCTGCGAGCATTCGAGCAGCATCAGCGCCGTGCCCACGGCACCGGCCATGCTGATGTCCTTGGCGGCATCGCAAAGGCCCGCTTCCGCCAGCTGCGGCAGCAGCTCCAGATCGCCGCGCAGCCGCGCGGCCGGGGCGCGGGTCGATGCGTTCCAGTAGGGGAAGGGCTCCTCGTAGGCGCCGCGCAGATCGACGGCCATCACGAGCTGGTCGCCGGGGCGCGCGGAGAAGCTGGTCAGCAGCTTCCGCGCGCGGCCCAGGATCGCCACCGCCAATTGCGGGCGCGTGCTGCGATTGTTGCTGTGGCCGCCGACGATCGGCACCGCGTATTTCGCCGAGGCCTCGGCCATGCCCTTGAGCATCTGGTCCGCCGGGTCCATGCCGGCGCTCCAGAGCGCATCGACGACAGCCGTCGGCCGGCCGCCCATCGCGTAGATGTCGCTCACGTTGACCATCACCGCGCAGTAGCCCGCGAACCAGGGCATGCGTTCGATGAAGTCCTCGACCAGGCCTTCGATGGCGAAGAGCAGATAGCCGCCCTGGCCGTCGGGAATGGCCGCGCAGTCGTCGCCCAGCGGCACCACCTGCGACAGGTCGGCAGCGCCGCCCGGCAGCGCCTGGCCGAGCGCCGACACGATATCGGAGATATCGCGCTTGTGCGCGAAGCCGCGGCTCGCGCGCAGCTCGGCAACGATCTCGGCCAGGCTTGTCATGCGGTGCCCTTGCGACGCGACACGAAACCGCTCACGGCATCGTGGCAAGGCGGATAGAAGTCCAGCTCCGCCTGCATCTCGGTGTGCGGCCGTCCGTGGATGGCCAGTTCGCCGAGCGAGCGCCAGTGCAGCTTGTGGAAGAGCGCCACGTTCTGCGACTGCACATGCGCCAGAAAAGTCTCGCAGCCCTGCGCATGCGCGCGCGACACGGCCAGCCGGATCAGCGTCGCGCCCAGGTGCCCCTGGCTGCGGAACGAGGGATGCACCGCCAGCCGCGAGCCCCACCAGAGGCCCGGCGCCGCTTCGTGGATGCGCACCGTGCCCACCACCTGGTCGGGCATGCCGCCGAGGCAGGACATGGCCACCAGCAGCTGGGCCTGCGCATCGATCGCATCGCGGTCGTCGCCGGCGAAGATGCCTTGCTCGATGCAGAAGACGGCGCGGCGCAAGGCATGCGCCTCGTCGCGCTCCCAGGCCTGCGCGGCCTCGCGCACGAGGAACTCGACCGGCGCGTACTGCAAGGCCGGTTCGACGACGTCATCGAGGATGCAGGGCATGTTCAGCTTTCGTAGACCGACAGCGACGAGCAGGCGCCGCACTTGCCGCAGCCGGCCTTGATGTCGCTGGACCGGAGATTGGCTTCGCCCAAGCTGCGGCCGAGCGGTTGCAGGATCGATTTCATGAACTCCGGCGAGGGCGCAGGATGGTCTTCCAGCGGCGTCCCGCTGATCGGCACGAAGGGCACCACGAAGGGATAGACGCCGAGCACCAGCAGGCGGTCGCAGATCTCCAGGATCGCTTCGCGCGTGTCGCCCAGCCCGGCCAGGATGTAGGTGCTGACCTGCCCCCGGCCGAACACGCCGACCGCCGCCTCGAAGGCGCTCATGTAGCGCGCGACCGGCACGCTGGCCTTGCCAGGCATCACGCGCTCGCGCACTTCGGGCGTCACCACTTCGAGGTGCATGCCCAGCGAGTCGATGCCCGCGGCCTTCATGCGATGGAACCACTGGTCGTCGTCGGGCGGCTCGCACTGGCCCTGGATCGGAATGTCCACCGCCGCCTTGATCGCGAAGGCGCTCTCGCAGAGGATCCGCGCGCCGCGGTCGGTGGCGTTCGGCGTTCCGGTGGTCAGCACCATGTGCTTGACGCCATCGAGCAGCACCGCGGCGCGCGCGACCTCGGCCAGCTGTTCGGGCGTCTTGCGCGCGATGGTCCGTCCCGCCGCGAGCGACTGGCCGATCGCACAGAACTTGCAGCTCTTCTTCCGGCTCTCGTAGCGGATGCAGGTCTGCAGCACGGTGGTGGCCAGCACGTCCGAGCCGTGCAGCGTCGCGATGTGCGAGTACGGCACGCCGTCGAAGGTCTGCATGGCATAGAAGCGCGGCTGCTTCGGAAAGCTGATGCGCGCGATCGGGATGCTGCCGCGCGTGAGGGTGCTGCGGCCTTCCGCATCCGGCGCCTGCGCCGTGAACGGCGAGTTCCACGCGCTCGAGGTGTGGACCGGCACCATGATCGTGTGGCCGTCGACTGTGACGGCCTTGTGGTCCGACGGCCCCGCGCCGCCGCGGCGGCTGGCCGCGCCGGCGCCCGGATCAGCCAGCCGCAAGCCGAAGGACTGCAGCTCGGTCATCAGTTGCCGGCTCGATGGGGTTTGGCTCGTGGTCATGGCGGGTGCTCCCGGTGTCGTTGGATGAAGTGCCCGATGCGGGCGTGCCGTGCATGGGCTGCGTGGTCGTGGCGGGGCGGTCGTTCAACGCCAGGCTAAGGAGCTCGGGCCGCGCGTAGTGGCCGACCGAATCCATCATTCGCTTGCGCTTGGCAATCAAGGCCATGTCGAGGTCGGCGATCACCATGCCCTCGCCCTCGGTGAGCGGCGGCGCCAGGTGCTTGCCTTCGGGCGAGACAATGGCCGTGTGGCAGCCGCCGCGCAGCGCCTTCTGCAGGCCTTCGTCGGGCGTGACGGCGCGGATCTGTTCGTCGGCCAACCAGCCCGTGGCATTGACCACGAAGCAGCCCGACTCCAGGGCGTGATGGCGGATCGTGACCTCCATCTGCTCCGCGAAGATCGGCCCGACCAGCGAGCCGGGGAACTGCGCGCAGTGGATCTCTTCGTGCTGCGCCATCAGGCTGTAGCGCGCCAGCGGGTTGTAGTGCTCCCAGCAGGCCAGCGCGCCGACGCGGCCGACCCGCGTGTCGACCACCTTGAGCCCGGCGCCGTCGCCCTGGCCCCAGATCATGCGTTCGTGGTACGTCGGCGTGATCTTGCGGCGCTTGAGCGCAAGGCGGCCGTCGGCGTCGAAGACGAGCTGCGTGTTGTAGAGGCTGCCGTGGTCGCGCTCGTTCACGCCCAGCACCACGACCACGCCGCGCGCCCTGGCCCGTTCGGCCACCGCGTCCGTCACCGGGCCTGGCACCACGACCGCCCGCTCCATCAGCCGCAGATGGGCCGGGCCCTGCTGTACCGGCGGCTGCACGAAGGAGAAGTACGGGTAGTAGGGCACGAAGGTCTCGGGGAAGACCGCGAGCTGCGCGCCTTTGGCCGCGGCTTCGTCGATGGCCTCGCAGACCTTGTTGACTGTGCCGTCGGGGTTCTCGAAATCGGGCGCGATCTGAATCGCAGCGGCCCGGACGATGCGTGGTGTCGACATGGCAGCGCCCCGGTTCACAGCGTCCAGGTGTCCAAAATAAAGGCGTTGGCCTTGCGATGCAGCAGGATGATGTCGAGCACGTCGAGCGGATTGATCGGCCTGATGCCCGGGATCAGCGCGCCTTCGCCATGGCCGTACAGCGCCTGCAGCGCGAAGCGGCAGGCGTAGACCTTGCCGCCCTCTTCCATGAACTTGGTGATCTGCTTGTTGAAGTTCTGGTGGCCCGGAAAAGCTTCGTCGCCGAGCGTCGGAAAGCCGCGCTGCACGCCCAGCGTGACGCCGGGGCCGTACAGCAGGATGGAAGTCTCGAAGCCCTTGCGCTTGAGGCGCGTGGCCTGCAGCAGGTTGACGAAGCCGATCGAGCCTTCGAAGGCGACCGTGTGGAAGGTGACGAGCGCTTTCTCGCCCGCTTCTGCCTTCACGTCTTGGAAGACTTTTTCTTCGTAGTCGACGAGGTGTTCGCCGGCGGCGTTCGCGGGTTTGAGGACTTTGGGCATGAGGTACTCCGGTAGAGGAAAAGACGTTGATCGGTGGGTTGCGCGCCCTTCGATTTCGCACGCTCTGTGCCACTGGCCGGCGGCCTGTTTGCGATCAAGTCGCGATCAACGAGAAGCGGTGCGGCCTGCGGCCCGGCAAAAAAATTCCGAGGCCCGCCAAAGGGCCGCCGGACGAGGTTCAGGTGGCCGCTTTTGCACTCGATTGAGGCACCCGCCATGCAATCAATGCACCCGATCAATGGACCTGCATGCACGCGATCAATGCATCCGGGCCAGAGAAGCCCGGCACGCTTCATGCGTCGAATGTGCTGCGCCCATGCAATCAACCCATGCGATCAACCACCCCATGAGCAAGACCACCCAGCAATGGCAAAAGCGCCTGGAGAGCAGCAACAAGCCGGCCTACCTGCTGCTGGCCGACCTGATCGCCGACGACATCCGCACCGGCCGCCTGATCGCGCGCGACAAGCTGCCCACGCTGCGCGACCTGGCGGCCGATCTGCATCTCAACTACACGACCGTTGCACGCGGCTATGCAGAGGCGCGCAAGCGCGGGCTGATCGATTCGCGCTCGGGCACCGGCACCTTCATCCGCGGCGGCAGCCCGAGCCTTCCGCTGCGCGGCGGTGGCGGCGCCGAAATGACGATGAACCTGCCGCCCGAGCCGCAGGATGCGGCGCTGTTGGAACGAATGAGCGAGAGCGCCGGCCGCGTCATGGCCGAAGCCGGCATGTACGAACTGCTGCGCTATCAGGACTTCGGCGGCACGGCGCGCGACCGCGAAGCCGGCATGCAGTGGATCCGGCCCCGCGTTCCCGATTGCCGGCTGGACCAGATCCTCGTGTGCCCCGGCATCCACAGCGTGCTCACCGCGCTGTTCTCGCAGCTCGCGCGACCGGGCGAGCTGATCTGCGTGGAAGCGCTGACCTACCCCGGCGTGAAGGCGATCGCGACCCAGCTCGGCATCCAGCTGCATGCCCTGCCGCTCGACGAGGAGGGGCCGATGGGCGAGTCCTTCGAGCATGCCTGCAAGACGCTGCGACCGAAGGCGCTGTACTGCAACCCCACGCTCAACAACCCGACCACGGCCACCATGTCGCGCGCACGCCGCGAGGCGCTGGCCGACATCGCGCTGCGCTACGCCATTCCGATCATCGAGGACGACGCCTACGCGATGCTGCCGCGGCAGGTGCCGCCCGCCATCGCCACCCTGGCGCCGGAACTGACCTACTACATCACCGGCTTCTCGAAGACCCTGGGCGCGGGCCTGCGCAGCGCCTACGTGCGCTCCCCCGGCGCGCGGCAGTCGCAGCGGCTGGCCGGCGCGATGCGCGCGACCACCGTGATGTCATCGCCCATCACGAACGCGCTGACCACGCTGTGGGTGGAAGACGGCACGGCCGACGCCATGCTGCAGGCCATCCGCGCCGAGTCCACCGTCCGGCAGGCCCTGGCCAGCCGGCACCTGGGCGCGCACGGCATCGCCGCGCAGAGCGAGGGCTTCCATCTGTGGCTGCCGCTTTCCTCCGCCTGGAGCCCGGTCGAGTTCGCTTCCTACCTGCGCACGCAGAACGTCGGCGTGGTCGCCAGCGCGGCCTTCTCCACCGACGGCACCCCGCCGGAGGCGGTGCGCATCTGCCTCGGCGGGCCGATGTCGCGGGAGGCGTGCGACCACGCGCTGCGCCTGATCGCCGACACGCTGGCCCATCCGCTGCATCCGCACGCCACGGTGATGTAGCGCCCTGTAGGCCAACGCCCACGTGCGCGCATTGCCTTCTCCGGCAGGGCGGGAGGGGGGCGACGGCTAACCTGCTTGCACATTCAGTTCCTCCTCCCGGCGCTACGGCGCCGTTGCACAGCGCCCAACGGGGCGCTGTTTTTTTGCTGGCTGCTCAGTGCGTCTGGCGGCGCAGCGCCTGCACGTCGGCATGCAGCGAAAGCGCCCAGGCGCGGCGATCGCGGCCCCAGGCAGGCTGGGGCTCGCCGAAGCGCACGATCGCCAGCAGCGGCGGCGCCTTCAGCACCTGCCACAGCGAGCTGGCCAAGTTGTCGTCGTCGATGTAGCGCGGCGCCTGGCTGGTTTCGCCGGTGGCGGCATCGGCAAAACGCAGCGCGATGGGCTGCACCGGCGCGCCCGAGGAGATGGCGGCCTGCAGCAGGTTGGCGTGGAAGGGCAGCACGCTGCTGCCGTCGCTGGTGGTGCCCTCGGGGAACACCGCGATCAGGTCGCCGTTCTTCAGCGCCTCGGTCATGTGGTGCACCACGCGCAGCGCATCGCGGCGGCGTTCGCGCTCGATATACAGAGAGCCGGCACCGTTCGACAGCGTGCCGATCAGCGGCCAGTACTGCACGTTCGCCTTGGAGACGAAACGCACGTGGCGCGCCGCGTGGATGGCGAGGATGTCGAGCCACGAGAGGTGGTTGCTCACCATCAGCACCGGCCCGTGGGTCGGCGGCGTGCCCTGCACCACGAGGCGGATGCCCATCAGGGTCAGCATGCGCTCGGCCCACTGCTGCACGCGCTGCTCGCGCTCCGCGGGCGAGAGCTTGTGGAATTGGCTGCGGATGGTCCACCAGCCGACATGCGCGTGAGCCAGGGCGCGCACCAGCTTCAGGAAGGCGGACAGGGCCTGCATCGCGCGGTGTTCCCCCGGTCAGCCGTGGACCAGCCGTCCGTCCACCAGCGTGAAGCGCGCCTGCCCGCGCAGCGCGTAGCCGCCGAAGGGCGTGTGCTTGCCCTGGCTGCGCAGCGCCTCGGGCCGTACCTGCCATTCGAGCGCGGGATCGACGACGCAGAGGTCGGCGGCCAGGCCCGGCGACAGCCGGCCCGCTTCCTCGACGCCGATCAGCTTTGCCGGCGCCGCGCTCACGACCTCGATCGCGCGCGCCAGTCCGGCGCCGCTCTGCTCGCCCCATTGCAAGGCCAGCGGCAGCAGCAGTTCGAGCCCCGTCGCGCCCGGCTCGCTTTCGGCGAAAGGCAGGGTCTTGGCATCGGCCTCCACCGGCGTGTGATCGGACACCAGCGCGTCGATAGTGCCGTCGGCCAGCCCGGCGGAAAGTGCATCGCGGTCGCGCTGCTGGCGCAGCGGCGGGTTGAGCCGCGCGCGGCTGTCGAAGTAGCCGATGTCGGTGTCGGCCAGGTGCAGCGAGTTGATGCTGACGTCGCAGCTGAGCGGCAGGCCTTCGGCCTTGGCGGCGCGCACCAGGGCCACGCCGGCCGCGCTCGACAGGCGGCACAGGTGCACGCGCGCGCCGGTGCTGCGCATGAGTTCGACGATGGTGAAGATCGCGATCGTTTCGGCCGCGACCGGCACGCCGGCCAAGCCGAGCCGCGTGGCGAGCGGGCCGCTGGCGGCCACGCCCTTGCCCAGGTCGCGGTCCTGCGGGCGCAGCCACACGGTGTAGCCGAAGGTGCTGGCGTAGAGCAACGCGCGCTGCAGCACCTGCGTGTTGCCCAGCGGGATGTCGGCCTGGCCGAAGCCGATGCAACCGGCCTCGGTGAGCTCGGCCATTTCGGTGAGCACTTCACCGGCGAGGCCGCGCGTGAGCGCGCCGAGCGGGAACAGGCGCGCGCTCTGCATCTTCTCGGCGCGGAACTTGAGCATCTCGACCAGGCCGGGCTCGTCGAGCACGGGGTCGGTGTCGGGCGGGCAGACCAGGCTGGTGACGCCGCCGGCCACCGCCGCGGCCATCTCGCTTTCGAGCATGCCTTCGTGCTCGTAGCCGGGTTCGCGCAGCCGCGCGGCCAGGTCGACCAGGCCGGGCACGACGAGGCAGCCCTGGGCATCGAGCGTGCGGTCGGCGCGGAAGTCGGCGGGTGTGCTGCCGATGGCGAGCACCTTGCCGTCGGCGATGGCCACGTCGGCCTGGCGGTCGATGCCCGACGCAGGATCGATGACGCGCCCATTGGTGATCAGGATTTTCATGCTTCGTTTCCGGCGACGATGCTCATCACGGCCATGCGCACCGCGATGCCGAATGTGACCTGCGGCAGGATCACGCTCTGCCGGCCGTCGACCACGGCCGAGTCGATCTCGACGCCGCGGTTGATCGGCCCCGGATGCATCACGATCGCATCGGGCTTGGCGAGCTGCAGCTTCTCGGGCGTGAGGCCGTAGGTCTTGAAGAATTCCTGCGACGAAGGCAGCAGCGCGCCGCTCATGCGCTCGTTCTGCAGCCGCAGCATGATGATCACGTCGCAGTCCTTGATGCCTTCCTCGAGCGTGTGGCACACGCGCACGCCCATCTGCGCCATGTCGCCCGGCACCAGCGTCTTGGGGCCGACCACGCGCACCTCGGCGCAGCCCAGCGTGGTGAGGCCGTGGATGTCGGAGCGCGCCACGCGCGAGTGCAGCACGTCACCGACGATCGCCACCGTGAGGTTGGAAAAGTCCTTCTTGTAGTGGCGGATCGTGTACATGTCGAGCAGCCCCTGCGTCGGGTGCGCGTGGCGGCCGTCGCCGGCATTCACCACGTGCACGTGCGGGGCGACATGTTGCGCGATCAGGTAGGGCGCACCCGATTCGCTGTGGCGCACCACGAACAGGTCGGCCGCCATCGCGCTCAGGTTGGCGATGGTGTCGAGCAGCGATTCGCCCTTGGTCGCCGACGAGCGCGCGATGTCGAGGTTGATGACGTCGGCCGACAGCCGCTTGGCCGCGATCTCGAAGGTAGTGCGGGTGCGGGTCGAGTTCTCGAAGAAGAGGTTGAACACGCTCTTGCCGCGCAGTAGCGGCACCTTCTTCACCTCGCGGTCGCTCACGCTGGTGAAGTTGGCGGCGGTGTCGAGGATGTGGGTGACGATGTCCTTCGGCAGACCCTCGATCGAGAGCAGGTGGATCAGCTCGCCGTTCTTGTTGAGTTGGGGGTTGCGTTTATAGAGCATCAGGCTTTTTCCACTTTGAAGCTGAATACGCCTTTGTCGTCATGCGCGAGGGCGAGCGATTGCTCGGCGGGTAGCTCGAGCTTGGCCGCGGCGAAGTCGGCCGCCACCGGCAGCTCGCGCCCGCCGCGGTCGACCAGCACCGCCAGCCGCACGCAGGCTGGCCGGCCGAAGTCGAACAGCTCGTTGAGCACCGCGCGCAGGGTGCGGCCGGTGTAGAGCACGTCGTCGAGCAGCAGCACGTCGGCGCCATTGACGTCGAAGGGCAGATGGGTCTGCGCGCTCGCGGCCAGGCCCCGGCGCGCGAAGTCGTCGCGGTGCATGGCCGAGGAGATGGTGCCGGGCGCGCCCGGCAGCCCCAAGTCCTTCTGCAGCCGCTCGACCAGCCAGGCACCGCCGGAGGTGATGCCGACCGGGCGGGTGTCGGGCCGCATCAGGGATTTCACGCCGCGCAGCAGCTCGAGGTAGAGCGCTTCGGCGTCGGGAATGGAGTTCACGGAAGGCTCCTCAGGAACTGTTCAAGAATGATGCAGGCCGACGCGGCATCGGCATCGCGCGCACCCGAGGCCAGCGCCTCGGTTGTGCTGTAGCGCTCGTCGACCTCGTAGACGGGCAGCCCGAAGCGGCCTCTCAGCTGGCGGGCGAAGCGCTGGGCGGCCCGGGTGTTGTCGTGCGGCGCGCCGTCGGGGTGGTAGGGAACGCCGACCACCAGAGCGTCGGGCTGCCACTCGCGGATGCGGGCTTCGACCTGGGCAAAGCGTGCGTCGCCCTCGGCCTTGATGGTGGCTTGCGGCGTGGCGCTCTTCAACAGCCGGTTGCCGCTCGCGACACCGGTGCGCTTCTGCCCGAAGTCGAAGGCCAGGAAGCTTTGGAAATGGGAGGGAACGGAAGCAGGAGGGGCAGCGCTGTCAGGCATCGCCAAAACCCTCACGCATGCCCCGCGTCGGGCGACAGCGTCCAGGCCTCGAGGCCCAGCAGCGACAGGGCCCGGTCGTAGCGCTGCTCGATCGGCGTGTCGAAGATCACCGCCGGGTCGGCAACCACCGTGAGCCAGCTGTTCTCGGCCAGTTCGGATTCGAGCTGGCCCTCGCCCCAGGCCGCGTAGCCGAGCGAGACCAGCACCTTGCGCGGGCCGGCGCCGGTGGCCAAGGCCTCCAGCACGTCCTTGGAAGTGGTCATCTCCAGCCCGCCAGGAATGGTCATGGTCGAGGCGTAGACGGATTCGTTGGGCCTCTCGGCATCGGAGAACACCGGCTCATGCAGCACGAAGCCGCGCTCGGTCTGCACCGGGCCGCCCTGGAACACGGGCGCGCTGCCGAGCTCGGGGCGCGAGAGGTGGAGCTCGATCTTCTCGAACAGCACCTTGAGATTGATGTCGCTGGGCTTGTTGATCACCAGGCCGAGCGCGCCGCGCTCGCTGTGTTCGCAGAGGTAGACCACGCTGCGGCTGAAGGCCTTGTCTTCCAGCCCCGGCATCGCAATCAGGAAGTGATGCGTGAGGTTCATCGGGGCAGAATCGGAGGCCATGCCGCCGATTTTACTGGCCGTCGACAAAAGCTATCCCAAGGGCCTGATGTGGTTCCGCCGCGACCTCCGGGTGGACGACAACGCGGCGCTCTACCACGCGCTGCGCAATTGCCGGCAAGTGGTCTGCGTGTTTGTCTTCGACCGCGCGATCCTCGATGCGCTGCCGCGCGTGGACCGGCGCGTGGAATTCATCCGCGAATCGCTGGTCGAGCTCGATGCCGAGCTGCGCGCGCTGGGCGGCGGGCTGATCGTGCGCCACGCGGTGGCCGAGGACGAAATCGCGCCGCTGGCGCGCGCGCTGGATGTGCAGGCCGTGTTCGCGAACCGCGACGACGAGCCCGACGCCCTCGCGCGCGACGCCAAGGTTTTCGGCGCGCTCGCCAATGCCGGCATCGCCTTCCACACCCACAAGGACCAGGCCGTCTTCGAACGCGACGAGCTGCTGACCCAGACCGGCCAGCCTTACACGGTATTCACGCCCTACAGGCGCGCCTGGCTGGCCAAGGTCGATGCCTTCTATCTGAAGCCCTACCCCGTGCGCGGCTACGCCGATGCGCTCGCGCCCGCGCCAGAGAAATTCAGCGCGCCGGTGCCGACACTGGCGGAGATCGGCTTCGAGCCCAGCAATCTGGCCGAGCTCGACATCCCGACCGGCAGCCAGGGCGCCGCCGCACTGGTGGGCGACTTCTTCCAGCGCATCGACCGCTACGACACGGCGCGCGACTACCCCGCGGTGCGCGGCCCCAGCTACCTGGGCGTCCACCTGCGCTTCGGCACGGTCTCGATCCGGCAGCTCGCGGGCATGGCGCACCAGCTCTCGCAGCAGGGCGGCGCGGGCGCCGCGACCTGGCTCGGCGAGCTGATCTGGCGCGACTTCTATTTCCAGATCCTGGCCCACCATCCGCATGTGGCCGAGGGCGGCGAGTCGCGCAGCTTCAGGCCGGAGTACGACAAGATCCAGTGGCATCACGGCAAGCACGCCGACCTGCTGTTCGACGCCTGGTGCCAGGGCCAGACCGGCTACCCGCTGGTCGACGCCGCGATGGCGCAAATCAACCAGAGCGGCTACATGCACAACCGGCTGCGCATGGTGGCGGCCAGCTTTCTGTGCAAGGACCTCGGGCTGGACTGGCGGCGCGGTGAGCGCTACTTCGCGCTGCACCTCAACGACTTCGAGCTGTCGTCGAACAACGGCGGCTGGCAGTGGGCGAGCTCCAGCGGCTGCGATGCGCAGCCCTACTTCCGGATCTTCAATCCCGTGACGCAAAGCGAGCGCTTCGACCCCGAAGGCAAGTTCATCCGCCGCTACCTGCCGCAGCTCGCGAAGCTGCCCAACGCGGCGATCCACGCGCCATGGACCGCCAAGCCGCTGGAGCTGGAAGCGGCCGGGGTGAAGCTGGGCGAGAACTATCCGAAGCCGATCGTCGACCACGCCGAAGCGCGGGAGCGGACGCTGCAGCGCTATGGGGTGGTGCGCCAGGCGCTCGACAAGAGAAAGGGCAGCGCCTGAGGGCCCTGCCCCATCCGGCTCAAGCCGCCATCGCCACCGGCACCTCGGCGCTGGTGTAGCTGCGCACCAGCCGCAGCAGCTCTTCTTCGGAGTAGGGCTTGCCGAGGTAGTGGTTGACGCCCAGCGCACGCGCGTGATCGCGGTGCTTCTCGGCGATGCGCGAGGTGATCATGATGATCGGCAGGCCGGCCAGCGACTCGTCGGCGCGGATGTTGCGCGCGAGGTCGAAGCCGTCCATGCGCGGCATCTCGATGTCGGACAGCACCACGGCCGGCCGTTCCTGCTGCAGGCGTTCGAGCGCCTGCAGGCCGTCGGCCGCCAGCGACACGCGGTAGCCTTCGCGCTGCAGCAAGCGCTGCGTGACGCGCCGCACCGTGATCGAGTCGTCGACCACCAGCACCAGCGGAATCTGCGGCGCCGGCTGGGGCAGCGCGGGTTCTGCGCTGCGCACGCCCTGCGACGACGACGCCGCCGCTGCGCCCTTGGCCTGAAGCTGGCGCGCTTTCTCGCCATGCACCGCGGCCAGCGCGACGGGGTTGTAGATCATCGCCACCGCACCGGAAGCCAGCACCGAGATGCCAGCCATGCCCGGCAGCCGCGAGAGCTGCGGCCCGAGGTTCTTGACCACGACTTCCTGGTTGCCCAGCACTTCGTCGACGTGCAGCGCCACGCGCTGCTGCGCGCTGCGCACCATGACGATGGTGTTGGTCTTGCCGATTGCGCGGTCGCTGCGCGCCGAGGACTGCAGCAATGCGCCGGCCCAGAAGAAAGGCACCTGCTCGCCGGCGAAGGCATAGCGCTGGTTGAGGTATGCGGTTTCGAGTTCGGAGCCGCTGGCGCGCTGAACCAGTTCCACCAGGTTGGACGGCACGCCGATCGAGGTGGCGCCGGTGCGCAGCATGACCACGTGGGTCACGGCGGTGGTCAGCGGCAGCACGAGCTTGAAGCTGGTGCCCTCGCCCGCCTTGCTCTGGGTTTCGATGCGGCCGCCGAGCGCCGCGATCTGCGCGCGCACCACGTCCATGCCGATACCACGGCCGGCCAGCTCCGACACCTGCTCGGCTGTCGAGAAGCCGGGCTGGAAGATCAGTTCGGCGGCCTCGTCTTCGCTGAGCTTCTGGCCTTGGGCGATCAGACCCAGGGACTGCGCGCGCTCGACGATGCGCTTGTGGTTGAGGCCCGCGCCGTCGTCGCGGAAGCTCACCGAGACGTCGTTGCCCTCGTGGTGCAGTTCGATGACGATCAGGCCGCTGGCATCCTTGCCGGCCTTCTCGCGCGCCGCCACGTCCTCGATGCCGTGCGCGACGCAGTTGCGCAGCAGATGCTCGAAGGCGGGCGTCATGCGGTCCAGCACGCCCCGGTCCATCTCGATCGAGCCGCCGACGATGTCCAGGCGCACCTGCTTGCCGGTGTCCTTGGAGGCCTGCCGCACCACGCGATAGAGACGCTCGGAAATGCCTTCGAACTCCACCATGCGCGTGCGCAGCAGCCCGCGCTGGAGTTCGCGCGTCTGGCGCGCCTGCGCGCTGAGGTCGTCTTCGGTCGCCTGCACGGTCTTCTGGAGCGTGCGCTGGACGGTCGCCACGTCGTTGACCGACTCGGCCATCATGCGCGTGAGTTCCTGCACGCGCGTGAAGCGGTCGAACTCGAGCGGGTCGAAGCCCTGCTGCGAGTCCTTGGCCTGCGCGAGGCGCGATTGCATCTGGCTTTCGGCCTGGACCTCGATGTCGCGCAGCTGCTGGCGCAGGCGGTCCAGGTTGCCGGTGAGGTCGCCCAGCGAGCTGCGCAACTGGCCCAGTTCGGCCTCGAGCCGCGAGCGCGTGATGATGACCTCGCCGGCCTGTGCCACCAGGCGGTCGAGCAGGTGGGTGCGAATGCGCACCGCCTGGCTCGAGATGTTGCGCAGCGGCGTGAGCGCGGACGGCGAGGGCAGCGCCACCGCGCGGCGCGCTGTATCGGCCTCGGCGACGGGTGCCGGCTCGGGCGTGCCTGCCTTCGGCTCGGCCGTGTCGGCTCGCGCTTCTGCTGCGGCCGATACGGCGGGCGCTGCCGGAGCGGCAGCGACCACCCGCTGCACCAGCTCGGTCTGGATGGCGTCGTCGGCGGCACGCAGCCCGTCGAAGGTGGCCTGCAGCGTGTCGAAGCGGGTCAGCAAGTGCTCGATCGCCTGGCGGTCCGCACCCTCGGCGCTGATCGCCTCGATCTCGGATTCCATGCGGTGGGCACGTTCGCCCAGTCGCATGGCGCCGGCCAGCCGGGCACTGCCCTTGAGCGTGTGCAAGGTGCGCAGCGTGGAGGCGCGGGGCGCCGGATCGTCGGGATGCTGCGACCACTCGCGCAATGCCGTGCCGAGCTGAGGCAGCAGTTCGGCCGCCTCTTCCTCGAAGATCGGGAACAGGTCGACGTCGATCACGTCGGTGACGTCGATCGCGTCCTCGGAATCGTCGAGCGCCACATCGGCCACGGCGAAGCGCAACGAGGCTGCGGACCCGATCGCCGCTTCGCCCATGTCGAGCGGCATCGGCGAGGCGGCGACATCGCGCAGCGCGCGCATGGTTTCTTGGGCGGGCTCGTGCAGGAAGCCGGCGGCGAACTGGTGCAGCAGGCGCCGCAACTCTTCGGCCGCCGTCACCAGCACGGCGCCCTGCGCCGGCGTGCCGCGGCCCTGCATGTGCAGATGCTGCAGCGCCGCCTCGATCGAGCGCGCCATGTCCGACAGGCCCTGGAAGCCCACGGTCGCGGAACTGCCGGCGAGCGAATGGGCGAGCCCGATGGTCGAGTCCGACACGCGTTCGTGCGATTCGAGCGCCCACTCGCCGACCTCGATGGCCAGCTGGCGCGACCATTCGTCGGCTTCGTTGAGATAGACGTTGTAGAGCGCGATGCCGATGCGAAGCGGGCCGATCACCTTGACCTGGTCGTCGGCGCTCGGTGCGGCCGGACGCTCGGGCTCGGCTTCGGGCCCTGCGCTTGCCGCAACCGCCTCGGGTTCTGCTTGCAGCGCTTGCGGCAGTTCTTCCAGCGCCTCCTCGGCGAGCGCCGGGGCTTCGGGCTCCGGCATGGCTTCAGGCTCGACGTGCAGCGCCTGTGCCGGCTCCGGCGTCGGCTCGGGTTCCGCCACGGGGGCCGGGATCGAGGCAGGAGCCTCGAAGACGGGCTCGGCCGGCAGCGCCAGCGCCGGCTCGATCGAGACGTGCGCGGTTTCGAGGAAGTCGATTTCTTCGAGCTCGGCCGGCGGCACGGGCTCTTCCAGCGCAGGGGCCGGCTTGGCTTCGAAATCGAGGAAATCGGTCGAAGCGAAGTCGTCGGCGGAGGCGGTGGCGGAAGGAGGCACCGGCTCCGGTGCGGCCTCGCTCGGCGCCTCGAAAGCCATCGGCGCCATGTCGAGTTCGAGCTCGGGCAGTTCCGGCAGGGGCAGCGGTTCGGGCTGCGCGTCGGGCGCAGCCTTGGCCTCGGCCATCGTTTCTTCGGCCGCGATGTGGCGCGCCGCTGCCACCAGGGCTTCGGCATCGGCCACGCGCGCCGGCGGCGCGATCGGCTCACCCGTGCGCAAGGCTTCCGCCACGCTGCGGAAGGGTGCGGATTGCCAGCCGTGCGGCTCGTTGGCAGCGATGGCTTCGACCCACTTGGCGAAGTCCGTCAGTGCGCGCTTGGTGCCGGCAAGCAATTCGGGCGTAGCCGGACGCTGGTCGGCCAGCCAGGTGTTGAGCACCTGCTCGAAGGACCAGGCAGCCTCGCCGAAATCCATCAGCCCGACCATGCGCGAGCTGCCCTTGAGGGTGTGGAAGGCGCGCCGCAGCACGGTCAGCTCGCCGTTGTCGTCCGGCTGCGCGCCGAGCGCCGACACGGCAGCCAGGCCGTTGTGCAACACCTCGCGGGCCTCGTCGAGGAAGATGTTCTGGAGATCGTCTTCCTCGAGCTCCGTCACTTCGGTGTCGGGCAGGGCCTCCAGCGGTGCGGGGCCGGTGATCTTGGCGGTCCAGCTCGCGGTGGCCTTGCTGAATTCCTCGATCGGCGAAGGCGCCTTGCGGGTCGGGCCGGCCAGCGCGGCGAGCTTGGCCGCGATCTGCGCATCGACTTCCTCGACGCTCAGCACGGTGTCGGTGACCGAGACCGGTCCCGATGCGGAGGCAAAGGAAACCGGCGCCGTCGCTTCGGGCTCGGCGGTGTCGTTGGCCTGGCGGCCCATCAGCGGCTTGAGCTCGCCGGCTTCGCCGTCGAACACGAACAGGCGCTTGGCCAGCGCCGGCTGGTAGCCGAGCATGTCGATCAGGAAGCCCAGCGCGCCGAGGTTGTTGCCGAGCGCATCGAAATCGCTGGCTTCGGTGGCGGCGGCTTCCTCGGCCAGCAGTTGGTCGACGTTCTCGCGCATGCGCTGCACGGTCTGCGCGGCCTGGTCGAGGCCGAGCACCGAGAACACGCCGCGCATCTGCAGCAGCTGGGTCGGTACCGTACGCAGCACGCTCTTGTCGGCCGGGCGGCGGAAGAACTGGTCGAGCGACTTCTCGAGTTCGCTCAGGTGGGCGCGCAGTTCGCCGACCACCGTGCCCATGGTCTGGCGGTCGCTCACGCGGCGATAGAGCTCCTCCATCCACGGCTCGAGCGGTTCCGAACGGCCGCCTTCGCGCACGCGTTCGATGCGGCCGGCCAGTTGCACCGTGCGGGCCGTCAATTGCCGGTCGTGCGGATCGAGATCTTCGAAGGCGGCTTCGAGATAGAGGACCGAGGTCGCGACTTCCATCGCCAGCTCGGTGGCCGGCGGCTTGCCCGAACGCAGCGAGGCGTCGACCGCATTGTTCAGGGCCTGCACCATCGGCAGGCTCGGCGGATGCAGCTTCTGCAGCGATTCGCCGAGCTGGGCGAAGGTGTCGGCCACCTGCCGCGTGCGCGAAACGTCGCCGCCCGAGAGCGCCGACCACATTTCCTTGGCGGCCTCGATGCGCTTGCGTGCCTGCGCGAGTACCAGCGGGTCGAAGCGGCCGAATTGTTCGATCGCGTAGTCGACCTTCTGCTCGTTGGCCACGCCCCAGGCGACGCGCACCGCGCGCAGCGTGGCGGCTTCGTCGCGCGGGCCGGGCACGGCTTGCGCGCAGAAGAACAGCAGGTCCTGGCCGAGGCGGTCCGACACCGTGTTGTCACCGCGCGCCAGGGTGGCGTACTGCAGCAGCACGCGCGAGGCCGCGCGCTTCACATGGGCATCGGTCGGAATCAGCGACAGCGCCAGGGCTTCGAAGAAGCCGGCCGCGAGGGTCCAGAAACTGGCGACGCGCGGCACCGAGGCGCCGCGCCCCAGGCCCAGGCACAAGGCCTGAAGGCGCCGCGCGGCATGGTCGTCGCCGCTCTTGACGATCTTGAGCACTTCGCGGTCGAGCTTGGAGCGGACCGCCGGGTCGTACACCAGCGCGGTCTGCGTCGGCGCCGGCTTGATCTCGACCCAGCGCCAGCTCATGCTCCACAGGTCGGCCGGGTGGACGCGTTCGTTGCCGACCAGTTCCAGCACGTCGCGGTACTGGGGGAACAGCGCGACCGAGGACACGGTCTTGCCCGCCAGCAGCGCATTGAGGAAATCGGTGGCGGCGAAGCCCGCGCGGTCGATCTTGTGGACGGCGGCTTCGGTGCAGCGCGCCGGCTCCGTGATGAAGCTCTGGACCGCGAACTCCATCGCGCCCAGCACCAGCGCCGGCGCCGTATGGCCCACCATCTGCAGCGCACCGACGGCTTGGTGCAGCTGCTGCCGCGCCAAGCGCAGCGGCGTGGTGTCGGTCTCCGGGGCGCTGCCGGCCTCGCGGGCAAAGCGCCGCAGCGTCTTGCTGACGTTGTCGAGCGACTTCTGAATTTCTCCGAGCACCCAGGCCAGCGGCCCGAGATCTTCGGTGGCTGGCGCGTTGCCAGCTACTGGGGCGGTGGCAGGGCTTTGAATCGACACGTTCTGCGCTCGGCGTTCAGACAATCTTGAAACGTGACACCGACTGGCGCAGTTCCTCGGCCATGTGCGAGAGCTCGCGGACCTGCTGCGCGGTGGTGCGCGTACCTTCGCCGGTCTGCTCCGTCACGGCGAAAATGTGCTGGATGTTGGCTGCCACGACGTTGGCCGAATCGGCCTCGCGGGACGCGGACTGCGAGATCTGCTCGATCAGCTCGGCGAGGCGGCGCGACACGCGGTCGATCTCGGACAGCGCGGTACCGGCGTTGTCGGAGAGCTTGGCCCCTTCCACCACACCCTGCGTGGAGCGCTCCATGGCGCCGACCGCATCCTGCGTGTCGGTCTGAATGGCCTTCACCAGCGCGGAGATCTGACGCGTGGCGTCCGCCGAGCGTTCGGCCAGTCGCTGCACTTCTTCCGCCACCACCGAGAAGCCGCGGCCGGCCTCGCCGGCCGACGCGGCCTGGATGGCGGCGTTGAGCGCCAGCACGTTGGTCTGTTCGGTAATGTCCGAGATCAGCTCGGTGATTTCACCAATCTCCTGCGAGGATTCGCCGAGGCGCTTGATGCGCTTGGAGGTTTCCTGGATCTGGTCGCGGATCGAGTTCATGCCGCCGATCGCGTTCTGCACGGCCTGCAGGCCGGAGGAAGCGGCTTCCAGCGACTGGCGCGCCACCGTGGCCGACTCTTGCGCTTGCGAGGACACGCCGTTGATTCGCTCGGCCATCGTCAGCACCGACTGGCCGGTTTCGCGAATCTCGCGCAGCTGTTCGGTCGAGGCAGCGAGCAGCTCGGTCGAGGTGCTTTCCACCTGCGACGTCGTCTGCGCCACACGCGTGGCCGTGTTCTGCACGTTGCCCACCAGCAGGCGAAGTTCTTCCACCGTGTAGTTCACCGAGTCGGCGATGGCGCCCGTGATGTCTTCGGTCACCGTGGCTTCCTGCGTCAGATCGCCTTCGGCCACCGTTTGCAGTTCGTTCATGAGCCGCAAAATGGCCGCCTGGTTGGCGGCATTGACGCGGCCCGCGTCTTCGCTCGCGCGCTCGGCAGCGAGGCGTTCGCGCTCGGCAGCCAGCGCACGTTCGCGGCCTTCGCGCACCTGCACGAAACCGATCGCACCGGCCAGCGCCAGCGCGGCCAGCGACAGCACGAACAGCATCACCACCGTGCCGGCGCCGAGGCCGGTGCGGGCAGAGAGCTTGTCCTGCAGGTCGCCGAGCGAGGTGCGCAGCGGTTCGCTGTCGGCCAGGATGGCGGCCTGCGCTTCGCGCGCGGCGACCAGGCCCTGGAGGTTGCCCAGAATGGCGCCGGCTTGCGTGCGCGTCTGTTCGTAGGTCTTGAGAATGGCCTCAAGCTGCTGGCGCGTCTGCGGATCGCGCGAGCCGGGCAGGCGCTGCTGGGCATTGCCCTCGAGCAGGCCGCGCGTGACTTCCTGGAAGGTATTCAGGTCCTTGCCGAGCAGGAACACGGCGTCGGGGCTCACACCTTCGACCGTGAGGAACTCGTTGGCCGACTTGCCGATGCGCTGTGTCAGCATCACCAGCTGGCCGGCGGCCGAGATCTCCGGCAGGCTGGCGTTCTGCTGCATCTTGAGCGAGGCCACGGTCTCGGTCATTTCGAGCAGATCCGAAGACTGGCGATTGATGTCGCGCAGCGCGTTACCGACCTGCGTCAGGATCTGCTGCTGGGCCAGCACGGCCTTGGCGCTCTTGTCCGCGCGCTCGACCAGCGGCGTGATCTTGCCGAGCTCGGCGTCGTACTGGCCGCCCACGCGCTCCAGCTTGAGCGAATCGTCGCCGTTCGCCAGGCCCTGCACGCGCCGCGTGAGGTCATCCGAGCTGTCCTTGACTTCCGCGAAGGCGGGAACGTTGCCCACCAGCGCCTGCGAGACCGACTTGGCGAGACGCTGCGACTGCATCAGCGACTGGCCGGTGGCCGCGACCTGTTGCGCCAGCCGTTCGGCGCGCAGGATGGCGGAGCCGGCGACGAGCAGCAGCAACAGCACCACGGTCGCGAGCACGATCGCGAGCACGCGCTGCTGGCGCGCCGGGTTCGAGCGCAGCGAGCGCACCGCGCCCGCGGGCCCCGGCGGAACCGCACCCTGTGTTTCGGCCTGCGCCGGTTCATCGAGGCTGCCGGCCGGCGCCTGGTCGTTGGCGGCGTCCATGGCGAGGACCGCGTCCGGCGTCGGCTCGGGCACCGAATCGCGTCGGATGCGCACCGTCTTTTCTTCGGGCGGCTGCAGGGTTTCGACGCTGTCGAGCGACAGTGTCGAAGCGCTGTCGACGCGCAGGGTGCCGTTGTCGCCCGCAGGCAGGAATTTCTTGAACTTGTCGGCGATCGAGCTCACGGTCGGTCCTTCAGGTAGTGATCGGTGCCAAGCGTTCCGCTCAGGCGCCGATGCTCAAAAATTGAGGTTGCTGGGATAGCGCCTGCAGGTTGATTTCCTGCCAGCGCCCGCCGGCGGCGTCGGTGTACGAATGTCCCAGCCAGGCCGGGGCGTCGCCATCCGGGGCCTGCGATTCGGTGAAGGCTTCGACGCCGCGCAGACCGACCAGCCGGTCGATCAGCAAGGCGCAATTGACTTCAAGCATCTCGTTGAGTGCAACGAGGCGTGATTGGGCGCGCGCCGCTTCGCTCTGCACGGGTGCGGCGGCCGAGCCCGAGGCGAAAGTGGAAAGCTGCACGATGCCGTACAGCCCGCCGCGCAGGTTGGCAACGCCCAGGAACCAAGGCTCGGTGTACGGCACGGCCTGCGGGGGCGTCCACGGAAAAATCTCGCCGGCGTGGCCGAGCGGAAACAGGTACTTCGACTCACCCGCCTCCACGGCGAGCCACGAAGCGGAAACGCCCGAGGTGCGCGCCGCCTGCAGGCGGCTGGCAAGCCGGGACTGGAATGCGCGGAGAGCGTCGCGGTTGGCCATGTACGGAAAACTGTCGGATCAGGCGAGCGCGCTGATCTTTGCCATCAGCTCGGCGGCATTGACCGGCTTCACGATGTAGTCGCGGGCACCCTGGCGCATGCCCCAGAGGCGATCGGTTTCCTGGTTCTTGCTCGTGCACATGATGATCGGCACCGATGCGTATTGCGGATTGCGGGCGATCGCGCGCGTGAGCTGGAAGCCGTTCTGGCCCGGCATCACAATGTCCATGAGGATCAGGTCGGGCTGCTCTTCCTCGAGCCGGCGCATCGCGTCCTCGGCATTCTCGGCGGTTTTCACCGAAAAGCCGTTCTTTTGAAGAAGTTCGGTGAGAAAGATCAATTCCGTCTTGGAATCGTCGACCACGAGTACCTTGCGAATAGCCATTACTGCACTTCCTGCGAAACGATGCCGAACTGCTGCACAGCCTGGAGCAGTTGGTCTTTGGTGAAGGGTTTGGTGAGATAGTCCTGCGAGCCGACCATGCGGCCGCGCGCCTTGTCGAACACGCCATCCTTGGAGGAGAGCATCACGACCGGGACATTGGAAAAATGGGCGTTGCGCTTGATGATGGCGCAGGTCTGATAACCGTCGAGGCGCGGCATGAGGATGTCGCAGAAGATGAGGTGCGGCTTGTGATCATTGACTTTCGACAATGCGTCGAACCCGTCTTCGGCCAGCAGGACCTCGTGGCCTCCCTGCTTGAGGAAGATCTCGGCGCTGCGCCGAATGGTGTTGCTGTCGTCGATGACGAGCACCTTGTAACCCGATCCGTTCGCGCTCATTCGCACGCTCCTTTAATACCACGATGACCGCAACGCCCTCGACGAGGGACGCAAAGAAGCACGCCCTATGCCATGCTTCAGATTTCAACCATTTCGAAGTCTTCCTTGCGCGCCCCGCATTCGGGACAGGTCCAGTTCATCGGAACATCTGCCCATGCCGTGCCGGGCGCAATACCATCTTCTGGCACTCCCACCGCTTCGTCGTAGATCCACCCGCAAATCAGGCACATCCAGGTTTTCGTATTCATCGCAGCTTAAAGTCCCTGTTCATAGAATGCAACGATCGTATCCAAACGTATCAACAAAACCCGTGACAAGCGTCTCAGATATGCCACCATCTGGTGAGCCCTGTGGCGTATGACAACTTTCCTACTACCACCAGAGCACGACCGCAAAGTGAGCGATCTTACCGACCCCCCGAACGATGAAACCGCCGAAAGCGAGTTGAATCCGCCGTGCGTGCTGGTCTTCAACGCGAGCGATCCGAGCGGAGCCGGCGGCCTGGGCTGCGATGCCCTGGCCATGGCATCAGTCGGCGCCCACATGCTGCCGGTCGTGACCGGCGCCTACGCGCGCGACACCGCTGAAATTTTCGATCACTTCACCTTCGATGAGGAGGCCGTCGCCGAACAGGCGCGTGCCATTCTCGAAGACGTGGAGGTCCAGCTCATCAAGGTGGGCTTCGTCGGCTCGCCCGAGAACCTCAGCACCGTGGCCGAGACCGCGACCGACTATCCCGAAGTGCCGGTGGTCGCCTACATGCCCAACCTCTCCTGGTGGGAAGACACGCAGATCGAGGCCTATCTCGATGCGTTTCGCGAGCTCGTGCTGCCGCAGACGACCGTGCTGGTCGGCAACCACAGCACGTTGTGGCGATGGCTGCTGCCGGACTGGGCCGGCGAGCGCCCGCCCACCGCGCGCGACATCGCCAAGGCGGCCGGCGAAGTCGGCGTGCCCTACACGCTGGTGACCGGGCTGGTCCTGCCCGATCAGTTCATCGACAACGTGCTTGCATCGCCGCAGTCGGTGCTAGCGAGCGAGAAGTACGAGCGCCTCGATGCCGTGTTCGCCGGCGCGGGCGACACGCTCTCCGCCGCGCTGGCCGCGCTGCTCGCCAGCGGCACCGACCTGGTCGCGGCCACCACCGAAGCGCTGAGCTACATGGACCGCTGTCTCGATGCCGGCTTCCGCCCCGGCATGGGCCACGTGCTGCCCGACCGCCTGTTCTGGGCCCAGCCCGAGGACGACGAAGACAACGACGACGATCCCGCCTCTCCCACTGACTTTGCCCTGCCTCCACACGACACTCGCCACTGATGCCACACGCCACCGACAAGAACGACATCCTCTTCGAGCGCGCCCGCGCCGTGATTCCAGGCGGGGTCAACTCGCCCGTGCGCGCCTTCAGGGCCGTCGGCGGCACGCCGCGCTTTGTCAAGCGCGCGCAGGGCGCCTACTTCTGGGATGCCGCGGACCAGCGCTACATCGACTACATCGGCTCCTGGGGACCGATGATCCTGGGCCACGGCCATCCCGCAGTGGTCGATGCGGTACAGCGCGCCGTGACAGAGGGCTTCTCCTTCGGCGCACCGACCGAGCGTGAGATCGAACTCGCCGAAGCCATCCTGGCACTCGTGCCGTCGATGGAGATGGTGCGCCTCGTGAGCTCCGGCACCGAAGCCGCGATGAGCGCGCTGCGCCTGGCGCGCGGCGCGACCGGGCGCAAGTACATCATCAAGTTCGAAGGCTGCTACCACGGTCACGCCGATGCGCTGCTGGTCAAGGCCGGCTCGGGCCTCGCGACCTTCGGCAACCCGACCTCGGCCGGCGTGCCGCCCGAGGTGGTGCAGCACACGCTGGTCCTCGAATACAACAACCTCGCGCAGCTCGAGGAAGCATTCACGCTGCATGGCCACGAGATCGCCTGCCTGATGATCGAGGCGATCGCCGGCAACATGAACTTCGTGCGCGCGAGCGCCGCCTTCGCCCAGCGCTGCCGCGAGCTCTGCACGAAGCACGGCGCGCTGCTGGTGTTCGACGAGGTCATGACCGGCTTCCGCGTCGGCCTGCAGGGCGCCCAGGGCGTGCTGGGCATCACGCCCGACCTCACGGTGCTGGGCAAGGTGATCGGCGGCGGCATGCCGCTCGCGGCCTTCGGCGGTCCGCGCGCGATCATGGAGCAGCTCGCGCCGCTCGGGCCCGTGTACCAGGCCGGCACGCTCTCCGGCAACCCGGTGGCCACGGCCTGCGGCCTCGCGACATTGAAGGAAGTGGCCAGGCCCGGCTTCTTCGACGCGCTGTCACACAAGACCCGTACGCTGGTCGACGGGCTGAAGTCGGCCGCCGCGGCGGAAGGCATCGCCTTCAGCGCCGACAGCGAAGGCGGCATGTTCGGCTTCTTCCTGCTTGATGCGCTGCCGCAGAACTACAGCACGGTCATGACCACCGACAACACGAAATTCAATGCCCTGTTCCACGGCCTGCTCGACCGCGGCGTCTACATAGCGCCGGCGCTGTACGAGGCCGGCTTCGTGAGCGCGGCCCACAGCGACGAAGACATTGCCGCAACAGTCGAGGCGGCGCGCCAAATCTTCAAGACGCTGCGCGCATGAGACTCCGCAGCTTGCCGCCCTGGCTGGTCCTCGCGCCCGGCCTGGCCTTCGCGCAGGCCGATATCGGCAAGGCCTGGTTCAACGCCGGCTACTTCTCCCATCACTTCGACCGCGACAAGGGGCTGGCGGACGGCAACCCCGGCCTCGGCATCGAATGGCCGCTCGACGAGACCTACTCGCTCACCGCCGGCCTGTTCCGCAACAGCGACCGCGAGCGCTCGCACGCTCGCATTACGTCGGGCTATACGTCATTCCCTTGGAGTTCCATGGCGTGAAGTTCGGCGCCGTGGTCGGCGCCTTCGACGGCTACCCGCGGTCCAACAACGGCGGCTGGTTTCCGGCGCTGATCCCGACCGCGGCCATCGAAGGCAAGAACTGGGGGCTCAACATCGCCATCGTTCCCAACATCAGGAACCGGCTCTACGGCGCGATGAGCTTCCAGCTCAAGTACCGCTTCGGAGCCTAGGGCCTGCTAACAGGCCCTCTAGTGCCTGAAATGGCGCACGCCTGACAGCACCATGACCACGCCGCGTTCGTCCGCGGCATCGATCACCTCCTGATCGCGCATCGAGCCGCCGGGCTGGATCACGCAACTCGCGCCGGCATCGACCACCACGTCGAGCCCGTCGCGGAACGGAAAGAAGGCGTCGCTCGCGACCGCCGTGCCTTGCAGCGACAAGCCCGCGTGCTGTGCCTTGATGCTCGCGATGCGCGCCGAATCGAGCCGGCTCATCTGGCCGGCGCCGACACCCATGGTCATGCCGTCGGCGCAGAACACGATCGCGTTGCTCTTGACGAACTTCGCGACCTTCCATGCGAACAGAAGATCCTGCAGCTGCTGCGGCGTGGGTTGCTTCTTGCTCACCACCTTGAGCTCGTCGATCGAGAGCTCGCGGTTGTCGGCGGTCTGCATCAGGAGGCCAGAACCGATGCGCTTCACGTCCACCGCGTTGCGGCCGTTGTCCCAGTCGCTGGTGCCGCCCGGCGGCAGCGCGATCTCCAGGATGCGCACATTGACCTTGCTCTTGAACACCTCGAGCGCCTCCGGCGCATAGCCCGGCGCCATCAGCACTTCGACGAACTGCTTGCTCACAGCTTCGGCCGCGGCACGGTCCACCGGCCGGTTGAAGGCGATGATGCCGCCGAAGGCCGAGGTCGGATCCGTCTTGAAGGCCTTGGCGTAAGCCTCGTGTGCATCCTTGCCCACGGCAACGCCGCAGGGGTTGGCATGCTTGACGATCACGCATGCCGGCGTGTCGAAGCTCTTCACGCACTCCCAGGCCGCATCGGCATCGGCGATGTTGTTGTAGCTGAGCTCCTTGCCCTGCAGCTGCTTGGCCGTGACCAGCGAACCGGGCGCGGGGTACAGGTCGCGGTAGAACGCGGCCTGCTGGTGCGGGTTCTCGCCGTAGCGCAGGTCCTGCAGCTTGATGAAGCGGCCGTTGCTCTGCGCCGGGAAGAGCGCATGGCTGCCGTCGCCCTGAATGCCCGAGAGGTAGTCGCTGATCGCGCCGTCGTACTGACTGATGCGGTTGAAGGCGGCGACGGAGAAGGCGAACCTGGTCTTGTCGCTGAGCTTGCCGTCGGCCTTGAGCTCGGCCAGTGCCTGCGGGTATTGCGCCGCGTCGGTCAGCACGCCGACGTCCTTCCAGTTCTTCGCCGCGCTGCGCACCATGGCCGGGCCGCCGATGTCGATGTTCTCGATCGCGTCCTCCAAGGTGCAGCCGGGCTTGGCCACCGTGGCTTCGAAGGGGTAGAGGTTGACCACCAACAGGTCGATGGTGTCGATGCCGTGCGCCTTCAGCGCCGCCATGTGCGCCGGCACGTCGCGCCGCGCCAGCAGGCCGCCATGCACCTTGGGATGCAGCGTCTTCACGCGGCCGTCGAGCATCTCGGGAAAGCCGGTGAGCTCGGCCACTTCGGTCACCGGCAGGCCGGCATCGGCCAGCAGCTTGGCGGTGCCGCCGGTCGAGAACAGGCGGATGTCCAGCGCGTGGAGCGCCTGCGCGAATTCGAGGATGCCGGTCTTGTCGGAAACGGAAATCAGTGCATTCATCAAGGACTACTTCAGGAGTTTGTGTTCGACCAGCTTTTTTCGAAGCGTGTTGCGATTCAGGCCCAACCACTGCGCGGCCTTGGACTGGTTGCCTTCGGCCCGCGTCATCACGACGTCGAGCAAGGGTTTCTCCACCACGCGCACCAGCATCTCGTACATGCCATCGGGTTCGGTGCCGCGCAGGTCACGGAAATAACTGTCCAGACTGTTGCGCACGCAGTCTTCGATATGTTTCTTGCTCATGGCCCTCTTCTCTTCTTCTGTTCTTCAATTCATGCAGGCACTTCGGCTGCCTGCTCATCCCTTTGCGCTTGCGCGTCATCGGCGACCGGAATGCGATCCATCCGTGCGGCCAGCGTGTCGAAAAAATCGGCCACCGCGGCGAGTTGCGCGTCGCAGTCCTCGATGGTGTTCATCCGGCCCCTGAATTCCTCGCCGTCGGGCAGCGTGCGGACGTACCAGCCGATGTGTTTGCGCGCGGTGCGAACACCGCTGTAGTCGCCATAGAGCGCGTAGTGCTGCTGCAGATGGTCGAGCATGAGGCGGCGCACCTCGGCCACGAGCGGCGGCGCGAGCTGCGTTCCGGTCGCGAGGAAGTGCGCGATCTCGCGAAAGATCCACGGCCGCCCCTGCGCGGCACGGCCCACCATCACGGCGTCGGCGCCAGTGAGTGCGAACACTTCACGCGCTTTCTCGGGCGAGTCGACGTCGCCGTTGGCGACCACCGGCACGCGCACGGCCGCCTTGACGGCCGCAATGGTGTCGTATTCGGCCTGGCCCTTGTAGCCCTGCTCGCGCGTGCGGCCGTGCACCGTGAGCATCTGCACGCCGGCCGCTTCGAAGCGGCGCGCCAGCGCCACCGCGTTGCGATGGTCTTCGCTCCAGCCGGTGCGCATCTTGAGCGTGACCGGGACCTTGTGCGGCATCGCAGCACGGACCACCGCCTCGACGATCTCGAGCGCCAGCGGCTCGTCGCGCATCAGCGCCGACCCGGCCCACTTGTTGCAGACCTTCTTGGCCGGGCAGCCCATATTGATGTCGATGATCTGGGCACCGCGCTCGATGTTGTATTGCGCCGCCTCGGCCATCATGGCTGCATCGGTGCCGGCGATCTGCACCGCAATGGGGCCCGGTTCGCCATCGTGGTTCGCGCGGCGCGAGGTCTTGAGCGAACCCCACAGCTCCTTGCGCGAAGTGACCATCTCGCTCACCGCGTAGCCCGCACCGAGTTCGCGGCACAGCATGCGGAAGGGCCGGTCGGTGACGCCCGCCATGGGCGCAACGAACAGCCGGTTTTCCAGCGCGATGTTGCCGATCTGCAGGGTCATGGAGGGAAAGTTGGCACGCGCCTGGCTGCTGAAAAATGAGGCACGATTGTAGCGGCGCGAAGCGAGAGGCGCTGAAACGATTTGCGATTTCATCGAGTTTCATCGCGCACGCGGACAGCGTATACGCCGACGCTGCATAACACCGCGCCTTTCTATACTCCGGCGCACATGCAAGCCTGGCTCGACTCACTCTTTGCGCTTCTTGCGCTGCCGCAATTCGGGCTCAGCACCCTCTTCGTTGCTGCCTTCGTGTCGGCGACCCTGTTGCCGGTCGGCTCCGAGCCGGTGCTGTTCGGACTGCTCAAGCTCAATCCCGAAATGTTCTGGTCCGCGGTCGGCGTCGCGACGATCGGCAACACCTTGGGCGGCATCGTGGACTGGTGGATCGGCTACGGCGCACACAAGGTGGCCGACAAGTATTCGCACTCCAAGCACCATCTGCGTGTGCTCGGCTGGCTGGAACACCTGGGGCCCAAGGCTTGTCTGCTGGCCTGGCTGCCGATCGTCGGCGATCCGCTCTGCGCGGTCGCGGGTTGGCTCCGGCTCTCGTTCTGGCCTTGCGTGATCTACATGGCGATCGGCAAGTTCGCGCGCTATGTCACGATGACGATTGCCCTTCTCTACATCTGGCCAAATTGAGGCGGCCGCGCCATCAGGTCAAGAGCCCGTACGGCCCGCCACGCTCGAGCGCGCGCATGTAGGCCGGCCGTGTATGGATGCGCTCCAGATAAGCCATGAGCTTGGGCCGCGACGCATCGAGCCCGCCGCGCGCCAACGCGGCTTCCACCGGAAAACTCATCTGGATGTCGGCGCCCGAAAACGCATTGCCGGCAAACCATTTGCTCTTGTCGAGTTCGCCTTCCATGAAATCCAGATGGCTCTTGATGTTCGGCATGATGAAGGCGGCCTTGGCCTTGCCCGCGATCGCCTTCGCGATCGGCTTGGCGAAGAAGGGCATCTTCGCCTTCTCGATCTGGTCGAACATCAGCTTCAGCAGGAGCGGCGGCATCGCCGAGCCTTCGGCGTAGTGCAGCCAGTAGCGGTAGCGCAGCGCTTCGGTCGTGCCCGCCGCCGGCGCGAGGCGGCCATTGCCGTAGCGCTCGATCAGCGTCTCGACGACCGCACCCGACTCCGCGAGCGTGTGGCCTTCGTCGGTCGTCACCACCGGCGACTTGCCCAGCGGATGCACCGCGCGCAAGGTGGGTGGCGCGAGCATGGTCTTGGGATCGCGCTGATAGTGAACGATCTCGTAGGGGAGCTCGAGTTCTTCGAGCAGCCAGAGTACGCGTTGCGAACGGGAGTTGTTGAGGTGGTGGACTGTGATCATGGCGAGCTGAAGTGCGAACGGGTCAGGAGCTGAACAGGAAGTTCATCACATCCCCGTCCTTGACCACGTACTCCTTGCCTTCCGCCCGCATCTTCCCGGCATCCTTCGACCCC
This sequence comes from Variovorax sp. CF079, assembly GCF_900101545.1. Classification (GTDB taxonomy): domain Bacteria; phylum Pseudomonadota; class Gammaproteobacteria; order Burkholderiales; family Burkholderiaceae_C; genus Variovorax. Next base: position 115,934 of record NZ_FMZU01000018.1, on the reverse strand, counting down.
TGCTCGCCCTTGAAGGCGATGAAGTCGTTGAAGGCGATGGTCTGGGCGCGGATGTAGCCCTTCTCGAAATCGGTGTGGATCACGCCGGCCGCCTGCGGGCCGGTGTCGCCGACGTGGATGGTCCACGCGCGCACTTCCTTCACGCCGGCGGTGAAGTAGGTCTGCAGGCCCAGCAGCGTGTAAGCCGCGCGGATCAGGCGATTGAGGCCCGGCTCTTCCTGGCCGATCTCGGCAAGGAACATCTTCTTGTCTTCCTCGTCCATGTCGGCCAGCTCGGCTTCGATCTTGGCGCAGATGGCGACCACGGGCGCGTTCTGCGCGGCGGCGTATTCGCGCAGCCGGTCGAGGAAGGGGTTGTTCTCGAAGCCGTCCTCGGCCACGTTGCCGACGAACATCGCGGGCTTGGCGGTGATCAGCGAGAACTGCTTGATCAAGGGCTTGTCTTCCTTGCTGAACTCGATCGCGCGCACCGGCTTGTTCTCGTTCAGCGCGGCCTGGCATTTCTCCAGCAGCGCGACCAGCTTGATCGCCTCCTTGTCGCCCGAGCGCGCGGTCTTGGTGTGGCGGTGCAGCGCCTTCTCGACCGTGGCCAGGTCGGCCAGGCACAGCTCGGTCTGGATCACCTCGATGTCGGAGATGGGGTCGACCTTGCCCGCAACGTGGATCACGTTGTCGTCCTCGAAGCAGCGCACCACATTGACGATGGCGTCGGTTTCGCGGATGTGCGCGAGGAACTGGTTGCCCAGGCCTTCGCCCTTGCTGGCGCCGGCCACCAGGCCCGCGATGTCGACGAACTCGACGATGGCCGGCACGATGCGCTCGGGCTTCACGATCTCGCTCAACTGGGCGAGCCGCGGATCGGGCACTTCGACCACGCCGACGTTCGGCTCGATGGTACAGAAAGGATAGTTCTCGGCCGCGATGCCTGCCTTGGTCAGCGCGTTGAAAAGGGTGGACTTGCCGACGTTGGGCAGGCCGACGATGCCGCACTGGAGACTCATGGCGGGGCTTTCAGAATGCTTTGGGGAACCGGGGATTTTAGGCGCCCGGCCTCGCTTCAGTCGAAGCGCAGGTTTGCGACTACCGTCTGGCCGCGCTTCAGCATGTGCTCCACGCCCTGCAGCACGATCGCATTCATGCCGAAGGTGATGGCGCCGTCGACGCGGGCGTCGGCGCGGTAGGTCCGCAGCATGTCGCCCACTTCGGGGCTGCTTTCGGCCGTGGCCGGGTCGATGTCGGGGATCGAGCAGCGCGAGCAGGGCTTCACCGGTCGAAGTTGCGCCTCGCCCTCGGCGGTCGCGATGTACAGCGTGTCGACGCGGTCCTCGTCGTGCGCCTCGATGCCGGCGAGCACGACGTTGGGGCGGAAGCGCTCGATCCCGACGGCGCCGTGGCCGGCCGCGGCCAGCCGCGCGTTGAGCTCGGCCAGCGAGCCCTCGCTGACCACCAGCAGCGGATAGCCGTCGGCGAACTGGTTGGGTGCCTCGATATCGCCGGTCCACTGGAGGCTCGACAGCCGCTGGTGCTCGGGATCGAAGCGCACCAAGCGCAGCTTCTGCGGCCGGCCCGGCTGCGAGAGGAAGTCGCTGAACCATTGGGCCGCGATGTCGCCCATGTCGTAGGCCGGCACCTCGTCCTTCCACACGCGCACGCGCACCGGCGCTTCGACGCGGTCGAAGGCGATGTGCAGCGCCAGCATGCCGGGTGCGCGCAGCACCATCTCGGAATGCTTCATCTGCGGCCGGATCAGCGCCATGCGCGGCAGCTGGCGCTGGGTGACGAACTCGCCGTTCTCGTCGACCACCATCCAGGCGCGGTCGAACTCCAGGCCGGTCTCGATCAGCAGCGCCTCGGGGAGCTCGACGCCGGCGCAGGACTTGATCGGGTAGACGAACAGGCGGGCGATGGTGGCTTGGAGGTCGAAGTCGGAGGCAGTCACGTGGAGGTCCTTGGGCTGAAGCCGGTGATTGTCCCGCACGACGCCCGCCGGGAAAGGCAGGCTCCTACAATGCCCCGATGGCTCTTCCACCCGAGGTTTGCATTCGCGGCGCCGGCATCGTCGGCCGCACGCTCGCGCTGCTTTTGGCGCGCGAACGCGTTCGCGTGGCGCTGGTGGCGCCGGCCGCGGCCCCCCCGGGGCAGGATGTGCGCGCCTACGCGCTCAATGCGGCCTCGAAGGCGCTGCTCGAATCGCTGCGCGGCTGGCCCGATGCGGCGCATGCCACGCCGGTGCGCGAGATGCTGGTCTACGGCGACGAAGGCGGCCGCGTGCAGTTCCATGCCGCGCGGCAGAAGGTCGAGGCGCTGGCCTGGATCGTCGATGTCCCCGCGCTCGAGCAGCAGTTGAGCGACGCGGTGCGCTTCCAGCCGCGCATCGAGATCGTCGCCGAGCCCGTGCCGGCGCCGCTGACGGTGGTCTGCGAAGGCCGCATCAGCGCCACGCGCGAAACACTGGGCGTGCGCTACGAAGTGACGCGCTATCCGCAACACGCGATCGCGGCGCGGCTCCAGGCCGAAGAGCCGCACGACGGCGCCGCGCGCCAATGGTTCAACGACAAGGGCGAAGTGTTCGCGCTGCTGCCGCTCGGCGACAGGCAGCTCGCGCTGGTGTGGTCGGTCGACCAGCTGCGCGCGCCGGCCCTGCTGGCACAGACGGCCGACGAGTTCAACACCGCGCTGCACGACGCCAGCCACGGTGCGCTCGGTGCGCTGCGGCTCACCAGCGAGCGCGCGGCCTGGCCGCTGCAGCGCGCCATCGCCGACCGCTGGACCGGCCAGTTCACCGACGGCAGTTCCTGGGCGCTCGCGGGCGATGCCGCGCACACGGTGCATCCGCTTGCAGGCCAGGGCTTGAACCTGGGTCTGGCCGATGCCGCAGCATTGGCCAACGTGATCAAGGACCGCGACTACTGGCGCAGCGTGGGCGATGCCCGGCTGCTGCGCCGCTACGAGCGGGCCCGCCGCACCGACGTGCTCTCCATGAGCCTGGCCACCGACGGCCTGCAGCAACTCTTCGCGCACAGCGCCGATCCGTTGCCGGCGCTTCGCAACTGGGGCATGCGCGGCTTCGACCGCACGCGGCTCGTCAAGAACTGGATCGCGAAGCAGGCCATGGGCCTGCACTGAATTCCGCCGGAAGAAACAACACCATGAAATCCGCTCCTGCCCTTTTTGCCGCGCTGACTCTGGTCAGCACCCTGAGCGCCAGCGCCGGCGAGGCCGAGATCCGCCAGAACCTCGCTGCGCGCATTCCGCAGTTCGCGAAGATCGACGAGATCACCAAGTCGCCGATGCCCGGCCTCTACGAGGTGCGCATCAACGGCTTCGAGATCTACTACACCGACGAGCAGGGCAACTACCTGTTGCAGGGCAACCTGATCGACGTGAAGGCGCGCCGCAACCTCACCGAAGAGCGGGTCGAGAAACTCAGCGAGGTCGCTTTCGACAAACTGCCCGTGAAGGATGCCTTCAAGATCGTGCGCGGCAACGGCAAGCGCAAGCTGGCGGTGTTCGAGGATCCGAACTGCGGCTACTGCAAGCAGTTCGAGCGCGACCTGACCAAGGTCGACAACGTGACCATCCATCTCTTTCTCTATCCGGTGCTGGGGCCGGACTCGGTCGTGAAGTCGCGCAACATCTGGTGCGCCAAGGACAAGGCCCGTGCCTGGACCGACTGGATGGTGCGCGGCGTCGCGCCCGAGACCGCCGAATGCGACACCAGCGCGCTCAACCGCAACCGCGAGTTCGGCCAGAAATACAACATCACCGGCACGCCCACGCTGATCTTTAGCAACGGCACGCGCGCGCCGGGCGCGATCCCGGCCGAACAGGTCGAAAAACAACTCGCCGCTGCCAACTGATGGCGGCGCCGGCCATCCACTACCGCGTCGAATGCGCGGACCGCAACGCGCACCTGTTCGCCGTCACGCTGACCATCGAGCGGCCTGCCGCGCAGCAGCGCGTCGCATTGCCGGTCTGGATTCCGGGCAGCTACCTGGTGCGCGAATTCGCAAAGAACCTGCAGCAGTTGCAGGCATCGCAGGGTCGGCGCAAGCGGGCCCCGCAGCAACTCGACAAGCACAGCTGGCAGATCGATTGCGCGCCGGGCAAGCCCCTGGTGCTGCGCTACCAGGTCTGCGCCTACGACAACTCGGTGCGCACCGCGTGGCTCGATCGCGACCGCGGCTTCTTCAATGGAACCAGCCTGTGCCTTCGCGTCGAAGGCCAGACCGATGGGCCGCACGCGATCGAGGTGCTGGCGCCGCCGCTCTTGGCGCCGGGCGAGCGCTGGTCGTGCGCGACGGCGCTGAAGCCCGCCAAGGTCGACCGCCGGGGCTTCGGCAGCTACCTCGCCGCCGACTATGACGAGCTGGCCGACAGCCCGGTCGAGATGGGCATGTTCTGGAGCGCCGAGTTCGAGGCCTGCGGCGTGCCGCATCGCTTCGTGGTCGCAGGCGCGCCCGCTTCTTTCGACGGCGAACGGCTGATCGCCGACACGCGTGCCATCTGCGAGACGCAGATGCGCTTCTGGCACGGCGACAAGGTCGGCAAGCGCGGCGGGTCCAAGCCGCCGCATGACCGCTACGTCTTCATGCTCAACGCGGTGGATGACGGCTACGGCGGCCTCGAGCACCGGCACTCGACGGCGCTGATCTGCACCCGCCGCGACCTGCCCCAGCTCGCCGTCAAGAAACAGCCCGAGGGCTACACCACGCTGCTCGGGCTGATCAGCCACGAGTACTTCCACACCTGGAACGTGAAGCGCCTGCGACCCGCCGAGTTCGCGCGCTACGACTACGGACAGGAGAACTACACCCACCTGCTGTGGCTGTTCGAGGGCTTCACCAGCTACTACGACGACCTGCTGCTGCGCCGCGCCGGCCGCATCGACGACACCGGCTACCTGCGCCTCGTCAACAAGACCATCAACCAAGTGCTGCAGGCGCCGGGCCGGCTGGTGCAGTCGGTGGCCGACGCGAGCTTCGATGCCTGGATCAAGTACTACCGGCAAGACGAGCAGACGGCCAACACCACGATCAGCTACTACACCAAGGGCGCGCTGGTGGCGCTGTGCTTCGACCTCACGCTGCGCGCCGAAGGCAAGGGCTCGCTCGACGAGGTGATGCGGCTCTTGTGGAAGAAAAGCAGCGGCGGACCGATCGACGAAGCCGCCTTCGCCGCCGCGCTCGAAGCCGTTGGTGGGCGCTCCTTCGTCGAGGAGATCGCGAGCTGGGTCCACTCGACCGAGGAACTGCCCCTGGCCGATCTGCTGCGCAGCCACGGCGTCGTCGCGCTCGAAGACCCTGCGCAGCGGGCGCAGGAACTCGGCCTGCGCGTGGCCGAGGCGAACGGCAGCGTGCAAGTCAAGATGGTGCTGCGCGGCGGCGCGGCCGAGCAGGCCGGCTTCTCGGCCAACGACGAATGGATCGGCATCGAGCTCGGCGCCTCCAAGGGCCACAAGGCGCAGGGCTGGCGGCTCGGCAAGCTCGATGACTTGGCGCTTTATCTCGGGCCGCTGAAGAAGATCACGGCACTCGTCGCGCGCGACCGGCGGCTGCTGCGCCTGCCGCTCACGCTGCCTGGCGACGTGACGACCTGGCGCCTCGCCGCGCAGGACCCGGCCAAATTGACGCGCTGGCTCGATCCGCAGTAAGACCTTCCCCTCTGTTCGTTTCAAGGAGACCCGCATGAGCTACGAGAACATCGAAGTCCGCACCGAGGCCGGCAAGGTCGGCATCGTGACGCTGAACCGCCCCAAGGCGCTGAACGCGCTCAACGATGCGCTGATGACCGAGCTCGGCAATGCGCTCAAGGCCCTCGACGCCGACGAGGCGATCGGCTGCATCATCGTCACCGGCAGCGAGCGTGCCTTCGCCGCGGGCGCCGACATCGGCGCCATGGCCAGTTACAGCTTCACTGACGTCTACAAGGGCGACTACATCACGCGCAACTGGGAAACCATCCGCAGCGTGCGCAAGCCGGTGATCGCGGCCGTGAGCGGCTTCGCGCTCGGCGGCGGCTGCGAGCTCGCGATGATGTGCGACTTCATCATCGCGGCCGACAACGCGAAGTTCGGCCAGCCCGAGATCAAGCTCGGCGTGATCCCGGGCGCCGGCGGCACGCAGCGCCTGCCGCGCGCGGTGGGCAAGGCCAAGGCGATGGACATGGCCCTGACCGGCCGCATGATGGACGCCGCCGAGGCCGAGCGCTCCGGGCTGGTGAGCCGCGTCGTGCCCTACGACAAGCTCATGGACGAGGCGCTGGGCGCCGCGCTGGTGATCGCCGACTTCTCGCAGGTCGCGGTGATGGCGGCCAAGGAGTCGGTCAACCGCGCCTTCGAGAGCAGCCTCGCGGACGGCGTGATGTTCGAGCGCCGCCTGTTCCACGCGCTCTTCGCCACTGCCGACCAGAAGGAAGGCATGGACGCCTTCGTGAACAAGCGCAAGGCCGCGTTCAAGCACCAGTAAGGCGGCCTTAGCGCGGCGCTGCCGGCGGCGGCCCGGCCTCGGGTTGCGCTGCGGCCTCCGGCGCCTGCACCGCGTTGCGCAGGGCCTCGTTCAAGGCGGCCAGCGCCGGCGCCGACGGCGCGCCGGTGGCGGGCAGCGCACGGCCTTCGCGCCAGCGCACCTGGCCGCGCGCGACTTCGAACACCGCCAGCACCTCGCCGTTGCGCTCGAGCGAGATGCGCCATTCAGGCGTGGACACCAACGGCTGTCCGCCGACCGCCGTGATGGCGGCCGATCCCAGCAGCGCATTGAGATCGAGCGCTTCGGCGCGCGACAGGCTGCGGCTTGCGCCGCCGCGCTGTGCGATCGTGATGCGATTCCATTGCGAAAGCGCCGCGAAGGTGGGCGGCTCCGTCGCCTCGGTTCGCACAGTCGGAGACGCAGGGCGTGCCGCGCGTGCGGCACCGGCCGCATCGCCCGGTGCGACGAGCCCGGCCGGCGGGCTCGCCGGAGGCGCAAAGGCTTGTTTGGCCGCGGCTTCTTCTTCGCGACGGGCTCGGGCGGCGAGGGAATCCCGCGGCGCGGGACGTGCCGCCGCGTCAGCCGAAGGTTCGGCCGGCACGACGGGCGCGGCCGGGGTAGGCGGTGCGGACTGCGCAGCAGGTGCTTGGGGTGTTTCCTTCTTCTTGGACTCGGCTTCATCGGCCTGAGGGCGCGCCAGTGCCGGCGGCGGCGCGGGTGCTGCCGGTGCCTCCAGCACAGGTGCAGGCGGTGCCGATGACGGAACGGAAGCCGATTCGGTCGGCGGCGCAGGCACGGTCGAAGCCGGCGGAGCGGGCACAGTAGGCGCGGCAGGTGCCTCGACGCGCGGCGCCTGCGCAGCGACCATCGCCTCCCCGTCGGGCCGCGCGCCCGGCACCGGCTCGCGCTGCCAGAGCACGGTCACCAGCGTCGCGACCAGCACGGTGGCGAAAGCCGCGTTCCATGGCATGCGCGAGCCGCCGCCCAAGCCCACCAGGCGTTGCCACCACGGCCGCGCCTGCGGCTCCCGCGCGTGCGTGATGGAAGCCGGCGCTACGGCGTCGTGCGCCCGCTCCAGGATCGCCTTGCGCAGCCGCCAATGGGGCACCGAAGTGTGGTCCGGTGCATGCGCCAACGCGCGCCGCAGGGCGTCGTCTTGAAGATCGTTGTCCGTGCTCATGCCCGAAGCTCCAGCACCGACAGATAGCGCTCCATGCACCCGCGCAGCTTCTTCAAGCCATAGCGCAGCCGGCTGCGAACGGTCTCGAAGCCGACGCCGAGCGTGTCGGCCAGCGCTTCCACCGTGAAGCCGTCTTCGTGGTGCAGCAGGAAGGCGGCGCGCTGTTCGTCCGGCAACTCGTCGAGGCAGGCCAGCAGGCGGCGGCCAGCGGCGCGCCAGAACGCGAGCTCTTCGGCCGATGGGTGCGCGGCAGCGGAAGCCGTGCCGCCATCGCTCAGCAGGCCGCGGCTGAACAGCTGCGCGGCCTCGAGCCCGTCGCCGTCTTCGTCGTGGGCATAGAAGGACACCTCGCGGCCGCTCAGGCGCAGCCGGTCCATCGCCAGGTTGTGCGCGATCGTGAAGGCCCAGGTGCGCCAAGTCGCGCCCTGCGGCGAGAAGCTCTCGCGCGCCGCGATGATGCGCATCCAGGTGTCCTGGAACACCTCGTCGACTTCGGCCGCGAGCCGCACGCCGAGCAGGCGCCGGACGAAGCGGAACAGCGCGCTTTCGTGGCGGGCATAGAGCGTGTCGAAGGCGCTTGCGTCGCCGCCTGCGTAGGCGAGCATCAGCTGATCGTCCGGCATGGCGTCGTGGAGGGCGGCGTTCGCAACAGAGGGGGCAAGCATCGGCAGATTTTCACCTCACGTTCTACGGACTGCGCCGCCGTTCGGGGTTAGCACCCCCTCAAAAAATATCGTCGGGACTTAACCCGACCGACGCCGCCCCGCCGTATCAGCCTGCATCCACAACCCGGAGCTGCTGATGACCACCCGCCTTTCCCTCCTTCGACGCCCGCTCGTCGCACTGCTGTGCGCCCAGCTTCTCTTGAGCGCCTGCAGCGCCACCGAACTCGCACCCGGCGCCGCGCGCTGGCCCACGCCGGCGCCGCAGCCCGAACCCGCGAACTTCCCTTCGCCGCAGTGGCCGGGGAACGTGGTCACGCGCACGGTGCCGAATTTCGAGGCGCCCTCGGCCACCCATTGCGCGAGGCCGGTGCAGACCTACGAGACGCCGGGCCGCACGGGGCAGGACGCACGGCGCGATGAGGCGCCCGCCGTTTACGGCGAGGCCCGCCCATCTCTGAGTCGCGAAGCCAAGTCGAAGCGTAGCGCGCCGGGCGAGGCGGCATCCGATGCCGCGGTCGCCATGCCGGCGCCTGCGGCTCCCGCTGCCGGCGCAACCAGGGAGGCACTGGTCGCCGAAGCCGAGGCGCCGCGCTTTGCACCGCCGGCGCCCAGCGCGCAACCCATTCAACGCCCCCGGCCGCAACAGCAGGTGGTCAGCGCCGGCATGGTCGACGACAACGCCGACTTCTCGGCCTACCTTCAGTTCCGCCAGCGCACCCAGGTGGCGCATCGCGAGCGCGATGTGAGCGAGCGCTACCTGCTACAGGTGCGCAACGCACGCGGCATGGCCGTGCCCGATGCCGAGGTCGCGGTGCAGGCCGCGAACGGCGCCGCCATGTGGGCCCGCACCGACACGGCCGGCCGCGCCTGGCTGCATCCCAACGCCTTCGATCCCTCGGGCAGCCAGGTGTACGAAGTGGCTGTGCGCAAGTACGGCCAGCAGGGCACGACCTTCCTGCGCCGCGGGCAGAAAAGCGCGGTCGAGCTGGTGCTGAATACGGCCGCTGTCCCGCAGCGCGCGCGCCTGGACCTGGTCTTCCTGATCGATGCCACCGGTTCGATGGGCGACGAGATCGGCAAGCTCAAGAGCACGCTGCGCACCATCGCCAACGAGGTGGCGCAACTGCCGAGCCGGCCCGACACCTGCTTCGGGCTGGTGGCCTACCGCGACCGCGGCGACGCCTTCCTCGTGCGCCGACACGACTTCACCAACGACCTGGGCGCTTTCCAGACGGTGCTCGATGCGCTGCAGGCCGCCGCCGGGGGCGACTACCCCGAGGCGATGAACGAGGCGCTGCACGAGACCGTGCACCGGCTGAGCTGGCGTGGCACCGGCGCAACCCGCCTGGTGGTGCTGCTGGCCGACGCGCCGCCGCACCTCGACTACGGCGGTCCGCAATACGACGACGACATGATGGCCGCGCTCGGCAAGGGCATCAAGGTGTTCAGCGTGGGCGCGAGCGGGCTCGACAAGCAGGGGGAGTACGTGCAGCGCCAGATCGCGCAGTACACCGGTGGGCGCTTCGTATTCCTGACCTACAGGGAGGCAAGCAACCCCGCCAGCGGGCCCGGCCGCGAGACGGTGCACGACGTGAGCAACTATTCGGTGCAGACGCTGGACCGGCTGATCGTGCGGCTGGTGACGGAGGAACTGGCGAAACTCCCGAAGGCCGGCTGAAGGCCGTAGAGCCGGCTATAATCTCGGGCTCGGCTCTTTAGCTCAGTCGGTTAGAGCGATGGAATCATAATCCACAGGTCCGCGGTTCGAGTCCGTGAAGAGCCACCAAACCCGCCAAGAAAAGCCCGCTATCGCATCGGTAGCGGGCTTTTTTCATTGCCTTGCCAAGCGCCGCGCGCGAGCCTAAAAAGTCAGGCCGCACATCGCCTACGAGGAGTCGCCATGCCCGACGATCTGAGTCATTTCAAGCCGCTGGACCCCGGCCGGGTCAATGCCCTCGACCCCGTCGAGCTGCAGTACTGGTGCCAGCAGCTTCGCTGCAGCGAGACCGAGCTGCAGGACGCGCTGTCCAAGGTGGGCGACCACGTGACCGCGGTGCGCGATCGGCTGGCATCGCGTGAGTAGAGGCGCCCCTAGTTCTTGGGGCGCCAAGCGCTGAGGAATTCGGAGGTCTTGTCGTTCTGCCGCCGTGTCGCAGCAGCATCAGCCGAGGCGGACGAGGACGGCGAGGCGGAAGCATTGCCATTGCTGTCCTGAGGCTGCGCAGCGGGCGCACCGCTGCCCTTGCAGCCCGTCATGCACAGCACCAGCGTCGCCAGGCCGGCGACCGCAACCCACGATGTCTTCACAGTCAATTCCCCCGGTTTCGCCGTCCAGCCTGATGGCTGGCTTCGACGACCGTGAGCCTAACTGTTTTTGAAAACCAAAGCTCTAGTGTTCAGCACAAAAAGTCAGCAACAAGTACTACTTTTCTCACGCACATCGCGCTCGCCTGTAGCCATAATGTGCTACATGAAACTCCGTGGCAATGATGCTCCAGACGAGCCAGAGGACGAGTCCGACTACTCCTCCCTTGCGCCGCTCAACCGGGCGCATCTGACGCACGAGCCGGTTCGCCGCGTCCCGACGTGGGCCGGCTTCGCGTGCGCCGTGGCATTGGGTGCGGCGGTGGTCGAGGCGCTCCGGCGCCTGCTCGGTCACTGAGCGCCGAGCGCCAGCCCCGAGATCGATTCTTCACCGCCGGCGAGTGCTTCGGCGCGTGTCAGGATGCCCTGCAGGATTCCCGGCAGCTCGAACACTGCGCGGTTGTGCATCTTGTGGGTCGCGGTGCGGTAGTTGTCCAGATCGCGGACCAGTTCGTCCACCGCGCCGGGCACCTTGGCATAGCTCGCGCATACCAGGCCTACCCCATGCTCGCGCACCCATTGGGCGTTGTAGCGCTCCTGCGGCAAGGTCCAGCTGTTGCACACCACGATCACCGGCAGATGCAGTTGCACCGCCTCGCTGACACTGCCCGGGCCGGGCTTGCCGATGAAGAAGTCGGCCAGTTGCATGTAGCGGGCGACGTCGGGCGTGAAACCCAGCACCAGCCGCGGCGCGCGCGCCGGTTGTGCGCGCAACGCTTTGGCGAGCGCTTCGTTGTGGCCGCAGGCCAGGATGAGCTGGGTGTCGGGCAGGCGCTTCGCGATGCCGAGCATGGCCTTGGAGCCTTGCCCGCCGAAGAGCACCAGGCCGGTTGGGCGATCGGGGTCCAGCCCCAGGCGGCGGCGCTCGGCAGCCCGATCGACGGACTCTGTCTCGTAGAAGGCCGAACGGATCATCATTCCCGAGGTCGCATGGATGCGATCATCCGTGTAGCCCGCTTCACGTGCCTGCTGCACGGCGCGTTCCGAGCCGCAGACGAAATGCTGGTCCTGCCCTTTCTCGATCCAGAAGTGCGGCGGGTGATCGGCCAGATCGGTCAGCACCGTCACGTAGGGCACGCCCGGCAGCGCCGAGGCGACCGACTCGTAGAGCGGCCGGTTGAAGTTCGGAATCAACGACACCACCATGTCCGGCTCGGTCGCCAGCCAGTGCTGCTGCAGCGGGCGCACCAGCTTCGGCTTGGCCCAGCGAATCACGGCCTGCAGCACCTTGAGCTCGTGCGCCAGCCCGATCGTCCAGCCGCGCGCGAGCCGCTTGTTGTAGACGTCCTCCGGGTCCATGCCGGTCAGCTTGCGAAAGCTGTCCTTCGGATCCAGCACTTCGCGCAGATTGACCAGGCGCACGGTCCAGGGCAAGCCCTCGCGCTGGATGGCCGCCTCGAGCGCCAACGCGGAGGCACGGTGCCCGCCGCCGGCGTCGAAGTAGACGAGGTCGACGGTTCGCTGGGCCGGGTGGCGCGAGGAAGTCGATGGCGCGCGCGTCATGCGTGCGCCGGCTCGCGCCGGGAAGCGGCCCGCCCGGCCCGGGTCGCGACCGGCATGTGCTCTGCCCAGCGCAGGATTTCGAGCCTGCCGTCGGCATGCTCGGCCAGCGCCGTGAGGCTCTCGACCCAGTCGCCGTCGTTGGCGTAGAGGATGCCATCGATGTCGCGCAGCACGGCATGGTGGATGTGCCCGCAGACCACGCCCTGCACGCCGCGCTTGCGGGCCTCGCGCGCCACCGCGTTCTCGAAGTCGCCGACATAGCTGACCGCGCGCTTGACCTTCTGCTTCAGGTACTTGGACAGCGACCAGTAAGGCAACCCCAGGCGCGCACGCAGCGAGTTGAGATACCGGTTCAGCTTGAGCGTGAACTCGTAGAGCGAGTCTCCCACGTGGGCCAGCCACTTCGCGCACTGGATCACGCCATCGAACAGGTCGCCGTGCATGATCCAGAGCTTGCGGCCGTCAGCCGTCTCGTGGATCCATTCGTCGGCCACGTCGATGCCGCCGAAGTTGTGATGCAGGTACTTGCGCGCGAACTCGTCGTGGTTGCCCGGAATGAAGATCACGCGCGTGCCCTTGCGCGCCTTGCGCAGCAGCTTCTGGATCACATCGTTGTGCGGCTGCGGCCAGTACCAGTGGCGGCGCAGCTGCCAGCCGTCGATGATGTCGCCGACCAGGAACAGGGTCTCGCACTCGGTGTGCTTCAGGAAGTCGAGCAGCGCCTTCGCCTGGCAGCCGGGCGTGCCCAGGTGCAGGTCGGAAATCCAGAGGGTGCGATAGCGTTGGGGAGGACGCGTGACTTCCTCGTCTTCCGCGGAGGAGGACAGGTCGGCCGTGTTGCGCCATGCACTAAGAAAAGCGTCATCGCGTTGCATGGGTCGTCATCGTCGCCAGCGCGGATGACGGCGCCGTGGCGACGCGGTGAAGCTTCAATGACAGTGCAAATGCGCCACGGCGGCGCTGTCATCCGGCCGCGCAGCGGTGAATCTCGATGGTCGAGTGCCTGATTTCTTCGTGCATCGAAAAGGTCGCACGAACGTCATCGGGCGTCAGCGTTGACGAATGCGTGACAACGCTCAATGCGCACGCATAGGCGCCCTGGCCGACGCGCCACACGTGCAGATCGGCCACGCGCGTTTCCGAATCCGCCAAGCCCTGCTCCACGCCCTCGCGGATCTCGTCGACCACCGGATGGTCCATCTCGCGGTCGAGCAGCACCTTGCCGGTTTCGACAAGCAATCCCCGCGCCCAGCTCGCGACCAGCACGGCACCGACGATGCCCATCAGCGGATCGAGCCAGGCCCAGCCGTAGAGCCAGCCGCCGGCGAGCGCGACGATGGCGAGCACCGAGGTCGCGGCGTCGGCCACGACGTGCAGGTAGGCGGAGCGCAGGTTCAGGTCATGGCCGTGATCGTGCGCGTGGTCGTGATGGGCGTGGTCGTGGTGGTGATGCGCACCACCACCACCGAGCAGCCGCGCGCAAAGCAGGTTGACCAGCAGCCCCAGCACGGCCACGACGATCGCTTCCTTGTAGTGGATCGCAACGGGCGACCACAGCCGCTCGAGCGAACCCACCACCATCAGCACCGCGACGCCGAGCAGGAACAGCGCGCTCGCAAAGCCACCCAGCACTTCGATCTTCCAGGTACCGAAGGCGAAGCGCCGGTCGCCGGCATAGCGCCGCGCCGCCGCATAGGCGAAGGCGCTGAGCCCGATGGCCACGGCGTGCGAACTCATGTGCCAGCCATCGGCCAAGAGCGCCATCGAGTTGAACCACCAGCCGGCGCCGATTTCCAGCAGCATGGCGGCGGCCGTGATCCACATCACGAGCCGCGTGCTGCGTTCGGCGGCATGGCTGTCGCCCTGGAATCGGTGTTCGTGCTGCCACCCGCTGAGATCGTGCGTATGCATGAAAAAAGACCCTCAGTTGCCGAACATGTCGCCGTCGCGCTGCGGCGCCGCGACGCCCAGATGCCGGTACGCGGCCAGCGTGGCGATGCGCCCGCGCGGCGTGCGCTGCAGGTAGCCCTGCTGGATCAGGTAGGGCTCGATCACGTCCTCGATGGTGCCGGCCTCCTCGCCGATGCTGGCCGCGATGTTGTCCAGCCCGACCGGACCGCCGTCGAAGCGGTGGATGACGGCCTCCAGCAGCTTGCGGTCCATCAGGTCGAAGCCCTGCGGGTCGACATCGAGCATGGCCAGCGCCTTGTGGGCCAGGTCTTCGGTGATGCGCCCGTCGCCCTTGACCTGCGCATAGTCGCGCACGCGGCGCAGCAGGCGGTTGGCGATGCGCGGCGTGCCGCGCGAGCGGCGTGCGATCTCGAGGCCGCCGGCCTCGTCCATCGGCACGGCCAGCAAACCGGCGCTGCGGCGCACGATGCGCGCCAGTTCCTCGGCCGTGTAGAACTCCAGCCGCGCGACGATGCCGAAGCGATCGCGCAGCGGATTGGTCAGCATGCCGGCGCGCGTGGTGGCGCCGACCAGCGTGAAGGGCTGCAGGTCGAGCTTGATGCTGCGCGCCGCCGGGCCCTCGCCGATCATGATGTCGATCTGGTAGTCCTCCAGCGCCGGGTAGAGGATTTCCTCGACCACCGGCGAGAGGCGGTGAATCTCGTCGATGAAGAGCACGTCGTTGCGCTCGAGGTTGGTGAGGAGCGCCGCCAGATCCTTGGGCTTCTCGAGCACCGGGCCCGAGGTCTGGCGCAGGTTCACGCCGAGCTCGGCCGCGATGATGTGAGAGAGCGTGGTCTTGCCGAGGCCCGGCGGGCCGAAGAGCAGCACGTGGTCGAGCGCCTCGGCGCGGTGGCGGGCGGCGCCGATGAAGATCTCGAGCTGCTCGCGCACCTTGGCCTGGCCGACGTACTCGTCGAGCAACTTGGGCCGCAGGGCGCGCTCGATCGCCTCTTCGTTGGGCGAGGCGGGCGCGGCGGAGACCACGCGTTGCGGGGCCGGAGCGAAATCGTCGGTCTGGATGGTCATGGGCGGTAGGCTGAAGGAACAGTTTAGTCGGCCGAACGGCCATCCGAGTGCAGCACCGGGGCCTCCGAGACGGATGCCTCGTGCAGAATGCGCGACCGAGGAGGGTACGAGAAGCGTGTCGATCTACGAACTGAAGCCGCGATTCCAGGCCCTGCTGCGGCCGCTGGTCGTGCGCCTGCACGCCATGGGCGTCACGGCCAACCAGGTCACCGTGGCGGCCTGCGCGATCTCGGTCGCGCTCGGCCTCTGGCTCTTCTTCGCCGCGCCCTCTCCGGCCGCCTTCGCGCTGATCCCGCTCTGGATGTTCCTGCGCATGGCCTTCAACGCGATCGACGGCATGCTGGCGCGCGAGCACAACCAGCAGAGCGCGCTCGGCGCCTTTCTCAACGAGCTGACCGACGTGCTCTCCGATGCGGCGCTCTACCTGCCCTTCGCGCTGGTCGCACCGTTCAGCCCCTTCTGGGTCGGCGTCGTGATCGTGCTGGCGGGCTTGAGCGAGTTCACCGGCGCGCTGGGCCCGACGGTGGGCGCCTCGCGCCGCTACGACGGTCCGCTCGGCAAGAGCGACCGGGCCTTCGTGTTCGGTGCGCTCGGCCTCTACATCGCGCTCGGCGGCCCGCTGCCGGCATGGAGTGCATGGCTCATGCCGATCGTCGCGGTGCTGGTGGCCTGGACCATCGTCAACCGCATCCGCCGCGCGCTGGCCGAAGCCGGCGCCGCAACCCGCACCTGAGACGAGAAATCCGAATGACCGACGCCCGCGTGCCACACGAACACCACTTCAGCACCCACGACGACGTGTCGCTGTTTTACCGGCACTGGCCGGCGACGGGCAGCGCGCGGCGCGGCGCCATCGTGCTGTTCCACCGCGGCCACGAGCACGGCGCACGCATGGCGCATTTGGTCGACGAGCTCGATCTGCCGGACTTCGATTTCTTCGCCTGGGATGCGCGCGGCCACGGCAAGTCCCCGGGCCAGCGCGGCTACAGCCCGAGCTTCGCGACCTCGGTGCGCGACGTGCAGACCTTCGTCCAGCACATCGCCAGCGCGCATGGCGTGCCGCCCGAGGACATCCACGTGATCGCGCAGAGCGTGGGCGCGGTGCTGGTCGCGACCTGGGCGCACGACTATGCGCCCCGGGTGCGCGGGCTCACGCTGGCTTCGCCGGCCTTCAAGGTCAAGCTTTACGTCCCCTTCGCGCGGGCCGGCCTCGGGCTCATGCACAAGCTGCGCGGGCTGTTCTTCGTCAACAGCTACGTGAAGGCGAAGTTCCTCACGCACGACCCCGAACGCATCGCGAGCTACGAAAGCGATCCGCTGATCTCGCGGCCGATCGCGGTCAACATCCTGCTGGGCCTTTACGAGGCGGCCGATCGCGTGGTGGCGGATGCCAATGCGATCACGCTGCCCGTGCATCTGCTGATCTCCGGCGCCGACTGGGTGGTGCATCACAAGCCGCAGCACCTGTTCTTCGATCGGCTCGGTAGCGCGATCAAGACCAAGTTGGAATTGCCCGGCTTCTTCCACGACACGCTGGGCGAGAAAGACCGCGCGCCCGCGGTGCAGGCGATCCGCGAATTCATCCTGCGCCTGTTCGACGAGGCGCCGCAACCCGTCGACCTGCGCTCGGCCCACCTGAGCGGCGAGACCGCCGATGAATCGCGCGCGCTCGCCGAGCCGCTGCCCGCCCTGTCGCCGCGCAGAGCCTACTGGGCGATCACCCGTGGAAGCCTGCGCTTCGGCGGCCTGCTGTCGCGCGGCGTGAAGCTGGGGCACGAGACGGGTTTCGATTCGGGCAGCACGCTCGACTATGTCTACCGCAACGAGCCCCGAGGCGCCGGGCCGATCGGTCGCTCCATCGACAGAACCTACTTGAATTCCATCGGCTGGCGCGGCATCCGGCAGCGCAAGGTCCATGTCGAAGAGCTGCTCCGCGAAGCGATGGAACGACTGGCCGAGCAGCACCGCGAAGTGCGCCTGATGGACATTGCCGCCGGCCACGGCCGCTACGTGCTCGACGCGGTGCAGGCCAGTCCGGTCAAGGCCGGCTCGATCCTCTTGCGCGACTACAGCGACATCAACGTGCACGACGGCCGCGCGCTGATCGCCGAGAAGGGCCTGGAAGATGTCGCGCAGTTCGTCCAGGCCGATGCCTTCGACCGCCTGGGTCTCGCGAGCGTGGTGCCGCGGCCCACGCTGGCGGTGGTCTCGGGCCTCTACGAACTCTTCCCCGACAACGAGATGGTGAGCCGCTCGCTGGCCGGCGTCGGCGACGCGGTGGAAGACGGCGGCTACCTGGTCTACACAGGCCAGCCATGGCACCCCCAACTGGAGATGATCGCGCGCGCCCTCACCAGCCACCGCCAGGGCGATGCCTGGGTCATGCGACGCCGCACGCAGGCCGAGATGGACCAGCTGGTCGAAGCGGCAGGCTTTCGCAAGATCGACCAGCGCATCGACGAATGGGGCATCTTCACGGTCTCGCTGGCCGTACGCACCGGTCCATGAAACCCTCGCGCGGACCACGGCCCTGGAAGCGCGCCGCCGCCTGGCTGGCGCTGCTCGGTCCGCTGTTCTATGCCACCTACGGCTTCGCCAACTGGTGGGCCGCAACACGCGCGCACGTGCCGGTGCTGGTGTTCGAGTGGGAGCGGGGCGTGCCCTTCTGGCCCTGGACCATCTTTCCGTACTGGACCATCAATGCCTTCTATGCGCTGTCGCTCTTTCTCGCGAGCGACCGCCATACGCTGGATCGACATGCAGCGCGGCTGCTGACAGCGCAGGTTCTTGCGGTCAGCTGCTTCATCCTCTGGCCGCTGCGCTTCAGCTTCGGGCAGCCGGCGGTCGAGGGCGCACCGGCCTTCCTGTTCGACGCGCTGCGCGGCTTCGATCAGCCCTTCAACCAGGCGCCCTCGCTGCACATCGCGCTGGCGGTGATCCTGTGGGACTGGTACCGGCGCCTGATCCATACGCGCTGGGCGCGCGCACTGCTGCATGTCTGGGCCTTTGCGATCTGCGCCTCGGTGCTCACCACCTGGCAGCACCACTTCATCGACATCCCGACCGGTGCGCTGCTGGGCCTGGTCTGCGTCTGGCTCTGGCCGCTCGAACGCGTGCTGGCGATGCCGCGCGCCTGGCGGCTCGCGCGCGGCCCGCAACGCTGGAAGCTGGCCGGCTTCTACGCGGCGGGTGCGCTGCTCTTCTTCGCCGCGGCGCTCGGCCTGCGCGGTGCCGCGCTCTGGCTGATGTGGCCGGCCTTGTCGCTCGCGCTGGTGGCGCTGAACTACGCAGGCCTGGACGCGCACGGCTTCCAAATGGACCACCACGGCCGCATGCACTGGGCCGCGCGCTGGCTGTTCGCGCCCTACCGCCTGGGCGCCGTCGTCAACGCGTGGCTCTGGACACGGCGGCTGCCCGCCTCGGTCGAAGTGGCGCCCGGCCTGCGCCTCGGCCGCCTGCCGACGCGCGCCGAGTGGGAGGCCGCGGGACGGCCGCGGCTTCTGAGCCTCTGTGCCGAACTGCAGACGCTGCCGGTGCCCGGCGCGCGCTGCGTGCCGATGCTCGATCTCACGGTACCGACGGCACTGCGGCTGCAACGCGCCGTCGCCGTCATCGAGGGCCAGCGCCGCAGCGGTCAGGCGGTGTGGGTCTGCTGCGCGCTCGGCTTCTCGCGCAGCGCGGCCTCGGTGATCGGCTGGCTCGGCGTTCACGGCGCCGCCGGCACCATGGCGCTCGCGCACGATGCGGTGCGCCGCGCGCGCCCGCAGATCGTGCTGCGCCCGGCCTGGCTCGCCGCGCTCGATCAACTGGCCACCTCGGGAAAGACACGCGATGAATGACGACAACGACCGCGCACTGTGCACGGCCACGGCCGGATTGCTGCGCGCCAGCGACGCGCTCGCCTTTTGGGGCCTTGCCCTTTCCTTCATCTCTGGTCTGGTGCTGGCTCTGACGGGGCGCTCGCTGGGCTCGGCCGCCTGGATCGCCTACGCGGCCGTCGCGTTGATCGGACTGCCGGAGCGCTACCTCGCGCTGCGCCTGCGGTTCGACGCAACCCTGTTCGACGGGCTCGCGACAGCGACGATCGCGTCGCTGCCCTCGATGGACCGCGCGCTCGAACAGCTCGGCCTGCGGCGCGGTGGCGACGGCTCGCGCCCGCTGACCGATCGCGTGCTCGGCACTCGCCAACTGGTGCAGCGCCACGGCATCGCGGTCATCGCGCAGACCATCGTCTTCGCGATGGCGCTCGCGATGCAGGACTGGCGCTGAGGCCACGCATGAATCCCGAGGAGTTGTCATGAGTTCTTCCGAATCGGGCGGGCTGCGCAAGGCGGCGGCCGTCGTCTCGGCCTGGCTGATCGTCGTCTTCGCCAAGCTCCTGACCGGCGTGCGCGCCATCTGGGCCGGCACCAGCCCGAAGGCCGAGCAGACGCTCTACTTCGCCAACCACACCAGCCATGGCGACTTCGTGCTGCTGTGGGCCACGCTGCCGCCGGACCTGCGCGCGCTCACACGGCCGGTGGCCGGGCAGGATTACTGGGACGCCTCGCCGCTGCGCCGCTTCATCGGCCGCGACGTGTTCAACGCATTGATGATCCGCCGCGACGGCAGCGCCGCCGGCGGCGAAGCGGCCAACCCGGTCGACCAGATGACCGAGGCGCTGCGCTCGGGCGACTCGCTGATCATGTTTCCCGAAGGCACGCGCAACATCGGCGAGGAGGTGCTGCTGCCGCTCAAGAGCGGGCTCTACCACCTGGCCCGCGCCTGTCCTCAGGTGCGGCTGGTGCCGGTTTGGATCGAAAACCTCAAGCGCGTGCTGCCCAAGGGCACGCTGGTGCCGATTCCGCTCGCCTGCAGCGTGCGCTACGGCACGCCGATCAGCCTGGCCGAAGACGAAGACAAGAACGCGTTCATCGCGCGGGCGCGCGCGGCGATGCTCGATCTGCGGCCCGAGTACGACCGCGCGGAAGAGATCTCGCCATCATGAACATCTCTGCCTCCACCGAGACCACGCTCACGCTCTTCGGCGGCGTCGCCGGCGTGCTGATCCTCGCCTCGGCCATCGGCGCGCTGCTCAAATGGCGCGTGGCGCAGGGCCAGCCCCATTCGGTGATCGACAACCTGAACTCGCGCGTCAACGCATGGTGGGTGATGGTCGCGGTGATCGGCATCGCTTTCGCGTTCGGCAAGGGCGGCGTGATCCTGCTGTTCTACCTGATCTCGTTCTACGCGCTGCGCGAATTCATGAGCCTGGCCTATACGCGGCGCGGCGACCACCATGCGATCGCGCTCGCCTTCTTCGTCGCGCTGCCGGTGCAGTACTTCCTGATCTGGATCGAGTGGTACGGGCTCTACTCGATCTTCATCCCGGTCTACGCCTTCCTGGTGCTGCCGATCCTCGCCGCGGTCGGCGGCGACACCAAGCGCTTCCTCGAGCGCACGTCCAAGGTGCAGTGGGGGCTGATGGTCTGCGTGTTCTGCATCAGCCACGTGCCGGCGCTGCTGACCTTGCAGATCCCTGGCTTCGAAGGCCGCAACCTGCTGTTGATCGCCTTTCTCGTGATCGTGGTGCAGGGCAGCGACGTTCTGCAGTACGTCTGGGGCAAGCTCTTCGGCCGGCGCAAGGTGGCGCCCGAGCTCTCGCCGTCGAAAACCTGGGAAGGCCTGATCGGCGGCGTGGCCAGCGCCACCGCGCTGGGCGCCGCGCTCTACTGGGCCACGCCCTTCAATGCCTGGCAGGCGGCGCTGATGGCGCTGACCATCTGCGTGATGGGCTTCTTCGGCGGCCTGGTGATGTCGGCCATCAAGCGCGACCGCGGCGTCAAGGACTGGGGCACGATGATCGAAGGGCACGGCGGCATGCTCGACCGGCTCGACTCGGTGATCTTCGCGGCGCCGATCTACTTCCACGCACTGCGCTACTGGTGGGTTCCATGACGGCATCCGAAGAGGCGTCACTATTTTTCGAGACTGCGGCGCAATGGAAGAAGTGGCTCGCCACCCATCACGCCACATCGGCGGGCGTGTGGCTGCGCCTCGCGAAGAAGGACAGCAGCGAGCGCTCGGTGAGCTATGCCGAAGCGGTCGAGGAAGCGCTTTGCCAGGGTTGGATCGATGGCCGGAAGAAGGCCGATGACGACAGCTTCTGGCTGCAGCGCTTCACGCCGAGGTCGGCCAGGAGCGTCTGGTCGAAGATCAATCGCGACAAGGCCATGACGCTGGTGAAGGAGAAGCGCATGCGGCCGGCCGGCAAGGCGCAGATCGATCGGGCGAAGAAGGACGGTCGCTGGGAAGCGGCCTACGACGGCGCACGCACGTCCGCCATCCCGCCCGATCTGAAGGCCGCGCTCGACGCCGATCGCCACGCGGCCGCCTTCTTCGAGACGCTGGATGCCGCCAACCGCTATGCAATTCTGTGGCGCCTACAGACTGCCAAGAAAGCAGAGACGCGCGAACGCCGACTCGCGCAGTTCGTGGCGATGCTGGCGCGCCACGAGAAGATCCACGCCTGAACGCTACTTCGCCAGCGCCTTCAGCGCCAGCTTGATTCCTTCGCCCACCGCCACATCCTTCGGCAAGGCCTTGAGCGAGGCGGCGGCCTCCTTGTCGCTGTAGCCCAGCGCGACCAGCGCTTGCAGGATGTCGGCCTGCGCATCGGTCGCCGCATGCGCAGGCGCGCCGATGTCGGCGCCCAGCTTGCCCTTGAGTTCGAGCAAGAGCCGCTCGGCGGTCTTCTTGCCGATGCCGGGAATCTTCACCAGCCGCCCCGCGTCCTGCAGGGTGATGGCCTGCGCGAGCTCGGCGACGCTGAGGCCGGACAGCACGCCCAGCGCCATGCGCGGTCCGACACCCGAGATCTTGATGAGCTGGCGAAAAGTGGCGCGCTCGTCGGCGCTGCCGAAGCCGTAGAGCACCTGCGCATCCTCGCGCACCACGAAATGCGTGAGCAGCGAAACGCGTTCGCCGGTGGAAGGCAGGTTGTAGAAGGTGCTCATCGGCACGTCGACCTCGTAGCCAACGCCGTTGCAGTCCACCACCACCTGCGGCGGATTGCGTTCGGCCAGGATGCCGGTGAGTTTGCCTATCATGTGTGCCCTTCTCGCTTTGAAATGAAATCCGCGTGATTCTGCGACACACCTTCGCCCCGCCCAACAACACGCGCCTGGGGCACCTCTGCGGGCCGCTCGACGCGCACCTGCGGCGTATCGAGGAGGCGCTCAACGTCAAGATCGCGCACCGGCACGAGCAGTTCAAGATCGAGGGGCCCAAGCTCAACGCACAGCGCGCGATGGACGTGCTGCAGGCGCTCTACGAGATCGCCCAGCGCCCGATCGATGCGGCGGTGGTGCAGCTCACGGTGGCGGGCGACAGCTCGATGACCGAGGCCGACGACGGCGCGGTGACGCTGGCCACGCGCCGCACCGACCTGCGTGCGCGCACGCCCAACCAGAGCGTCTACCTCGACAACATCGCCAACCACGACATCACGATCGGCATCGGCCCCGCCGGCACCGGCAAGACCTACCTCGCCGTGGCTTGCGCGGTCGATGCGCTGGAGCGCAGCGCCGTGCAGCGCATCGTGCTCACGCGCCCCGCGGTGGAAGCCGGCGAACGGCTCGGTTTTTTGCCCGGCGACCTCACGCAGAAGGTCGACCCCTACCTGCGGCCCTTGTACGACGCGCTCTACGACCTGATGGGTTTCGATCGCGTGCAGAAGGCCTTCGAGCGCAACACGCTGGAGATCGCGCCGCTTGCCTTCATGCGCGGCCGCACGCTCAACAATGCCTTCGTGATCCTCGACGAGGCGCAGAACACCACGCCCGAGCAGATGAAGATGTTCCTGACGCGCATCGGCTTCGGCGCCAAGGCGGTGGTGACCGGTGACGTGAGCCAGATCGACCTGCCCAAGGAGCAACTGAGTGGCCTGATCGATGCCGAACGCGTGCTCAGGCGCGTCAACGGCATTGCCATCACGCACTTCACCAGCGCCGACGTGGTGCGGCATCCACTGGTGGCGCGGATCGTCGATGCCTACGACGGTGCGCGCAAGCGCGCTGCGAGCCGCTGAGATGGCGCTCGCCGCCTTGTCGCTGTCGCTGCAGTTCGCGCGCTTTCGCGACGCGGCGCGCCACCGCGCCGCGCTGCCGCGCCACCAGGTCGCGCGCTGGATCCGCCATGCGCTCGATGCCGACGGCGAGATCACCGTGCGCATCGTCGATGCCGAGGAAGGCCAGCAGCTCAACCGCGAATTCCGCGGCAAGGACTACGCGACCAACGTGCTGACCTTCGACTATGCACAAAGCCCGGTCGTGATGGCGGATCTGGTGCTCTGCGCGCCGGTGGTTGCGCGTGAAGCGAAGGAACAGCGCAAGACACTGGCCGCGCACTATGCGCACCTGCTGGTGCACGGCACGCTGCATGCGCAGGGCTGGGACCACGAGACTGGTGAGGCCGACGCCGAGGCGATGGAGGCGCGAGAGATCGAGATCCTCGCGCGGCTCGGCATCAAGAACCCCTACTGAAGCTCACGGCGATATCTGCAGCGGAATCGTGACCGGCCCGTCGTTCACCAGCCGCACCTGCATGTCGGCGCCGAACTCGCCGGTGGCCACCACCGGATGCGCGTCGCGCGCCCGGGCCACGAAGTACTCGTAGAGCCGGCGCCCCTCGTCGGGCGGCGCCGCCTGCGTGAAGCTCGGGCGGTTGCCGCCGCTCACATCGGCCGCCAGCGTGAACTGGCTCACCACCAGCAGGCCGCCGCCGATGTCCTGCACGCTGCGGTTCATCTTGCCGGCCTCGTCCGAGAAGATGCGCAGCTTCAGGATCTTCGCGAGCAGGCGATCGGCCAAGGCATCGCCGTCGCCGCGCTCCGCGCAGAGCAGCACGAGCAGGCCTGCATCGATGGCGCCGACGGTGCGGCCGCCGATGTCGACGCGCGCTTCGGCCACGCGCTGGAGCAGCGCCTTCATGCGTCGTCCTCGATCTGCGTGGCGCGCGCTTCCATGCCCAGCGGCAGCAGCTGGATGGTCACGCGCAGGCCGGGCACCGCGTCCATCAGCGCCTGCTCGAGCGCATCGCGCAAGGCCGCTGCGCGCTCGAGCGACCAGTCGCCGGGCACGTGCATGTGCAGGTCGGCAAAGCGGCGCTGGCCGGCACGGCGCGTCGCGATGTCGTCGAAGCGAAGCTGCGCGCCCTCGGGCACGCTGGCGGCAAAGCTTTCCAGCGTGGCGTGCAGCAGCGCCTGCGACGCGGGGTCGAGCGCCTCGTCCATCAGCCCCTGCGACGAACGCCACACCAGTTTCACCCCTTCGCGCGCGATGTTCAGCGCCACGCCGATCGCGAGCAGCGGATCGAGCCAGAGCCAGCCCGTGAGGCCGACCGCGGCGATGCCGATCACGACCGCGGCCGAGGTCCAGACATCGGCCAGCAGGTGCCTCCCATCGGCCTCCAGTGCGATGGAGCGGTGCACGCGCGCCGCGCGAAACAGCGCGAAAGCCAATGCGGCATTGAAGCCCGAACTGAGGATCGACAGCGCCAGGCCCCAGCCCAGCTTGTCCAACGGCTCGGGCGAGAGCAGCCGCAGCACCGCCGCCCAGAGGATAGCGATGGCCGCGCCGATGATCAGGATGCCTTCGAAGCCCGACGAGAAATATTCGGCCTTGTGATGGCCATAGGGATGGTCTTCGTCGGCCGGCCGCGCGGCGATCGTGACCATCGCGAGCGCGAACATCGCGCTGGCCAGGTTCACGAAGGACTCCATGGCGTCCGAGATCAGGCCCATGGAGTTCGTCAGCCAGCCGGCCGCACCCTTGAGCACGATCGTGATCAGCGCGACGGCGATCGAGGCGCGCAGCAGCAACTGCGGGCTCAACGCGGCCGGAGACGAAGAACGGTCGGTGGTGGACAAGGGAAAACGAGACATCGCCGCAGAAAGGTGGCGAATTATCGTGGCACGGCCGCGGTGCTCGCCCTCGCTTACCATGTGCAGGAACAAGAAACCCGGACAGGAGTGCTCATGAAGAAACGCTTGGCCATGAGCTTGTGCGGTCTGCTTCTGCTCGCCAGCGCCGGCGCTCTGGCCCAGGCGCTGGCCGCGGAGCATGCCGGCATCCTGAAGTCGGTGCGCGGCAGCGTTCAGCTTCTCAACACCGACGGCACCGCGCGTCCGGCGCACGCCGGCGACGCTATCGCACCGATCGACCGCATCGTCACCGAGGCCGACTCGGCCGCCAGCCTGGTGCTGCGCGACGGCACGACGATGGTGGTGGGGCCCTCATCGCGGCTCGACCTCAAGCAGTTCCATTTCGATCCGGCCACGCGCGACGGCGGCTTGCTGGTTTCGCTGCTCCGCGGATCGCTGCGCATGGTGACCGGCCTGATCGGCAAGACCCAGCCCGACGCCGTGCGGATCGAGACGCAGACCGCCACCATCGGCATCCGCGGCACGGACTTCATCGTGCAGGCGGACGCGCAGCAGTGAACACGTCTCGCCTTTTCTCCGGGCTTGTCGTTGCCGTCCTGTCGGCTACGCTGCTGGCGGCCTGCTCCAGCACATCACCCTCGTCTTCGTCCACGCGGGTTGTGTTGTTGCCGCAAGCCGACGGCAGCTCGTCGGCCCTGGTCGTGCGCAGCAACAATGACTTCGAAGAGACGCTCTCGAAACCTTATCAGCGCGCCACGACCGCCACGCGTGGCGCGCCGGTGGTCGATCAGGCCGATCCGGCCCGGGTGCAAGCCGAACACAAGTTGCTCTTCGAGCTGCTGCCACCCCCGGTCCCGCACTAAACGGCGTATTTCAGGTCCCCAGTGCGCTGAAGAGCAGGCTCCGGCTCAGCTCAAGCTGACGCGCGCGAATTTGCGCTTGCCGACTTGCACGACATAGCTGCCCGCCGCCAGCTTGAGTCCCTTGTCGCTCACCACGCTCGAATCGACCCGCACGCCGCCGCCATCGATGAGCCGGTTGCCTTCGGAGGTCGAGGCCGCCAGCCCCGCCTGCTTGAGCACCTGGGCGATGCCCAGCGGCGCGCCCGAGAGCGCCACCTCCGGAATCTCGTCCGGCACGCCGCCCTTGCTGCGGTTGATGAAATCCTGCTCGGCCGCCTCGGCCGCCGCCTGGCTGTGGAAGCGCGCCGTGATCTCCTTGGCGAGCGCGACCTTGGCATCCTTCGGATTGCGGCCGCCCTCGACCTCGGCCTTGAGCGCCGCGATCTCGGCCAGCGAGCGGAAGCTCAGCAAGGTGTACCAGCGCCACATCAGCGTGTCCGAGATCGACAGCACCTTGGCGAACATGGTGTTGGCGTCCTCGCTGATGCCGATGTAGTTGTTCTTGCTCTTCGACATCTTCTCGACGCCATCGAGCCCCTCCAGCAGCGGCATAGTGAGTATGCACTGCGGCTCTTGGCCGTATTCTTGTTGGAGATGTCTGCCGACCAGTAGATTGAACTTCTGGTCGGTGCCGCCCAGTTCGAGGTCGGACTTGAGCGCCACCGAGTCGTAGCCCTGCATCAGCGGATAGAGGAACTCATGCACCGAGATCGACTGGCCGGCTTTGAAGCGCTTGCTGAAGTCGTCGCGCTCCATCATCCGCGCCACGGTGTACTTGGCCGCCAGCTGGATCATCCCGCGCGCACCCAGCGGGTCGCTCCACTCGGAGTTGTAACGAATTTCGGTCTTCGAGGGGTCCAGCACCAAGCTGGCCTGCCGGTAGTAGGTCTGGGCGTTGGCCTCGATCTGCTCGCGCGTGAGCGGCGGCCGGGTGCTGTTGCGGCCGGAGGGGTCGCCGATGGTGGTGGTGAAGTCGCCGATCAGGAAGATCACGGTGTGGCCGAGGTCCTGCAGCTGGCGCATCTTGTTGAGCACCACCGTGTGGCCGATATGGATGTCGGGCGCCGTCGGGTCCAGGCCCAGCTTGATCCGCAACGGCTTGCCGGTCGCCTCGGCGCGCTGGAGCTTCCTCACCCACTCATCCTGGGGCAGCAATTCGTCGACCCCACGAAGTGAAACTTCAAGGGCGCGTCCTACACCATCGGACAGGCTTGCGGTTGTAACAAAATCGGGGTTCATGGCGCTTTTTGGCTGATTTGACTATGGCCGAAGCTATACTCAGCCCGACTTTTCAAGCGCCGGATTCTAAGCGGCGCTTTTTTTTCCGCACCGTCCTGCCGCCCGTCCGACACGGTCTTTGCAGCGCGGATTTGCTGAACCTGAGCTGGAATTCGAAGTTTGATCAACGGCATTCTTGCCGCCGAGGAGGCGCTTGCTTCCCGCGTGGCCTATACATTCCGGACGTACCCGAGGCAGATCACGGCGGCCATCGCCGCGCTGCTGCTGTCCGCCGGCGGCGGTGCCTTCGCCGTTGCATCGCTCGGCCCCGATGCGTCCGAGCTGCCCGTCAAGCAAGTGTTCGAAGCCGTCACCCCACGCTCCTTCGCCGACCAGGTGGAAGCGCTCGATACCCACGGTTTCACGCTGTTCCGTACCGAAATCACCCGTTCGAGCGACACGGCCGAAGCGCTGCTGCGCCGACTGGGCATCGACGACGCCGCAGCAGCCGCCTTCGTGCGCGGCAATGCCGAGGCTCGCATGGCCCTGTTCAGCCGCGTCGGCCGCACCGTGACCGCCGAGGCCACGCAAGAAAACACCTTGCAAAAACTCAGCGCCCGCTGGATTCCCGACGGCGACGGCGGCTTCAAGCGCCTGGTGGTCGAAAAGATCGGCGCCGGCTATCGCGTGCGCACCGAAACCGACGCCCTGACCCCGGGCAGCCGGCTGGCCAGCGGCATCGTTCGCAGCTCGCTCTTTGCGGCCACCGACGATGCACGCATCCCCGATTCCGTGGCGAGCCAGCTGGCCGACATCTTCTCGGGCGACGTCGATTTCCGCTCGCTGCGCAAGGGCGACCGCTTCGCCGTCGTCTACGAAACCTTCGATGCCGACGGGCAGACGCTGCGCAGCGGCCGTGTGCTGTCGGCCGAGTTCGAGAGCAACGGCAAGCTGCACCAGGCATTGTGGTTCCAGGAGCCCGGGCAAAAGGGCGGTTACTACCGTCCCAACGGCGAGAGCCTGCGTCGCGCGTACCTGAACTCGCCGGTCGAGTTCTCTCGCGTGTCGAGCGGCTTCGCGATGCGCATGCACCCCATTCTCAACAGCTGGCGCCAGCACAACGGCATCGACTATGCCGCGCCCACCGGGACGACCGTGCGCAGCGTGGGCGACGGCACGGTGGAATTCGCAGGCACGCAGAGCGGCTACGGCAACATCGTGATCGTGAATCACCGCAACCACCAGCAGACGGCCTATGCGCATCTGAGCCGCATCGACGTCAAGGTCGGCCAGAGCCTGAGCCAGGGCCAGACCGTTGGCGCGGTCGGCTCCACCGGCTGGGCCACCGGTCCGCACCTGCACTTTGAGTTCCGGGTGAATGGCGAATACCAGGATCCGGCCACCATCGCCCAGCAGGATGGCGGCGTGCCGATCACCGCGGCGGCGCGGCCGGCCTTCGAGCGCCTTGCCGGCGCTACGCGCACGGAACTGGCTGCCGCCTTCTCGGTCGTCCAGGCCAGCGCAGACTAGGCGTTTTTCGCTCCCGGCGATGGCTGAAGAGCTCTTCATCGGCCTGATGTCCGGCACTTCGCTCGACGGTGTCGACGGCGTCCTGGCCGACTTTTCGGAAGGACGCATCGCAGTGCGGGCACACGCCACCGCCAGCTTTCCCGTTTCTCTGCGCGCCGAGCTGGAGGCGCTCAATGCGCTGGGCGGCGACAACGAATTGCACCGAGCCGCACTGGCCGGCAATGAGCTCGCAAGGATTTACGCGAGCGTGGTGCAACAGCTGCTGGCCGATACCGGCACCGCCGCCGAGGCCGTGACGGCCATCGGTGCACACGGCCAGACGGTGCGCCACCGGCCGGGCGAGTTCGACGACGTCGGCTACACGTTGCAGATCAACAATCCCTCGCTGATCGCGGAGCTCACGGGCATCCGGGTGGTGGCCGATTTCCGCAGCCGCGACCTCGCAGCCGGTGGCCAGGGCGCGCCGCTGGTGCCCGCTTTTCATCGGGCGCTGTTCGCGCGCGACGACCAGGCCGTCGCCGTGCTGAACATCGGCGGAATCTCCAATCTGAGCCTGCTGCCGGCCGGCAGCGGCACGGTGCTCGGCTTCGATTGCGGGCCGGGCAACGCGCTGCTCGACCACTGGTGCCAGAGCCACAACGGCCAGCCCTTCGACCATGCCGGCCAGTGGGCTGCCAGCGGCCGGGTGCTGCCCGACCTGCTCTCGCGTCTTCGGTCCGACGCCTACTTCGCCAAGGCGCCGCCCAAGAGTACCGGGCGGGACCTGTTCAACCCGACCTGGCTGGCCTCGCATCTGGGCACCTCGGCGGCCGCGCCGGCCGACGTGCAGGCGACCCTGGCCGAGCTGACCGCTACGGTCTGCGCCGCGGATCTGCAGCGCCATGGCGCCGGCAGCGAGCTGCTGATCGTCTGCGGTGGGGGCGCGCTCAATCACCACCTCCTGGCCCGCCTGCAGGCGCTGCTGCCCACCGTGAAGGTGGTCTCCTCCGCCGACCGCGGCCTGCCGCCCCAGCAGGTCGAGGCTGCGGCCTTTGCCTGGCTGGCGCGCAGCACGATGCGCGGCGAATCGGGCAACCTCGCCAGCGTGACCGGCGCCCGCGGCGCACGCGTGCTCGGCGCCATCTACCCGGCCTGAAGGCCTGGAAAACCTCGGGCAGCAAAAAGCCGCCCGAAGGCGGCTCTTTGGCGGAGGGTTACTGCATCAGGCCGAGAAGCTCGATCCGCAGCCGCAGGTGCTGGTGGCGTTCGGGTTCTTGATCACGAACTGGGCGCCCTGCAGATCTTCCTTGTAGTCGATCTCGGCACCGACCAGGTACTGGTAGCTCATGGCGTCGATCAGGAGCGACACGCCGTTCTTGGTCATGGTCGTGTCGTCCTCGTTGGTGATTTCATCGAAGGTGAAACCGTACTGGAAGCCGGAGCAGCCGCCGCCCTGCACGAACACGCGCAGCTTGAGGTCGGGGTTGCCCTCTTCTGCGATCAGGTCAGCCACCTTGGCGGCCGCACTGTCCGTGAAGATGATCGGCTCGGGCATCTGGGTCTGGATGTTTTCGGCAACGGCACTCATGTGGGAGAACTCCTGTGGAGGCCGAACGTGCGGCCAATGAGAGTGATGCTACTGCAATCAGCAAAAAGCCGCCCGAAGGCGGCTCTTTGACAGTGCGAGCGATAAGCCCAAAAGGCGATCAGCGCTTCGAGAACTGCTTGCGGCGGCGTGCGGAATGCAGACCGACCTTCTTGCGCTCGACTTCACGCGCATCGCGCGTCACGAAGCCGGCCTGGCTCAACACCGGCTTGAGCGTCGCGTCGTAGTCGATCAGCGCACGGGTGATGCCGTGGCGCGTCGCGCCTGCCTGGCCCGATTCGCCGCCGCCCGCCACGTTGACCATGATGTCGAAGGTTTCGACGTTGTTGGTCAAGAAGAGCGGTTGCTTGGCGATCATGATCGACGTTTCGCGGCCAAAGAAATCCTGGATGTCTTTGCCGTTGACCGTGATCTTGCCGGTGCCTTTTTTCAGAAACACGCGGGCGACGCTCGATTTGCGACGGCCGGTGCCATTGTTCCATTCACCAATCATTCTCAAGGCTCCTTACAGTTCCAGCACTTTGGGCTGTTGGGCGGTATGCGGGTGCTCTGCGCCGCCGTACACCTTGAGTTTCTTGATCATTGCGTAGCCGAGCGGGCCCTTGGGCAGCATGCCCTTGACGGCCTTTTCCAGGGCGCGGCCCGGATGCTTGGCTTGCATGTCGCGGAAGTTGGTGGCCGTGATGCCGCCCGGGTAGCCCGAGTGGCGGTAGTACACCTTGTCAAGCGGCTTGGCGCCGGTGACGCGCAGCTGGGCTGCGTTGATGATGACGATGAAGTCACCGGTATCGACGTGAGGCGTGTAAATGGCCTTGTGTTTGCCGCGCAAACGGAGAGCAACTTCGCTGGCTACTCGTCCGAGGACCTTGTCGGTCGCGTCAATCACAAACCACTCGTGCGTCACGTCAGCGGGCTTGGCGCTGAACGTTTTGGTCATGAGTTTTCCTGCAAAGGAAGGTTTGGCGGGCCCTTTTCCACGGTCGGCGTTCCTCTGGCGGGAATCTCTTAGGTGGGGTTTTGAAGCTTCGCCGCGGGGCCACAAAAGCGCTGCGAAGCCAACGATTATACGAAGAATCGATCCAGCCGGGCAAATCCGGGGCCCCGGCGCCCTAGCGAATCACGCGAACGAGTTCGATCGATTCGCTCGTGCTGCTCGAATTGCCGCGCCGATGCTGAGCCTCGAAGCGCACGACGCGGCCCAGCTCGCGGGCGTACCAGGCTGTGGCCTCGAACGGCGTCCCGACCAGGGAGGCGCCGGTGCCGTACGAGGCATAGATCCATCCCGTGTACGCGATCTGGACGGCCCGGACTTCCGTTCCGTCCACGCGCATCGATCGTTCGCCGACGACGACGGCATCCAGTTCGTGCCGCCACTTCTCGCCCGTGGTCGCGACATAGTCTAGGTGCCAGCGCATGCCTGGCTTGATGTCCTTGCGACCCCATCCGCCCGGCGGCGAAGACGAATCGAAGTACCCGCCGGCCGGAGAAGCGACTGTCACAACCCGTCCGTCCGCCTTCTCGATCCGGCCGCCCATGTTGAAGAACAGTTCGTCGTCCGTGATGCGATCCAGCCGGTAGACGACCGAAGCACGGTTTCCGGTCAGTCGGTCCGTGCGTACATATTCGAGCGCATTGCCGGGACGAAGGGGATCGGTCAACCCGCGCGGGCCCATCGCGCCATCGCCGCCCTCGGCGCGGCGCGCCATCGCAGCCTGCGCCCGGGCGGGGATTTCCGCGACGAAGTCGGCCGGCACCGCGAAGTTGAGGCTGCCGGCTTCGCGCACGCCGAAAGTCGTGATGCCGACCAGGCGCCCCTCGCTGTCGAACAACCCGCCGCCGCTCGAGCCGGGAGAGATCGGCGCTGTGGTCTGCAGCAGGCGGGCGTCGGCAAGATCGCCACCGCGCAGGCCCGACAGGATCCCCTCGCCGAGGGTGTTCTCGAAGCCGCGCGGGCTGCCGATGGCATACACCCGCTGTCCCACGCGCGCCGCGCCGGCCGGTGCGATCTGCAACGGCGCCACGCGGAAGTTGGCCACCTTGATCTGGCACAAGTCCCGCTCGACGTCCGGATATTCGAGCGTCGCGCCGTAGGTGACGTTGTCTTGCCGAATCACGAAGCTGCTCGCCTTGGCCAGTACGTGGCAATTGGTGACCAGGCGGCCGGGCGCGACCACCACAGCGCTGCCGCCGCGCAGCGGGCGCTCCTGGGCATCGAAGGTGCGCACGGTCCAGACGCCGGGCGAGACTTTTTCGAACAGCGCGTCGGGTTCCAGCGCCTGCGCGCCGCTGGTGGCCAAGCCGCCTGCGATGAGCAGCGAGGTCCAGCGCAACGAATTCTTCATTGCCATCGTCATGGCTTGGCCGGCAGCAAGGCGTTGAGGTCGTCCATCGAGACCCGTGCAGCGGATGCGGGAACCGCACCAGCCGGCTCGGGCGCCGCCGGGCGAGCGCCTTGGGCGCTGCTGCCGCCGGGATCCTTCTTCGCCACCACAGTGCCGGTCACGGGGGGCTTGGCGGCGGCAAGCGGGGTCGTCGTGCCCACGCTCACCCCCGCCACGGGCTGGTCGCCCTGCTGCGTGCTGCGGTCGAAGGTGCGCTCCTCGCCGAAGACGAGTTGCATCCAGCTCGGATAGTTGAAACCCGAGCCGGTCCCCACATCGATCGCGGCGCCGATTGCACCGCCGATGAGGACGTTGCCCACCATGCCCGCATTCACGCGTGAAACGGCCGATCCGACGGCTGGCGCCTGTCCCGCCTGCGTGCAGTGGATCGAAAGATTGCCACCCGAGCGCCGCACGGGCACGCTCTGTCCGGACAGCCCGAGGGCCTCCCCCTTGTCGTTGGAAAGCCTGCATTCCGCGCCTTCGACCGTCTGTCCGCCCGGGGTGAGCGTCTCGATCTTCACGGTCTGCGTGGTGCCGTGCGTGACGGAGGCGCAGCCCGTCAAAATAGACAGAACGGCTGCGCCCACGCACAGGCCCCAGAATCGCCAGCTTGCTCCTCGCATCCTCGACCCCTCTTGTAATTCAATGTTACGGCGCGTGAGTCTAGCGTTCCCCCGTTCATCTTCCAGGCACTATTTCTCATGTTCAGCTACCGCCACGCCTTCCATGCCGGCAACCACGCCGACGTGCTCAAGCACACGGTGCTGATTGCCACGCTCGACCACCTGCTCGAAAAAGAGGCGGCCCTGACGGTGGTCGACACGCACGCAGGTGCCGGCCTCTACCGGCTCGACGGCGACTACGCGGGCACCAGCGGCGAGGCCGCCGAGGGCGTGCTGCGCCTCCTTTCGGAGGCGAAAGACGCGGCCGGGGCACCGCTGCCCGATGCGCTCGCGCGCTACCTCGAAGTGGTCCGCGACTTCAACCCCAAGGGCGGCGCGCGCATCTACCCCGGCTCGCCCTTCATCACGCACCACCTGCTGCGCGAGCACGACAAGCTCAAGCTCTTCGAGCTGCACCCGACCGATGCGCGCACCCTCGACGCCAACATCGCGCAGCTCGAGGCCGGGCGCCAGATCGCGGTGCTGCGCGACGACGGTTTCGGCAGCGCGACCAAGTTCCTGCCGCCGCCCTCGCGCCGCGCGCTGGTGCTGTGCGACCCGAGCTACGAGATCAAGAGCGACTATGCGCGCGTGCTCGATTTCGTGACCGCGGCGCTCAAGCGCTTCGCGACCGGCACCTATGCCGTGTGGTATCCGATCATTCCGCGGCCCGAGGCGCACGACCTGCCGCGCCGGCTCAAGACGCTGGCCACCAAGGCCGGCAAGTCCTGGCTGCATGCGACGCTGACGGTCAAGTCGAGCAAGATCGTCACCGACGCGTCGGGTGCCACGCACCGGCCGGGCCTGCCGGCGAGCGGCATGTTCCTGATCAATCCGCCCTACACGCTGAAGGCGCTGCTCGAGCCCGCGCTGCCGCAGATGGCGCAGCGCCTCGGCCAGGATCGCCACGCCGCCTCCTCGCTCGAGAGTGGCGGCTGAGCCGGCCGCCGCGGCGCGCTTCAGCGCCGCTGGCGCGGCGGCACTTCGCGGCTTCGTCTGGCCGCAGGAGGCTTCTTGGCAGGCGCTTCGGCAGCCGGCGCCGCGTCCGCTACCCCATTCGCCTCGACCACCGCGCCGGCACAGCGCGCGCCGTTCTTGTCCATGATCGACAACGCAACCTGCTTGATGCCCATCCCCAGCATGCCGATCGATTCGGCCGCGGCACGGCTCAGGTCGATGATGCGGCCCGAGGCATACGGCCCGCGGTCGTTGATGCGGACCAGCACCTCGCGCCCGTTCACCAGGCTGCGCACGCAGACGCGGGTGTTGAAGGGCAGCGTCTTGTGCGCGGCCGTCAGCTCCGTCATGTCGAAGCGCTCGCCGTTCGCGGTCTTGCGCTGGTGGAACTGGATGCCGTACCAGGAAGCGCCGCCGCGCTCGAAGATTTCGCGCGGGCCCGCGTCGCCCGGTGCGCCGTCGTCCGGCAATTCGTCGGCACCCGGCCCCGCGAGGTCATAGCGCGCCGAAGGCACCTGCGAACGCGGCGGCGCGCCGGGCGGCAGCGCGGGCTGCCGCGCCAGCGGCCGCAATCCCTGCGCGCCCTCGCCGGGCGAGGACGAGCGCGGCGTGGTGCAACCCGCCAGCCAGACGGCGGCGGCGACGAGCGCCAGCCGTCCGGCGAGGCGGCGCGACCTCATTCGTCCCAGCCCAGCCGCTCCAGCAACGCGAGCGTCGCCACCGACTGGTTCATCGTGTAGAAGTGCATCGCCGGCGCGCCGCCGCTGGCGAGGCGCGCGCAGAGCTCGGTCACCACGTCGAGACCGAAGGCCTTGATCGAGGCCATGTCGTCGCCGAAGCCCTGCAGCCGCAGCCGGATCCAGCGCGGGATCTCGGCGCCGCAGGCATCCGAGAAGCGCATCAGCTGGGTCGAGCTCGTGATCGGCATGATGCCCGGCACGATCGGCGCCGCGAGCCCCAGCTTGCGTGCCTCGTCGACGAAGCGGAAGTAGGCCTCGGGGCTGAAGAAGTACTGCGTGATCGCCGAGTCAGCGCCCGCATGCATCTTGGCCGCGAAGGCCTGCAAGTCCGCTTCGGGCGAGCGTGCCTGCGGATGCACTTCGGGATAGCAGGCGACCTCGATATGGAAATCGCGGCCGGTCTCTTCGCGGATGAAGGCGACGAGATCGCTCGCATAGTGGAACTCGCCGCCCATGCCGTAGCCGCTCGGCAGGTCGCCGCGCAGCGCGACCAGGCGCTTGACGCCCATGGCCTTGAGCTCCGCCAGCTGCTCGCGCACCGTGCTGCGTGTGGCGCCGATGCAGGAGAAATGGCAGGCGGCATCGACGCCTTCGCCGAGGATCTCGCGCACCGTGCCGAAGGTGCCCTCGTGCGTCGAGCCGCCGGCGCCGTAGGTCACCGAGCAGAACTCGGGCTGCCGCACGTAGAGCTGCTGGCGCACGGTGCGCAGCTTGGCCGCGCCTTCGGGCGTCTTCGGCGGAAAGAATTCAAAGCTCAACGGAAGGCGCACGGCCGGCTCCTGGTTCGCCGTTCGCACGAACGGCATGGATGAAGAATTCGCGGTTGCCGTCGCCGCCCGTGATCGGGCTGTCGAACCACGCTGCAACGCGCAGGCCGAGCTCCGCGCACGCCGTGCGCAGGCGCTGTTCGACCACTGCAAAAAGCGCCGCATCGCGCACGATGCCGCCCTTGCCGACCTGTCCCGGCTGCAACTCGAATTGAGGCTTGACCAGCATCAGAAGTTCACCGGCCGGTGTGAGAAACGGTATCAGCGCGGGCAGCACCAGCGTGAGCGAGATGAACGAGAGATCGCCGACGATCAGATCGAAATGCGTGTAGTCGGGCGAAGCATCGGCCCAGGCGGACGCGTCGAGCGTGCGCGCATTGACGCCTTCGACGGCGGTCACGCGCGCATCCTCGCGTATCCGTGCATGCAGCTGGCCATGGCCCACGTCCACGCCCACCACATGCGCGGCGCCGCGCTGCAGCAGGCAGTCGGTGAAGCCGCCGGTCGACTGGCCGACGTCGAGGCAGCGCTTGCCCTGCACGTCGATGCCGCTCGCAGCGAGCGCGCCTTCGAGCTTGAGCCCGCCGCGCGAGACGTAGCGCGCCTCGGCCGCATCGACGAGCTCGAGTTCGGCCGTCTCCGGCACCTCGTCGCGGTTCTTGCCGACCACGCGCCAGGTCGTGCCGTCGCGCCAGCGCAGGCCGCCCGCGATCAGCCGCACGGCCTGCGAGCGCGAGGCGGCCAGGCCGCGTTCGACGAGCAACTGATCGGCGCGCACGCGCTCCGCTCAATAGCGGTAGGTGTCCGGCTTGTAAGGGCCGTTCTTGTTCACGCCGATGTAGGCGGCCTGTTCGTCGGTCAGCTCGGTCAGCATCGCGCCGACCTTCTTCAGGTGCAGGCGCGCCACCTTCTCGTCGAGGTGCTTGGGCAGCACGTAGACCTTGCCGGCCTGGTAGGCATCGGGCTTGGTGAAGAGCTCGATCTGGGCGATGGTCTGGTTGGCGAAGGACGAGGACATCACGAAGCTCGGATGGCCCGTGCCGCAGCCCAGGTTCACGAGGCGACCCTTGGCCAGCAGAATGATCTTCTTGCCGTCCGGGAAGGTGATGTGGTCGACCTGCGGCTTGATCTCTTCCCACTCGTACTTCTCGAGCGAGGCGACGGCGATCTCGTTGTCGAAGTGGCCGATGTTGCAGACGATCGCCTGGTCCTTCATCGCGGCCATGTGCTCGTGGCGGATCACGTCGCGGTTGCCGGTGGTGGTCACGAAGATGTCGGCCTTGTCGGCGGCGTACTCCATGGTGACGACCTTGTAGCCTTCCATCGCGGCCTGCAGCGCGTTGATCGGGTCGATCTCGGTCACCCACACCTGGGCGCTCAGCGCGCGCAGGGCCTGGGCCGAGCCCTTGCCCACGTCGCCGTAACCGGCCACGCAGGCGACCTTGCCGGCGATCATCACGTCGGTGGCGCGCTTGATGCCGTCCACCAGCGATTCGCGGCAGCCGTAGAGGTTGTCGAACTTGCTCTTGGTCACCGAGTCGTTCACGTTGATGGCGCGGAACAGCAGCGTGCCCTTGGCGCTCATCTCGTTCAGGCGGTGCACGCCGGTGGTGGTCTCTTCGGTTACGCCGATGATCTCGGCCGACTTGCGCGTGTACCAGGTCGCGTCGACGGCCAGCTTGGCCTTGATCGCCGCGTAGAGGATGCGCTCCTCGTCGCTGGTCGGGTTGGCCAGCACGCTCTGGTCCTTCTCGGCCTTCTGGCCCAGGTGCATCAAGAGCGTGGCGTCGCCGCCGTCGTCAAGAATCATGTTCGGGCCTTCGCCGGCCGAGCCCTTGGGACCGAAGTCGAAGATGCGGTGGGTGTAGTCCCAGTAATCTTCGAGCGACTCGCCCTTGATCGCGAACACCGGCGTGTTGGTGGCCGCGATGGCGGCGGCGGCATGGTCTTGCGTCGAGAAGATGTTGCACGAGGCCCAGCGCACGGTGGCGCCCAGCGCCTGCAGGGTTTCGATCAGCACTGCGGTCTGGATCGTCATGTGCAGTGAGCCGGTGATGCGTGCGCCCTTCAGGGGCTGGCTCTTGGCGAATTCTTCGCGGATGGCCATCAGGCCGGGCATTTCGGTTTCCGCGATGCGGATTTCCTTGCGGCCCCAGGCGGCAAGGGAGATATCGGCGATGGCCTGGTCGGCGGTGGACTTGAGAACGGCGCTCATGTGGACTCCAAAACAAGTTTGAATGATGCCGCTGTGTTCGGGGGACGAGACTCACCGCGAGAACAGCGGGTGAGCGTGGTTGCGAAGGGGTCCGAGCCTCACGCCTGGCGGCGCTGCAACGCTCCTCGGAAGCGGCATTTTAGCGCGTGCCGCTTTTCCGTCGCCAGCGGCGATGTGCGGATCGGCCTAGACTGCAACGCCCCCCAACCGCCGCCCTCGCGGCCCCATCATCATGTTCAAAGTCAAGCTCTTTGCTGCATCGTTCGTGATTGCCTTGTCCGCCGCGGCGGCGGCGCAGGAAACCGTGCGCGTGCGCGGCGTCATCGCGCGTGCCGATGCGAATTCGCTGACCGTGAAGGACCGCAGCGGCGAAACCGTCACGATGGTGCGCCCTGCCGACATGAACGTCTCAGAAGTCATTCCGCTCACGCTGGCCGACATCAAGCCGGGCAGCTTCGTCGGCGCCGGCGCCGTGCCGCAACCCGACGGCACGCAGCGCGCCGTGGAAGTGCTTGTGTTTCCGGAGGCCGCGCGCGGGACCGGCGAAGGCTTTCGCCCCTGGGACCTGATGCCCCAGAGCACGATGACCAACGCCACAGTGGCGCAGCTCGAAGCGGCGCCGTCCTCAGCGCCGGGCGGCCACAAGCTGCTGCTCAAGTACAAGGACGGCGAGCAGACCGTCATCGTGCCGCGCGGCACGCCGGTCGTGACCTTCAAGCCGGGCAATGCGGACCAGGCGGCCCTGGTGGTGCCTGGCGCCAAGGTGGTGATCACCGCGCAGGTGAAGGAAGGCAAGCCCACCGCGCTGCGCATGCTGGTCGGGCGCAATGGCTTCACGCCGCCGATGTGACGGCTCGTTAAAATTGCGGGCTTTGCCGCCAGCAGCCCGCGCCCGTGAGCGCGCTCCGCGTTCACCCCCATGACCTTCGCCTCCGAAACCCGCCGCCGCCGCACCTTCGCGATCATTTCCCACCCCGACGCCGGCAAGACCACGCTGACCGAGAAGCTGCTGCTGTTCTCCGGCGCGATCCAGATCGCCGGTTCGGTGAAGGCGCGCAAGGCCTCGCGCCACGCCACCTCCGACTGGATGGAGATCGAGAAGCAGCGCGGCATCTCGGTGGCCAGCTCGGTGATGCAGATGCTCTACCGCGAGCACGTGATCAACCTGCTCGATACGCCGGGCCACAAGGACTTCTCCGAAGACACCTACCGCGTGCTGACCGCGGTCGACTCGGCCCTGATGGTGATCGACGCGGCCAACGGCGTCGAAGCGCAGACGCGCCGCCTGATCGAGGTCTGCCGCCAGCGCGACACGCCCATCATCACCTTCGTCAACAAGATGGACCGCGAGGTGCGCGAGCCGCTGGAGCTGCTCGACGAGATCGAGCGCGAACTCGGCATGCCCTGCGTGCCGATGACCTGGCCGGTGGGCCAGGGCAAGAGCTTCGGCGGCATCGTGAACCTGCGCACGCAGGCGATGACGGTGTTCGAGTCGGGCAGCGAACGGCTGCCGCAGGACTTCGAAGCCATGCCGCTGGCCGAGCGCGAAGCGCTGCAGAGGCGCTTCGGTCACGAGTTCGACACCGCCATGGAGAGCATGGAGCTCGCCACCGGCGCCTCGCCCACCTGGGACCGCGAGGCCTTCCTCGCCGGCAAGCAGACGCCGGTGTTCTTCGGCTCCGGCGTCAACAACTTCGGCGTGATGGAAGTGCTCGACGCGCTGGTCGACCTCGCGCCGCCGCCGCAGCCGCGCACCAGCACAACGCTGGTCAACCGGCAGCCGGTGGTCAAGGAGATCCAGCCAGAAGACAAGGACTTCGCCGGCGTCGTTTTCAAGGTGCAGGCCAACATGGACGCCAATCACCGCGACCGCATCGCCTTCGTGCGCATGGCCTCGGGCAAGTACACGCCGGGCATGAAGCTCAAGGTGCAGCGCACCGCGAAGGAGCTGCGCCCCACCAGCGTCGTGACCTTCATGAGCCAGCGCCGCGAGGCGGTGGAAGAGGCCTATGCGGGCGACATCGTCGGCTTCACCACCCACGGGGGCGTGCAGTTGGGCGACACCATCACCGACGGCGCCTCGCTGCAGTTCACCGGCCTGCCCTTCTTCGCGCCCGAGCTCTTCATGACCGTGATTCTCAAGAACCCGCTGCGCACCAAGCAGCTGCAGCAGGGCCTGGCCCAGCTCGGCGAGGAAGGCGCGATCCAGGTGTTCCGGCCCGAGGTCGGCGGGCCGATGCTGCTGGGCGCCGTGGGGCAGCTGCAGTTCGAGGTGGTGCAGCATCGCCTGAAGACCGAATACGACGCCGACGTGCGGCTGGAAGGCTGCCAGTACACCGGCGCGCGCTGGATCACGGCCGACACGCCGGCCGAGCTGCGAGCCTTCACCGACGCCTACCCGGCGCGCATGGCACTCGACGCAGCGAACACGCTGGCTTACCTCTGCACCTCACCCTACGACGTGCGGCTGGCGCAGGAGCGCTTCCCGAAGATCCATTTCCATCCGCTGCGCGAGCATGCGGGGCTTGCACTTCAAACGGCCGGTTGATGCTCCCACTGAGCGCATGGCCCACTGAAGATCGCCAGCAAATCGCAGGCGTCCTTACCGACATCGACGACACGCTGACCACCGAGGGCGCCATCACGTCCGATGCGCTGCAGGCGCTGCACGACCTGAAGGCGGCTGGCCTGCCGGTGATCGCGATCACCGGCCGCTCCGTGGGCTGGAGCGAGCCCTTCGCGCCGGTC
Organism: Variovorax sp. CF079; assembly: GCF_900101545.1. Lineage (GTDB taxonomy): Bacteria > Pseudomonadota > Gammaproteobacteria > Burkholderiales > Burkholderiaceae_C > Variovorax. The sequence continues at coordinate 75,146 of NZ_FMZU01000018.1, read as the reverse complement.
TGGCCGGTCGATGCGATCGTTGCAGAGAACGGCGCGGTGGCGCTCGCGGCTTCACCGTCGGGTGCGCTCGACAAACGCTACCGCCAGGATACCGCGACGCGCAGCGCCAACTTCGCACGCATGCAGCAGGCCCTGGCGCGCGTCGAGCGCGAAGTGTCGGGCGCCAGGCGCGCCACCGACTCGCCGGGCCGCGAGACCGACATCGCAATCGACCACAGCGAATTCGCGCACCTGGGCGAAGCGCAGATCGCGCAGGCGGTGCAGATCATGCGCGCCGAAGGCATGAACGCGACGGTGAGCTCGATCCACATCAACGGCTGGTTCGGCGACCACAACAAGTGGGTCGGCGCCTGCTGGATCGTGCGCGAGCTCTTCGGCCGCGACCTGGGGGCCGAGCTCGATCGCTGGGTCTACGTGGGCGACTCGACCAACGACGTGCTGATGTTCGAGCGCTTCCCGCACAGCGTGGGCGTGGCCAACATCCGCCGCTTCGAGCCGCAGCTGACGACGCTGCCGCGCTACATCAGCGCCGGCGCGCGCGGCGCCGGTTTCGCGCAAGTGGCGGCCGCGCTGCTCGACATCCGCTGAAGCGGCCTAGCGACGCTGCGCCTGCGCCCAGCGGACGATGTCGGCGCTACCCATCGCGCCCGCCTGCCGCGCAATCTCGCGCCCGCCGCTGAACAGCGCCAAGGTGGGAATGCTGCGGATGCCGAAGCGCTCGCCCAGCGCTGGCACAGCTTCGGTGTCGACCTTGGCCAGGCGGAACTGCGGCTCGAGCCGGGCGGCGGCCTGCTCGAAGGCGGGTGCCATCTGGATGCAGGGGCCGCACCACGGCGCCCAGAAATCGACCAGCACCGGGATCTCGTTGCGGCCGAGATGGCGGTCGAAGGCGGCTTCGTCCAACGCCGTGGAGTGGCCGACGAACAGCGGCCGGTGGCAGTTGCCGCAGTCGGGCGCGCTCCCCAGCTGCGCACTGCGCACGCGGTTGGTCGTGTGGCAATGCGGGCAGACGACGTGCAGCGATTCGGTCACGGGGCGCTCACTGCGGCTTGGCGAGCCCCAGCTTCTCGATCAATGCCTTCTCGCGCGTGAAGGTGGTCTGGGCGAACTTCGTGTAGTCGGCCGAGCTCATGTAGATGGGCAGCATGTCGTAGCGGCCCAGCGATGCGACGTAGCTGGGCTCTTCCATCGCCTGCTTGAAGGCGTCGTGCAGCTTCTTCACCACCTCGGGCGGCGTACTCTTGGGCGCGCCGATGCCGAAGGGCGAGTTCTGCACGATGTCCAGGCCCAGCTCCTTCAGCGTCGGCGCATCGGGGAACTTGGCCAGTCGCTTTTCGCCCCAGGTGTTGAGCACGCGCAGTTTGCCTGCCTCCACCTGCGGCGCGAAGCCGGTGCTGTCGGCCGCAGCCATCAGCTGGCCGCTGAGCACGGCGAGCATCAGGTCGGCGCTGCCCTTGTAGGGCACGTGCTGCAGCTCGATGCCGGCCTTCTGCGCGATCAGCTCGGTCGTGAGGTGGGGGCTGGTCAGGTTGCCGGTCGAGCCATAGGTCAGCCTGCCGGGATTGGCCTTGGCATAGGCGACGAAGTCCTTCCATGTCTTGAACGGACTGTCGGCCGGTACGACGATGCCGAAGGCGTAGCCGGTGACGTTGATGACGTAGCTGATGTCCTTGACCGGGTCCCAGTTGATCTTGGTCGTGTAGGGCAGGCGGAACACGCCGAGCGGGATCTGGGCGATGGTGTAGCCGTCGGCAGGCGCGGTCTGCAGCGCCTGCGCGGGCAGCGTGCCGCCGGCGCCGGGCTTGTTCTCGACCACGACCTGCTGGCCGATGATCTTCGAGGCGTTCTCAGCCAGCTGCCGCATCGTGATGTCGGTCGGGCCGCCCGCGGGGAAGGCAATCACCAGCTTGATGGGCCTGCTCGGGAAGGCCTGCGCATGGGCGGCGGTGGCCGCGAAGCCGAGCAGGGCGAGGCACAAGAGAGAACGACGAAACATGAGGCGGGCTCCGGATTGCAGGGGCAGCCATTTGGCAGCGCGCGCCTCGCGAGGGCAATCGGGTTTCACCCCGGGGCGCGTCGCGCAGGCGTCAGCGCCGCCGTTCAGCCGGCGCGCTGCATGAAGCCGTCGAGCACATTGACCGCGTTGGTACCGACCTCGGCGACCGCATAGCCGCCCTCGAACACGAACACGGTCGGCAGGCCGGCGTGCGCCAAGTCTTCGCCGATGCGCAGGTAGTCGGGCGTGGCGAGCTTGAAGCCGGCGATCGGATCGCCCTCGAAGGTATCGAGCCCGAGCGACACGACCAGCGCGCCCGCCCGGAAGTCCACGATGCCGCGCAGCGCGCTCTGCAGCGCCTCGCGCCAGCGCGCGAAGCCGGTGCCGCGCGCAAGCGGCAGGTTGCGGTTGAAACCCAGCCCCGCGCCCACGCCCTCTTCGTCCGCATAGCCCAGGTAGTAGGGGTACTCGGTGTGCGGGTCGCCGTGGATGCTGGTGAACTGTACGTCGGCGCGCTCGTAGAAGATGGCTTGCGTGCCGTTGCCGTGGTGGTAGTCGATGTCCAGCACCGCGACCCGTTCGACGCCGGCGTCGCGCAGCGCCTGCGCCGCGATCGCCGCGTTGTTGAGGAAGCAGTAGCCGCCGAAGAAGTCGGCGCCCGCGTGATGGCCCGGCGGACGCGTGAGCGCGAAGGCGGCGCGCTCGCCGCGCAGCACATGCGCCGCGGCGGAGAGCGCACAGCCGGCACCGGCCCGCGCCGCCGTCCAGGTGCCTGCAGTGAGCGGCGAGCCCGAGTCGTACGAGAACAAGCCCAGGCGCGCCGGGAAGCTCGCCGGCAGCACGTCGGAGCGAAAGCTACGGATCGGCCAGTACGACGGCAGCGCATCGCGGGCCGCATTGGCAGGATCTAGCGCGACCCATTCGTCCCAGGCGCCTGCAAGGAATTCGAGGTAGCGCGGCGCATGGACGCGCGCGATGGCCGCGTCGTCGAACTCGGCAGGGCCTTCGATCGGGCCGAGCCCACGCTCCTTCAGTTCCCGCAGCACGTAGTCCGCACGCGCCGGCACCTCGAAGCAGGGCACCAGCTCGCCGCGGAACATCTCCACCTTGCCGTGGTGCAGCACGTGCTGGTCGTTGTAGACGGTGAGCATCAGGCTTCCTTGCGCGCCCGGACCGGCACGGCCGGCTGCACCGGCACAGGTGGCACAGGCAGCTTCAGCACTTCATGCCGGCCGGCCCCGCGCGCCAGCACCGGCGCCAGCGCCACGCCGGTGTGCGTACGCAGCTTCACCACCTCCTCGGGCGGCGCCGCGGCGACCACGCGCCCGCCGCCGTTGCCGCCTTCGGGGCCGAGGTCGATCAGCCAGTCGGCCTCGGCGATCACGTCGAGGTCGTGCTCGATCACCACCACGCTGTGGCCGCCGTTCACCAGCCGATGCAGCACGTGGATCAGCTTCTCGACATCGGCCATGTGCAGGCCGACGGTCGGCTCGTCGAGCACGTAGAGCGTGTGCGGCGCCTTGTTGCCGCGGCGCGTGACATCGTCGCGCACCTTGCTGAGCTCGGTCACGAGCTTGATGCGCTGGGCCTCGCCGCCGGAAAGCGTCGGCGAAGGCTGGCCCAGCGTGAGGTAGCCGAGCCCCACGTCCTTGAGCAGCTGCAGCGGATGGCTGATGTTGGGCATGGCGGCGAAGAACTCGACCGCCTCGTCGACCTCCATCTGCAGCACATCGCCGATGCTCTTGCCGCGCCAGCTCACGGCCAGTGTCTCGGGATTGAAGCGCGCGCCGTGGCAGACCTCGCAAGGCACCTTGACGTCGGGCAGGAAGCTCATCTCGATGGTGCGCACGCCGGCGCCATCGCAGCCAGGGCAGCGGCCTTCTCCGGTGTTGAAGCTGAAGCGCGCCGGCCCGTAGCCGCGCGCCTTGGCCTCCAGCGTGTCGGCGAAGAGCTTGCGGATGGTGTCCCAGAAGCCGATGTAGGTGGCCGGGCAGCTGCGCGGCGTCTTGCCGATCGGCGTCTGGTCGACCTCCAGCACGCGGTCGATGGTCTCGTAGCCCTCGACGCCCTTGCAGCCCGCCCAGGCCGGGCGCTTGCCTGCGGCGTCGGCATCGCGGCCGGCCTTGGTCATGCGCTGGACCACGACCGCGTACACGTTGGCCAGCAGCACGTCGCGCGCCAGCGTCGACTTGCCGGAGCCGCTGACGCCCGTCACCGCGACCAGCCGATGCAGCGGCAGCGAGACCGTGACTTCCTGCAGGTTGTGCAGGTCGGCGCCGCGCACGCTGAGCCAGCCGGGCGCGCCGGGCTCGGGCGCCGGCACCGGACGGCGCGGCTGCAGCGGATGCTTGATCGCATCGCGCAGATAACGCCCGGTCTGCGAATCGCCCGCGCGCTCGAGGTCGGCGACCGAGCCCTCGGCGACCAGCCGGCCGCCGCGCTTGCCGGCGCTGGGGCCGATGTCGATGATGTGGTCGGCGCGGCGGATGGTGTCCTCGTCGTGCTCCACCACCACCAGCGTGTTGCCCTTGTCGCCCAGCTTGTGCAGTGCGTCCAGCAGGATCTGGTTGTCGCGCGCGTGCAGGCCGATGGTGGGCTCGTCGAGCACGTAGCACACGCCCTGCAGATTGCTGCCGAGCTGCGCCGCGAGGCGGATGCGCTGCGCCTCGCCGCCGGAAAGCGTCGGCGCGCCGCGGTCGAGCGTGAGGTAGCCGAGGCCCACCTCTTCGAGGAATTCGAGGCGGCTCTTGATCTCCGGCACCAGGTCGCGCGCGATTTCCGCCTGGCGACCGGTCAATGCCAGTTGCTCGAACCAGATGCGGATGTCGGTGACGCTCATGCGCGCGAGCTGGGTGATGCCGATACCGCCCTCACCCCAGCCCTCTCCCGCAAGCGGGAGAGGGAGCAGTGCGGGCTTCGGCTCCCTCTCCCCGCTGGGGAGAGGGTTGGGGTGAGGGGCACGCCCGCCGCCAAACAATACCGCCCGCGCCGTCGCATTCAGCCGCGTCCCCTCGCAAGTCGGGCACACCACGTCGCCCACGTCCTCGGCCTCGGGCTCCGCAAAGGTCTGCTCGCGCCCCTTCTGATCGTCGGCCATCACCGAGTCGTCGTAGACCTTGCGCTGTTCCTTGGTGAGCTTGACGCCGGTGCCCACGCAGTCGGGGCACCAGCCGTGCTTGCTGTTGTAGGAGAAGAGGCGTGGATCGAGCTCCGCATAGCTGGTGCTACAGACCGGACAGGCGCGCAGCGTGGAGAACACGTGCGTGCGGCCGATGCCGCCGGTCGGCGCGTTGGCCATCATGGCGCCGCGCAGGCCGGTGAGATCGCTCAGCACCTGCACCACGCCCTTGCCGTGTTCGAGCGCCTTGGCCAGCGCCTGGCGCAGTGCGGTCTCTTCCGAAGGCAGCACATCGAGGCTGGCCACCGGCAGCTCGATGCTGTGCTCCTTGAAGCGGTCGATGCGAGGAAAACCGGTGGTGGGCAGGAACTCGCCGTCCACCCGCAGGTGCGTGTAGCCGCGCGGGCGCGCCCAGTCGGCCAGCTCGGTGTAGACGCCCTTGCGGTTGCTCACCAGCGGCGCCAGCAGGCCGATGTGCTGGCCCTTGAAGTTCTTGAGCAGTTGCGCCGCGATGCTGTCGGGCGTCTGCGGCTGGACCGCGGCGCCGTCGTGGATGCAGTGCTGGATGCCGAGCTTGACGTAGAGCAGGCGCAGGAAGTGCCAGACCTCGGTGGTGGTGCCCACGGTGCTCTTGCGGCCGCCGCGCGAGAGGCGCTGCTCGATCGCGACCGTCGGCGGAATGCCGTAGACCGCATCCACCTCCGGCCGGCCGGCCGGCTGCACGATGCTGCGCGCATAGGCGTTGAGCGATTCGAGGTACCGGCGCTGGCCCTCGTTGAAGAGGATGTCGAAAGCCAACGTGGACTTGCCCGAGCCGCTGACGCCGGTGACCACGCTGAACTTGCCGCGCGGGATGTCGACCGACAGGTTCTTGAGGTTGTGCTCGCGCGCGTTGACGATCTGGACCGCGTCGCGGCCGGACGCCGGCTTCGCGCGCGCCGCATAAGAGCGCGCCGCCCGCTCCGCCACCTTGTAGGCGCCGGGACCGACGGCCAGGTCGTAGTCGAGCAGCGCGGCGCCGGTGAACGAGGCGCGGTTCTCGCGCACCTGCTCGGGCGTGCCGACCGCCACCACCTGGCCGCCGCCCTCGCCGCCCTCGGGGCCGAGGTCGATCAGCCAGTCGCTGGCGCGGATGACGTCGAGGTTGTGCTCGATCACCACCAGCGAATGGCCGGCGTCGAGCAGCTTGCGCAGCGCGCGCATCAGGCGCGCGATGTCGTCGAAGTGCAGGCCGGTGGTCGGCTCGTCGAACAGGAACAGCGTGCCCTTGCGCGCCAGCGGCTGCTTGCTGGCGCTGCCGTTCTTGGCCGCCTCGGCGAGGAAGCCGGCGAGCTTGAGGCGCTGGGCTTCGCCGCCGCTGAGCGTGGGCACGGGCTGGCCGAGCTTGACGTAGTCCAGGCCCACGTCGGCGATCGGCTGCAGCACGCGCAGCACCTCGCGGTCGTTCGTGAAGATGGCGGCGGCCTCGGCCACCGTGAGCTCGAGCACGTCGGCCACGTTGAAGCTGCGCTCCGCGCGCTCGATCCTCACCTCCAGGATCTCGGGCCGGTAGCGCTTGCCGTCGCAGTCGGGGCAGCGCAGGTACACGTCGGAGAGGAACTGCATCTCCACGTGCTCGAAGCCCGAGCCACCGCAGGTCGGGCAGCGCCCGTCGCCGCTGTTGAAGCTGAACTTCGATGCGGTGTAGCCGCGCTGGCGCGAGAGCGCCGCGGTGGCAAAGATCTCGCGGATCGCGTCCCAGGCGCCGACGTAGCTCGCGGGATTGGAGCGCGCCGTCTTGCCGATCGGCGACTGGTCGACGAAGACCACGTCGCTCAAATGATCGGCGCCGAGCATGCGGTCGTGCGCGCCGGGCGATTCGGTCGCCTTGCCGAAGTGGCGCATCAGCGCGGGCGCCAGCACGTCCTGGATCAGGGTCGACTTGCCCGAGCCGCTGACGCCGGTGATGCAGACCAGCCGCGAGAGCGGCAGCTCGACCGTGATGTTCTGCAGGTTGTGCTCGCGCACGCCTTCGAGGATGAGGCGCGGCGTGTTCTCGCTCACCATGCGGCGGAAGCCCATGCCGATCTGCTTGCGCCCGCCGAGGTACTGGCCGGTCAGCGTCTCGGCGTCGCGCAGGGCGTCGGTGCTGCCGTCGAACACGATCTGCCCGCCGCGCACGCCGGGGCCGGGGCCCATGTCGATCACGCGGTCGGCGGCCAGCATCACGGCCGGGTCGTGCTCCACCACCACCAGCGTGTTGCCGGCGTCGCGCAGGCGCAGCATGGCCTCGGTGATGCGGTTCATGTCGCGCGGATGCAGGCCGATGCTGGGCTCGTCGAGCACGAACAGCGTGTTGACCAGCGAGGTGCCGAGCGCGGTCGTGAGGTTGATGCGCTGCACCTCGCCGCCGCTGAGCGTGCGGCTCTGACGGTCGAGCGTGAGGTAGCCGATGCCGACGTCGTGCAGGTAGCGCAGCCGCGTGGTGATTTCCTCGAAGAGCAGCTTGAGCGCTTGCACGTCGCCGTCGCTGACGGTGCTGCTGTTGCCATGGCTCTCGATGCCGTCGAACAGGCGCCGCAGCCGCTCGATCGGCAGCAGCATCAGGTCATGCAGGCACAACCCCGGCAGCGCCTCCAGCTGCTCGCGCGGCCACTTCACGCCGACCGGCATGAAGCGCTTCGAGGGTTCGAGCACCGCGTCGGCATCTTCCTTCGTGCCGATACGCCACAACAGGCTATCGAGCTTGAGACGCGCGCCCGCGCAAGTCGGGCACGGCGTATAGCTGCGGTACTTGGACAAGAGCACGCGGATGTGCATCTTGTAGGCCTTGCTCTCCAGGTAGCCGAAGAAGCGGCGCACGCCATACCACTGCTGGTTCCACTTGCCCTTCCAGTTCGGCGAGCCCTCGATCACCCAGGCCTGCTGCTCGGGCGTGAGCTTGTTCCACGGCGTGTCGCGCGGAATGCCGGCCGCCTCGGCATGGCGCATCAGGTCGTCCTGCGCTTCCTTCCAGGCCGGCGTCTGGATGGTCTTGATGGCGCCGGCGCGCAGCGTGAGCTTGTCGTTCGGAATCACGAGGCCGAGGTCGACGCCGATCACGCGGCCGAAGCCGCGGCACATCTCGCAGGCGCCCACGGCCGAGTTGAAGGAGAACATCGACGGGATCGGGTCGCCGTAGCGGATGTCGCTTTCGGGGCAGTGCAGGCCGGTCGAGAATTTCCAGATCTCCGGCGCCGCACCTTCGTCTGCGGACAGCGCGTAGACCGTGAGCCGCCCGCTGCCGCGCTTGAGCGCGACCTCGATCGCCTCGATCACCCGCGCTCTTTCCGCGCCGGCCATGCGGAAGCGATCGGCCACCACGTCCAGCACCTTGCGCGGCCCGGTCGGCGTGGCAATCTCGCGCTCGCTCTGCACGCGCGTGAAGCCGCTGGCCGACAGCCACTGCGTGACCTCATCGGCCGTGGTGCCGGCCGGCAGTTCGACCGGGAAGGTCAGCACCACGCGCGGATCGCCGGCCGCGGCCGCGCGCGAAGCAAGCTCGGCATAGATGGTGTCAGGCGAGTCGTGGCGCACCGGCAGCGCGGTCTCGCGGTCGAACAGCTGGGCTGCGCGCGCGAACAGCAGCTTGAGGTGATCGTTGAGCTCGGTCATCGTGCCGACGGTCGAGCGCGAGGAACGCACGGGGTTCGTCTGATCGATCGCGATGGCGGGCGGCACGCCCTCCACCTTGTCGACCGCCGGTTTGTCCATGCGGTCGAGAAACTGCCGTGCATAGGCCGAGAAGGTCTCGACATAGCGGCGCTGGCCCTCGGCATAGAGCGTGTCGAACACCAGGCTCGATTTGCCCGAACCGCTCGGGCCGGTCACCACCGTCATCTCGCCGGTGCGAATGTCGAGGTCGAGGTTTTGGAGATTGTGCTGGCGTGCACCGCGAATCCGGATGGAGCCCTGTGTCATGAGTGCCTTGGGGGTGGGGCAGACATTCTAGGAAGCCGGCGCGGGCTTCGTGCAAAGCTGCACATGGCCGGTCGAGAGGCAGGGGTTTTCCCGAATGAGGGCTAAGCGACATTTGGTAACAAATAGTGCCCTTGCCTTTCTCCGCTCCCACTCCTCTCTAAGGATCCTCCATGAACAAGATGCGCGTGCTTTGCACAGCCGTCGTGCTGGCGCTCGGCACCATGAGCGCTTCGGCGCAGATCCTGATCGGCCAGACGGCCGGCATGACGGGCTCGGTCGCCGCCAGCGTCAACGAGACGATCGCCGGCGCGCAGCTGGTGATCGATGCGGCCAATGCTCAGGGCGGCATCGGCGGCGAAAAGATCGAGGTGCTGCGCATGGACGACGGCTTCGACGTCAAGCGGACGAGCGAGAACGCACGCGTGCTGATCGAGGAAAAGAAGGTGGTGGCGCTGTTCATGAGCCGCGGCACGCCGCATTCGCAGGCCATCATCCCGTGGCTCGACAAGAACGACGTGGCACTGATCGGCCCCTCCACCGGCGCCATGGTGCTGCACAAGCCGGTGCAGAAGCACGTGTTCAACGTGCGCTCGACCTACCAGCGCGAGGCAGAGAAGGCCGTGGCGCACCTGCTCACCATCGGCGTGAGCCGGATTGCGGTGGTGCATGTGACCGACTCCTTCGGCCAGGACGCGCTCGAAGGTGCCATGAACGGCTTCAACAAGGCCAAGGCGACGCCGGCCGCGACGGTGACGGCCGACCGCGACAAGCCCGACTACGCGGCCATCGTGCCGAAGATCACGGCCGCCAATGCGCAGGCCGTGGTGTGGATCGGCTCCGGCACCGCGGTGGTCGAAGGCGTCAAGGCGCTGCGCGCGGCGGGCTCGGCGGCCCAGGTCGTCACGCTGTCCAACAACGCCTCATCGGGCTTCATCAAGCAACTTGGCGAAGCGAGCCGCGGCGTGATCGTGGCGCAGGTGTTCCCCAACGAACGCTCGATCGGCCATCCGATGGTCAAGGAAGCGCTGGCGCTGGCGCGCGCCAAGGGGCAGAACGAGCTTTCGCCGGCCGCCCTGGAAGGCTTCGCCTCGGCCAAGGTGCTGGTCGAGGCGCTGCGCCGCGCCGGCCCGAAGCCGACCCGCGCCAAGGTGCTCGCCGCGCTGGAGAGCATCCGCAACCTCGACCTGGGCGGCGGCCTGGAGGTGAGCTACTCGCCGCAGGACCACTCGGGGATCGATTTCGCCGATCTGTCCATCATCAGCGACGGAAAGTTCAAACGCTGAAGCCGCTTACTTCGGCGCGCTGGCCGCCGGCGCGGCCGGCTCCGGCGCATGCATCGTGTCGCCGCCGTGCTTCTCACCCGACATGTCGACCTTGTCCCCCGCTTGCATGATCACGAACAGGGCAATGGCGGCGAAGATGACGAAGCCGACGGCGAGTTTCCACATGGGTTGAGTCTCCTGAATGTTCAAGAAAAGGGCCTCGTGCCGTTCCGGCGCGAAGCCCCTTTGTTGAACAGAGGGCCGGAGCCCTCCGATTTCAGTCGTTGGCGTAGATGTCGACGTCTTTCGTCTCGCGGATGAAGAGCGTGCCGATGACCAGGGTCATGGCGGCAATCACGATCGGATACCACAAGCCGTTGAACATGTTGCCGGTGCTGGCCACGATCGCGAAGGAGATGGGCGGCAGCAGACCGCCGAACCAGCCGTTGCCGATGTGGTACGGCAGGCTCATCGAGGTGTAGCGAATGCGTGTCGGGAACAGTTCCACCAGCATGGCGGCGATCGGGCCGTAGACCATCGTGACCAGGATCACGAGGTAGGTCAGGATGGCGACGATCACCACCTTGTTCATCTTGGCGGGGTCGGCCTTGGACGGGTAGCCCGCGGCCTTCAGGTCATCGCCGATGCTCTTCTTGAACGCTGCGATGCTCTTGGTGGAGGCCTCGTCGAACTTCGAGCTCACCACGGTGCCGGTCGGCGCTTCGACGGTCTTGTCGCCGATCTTGACGATCGCCTTCGAGCCCGGCGCACCTGCGACGTTCTCGTAGCTCACCGAGTTCTGCGCCAGGTAGCGCTTGGCAATGTCGCACGAGCTTCTGAAGTCGATTTCGCGCGCGACCGGATTGCCCTGGAAGGAGCAGGTCGCGGGATCGGCGGTCACCGTCACGGCTGCGGTCGCCTGCGCCCTGGCCAGGTCCGGGTTGGCCGCTTCGGCCAGCATCTTGAAGACCGGGAAGTAGGTGACGACGGCCAGCAGGCAGCCGGCCATGATGATGGGCTTGCGGCCGATCTTGTCGGACAGCGTGCCGAACACCACGAAGAAGGGCGTGCCGATCAGGAGCGATGCGGCAATCATCAGGTTGGCCGTGATGCCGTCCACCTTGAGCTGCTGCGTCAGGAAGAAGAGCGCATAGAACTGGCCCGAGTACCAGACCACGGCCTGGCCGGCAGTGAGGCCGACGAGTGCCAGGATCACGATCTTGAGGTTCTTCCACTGCCCGAAGGATTCGGTCAGCGGCGCCTTCGAGGTCTTGCCCTCGGCCTTCATCTTCTGGAAGGCCGGCGACTCGGAGAGCGAGAGCCGGATCCACACCGAGATGGCCAGCAGCGCGATCGAGACCAGGAACGGAATGCGCCAGCCCCAGTCGCTGAAGGCCTGTTCGCCGATCCAGGTGCGCACACCGAGGATGACCAGCAAGCTCAGGAACAGGCCCAGCGTGGCCGTGGTCTGGATCCACGAGGTGTAGGCGCCGCGCTTGCCGTGCGGCGAGTGCTCGGCCACGTAGGTGGCAGCACCGCCGTACTCGCCGCCGAGCGCGAGGCCTTGCAGCATGCGCAGCGCAATCAGGATCACCGGCGCCGCGACGCCGATGGTCGCGTAGCTGGGCAGCAGGCCGACGATGAAGGTCGACAGGCCCATGATCAGGATGGTCACCAGGAAGGTGTACTTGCGCCCGATCATGTCGCCGAGACGGCCGAACACGATGGCGCCGAAGGGCCGCACCAGGAAGCCCGCCGCGAAGGCCAAGAGCGCGAAGATGAAGGCCGCGCCCGCATCCAGGCCGCTGAAGAACTGCTTGGCGATGATCGCCGCGAGCGAACCGTAGAGATAGAAGTCGTACCACTCGAACACGGTGCCGAGCGAAGAGGCGAAGATGACTTTCTTCTCCTCCGAGGACATGGGCCGGGGTACGGGCATCGGCCTTCCCCGTGAATCAAGTGTGGCTGCCATTTGGTCGTCTCCTAGGAATTCGGCCCACGGCGTGGGACCTAGGGCGATTCTTGGGGCGGCGACTGACCCAGGGCTTTCGCCAAACTGAATCGATGCTGACGGTTTAAGGTGAAACCCGAAGCGTACGTTTCAGCTTGTAAGAAACTCAGCGATTGCGGCGCAGCAGCGAAGGCCTTTGGTCGGCGCCGTCCCACTGCGGGCCTGCGAACCAGGCATCGCCGGCGAGGTAGGCGCGCAGCATCACGAGGCCGTCGAAGCCCCAGAACAGGCGCCCGTCGACCGCGTAAGCCGGCACGCCGAACACGCCGCTTGCCACGGCTTCGTCGGTGTTGGTTTTGAGCTGGGCCTTGACTTCGTCGCCTGCGCCGTCGCGCACCTGCTTCAAGCGCGCGGCGAGCGCGGCCAAACGCGTGGCATCGCTCGCTTCGCCGCCGCCCTGCCAGACGTCACGGAAGATGGTTTCGGCCACATGGCGGTTGATGTCGCCGTCCGGCGTGGTGGCCAGCGCGAGGCGCAGATGCGGCAGCGGGTTGTAGGGGTGCGAAGCCGGCATCTCGATCGCGATGCCGTTCGCTTGACCCAGCCACAGCACATGGCGGTAGGTCCAGGCTCGCTTGGCGGGGACCTCGGCCGGGCCGAGCTGGCCATGGTGCTTGAGCAGCGCGCCGAGCAGCACCGGCCGGTAGGCCACGCTGTAGCTCAGCCCCTCGAGCGCCCGCGGCAGATGCTCGAAGGCCAGGTAGGCGTAGGGCGAGATGAAGTCGAGATGGAAAGTGATGTGCTTCATGGGCATTCCGCTTCGTCGGGGTGGGCCGCCTTGCGCTCTTCGATGCGCAGCCAGACGGCCTCTTTGGCCGCGTCGTCCATGCGGCTCCAGCCCGCGATCTCCTCGAGCGTACGGAAGCAGCCCTCGCACAGCCCGCTCTGTGCATTCATGCGGCACACCGAGGTGCAAGGCGATGGAACGGCTTGCGCGGACATCGAGCTCACACCACGTCCGCGACCGGTGCGCCGGTCAACCCTTCGAGATCGTGCGGGCGCAGCCGCACCACCGCATGCGGATGGCCGGCCGCGGCCCAGACGTCCTCGAAGCGGAACAGCTCGCGGTCGATCAGCATGACCGGCGGCATGGCGTGCGCGAAGGGCGAGACGCCGCCGATCGAGAAGCCTGTTGTGCTCTTGACGAAATCGGCGTCGGCACGGCCCAGCTTGCCGACCAGCGCCTCCACCTTCTTCTCGTCCACGCGCTTGTCGCCCGAGGTCACGACCAGCACCGCCGTGTCGTCGCTCTTGCGGCGGAACACGATGCTCTTGGCGATCTGCCCCACTGCGATGCCCAGCGCATCGGCCGCCTGCTGCGCCGTGCGGCAGGCATCGTCGAGCATCTGCGGCGCGTGGGGATGGCCCCTGTCCTGCAGCAGGCGCGCGACGCGCTGGACGCCATCTGGAAGCGAAGTCAGTTCAGCGCCGCACATCAATTGGCCCTCTTGATGCGGATGGCCTTCGACACCCGCGAGTTCGGCTCGCGCCCCAGCGCCTCGTTGATGTAGACGCCGGCATCGATCAGCAGATCGAGTTCGATGCCGGTCGCGATATCCATGCCGTGCAGCATGTAGACCACATCCTCGGTCGCGACATTGCCGGTCGCGCCCTTGGCAAAAGGACAGCCGCCGAGCCCGCCCACCGAGGTATCGAACTGCCACACGCCCATCTCCAGGCTCGCGAGCGTGTTGGAGAGCGCCTGGCCGTAGGTGTCGTGGTAGTGGCCGGAGACATCGTCCACGCCGTAGTGCTTCAGCGTCACCTCGAGCGCGCGCTGCACCTTCACCGGCGTGCCGACGCCGATGGTGTCGGCCACGCCGACGTGCTGCACGCCGATGTTCTTCATGAGCCCGGCCAGCATGTCGACGCGCGAGGGCGCAATCTCGCCCTCGTAGGGGCAGCCCACCGTGCACGACATCGCGCCGCGCACGTAGATGCCCTTCTCGCGCGCCGCCTCGACGACTGGCCGGAAGCGCTCGATGCTCTCGGCGATCGAGCAGTTGATGTTCTTCTGGCTGAAGGCTTCGCTGGCGGCGCCGAAGACCACGATCTCGTCGGGCCATTCCTCGCGCGGCGCCGCGATCGCGGCCTCGAAGCCCTTCATGTTCGGCGTCAGCACCGAGTAGCGCACGCCCGGCTTGCGGCGGAGGCCGTGCATGACTTCGGCGTTGTCGGCCATCTGCGGCACCCACTTGGGACTCACGAAGCTGGTGACCTCGATCTCCTTCAGGCCGGCGTCCTGAAGGCGGTGCACCAGGCCGATCTTGATCTCGGCCGATACCGGCTGCTTTTCGTTCTGCAGGCCGTCGCGCGGACCGACGTCGACGATCTTGACTTTGGATGGAAGTTTCATACTTGCCTCTCGTGGAGCGAATCAGTATCCGCGCTCACGCCCGACCACGCCCGCAATGGGCTCTCCCTTCTCGACCGCCCGGATCTTGTCGGCGATCTGGGCGATCGAGGCCTCGCGCACGGTGCGCGCGGAACCGTGCGGCGTCACCGTGATCTTCGGATGGCGCCAGAAGGGATGCTCGGTGGGAAGCGGCTCGACCTCGAACACGTCGAGCGTGGCGCCGGCCAGCTGGCCGCTGTCGAGCAGCGGTATCAGGTCGGACTCCACCAGGTGCGCGCCGCGCGCCACGTTGATCAAGTAGCCGCCCGGCCCGCCGCCGTTCAGGCGCGACAGGTTCTCGCGGTTCAGGATGCCGCGCGTCGCCTCCGTCAGCGGCAGCAGGTTGACCAGCACGCGGCTCGCGCCCAGGAAGGCGTTGAACTCCGCCTCGCCGGCAAAACAGCGCAGGCCCTCGATGGCCTTGGGCGAACGGCTCCAGCCGTTGACCGGGAACTCGAACTGCGCAACAGCCTTCGCGACGCGCTCGCCCAGTACGCCGAGCCCCATCACGCCGACTGCGAAGTCCTCGCGCTCGCGCGGCTTGCGGAAACTCCAGCGGCCTTCGCGCGCGTCGGCCTCGTAGATGTCGAACTCGCGGAAATGCCGGATCAGCGCATGGCAGACGTACTCGGCCATCTGCACCGACATGCCGGCATCGTCGAGCCGCACCACCTGGGCTTCGGGCGGCAGCTTCAGCTTGAGCAGCGCATCGACGCCGGCGCCGATGTTGAAGATGCCGCGCAGCTTCGGCTGCTCGTCGATGAAGGCTTGCGGCGGTGCCCAGACCACGGCGTGGTCGGCTTGTGGCGTGCCGGGGCGCCAGTTCTCCACAACGGCTTCGGGCAGTGCAGCGCGCAGACCCTCGATCCATGCATCGGGGCGGTTGTCGGTGAGGCAGACGGTGATTCGCATTTGGAGGATTTTCGCTGTTCCGCATTCCATCCCCGTTCGCACTGAGCTTGGCCTGTCCTGAGCTTGTCGAAGGGCCGAAGTGCCGCCCCCGGCTTCGACAGGCTCAACCCGAACGGAGAGGTGGCTCAAGCCGCGATCCGCAGCAGCTCGGCACCTTCCGTGACCTGGTCGCCCGGCGCATAGAGCAGCTCCTCCACGGTACCGTCCGCCGGCGCCGCGATCGTGTGCTCCATCTTCATCGCCTCCATCACCGCCAGCGGCTGGCCGCGGCTGACCTTGTCGCCGGCCTTGACCGCGAAGGACACGACCTTGCCGGGCATCGGCGCGGTGAGCCGGCCACCCTCGGCCTGCACGTCGCCGGCATGGGCCAGGCGGTCGATGGCGACAATCCGCGTGGCGCCGTGCGCTGCGAAGATGTAGGCCGTGTCC
Source organism: Variovorax sp. CF079 (assembly GCF_900101545.1). GTDB lineage: Bacteria > Pseudomonadota > Gammaproteobacteria > Burkholderiales > Burkholderiaceae_C > Variovorax. Next base: position 59,084 of record NZ_FMZU01000018.1, on the reverse strand, counting down.
TGGTCTTCGTAGACGTCCAGGGTGTGGCGCTGGCCGTTGAACTGGACCTCGAGCTCGCCCGTGGGGAAGCGGCCGATCACCAGCGGACCCGACACCTCGCCGACGCGTAGCATCAGCGCGCCATCGTGCAGGTAGCTCAGCTCGGCTGTCTGCGGCTCGCCGCGGAACTCGAAGGCGAAGGGCCGCAGCGCGATGCCGTGCGATTGCCAGCCGTCGCGGCGGCTGAAAGGGTCGGCCGAGGCGCTCGCGCCCTCTTCGAGCAAGGTGTGCGCGATCGAAGCCGCGGCCGCCAGCGGCAGGCCCAGCGCCTCCTGGTCGAACAGCACCGCGCGTTCGCGCTCGATCAGCGCGGTGTCGAGCTTCGCGTGGGCAAAGGAGTCGGTGCAGAGGATGCCGCGCAGGAACTGCACATTGGTCGCCACGCCGACGATGTGCGTTTGCGCCAGCGCCGCGTCCAGCCGGGCCAGCGCCTCCTCGCGCGTGGCGCCATGCACGATCAGCTTGGCGATCATCGAGTCGTAGAAAGGCGAGATCAGGCCGCCTTCGCGCACGCCGTCGTCGATGCGAACCCGGCTGCGCTGGAAGGCCGTGGCGTGCGGCTTGCGGTAGACGTGCAGCGTGCCGGTGGCGGGCAGGAAGTTGTTGTCCGGGTTCTCGGCGCAGATGCGCGCCTCGATCGCATGGCCGTGGATCTGCAATTGATCCTGCGTCAGCGGCAGCGCTTCGCCGGAGGCCACACGCAACTGCCATTCGACCAGGTCGAGCCCGGTGATCGCTTCGGTCACCGGATGCTCCACCTGCAGCCGCGTGTTCATCTCCATGAAGAAAAAGTTCATCTCACCATCGCCGCGCTGCTCGACGATGAACTCGACGGTGCCCGCGCCCACGTACTTCACCGCGCGCGCCGCCGCCACCGCCGCCTCGCCCATCTGCTTGCGCATGGCCTCCGTCATGCCCGGCGCCGGCGCCTCTTCCAGCACCTTCTGGTGCCGCCGCTGCACCGAGCAATCGCGCTCGAACAGGTAGACGTGGTTGCCCTGCGTGTCGCCGAACACCTGGATCTCGATGTGGCGCGGCCGCTGCACGTACTTCTCGATCAGCACCGCGTCGTCGCCGAAGCTGTTGATGGCCTCGCGCTGGCACGAAGCCAGTGCGGGCGCGAAGTCGACTGCCCTCTCGACCACGCGCATGCCCTTGCCGCCACCGCCGGCGCTGGCCTTGATCAGCACCGGGTAGCCGATGCGGTCGGCCTCGCGCTGCAGCAGCGCCGGATCCTGGTCGCTGCCGTGGTAGCCGGGCACCAGCGGCACGCCGGCCTTTTCCATCAGTTGCTTGGACTCGGCCTTCAGGCCCATGGCCTTGATGGCCGAGGGCGGCGGGCCGATGAAGACCAGACCGGCATCGGCGCAGGCCTGCGCGAACTCCTCGTTCTCGCTCAGGAAGCCGTAGCCCGGGTGCACCGCCTGCGCGCCGCTGGCCGTGGCGGCTTCGAGGATCTTTTCCCAGCGCAGGTAGCTGTCCTTCGGCGCGCTGCCGCCGAGATGGATGGCCTCGTCGCAGGCGCGCACGTGATTGGCATGGGCGTCGGCGTCCGAGTACACGGCGACCGTGCGGATCGCCATGCGGCGCGCCGTCGCGGCCACGCGGCAGGCGATTTCCCCGCGGTTGGCAATGAGAATCTTCTTAAACATGAGGAGTGTCTTCCGGGGAATTTTTCTTGAACTGGAATGCGGATACGACGCCAGGATCCGGCCGTCCGCTGAAGATGCGCGCCACGCGTCCGAACAGCGCCTTGAGGAAGCGCCAGCTCTTTCGGATCAGCCACACGCTGAGCACGAGCACGGCGATGAAGAGCACCGCGAACACCAGCGGATGCGCCACGGCCAACCAAAGTCCGGCCGGCACCATGCTGTCTTCGACCAGCGAGGCGCCGACATTGCTGAAGGGTTCGGGCGAGGTGTTGATGGCGGCGCGCGTGGTGGCCTTGGCCGCATGCGCCGTCGCCGCGAAGCCGCCGCCCAGCAGCGCGGCCACGATCGCCATCACCGCATGGTCGGTGCCGAAGACGCTGGCCGCGAGCGCCGCGCCGGCCGGAATGCGGATGGCCGTGTGCACCATGTCCCACAGCGAATCGAGGCCCGGGATCTTGTCGGCGAAGAACTCGACGAAGACCATGAAGCCGCTGGCCGCAATGACCACCGGATGCGCGAGCAGCTGCAATCCGCCCGGCAGCGGCACCCAGCCGAGGTAGCCGGCCAGTCCGGTCAACAGCACGACCAGGTAGAGCCGAATGCCGCTGGCCCAGCCGATGGCGGCGGCCAGCGCGAGCAGTTGCGGCAGGTCGAGCGAAGTCATTTTTGCCCGCCGAGCCAGGAAGGCTTGCGCTTCTGCAGGAAGGCCTGCACGCCCTCGCGGCCTTCCTCGCTGGCACGGATGTCGGCGATCCCTTGCACGGTCTTCGCGATCAACGCGTCGTCGATCTCGCGGCCTGCCACGTCGGCGATCAACTGCTTGCAGGCGCGCACCGCCGCCGGACTGGCGCCGGTGAAGGCCTTCACCAGCTCGGCCACCTTGGCATCGAGCGCGTCGGCTGCCACCACCTCATGCACGAAGCCGATGCGATGCGCTTCGGCCGCGGTGAAGCGCTCCGCCGTGAGGAAGTAACGCTGCGCCGCGCGCGTGCCCATCGCGCGGAGCACATAGGGACTGATGGTCGCTGGAATCAGGCCGATCTTGACTTCGCTCAGGCAGTACCAGGCCGTGTCGACCGACACCGCGACATCGCAGGCGGCGACCAGCCCCATGCCGCCCGCGTAGACGTCGCCCTGCACGCGCGCGATCACCGGCTTCGGGCTCTCATGGATGGTGCGCAGCATCGCGGCCAGACCGCCCGCATCGGCCATGTTCTGCTCGTGCGTGAAGTCGGCCGCGCGGCGCATCCAGTTGAGGTTCGCGCCGGCGCAGAAGGCCGGGCCGTTGGCGCCGAGCACGATCACGCGCACGTCGGCCGCGGCGCTCGCCTGCGAGAAGGCTTCGCCGAGCTCGCGGATGACGACATCGTCGAAGGCATTGCGCAGCTCCGGCCGGTTGAGCCAGATGCGCGCGACGGCGCCTTCGATCTCGAGTTCGAGCGTGGTGAAGTCGGTCATGTCAGTTCCTCAGGCGCATTTGGCGAGCAGGCCGAAGCCCATTCGGGAAACACCGCGGAACCGGCTTTGCCGGGCCGCTGGTGTTGCCCCCTGCAAGGGGGTTGGCGTAGCGACACGAAGTGCGCGAAGCCTGGGGGTGGGTTCATCCTTTTGCTTCCTGTTGCAGCAGATAGACCCAGTCGATCTCAGGGCCCGGCTGGACCATGGCCGTCAGCGCGGCCGTCAGCTGGCCGCGGTGATGGGTCGCGTGGTTGAACACGTGGCCGAGCGCCGGCGCAAAAGGAATGCGCACCTCTTCACCGTTGTTGCGCGTGTAGACCAGCTCGCCGTCGTAGCGCTCGGGCGCGAGCGTCGCGAGCCACGGGCTCCAGCGCGTCACCGCTGCACCCAGCGCCTCGCACAGCGCGGCGCGCTCGGCGTGCAGCTCGGTGTCGAGCGGGATGCGCGGCGAACGGCCTTCGGCGAAGCGCGCGTACCAGATGTTGTCGGCCACCAGCAGGTGGTTGACCGTGCGATGGACCGAGCGGAAGAAGAGGCCGCAGTCGCGATGCCAGTCGGCATCGGACAGCCCTTTCAGATTGGCGTCGAGCAGCGTGTGCGTGGCCCACACGTGGTAGCGGCCCAGGCTCGCGAAGTAGTTCGGAAGCGACATGGGGGCGTCTGCCTCACATGCGGAAGATGCCGAACTTCGGCTCGGGAATCGGCGCGTTGCGCGCGGCCGCCAGGCCCAGCGCCAGCACGCGGCGCGTGTCGGCAGGGTCGATGATGCCGTCGTCCCAGAGCCGCGCCGTCGCGTAATAGGGATGGCCCTGCGCCTCGTACTGCTGGCGGATCGGCGACTTGAAGGCCTCCTCCTCCTCCGCACTCCACTGCCCGCCCTTGGCCTCGATGCCGTCGCGCTTGACGGTGGCCAGCACGCTCGCGGCCTGCTCGCCGCCCATCACGCTGATGCGCGCGTTGGGCCACATCCAGAGGAAGCGCGGCGAGTAGGCGCGGCCGCACATGCCGTAGTTGCCGGCGCCGAAGCTGCCGCCGATGATGATGGTGAACTTGGGCACGTTGGCGGTGGCCACCGCCGTCACCATCTTGGCGCCGTGGCGCGCGATGCCTTCGTTCTCGTACTTGCGCCCGACCATGAAGCCGGTGATGTTCTGCAGGAACACCAGCGGGATCTTGCGCTGGCAGCACAGCTCGATGAAGTGCGCGCCCTTCTGCGCCGATTCGGAGAACAGGATGCCGTTGTTGGCGACGATGCCCACCGGCATGCCCTCGATCTCGGCGAAGCCGCAGACCAGCGTTGCGCCGAAGCGCGACTTGAACTCGTGGAACTCGCTGCCGTCGACGATGCGCGCGATGATCTCGCGCACGTCGAAGGGCTTGCGGGTGTCGGTGGGGATCACACCGTAGAGCTCGTCGGGGGGGAAGGCGGGTTCTCTTGAAACCGTTCGAGCTGAGTCCCCACCCGTTCGGGCTGAGCCTGGCCTGTCCTGAGCTTGACGAAGGGTCGAAGCCTGCACCGGCACTTCGACAGGCTCAGTGCGAACGGAGCGATTCAAGTTCGCCACCGCCGAGCGCGCCAGTGCCAGCGCATGCAGGTCGTTCTGCGCCAGATGGTCGGCCACGCCCGACAGCCGCGTGTGCACGTCGCCGCCGCCCAGGTCTTCGGCCGTGACCACCTCGCCGGTGGCCGCCTTCACGAGCGGCGGGCCGCCCAGGAAGATGGTGCCCTGGTTCTTGACGATGATCGACTCGTCGCTCATCGCCGGCACGTAGGCGCCGCCGGCCGTGCACGAGCCCATGACCACCGCGATCTGCGCGATGCCTTGCGCGCTCATGTTGGCCTGGTTGTAGAAGATGCGGCCGAAGTGATCGCGGTCGGGGAACACCTCGTCCTGGTTCGGCAGGTTGGCGCCGCCCGAATCGACCAGGTAGATGCAGGGCAGGCGGTTCTGCTCGGCGATCTCCTGCGCGCGCAGGTGCTTCTTGACGGTGACGGGATAGTAGGTGCCGCCCTTCACTGTCGCGTCGTTGCACACGATCATGCAGTCGACGCCGCTCACGCGGCCGATGCCGGCGATCAGCCCCGCGCCGGGCGCCGCGCCGTGGTACATCGCATGGGCCGCGAGCGGCGCGACTTCGAGAAAGGGCGTGCCGGGGTCGAGCAGCTGCGCGACGCGATCGCGCGGCAGCAGCTTGCCGCGCGCCGTGTGCTTGCTGCGCGCGGCCTCGCCGCCGCCGGCCTGGACCTTGGCGAACTGCGCGTGCAGGTCGTCGACCAGTGCGCGCATTGCGGTGGCGTTGGCCTGGAAATCGGCCGAGCGCGAGTTCAATTTCGTTTCGAGTTTGCTCATGCGGTTTTTTCTTCGTCCAGGCCGAGCTGGTGTTTCATCGCTTCGCGGATCTTGAATTTCTGAATCTTGCCCGTCACCGTCATCGGGAACTCGGTGACGAACTGGATGTACTTCGGCACCTTGTAGTGCGCGATCTGGCCCTTGCAGAAGTCGCGCACTTCATCAGCCGTCAGCGCCTGGCCCGGCTTGGGAATGATCCAGGCACAGAGCTCTTCGCCGTACTTCTTGTCGGGCAGGCCGACCACCTGCACGTCCTGCACCTTCGGATGGCGGTAGAGGAATTCCTCGATCTCGCGCGGGTAGATGTTCTCGCCGCCGCGGATCACCAGGTCCTTGATGCGGCCGACGATGTTGACGTAGCCCTCGGCATCCATGGTGGCGAGGTCGCCCGTGTGCATCCAGCCTTCGGCATCGATGGCTTCGTGCGTCTTCTCCTCGTCTTCCCAGTAGCCGTGCATGACGGAATAGCCGCGCGTACAGAACTCGCCCGAGACGCCGGGCTTGACGATCTCGCCCGTTTCCGGGTCGATGATCTTGATCTCGATGTGCGGCTGCACCGTGCCCACGGTCGAGACGCGCTTCTCGAGCGGCGTGTCGGTCGAACTCTGGCAGCTCACCGGGCTGGTCTCGGTCATGCCGTAGGCAATGGTGATCTCGCGCAGATGCATCTGCTCGACCACGCGCTTCATCACCTCGGTCGGGCACGGCGAGCCGGCCATGATGCCGGTGCGCAGCGTGCTGAGGTCGAACTCCTTGAAGCGCGGATGGTCGAGTTCGGCGATGAACATCGTGGGCACGCCGTGCAGGCCGGTGCAGCGCTCGGCCTGCACCGTCTGCATCACGGTGAGCGGGTCGAAGCCGTCGTTCGGATAGACGATGGTCGAGCCGTGCGTCAGACAGGCCAGGTTGCCGAGCACCATGCCGAAGCAGTGGTAGAGCGGCACCGGGATGCACAGCCGGTCTTCCGGCGTGAGCTTCATGCATTCGCCGATGAAGAAGCCGTTGTTGAGGATGTTGCGGTGGGTCAGCGTCGCGCCCTTGGGGAAGCCGGTGGTGCCGCTGGTGAACTGGATGTTGACCGGATCGCTGGCCTTGAGCGTCCGGCCGATCTGCGCGATGCGCGGATCGTCGGGGTTGCCGCTCGCCAGCAGCGCGGAGAAGCGTTGCGCAGCCGGCACCTCGTCGCCGGCGCCTTCCTTGTCGATCCACGCGATGTGCTTCAGCAGCGGGAGGCGCTGCGGGCCCAGTTCCCGCAGCATGCCGAGGTAGTCGCTGGTCTTGAACTGCGGCATCGTGACCAGCGCCCTGCACGCCACCTTGTTGAGCGCGTACTCGAGCTCGGCGGTGCGGTAGGCCGGATTGATGTTGACCAGGATGATGCCGACCTTGGCGGTGGCGATCTGCATCAGCACCCAGGGCGCGTTGTTGTGCGACCAGATGCCGACGCGGTCGCCGGGCGCGAGCCCCAGGCCGAGCAGCGCGCTGGCCAGGCGATTCGACTCACGCTGCAGTTCGAGGTAGCTCAGGCGCTTGTTCTCGTGCACGCTGACCAGCGCGTCGCGCTCGCCCTGCCGCGCCGCCATGTCGTCGAAGAAATCGCCGATGGTCTGCTCGATCAGCGGCACGTCGGTGGCGCCCTTCGCCAGGCTGCGCGTGACGGTCATGAAGAACTCCTTCAGGCGGTTTCGGCAAACAGTTCGCGGCCGATCAGCATGCGGCGGATTTCGCTGGTGCCGGCGCCGATCTCGTAGAGCTTGGCATCGCGCCACAGCCGCCCCACCGGGAACTCGTTGGTGTAGCCCACGCCGCCCAGCGCCTGGATCGCCTCGCCGGCCATCCAGGTGGCCTTTTCGGCCGAGTAGAGGATCGCGCCCGCGGCGTCCTTGCGGAAGGTGCGCGCATGGTCGTTGCGGTCGCAGGCCTTGCCCACCGCATACACGTAGGCCCGCGTGGCCTGCCAGGTCGAGTACATGTCGGCCAGTTTGCCCTGCATGAGCTGGAACTCGCCGATGCTCTGGCCGAACTGCTTGCGCTCGTGCACGAAAGGCAGCACCGCGTCCATGCAGGCGGCCATGATGCCGAGCGGGCCGCCGGAGAGCACCGCGCGCTCGTAGTCGAGGCCGCTCATCAGCACCTTGGCACCGGCGCCCTCGCCGCCCAGCACGTTTTCTTCGGGCACTTCGCAGTTGTCGAAGTAGAGCGGGTAGGTGTTGGAGCCGCGCATGCCGAGCTTGTCGAGCTTGGTGCCGGCCGAGAAGCCCTTGAAACCCTTCTCGACGATGAAGGCGGTCATGCCGCGCGCGCCCATCTCGGGCTCCGTCTTGGCGTAGATCACCAGCGTGTCGGCGTCGCCGCCATTGGTGATCCACATCTTGCCGCCGTTGAGCACGTAGCGATCGCCCTTCTTCTCGGCGCGCAGCTTCATGCTGACCACGTCGGAGCCGGCGTTGGGCTCGCTCATCGCGAGCGCACCCACGTGCTCGCCGCTCACCAGCTTCGGCAGGTATTTCTTCTTCTGCGCTTCGCTGCCGTTGCGGTGGATCTGGTTCACGCACAGGTTGGAGTGCGCGCCGTAGGAGAGACCGACCGAGGCCGAGGCCCGCGACACCTCTTCCATCGCCACGATGTGGGCAAGGTAGCCGAGCTCGGTGCCGCCGTATTCCTCCTTCACCGTCATGCCGTGCAGGCCGAGCTCGCCGAGCTTCTTCCAGAGGTCGTGGGGGAACAGGTTTTCGCGATCGATGTCGGCCGCGCGCGGCGCGATCTCGTTGGCGGCGAAGTTCTGGATCGCATCGCGCAGCGAATCGATGGTCTCGCCCAGGTCGAAGTTCAGGCCGGGGTCATGCATGGGGTTGTCTCCTCACAAGCGGTGTCGTTGGCGCCGGAAATCCCGCGCGGGAAGCCGCAGCTTACGCCCCCTGCCGTTGCAATTGGCGCCACAATGGTTGCATATTGCGTCATCAAGATCGCGTTCTTCCATGTCGTCTTCCCTCTTCAAACCGGCCGTCCGCGCCGCCACGCCCATGGCCTTCGTGCGAGCGATCGTGCTGGGCTACGAGCGCTACGGCATGGACCCGTCCCGGGCCCTGGAAGTGGCACAGATTGCGCCGCGCGATCTGAAGAATGCCCAGGCCCGCGTGACGGCCGCGCAGTTCGAGGTTCTGTCGGGTTTCGCGATGCAGGAGCTCGACGACGAGGCGCTCGGCTGGTTCGGCCGCCGCCTGCCCTGGGGCACCTACGGCATGCTGTGCCGCGCCTCGCTGACCTCACCCAACCTCGGGGTTGCCATCAAGCGCTGGTGCCGGCACCACCGGCTCCTGACCGAGGACATCGCGCTCGAACTGAAGGTGGCCGGCGGCGTGGCGACGGTGTTGATCCGGGAGCACGCCGCACTCGGCGAGCTGCGCGAGTTCTGCCTGGTGTCGAACCTGCGCTTCCTGCACGGCTATGCCTCCTGGGTCATCGATTCGCGGGTCTCGCTGCGCGAGGCCAGCTTTCCCTTCGAGGCGCCGCCGCACCGCGATGCCTATCCGCTGATGTTCGGCGGCGAGCTGCGCTTCGGCGCCGAGGCGGCCAGCTACAGCTTCGACGAGCGCTACCTGGCCCTGCCGCTGCAGCGCGACGAGCAGGCGCTGCGCACCATGCTGCGGCGCGCGCTGCCGCTCACCGTGCTGCAGTACCGCCGTGACCGGCTGCTGGGCCAGCGCGTGCGCGAGCTGTTGCGCACGCGCGGCAGGGAGGCGGCCACGGCCGAGGCGCTGGCTGCGATCCTGAACCTGTCGGCCCGTACGCTGCATCGCCAGCTGCAGGAAGAAGGCGTGTCGCTGCAGGCGCTGAAGGACGAAGTGCGCCACGAGCAGGCGGCCGAGCAGCTGCGCCGCACCGAGCGGCCGATCAAGCAGATTGCGCTGGCGGTAGGATTTCGCAACGAAAAAAGCTTTTCCCGTGCGTTCCGGACCTGGGCAGGTGTAACACCCGGCGCATTTCGTCGCGGCGGCGCATCGGAGGCCGGTCGCAGGCTTGCCTCGCGAGGATGATCCGTGACAAAGTTCATCGCTGCGCTCGCACCTGCGCTCAAGGCGCGAGCCCTCCCGCCCTAGGATCGAGGCATGCACACTCCCGACACCGACACCTCCGAATACGCGGCCCTGGTCGAATTCGCCGCCACCTCGGGCCGCTCGCGCATCCATCCCGCGGTGGTCGAGAACGCCGACAAGCTGATCGCCCGTTTCTGGTCGGCACGCGCCCAGGCCATGACGCAGGCCCTCGCCGCGATGGCCAAGGCCGCCACGCAGCGCACGAACTGAAGTTTTTCTTTTCCGCTCAGCGCTCGCGGGCGGCCAGCAGCGCCGGCAGCTGCGCCATGTCGCTGAACACCTGCGTCACGCCAACGGCCAGCAGCGCCTCCGGCCCGCTGTGGCCGAGATCGGAAGGGCTGTAGCCGAACACGGTGGCGCCCGCGGCGACGCCGGCCGTCGCGCCGGTCACCGTGTCCTCGACCACCGCGCAGCGCGCCGGATCGACGCCCAGCGCCGCGGCAGCGGCCAGGTACACGTCGGGCGCGGGCTTGGAGCGCGGCATCTCGTGGCCGCTGAAGATCCGGCCGGCGAAGCAGTCGAGGATGCCGATCTTGTCGAGCTGCAACTCCACCTTGTGGCGGTCGGCGCCCGAAGCGCAGGCGATGCGCCCGTCGAACGCCGCGTGCAGCGCGCGCACCGCGCCGGCCGCGTTGGGGATCGCGACCAACTCGCGTTCGAGCGCCTCGTTGCGGCGGCCGCGAAAGCCGTGCAGCCATTCGGGCGTGATGGCGAAGCCGGTGTTGGCCTCGATCAGCGCGGCCTCGTCCTTCACCGCCTTGCCGGTGAAAAGGCGCATCGACTCTTCCACCGTGAGCTGCCAGCCGAGCTCGCCGAGCATCTCGGCGAGCACGCGGTTGGTGATGGGTTCGGAGTCGACGAGGACGCCGTCGCAGTCGAAGAGGACGGCGTCGAAGGGGATGGAAGGCATGGGGCGATGGTATCAACCACCCTCTGCCTTCCCGGCTCAACGCGCCTGGATCGGGATGTAGATCTCGCCCCCGCCGGCCTTGAACTCGGCCGACTTGCCCGCCATGCCCTCGTCCAGGGCCTTCGCCTCGTCGATGCCGCGCTGCGCCGCGTACTCGCGCACCTCCTGCGTGATCTTCATCGAGCAGAACTTCGGCCCGCACATCGAGCAGAAATGCGCCACCTTGCTCGAGTCCTTGGGCAAGGTCTCGTCGTGGAATTCGCGCGCGGTGTCGGGGTCCAGGCCGAGGTTGAACTGGTCCTGCCAGCGGAACTCGAAGCGCGCCTTGCTGAGCGCGTCGTCGCGCGCCCGCGCGCCCGGATGGCCCTTGGCCACGTCGGCTGCGTGGGCCGCGATCTTGTACGCGATGATGCCCTGCTTCACGTCGTCGCGGTCCGGCAAGCCCAGGTGCTCCTTGGGCGTGACGTAGCACAGCATCGCGGTGCCGGCCCAGCCGATCATGGCGGCACCGATCGCGCTCGCGATGTGATCGTAGCCCGGCGCGATGTCGATGGTCAGCGGGCCAAGCGTGTAGAAAGGCGCCTCGTGGCAGTGCTTCAGCTGCTCGTCCATGTTGGCCTGGATCATGTGCATGGGCACGTGGCCGGGGCCCTCGATCATGGTCTGCACGTCGTGCTTCCACGCGATCTGCGTGAGCTCGCCCAGCGTGCGCAGCTCGGCAAACTGAGCCTCGTCGTTGGCGTCCGCGGCGCAGCCGGGACGCAGGCCGTCGCCGAGCGAGAAGCTCACGTCGTAGGCCTTCATGATCTCGCAGATCTCCTCGAAGCGCGTGTAGAGGAAGCTCTCCTGGTGGTGCGCGATGCACCACTTGGCCATGATCGAGCCGCCGCGCGAGACGATGCCGGTGCGGCGATCGGCCGTGAGATGGATGAAGGGCAGGCGCAGCCCGGCATGGATGGTGAAGTAGTCCACGCCCTGCTCGGCCTGCTCGATCAGCGTGTCGCGGTAGATCTCCCACGTGAGGTCTTCCGCCACGCCGCCGACCTTCTCGAGCGCCTGGTAGATCGGCACCGTGCCGATGGGCACCGGGCTGTTGCGCACGATCCAGTCGCGCGTGGTGTGGATGTTGCGGCCGGTGGACAGGTCCATCACGTTGTCGGCGCCCCAGCGGATCGCCCACACCAGTTTTTCCACCTCTTCCTCGATGCTGGAAGTGACGGCCGAGTTGCCGATGTTGGCGTTGATCTTGACCAGGAAGTTGCGCCCGATCGCCATCGGCTCGACTTCCGGGTGGTTGATGTTGGCCGGGATGATGGCGCGGCCGCGCGCCACCTCGTCGCGCACGAACTCGGGCGTGATGATCTTCGGGATCCGCGCGCCCATCGGGTTGCCGGCCAGGCGCTTCTCGCGCGCCGCGTCGGCCAGGTACTCGGCCATCCATTCGCGCTTGCCGTTCTCGCGCAGCGCCACGTATTCCATCTCGGGCGTGACGATGCCGCGGCGCGCATAGTGCATCTGGCTCACGTTCATGCCGGACTTGGCACGCAGCGGCGTGCGCTGCAGCCCCGAGGCGGCGGCGCGCAGCTCGGCCAGGCGCTGCGCATCGCGGTCGGCATGGGTGGCGCCGTCGTCGAGCATCTGGTGGGTGCGGCCTTGATAGCTTTCGGTGTCGCCGCGCTCGGCGATCCAGGCGCCGCGCACGCCGGGCAGGCCCTGGCGCACGTCGATCTCGGCCGAAGGGTCCGAGTATGGGCCCGAGGTGTCGTAGAGCGACACCTGCTCGCCGTTGGTGAGCAGCACGTCGCGCACAGGCACGCGCAGGTCGGGCCGGCTGCCGGCGATGGCGCTCTTGGTCGAGGCAGGAAAGGGCTCGCGCGTCAGCGTGAGCAGCGAGGCGAACTTGTCAGGGGCATTCATGCGGGGCACTCCGGTTCGTTGGACGGGTGCTCCGCGATCGCTCCAGGATCGGCACGGCGGAAAAAAGAATGTCCGGGGCCGGGGAGTCGCAGCTCTTCTTACGCTGGTATGAACCAGATCAAGTTCGCGGGTTCGGCGCTTGGCCATCTCAGCACACATCTGCGTGCACCCCGGAGCGGGGCCGATTCTAGGCCTCGCTCGCGGCAGGGATCAAGCGGGATGTGCGGCGATGTCCGGCGCGCCGCCCGGCAGTGCCTCTTCATCGACCTCGATCGCGGCGGCGGCCCTCCAGGCCGAGAGCCCGCCGGCGAGCACGCGCACGCGCGGCAAACCGGCCTTCATTAGCACGCGCGCGGCAGCGATGGCGGACTCGTCGTTGGGGCAGTCGCAGAACACGATGAGTTCGCGCCCGTCGGCAAAGGCAGCCAGCTCGACGGGGAGCTCGCGCAGCGCGATGCCGATGGCGCCCGGAATCGCGCGCGGATCCAGCGCGCGTCCCTCGGCGGAGCGCACGTCGATCAGCGTCGGGCGGGCACCGGCCGCGAAGGCTTCGCGCAGCGCGCCGGCCTCGATATGCTCGATGTCGTCGGCAGCGAGCGCGATGCGGCGCCGGCGATAGCGCCAGGCGACGAAAGCGACGAGCACCAGCGTGCCGACAGCCGCAGCCGTGAGGCCGACGCTGGACAGCACCGCCAGCACGTCCTGGATCGCCGCGTGGAAGATGCGGCCCAGCAGGAGGAAGCCCAGCGTCCAGATCAGCGCGGCCACGGTCTCGTAGGACAGGAAGCGCGTGTTCGACATGCCCAAGGCGCCCGCCATCGGCGGCGCGACCACCGACACGCCGGGCACGAACTTGGCCGCGATCAGCGACAGCCCGCCCCAGCGGCCGAGGATGGCCTCGCTGCGCCGTACGCAGGAGTCGGCCGACAGCGAGATGCGGCACAGGAGGCGCATCACACGGTAGCCCCAGCGGCGCCCGGCCAGGAACCAGGCTCCGTCGCCGAGGATGTTGCCGACCAGGGCGGCCGCCAGCACGGCGGCGAATGACACCTGCCCGCCGACCGACAATCCGCCGGCGACGACGAGAAAGGGCGCGGCCGGCACCGGCGCGCCGAGGCGGGTCGCCAGCGTGGCGAGGAACACCACGGCGGCACCCTGGGCCGAGAGGAGCGTGACGAGATCGTCCATCCGCTATTCCCCGGGCACGGGACGCCCCGCCGCAAAGCCTCCGGCGCTGCGCGTGGGCGCGATGCTGCGCAGATCGATGTCGGAAAAATAGGCCAGCCCGTGGCCCTGCGTGTTGTCCGCGTCGGCCGAGATCGCGACCGCGACCACGTCGGGCATGGTGTCGCCGGCCTCGTCGCCGAAGACGCGCCGGTAGTCGGCCAACAGGTTGCGGCGCTCGCTCGCCCACGTGCCCGGCGTGGCGGCCGGCCCCGACTCGAGCACCACCATGCGCATGCGCTGGGTGAAGGCGTTCACGAGCGTGCTGCCCTTGGCTTCCTTGTTGTCCCATACGTAGCACAGCGCTTCGCTGGGCACCTGCTCGCCCGTGGTGCGCCGTGCCAGCGCCAGGCGCGTGCGCTCGCCGAAGGACAGCCGGTCGGTGGGGAGGTCGAAGAACACGCAGAGCTTGGCCGCGCCGTCGTCGCCGCTGCGCTTGCGCAGGTCGGCGTCCTTCACGAAGTCGTCGACGCGCCAGCGCCAGGCCAGCGTGGTGGAGGCGTCGAGCGGCACCTGGGTGGCATGCACGAGGTTGCCGTAGGACTGGTCGGCCTCGACCTTCAGGACACGGCGGCCATCCTGCTGCACGACCTCGAAGCGGGTCGGCGTCTTGTTGGGCAGCGTGGTGAAGCGCCACGGCGCAGGGGCTTCGGCACCGCGCGCGCTCGAGAAAGGCGTGATGTCGGCGGCGTCGCCGGCGTGTGCCGCCGGGGCGCAGGCCATCCAGAGCGCAGCGCCCAGGACCGGTGCCGCCAACATGGCCCAAAGCCACTGCCGGTATGCGGTCGGAATCCTCGTGCTGCGGGTCATGTCGCCCTCTGGTCCAGGTTGTGTTGAAGTCTGGAAGAGAGTGTGCGGGCACAACGGCCGCGGATAAATAGGCCAAACGGAATCGGACTGTCTCTGTTCTGGACACAATGGCGCGCCGCGCGCTATCGAATTGCTAGCGCGCAATGCAGGCCGCGCGGGGCGGCAACAGATTTTTCAGTTGCCCCGCGGCTTCAGCGCAGATCGCCGTCGAGGTAGTACCAGCGGCTGACTGCGCCGTCGTCCTCGCGCACGAAGCGGCTGCGTTCGTGCAGCCGGGTCGCCACGCCCGCGCTGCTGCGCTGGCGGGCGACGAACTCGACCTCGGCATGGTCGGCGTCCAGCACCGAACGCGAGCGCACCTCGAGGCCCAGCCATTTGACGCCGGGCTCGAAGCCGAGCGTCGCAGGGCGCGTCGACGCGTGCCAGGTAGCGAGCAAATAGTCGGCCCGCTCGAGCACGAAAGCCGTGTAGCGCGAACGCATAAGCGATTCGGCGTCCGTCGCTGGCGTGCGCTCGAAATCGTCGAGGTAGCGCCCGCAGCACTGGGCATAGGGCAGCGGCAGCTCCCGGCGGTCGCGGCGTCCGCAGGGGCAGGGAACGCGCGCGGAGTTGGGAGAGGAAGTGGACATGAGGGAAGGACAGATTCTCGCGCATTGTGCAAACCCTCTCGCAAACCCTGAATCGCCACGATGGCGCGGCACTTGCTCGCGCACTAAGCTCGGCACAAAGAGGAGGCGGCCATGTACCTGAGAGCTTCGGAACAGCACGCGCTGCGCGGCATCTTCGCGCTGCTCGCAGAAAGCCAGGGCGAACGCGAGATCCGCGAGCGCATCGGCTGGGCACTGCTCGACCTGCTGCATGCCGACCAGTTCGCCTCCTTCGTGTGGGATGCCGAGAGCGGCAGCTTCGGCCGCCGGGTGGCGCTCAACATGGACCCGGCCAATCTCGACCGCTATGCCGAATGGCACCAGCACCATGATCCGATCACCTTCGTCCTGCAATCGCGCCGCCGTGCCACCCGCGTGACCGAAGTGATGCCGCAGCGCGAGCTGATGCGCACACCCTTCTTCAACGATTTCCTCTCGCGCGACGGCCTGCACTGGGGCATGAACCTGCACGCCTTCCATGGCGAGCGCGCGCTGGGCGACCTGCGCATCTGGCGCTGCGGGGGACGCGGCGACTTCGGCGAGCACGAGAAGGCGCTGCTGGACCTGATCGAGCCGGCCTTCGCCGGCGCGCTGCAGCGCGCGCAGCGCGTCGACGCAAAGCCTGCTGCTGCGTGGCCGCAGCTGAGCCCGCGCGAGCAGCAGGTCGCACGGGCGGTGCGCGAGGGTCTGACCGACAAGGACATCGCGCGGCGCATGGAAGTCGGCGTGCCGACGGTGCGCACCTACCTGCGGCGCATCTTCGGCAAGCTCGGCATCGAGCGCCGTTCGGCGCTGGCCGGCTGGACCGCGCCCGGCAGCGATCGCTGACTACTTCGTGGGTGCCGGCAGTCGGCCCAGCACCCCTTCGACCGCCAGCCCCAGCGCCAGCAGCTTGCGGTCGCTTCCCGCCGGGCCATCGAATTCCAGCCCGATCGGCAGGCCGCTCGTGGCGCCCAGGCCCGAGGGCAGTTGCAGGCCGGGGATGCCGGCGTTGCCGGCGGGGTCGGTGTTCTGGATCAGCGCGCCGAAGTTCTTCGGGCTGCTGGCCTCCGGCGTGGCTGCGAGCGCGACGCGCGTCACCGTCGGAAACACGAGCGCATCGAGCCTGTTCGCCTTGAAGGTGTCGCGGTAGAGCTTCTGCAGCGCCGGCCGGGCCTTGGCGATAGCGTTGTCGTAGGCAGGCTTGGCATCGACCACGCCGTTGGGGGCCGGCAGCTTGCGCGGGATCACGAGGCCTTCGAAGGCACCCTTGACATCGGGGCTGGCAGCGGCCGCGGCCAGCTGCCGGATGTCGACGCCGGTGCGGTACTTCGCGAGGTAGGCCACCATGTCGTCGTGCGCCTCGTAGAACGCGATCGGGAAGCCGGCCGCGCCATTGAGCTCCATCAGCTTGGGCATCTCGACGTCCACCAGCGTGACGCCTGCCGCGCGCAGCTTGGCCAGCGCCGCATCGGTGGCGGCTTTGGTGTCGGCATCGAGGTTCGCGAAGAAGGCCGGCACCACGCCGAGCCGCACGCGCTTCAGCTCGGCCGGCACCAACGGTGCGCCGCCGGCGATGGCTCCGTCGAGCAGCACCAGGTCGGCCACCGACAGCGCCATCGGCCCGGCGGTGTCGCGCGTGTGCGAGACCGGCGCGATGCCCTGCTGCGAATAACGGCCCACGGTCGGACGCAGCGCCGCGCATCCGTTGAAGGCGCAGGGAATGCGCACCGAGCCGCCGGTGTCGGTGCCGAGCGCAGCCGGCGCCATGCGCGCACCGAGCGCCGCGCCGTTGCCCGAGGAGGAGCCGCCCGCGATGCGGGTCGCGTCATAGGCATTGCGCACGCCGACCTCGGGCCCGCTCTGGAACGCGGGGTTGTAGCCCGTCACGCCGAAGGCCAGCTCATGCATGTGGGTCTTGCCCAGCACGATCGCACCCGCCGCGCGCAGCTTGGCGACCACGGGCGCATCCGTCGACGGCACGAAACCCTTCAACGCCGGTGTGCCGGTGGTGGCGGGCAGGCCCTGGACGTGTATGTTGTCCTTGATGACCACCGGCACGCCGGCCAGCGGCTTGCACGGGCCGCCGCGCTTGCGCGCGGTGTCGGCCGCGCGCGCGGCCTTGAGGGCGCCGGCCTCGTCGAGCGTGATGAAGGCATTGAGCTGCGGCTTGGCCCTGGCCTGCGAGAGGTAGGCCGAGACCAGCTGCTCGCTGGTCAGCGAGCCGGCGCAGAGGCGCTGCGCGGCCTCGCTGGCGGTCAGCGTGGCGATGTCCGGGGGCGCGGATTGCGCGTGGGACTGCAGGCCGAGCCCCGCGATGCACGAGAGGGCCGCTGCGCGAAGGGCCAGGACGGAATTCGAATGAGACATGGCGAGAGCTCCGAGGAGAGATGCCGCCATGTTGCGCCGCCGGGCGGCGCCTGTCTGTCATCCAGATCGATGACAGCAGAGCTAGGGCCTGCGTTGCACCGGCTTCCGAGCGCGCGCGAGGCGCGCCTTGGCCTGCTGGCCCACATGATCGATCAGCCAGCCGCCCAGCATGACCATTCCAAGCACGCCGAGAGTCATGAGATCCGTTGCCATGATGCGCTCCTCATCGTTTCCACTGGCACCAGTCTGGTCGTTCGCAGCGCGCGCGTGAATCCGCCAATCGGCAGGGAACCTGGCCGCAGGCGCCATACAGCTTTCGACAGTGCGAAGCTGCCATCTTCAAGCCAGGGCGCGCTGGATCAGGAGTTTCTGGATGTCGGAGGTGCCTTCGTAGATCTGGCACACGCGCACGTCGCGGTAGATGCGTTCCAGCGGGAAGTCGTTGACGTAGCCGTAGCCTCCGAGCGTCTGGATCGCCGCGCTGCACACCTTCTCTGCCATCTCGCTCGCGAAGAGCTTGGCCATCGCCGCCTCCTTGAGGCAGGGCCGGCCCGCGTCGCGCAGGCTCGCCGCATGCCAGATCAGCTGGCGCGCGGCTTCGAGCTGGGTCGCGCATTCCGCGAGCCGGAAGCCGACGGCCTGCTGCTCGAAGATCGAGCCGCCGAAGGCCTGGCGCTCCTTGGCGTAGGCCAGCGCCACCTCGAAGGCGCTGCGCGCCATGCCCACGCTCTGCGCGGCGATGCCGATGCGGCCGCCCTCGAGCGCGCCGAGCGCGATCTTGTAGCCCTCGCCCTCCTGGCCGATCAGGTTCTCCGCCGGGATGCGGCAGGCGTCGAAGTTGATCTGGGCGGTGTCGCTCGAATGCTGGCCCAGCTTGTCCTCGAGCCGCGCGACCGTGTAGCCCGACGCGTCGGTGGGAACGATGAAGGCGCTCATGCCGCGCTTGCCCGCGCCCTTGTCGGTGACGGCGATCACGATCGCGACCTGGCCGTTCTTGCCGCTGGTGATGAACTGCTTGACGCCGTCGATCACCCAGCCGTCCGCGTCCTTGCGCGCCGTGCTGCGCAGCGACGAGGCATCGCTGCCGGCCTGCGGCTCGGTCAGGCAGAAGGCGCCGAGCATCTGCCCTTGGGCCAGCGGTTGCAGCCACTTCTTCTTTTGCTGCGCATTGCCGTAGCGCATGAGGATCGCGTTGACCGGGCAGTTGGTGACGCTGATCGCGGTGCTGGTGCCGCCGTCGCCGGCCGCGATTTCCTCCAGCACCAGCGCGAGCGTCAGGTAGTCGAGGCCGGCGCCGCCGTCTTCCTCGGGCACGCAGATGCCGTAGGCGCCGAGCGCCGCCAGGCCTGCGTGCGCTTCCTTGGGAAAGCTGTGCTCGCGGTCCCAGCGCGAGGCATGAGGCCAGAGTTCGGCTTGCGCAAAATCGCGCACCGCGTCGCGGATCGCTTCCTGGTCGGCGTTGAGCAGCATGGTGACCCTCCTGCTTGCCTGTTTACTTCGATGCGCCGAGATCCATGATCAGCTTGCTGGCCATGTAGAGGCGGCGCGGGATGGCGTCGATCATCACGTACTCGGCGGAATCGCTGTGGTAGCCGAAGCCCGGCAGGCCCAGGCTTTCGATCACCGGCTTGCCCGAGAGCGCCGCGTAGGCCGCGTCGGTGCCGCCGCCGGTACGCTCCTCCACGCCGAGCGTGCCGCCCGCTTCCTTGTAGTAGGCCACCGCCTTGTCGACCAGCTTCTTGCCGCCTTCGCCGGCATTGAAGGCCGGACGGCCGCGCGTGGCCAGCACCTTGATCTCGGAGTTCGGCAGCTTTTTCTTCTGCGCGCGCTCTTCCAGCGTCTTCATCGCGGCTTCCAGGTCTTCGTTGCGCGCGTAGCGCACGTCGGCGTTGAGGCTGGCGCTGTCGGGAATGATGTTCGACACCGCACCGGCCTTCGCGATGGTCCAGTTGAAGCGCAGGTTCTGCGCCTTGTTGTCGATGTCCATGGTGCGCAGCACCAGGTCGGAGGCCTCGACCAGCGCATTGACGCCGAGCTCGGGCGCCGCGCCCGCATGCGAGGCCTTGCCCTTGATGTTGACCTGCACGTAGGCGATGCCCGAGGTGCCGAGCGAAAGCTTCTCGGCTTCGGCGCCGGTGGGCTCGAAGGAGAGCACGTAGTCGCTGGCCCTGGCCTCTTCCTGGATCAGGTCGCGCGAACCGAAGGAGCCCTTCTCTTCGTCGGTGTTGAACAGCACGGTGAGCGTGCCGAAATCCTGGAAGCCGCGCGCCTTGAGCAACTTCAGCGTGTGCAGCACGACCGCGTTGCCGCCCTTGTCGTCGGCGATGCCGGGGCCGTAGGCCTTGTTGCCTTCGACGCGGAAGGGCGCCTTGGCCAGGATGCCCTTCAGGTAGACCGTGTCCATGTGCGACATCAGGAGGATGTTCTTGCCGCCCTTGCCCTTCAGCTTGCCGACGATGTTGTCGCCGACCACGATGCCGGTCGACTTGCTGCGCGTGACAGTGAAGCCCAGCGCCTTGAGCTCATCCTCGAAGTACTTGCCCGCGGCGGCCATGCCCTCGGCGTCGCCGGTGCCGGTCTCGATGTTGACCAGCCGCTCCAGCGTCTTCACGACGGCCGGCTGCTCGGCGGTGGCGGCGCTGAAAAGCGCCTCGTCACGCGTCTGGCTCCAGGCGGCGGGGGCAAGGAAAGCGGTGGCGAACAGTGCGGCGAGCGCGTGGCGGGGAATGGCCGGAAGCATGAACAGGGTTTCCTAGGAGTGGGCAAGCCCATCATTCTAGGTACCGCTCAATGCGACACGGCTCGCCCCCTCGCCGAACAAGAAATGTCACAGCGCGCGGCGATATGGCAAAAAAATGTCAACCGCGCACCGTGCCTGTCGCTAGGCGGCGATCAGCGCGGCCGAGCGCGCAATGGCTCGCGCACTCAGCTTGGCGGCGGTTCGCAGCACGCCGTCCCAGTAGCGCTCGACTGCTTCGAGGCCGCCGGCTTTTTCCTGCAGCTCGAAGGGAACGCAGAGGGTCCAGTCCTTGATGCCGAGAAAGTGAGTTCGAAAGACCTCACCATGAAACTCGGCGGTCTCTTCCGCGCTGACGTCGCGCGTGATGGAGGGCCCGCTTTCGAACTGGGCCCGCAAGGCGCCCAGATAGCCCTTTGCCATGCTGGTTCGGAAGCGCGCGAGCTCGTGGTCCGTCAGCTTCTGGCGGGCCTCCAGGCCCAGGCCGGGCACCGTGCGGCCCCGTGCCTCGGGCGGCAGGCTGTCGTCGACATCGCCGGCGGCCCAGCACGCGTAGTAGTAGCCGCGGTCGGCGAGGTAGTCATAGGCCGTATGGATGCGCCCTTGGTCGACCAGTGCGCGAAGCTTGTCGAACTGAGCCTTCGAAATCGGAGACGGCATGAAAAGAGAACTCCAGCGTGGAAAGGTCGCGCATCGAATGGACGGCGCCTTTTTTTCCAACGGCCGCCGCCTTCGTTGCGGTCTGAACTGCAGTTATCGTGCCTGCTCTTGCCTCAGACCAATTCGAGCGCGACCGCCGTGCCCTCGCCGCCGCCGATGCACAGTGTCGCGACGCCGCGCTTCTTGCCTTTCTGCTGCAGCGCATGGATCAGCGTGACCATGATGCGCGCGCCGCTGGCGCCGATCGGGTGGCCCAGCGCGCAGGCGCCGCCGTGCACGTTGACGATGTGGTGCGAGACGTCGAGCTCGTGCATCAGCGCCATCGGCACCACGGCGAAGGCTTCGTTGACTTCCCACAGGTCGACGTCCTTCACGCCCCAGCCGGTCTTCTTGAACAGCTTGGCCACGGCGCCCACGGGCGCGGTCGAGAACCATTCGGGCTGCTGAGCGTGGGTGGCATGGCCGACGAGGCGCGCGATCGGCCTGGCGCCGAGCTTCTTGGCGGTGCTCTCGGTCATCATCACCAGCGCGGCGGCGCCGTCGTTGATCGACGAGCTCGAGGCCGCGGTGATGGTGCCGCCCTCTTTCTTGAAGGCCGGCTTGAGTTGCGGGATCTTGTCGAGCTTGACCTTGCCGGGGCCCTCGTCGATCTCGATCACGGTGTCGCCGCCGCGACCCTTGACCGTGACCGGCGCGATCTCGGCCTTGAAGGCGCCCGAGGTGGTGGCGGCCTTGGCGCGCTCCACGCTGGCGATCGCGAAGGCGTCCTGCTGCTCGCGCGTGAACTTGTACTTGGCCGCGCAGTCCTCGCCGAAGGTGCCCATCGAGCGGCCGGGCTGGTAGGCGTCCTCCAGGCCGTCGAGCATCATGTGGTCGAAGATGCGGTCGTGGCCCATGCGGTAGCCGCCACGGCCCTTGAGCATGAGGTAGGGCGCGTTGGTCATGCTCTCCATGCCGCCCGCGACCATGACTTCGTGCGTGCCCGCGAGCAGCAGGTCGTGCGCGAGCATCGCGGCCTTCATGGCCGAGCCGCACATCTTGCTGAGCGTGACGGCCCCTGCGCTGTCGGGCAGGCCGCCCTTGTAGGCCGCCTGTCGCGCCGGCGCCTGGCCCTGGCCGGCCATCAGGCAGTTGCCGAACAGCACCTCGCCGACCGCGTCGGACGCGATGCCCGCGCGCTCGACGGCCGCCTTGATGGCGACGCCGCCCAGGTCGTGCGCCGCGAGAGAAGAAAAGTCGCCCTGGAAGCCGCCCATGGGGGTGCGGGCGGCGCCGACGATGACGATGGATTCGGTCATGGAAGTTGCTCCTTTAGAAAAATGTGCACTAGCAAAAATCTACTCTCGCGCCCACCCCTGGCCCCATTCGCGAAACACCGCGGAACCGGCTTTGCCGGGCCGCAGGTGTTGCCCCCGGTAGGGGGTTGGCGGAGCGACACGAACTGTGCGCAGCCTGGGGGCGAGCTAAAAGTAAGGCGCATGGCCATCGTGAATGAACCGCTGCGCCTCGTCGTAGGGAAAAACGTCCAGCATCTGGCCGGCCTGGATGCGCTCCTTGTGGCTTTGCCAGAAGGCGGCGTCGAGCAGGTCGGCATGGTGGGCCATGAAGGCCTCGCGCACCAACTCGTTGCCGAGCAGGAAGGGGCCGAAGGTCTCGGGGAACACGTCCTTCGGGCCGACCGAGTACCAGACCTCGCCGCTCATCTCGTCTTCCTCGTGGATCGGCGTCGGCACGCGGCGGAAGTTGCAGTCGGTGAGGTATTCGATCTCGTCGTAGTCGTAGAACACGACCTTGCCGCCGCGCGTGACGCCGAAGTTCTTCCACAGCATGTCGCCGGGAAAGATGTTGGCCGCAACCATGTCCTTGATGGCATTGCCGTACTCGATGACCGCATGCTCCAGTTGCTTGCCCGCGCGCTTGGCATGCTCGGGATGCTCCATCTGGTCGAGGGCTTCGTGCAGGTAGATGTTGAGCGGGATCATGCGGCGCTCGATGTAGACGTGCTTGAGCACCACCTCCATCTCCCCGTTGCCGTCGCGGTCGCCGATCTCGAGCTGGCTGGGCGCGAACTTCTGGATCTCCTCGATCAGCTCGGGCTCGAAGCGGTCGAGCGGGAAGCCGACGTCGCTGTACTCCAGCGTGTCGGCCATGCGGCCCACGCGGTCGTGCTGCTTGACCAGCATGTACTTACCCTTGATCTGCTCGCGCGTGGTGTCCTTCTGCGGCGGGTAGAAGTCCTTGATGACCTTGAACACGTAGGGGAAGGACGGCAGGTCGAACACCAGCATCACCATGCCCTTGATGCCGGGCGCGATGCGGAACCTGTCGCTCGAGTAGTTGAGGTGGTAGAGGAAATCGCGGTAGAAGAGCGTCTTGCCCTGCTTGGCCAGCCCGAGTGCGTTGTAGATCTCGGCGCGCGGCTTGCGCGGCATCAGCGAGCGCAGGAACTGCACATAGGCCGAGGGCACTTCCATGTCGACCATGAAGTAGGCGCGCGCGAAACTGAAGAGCATCTGCAGGTCTTCCTCGCCGAAGAGCGCCGCGTCGATGTAGAACTTGTCCGCGCTGTCGTGCAGGATCGGCAGCGCGAAGGGCAGTTCGATGAAACCGTTGATGATCTTGCCGACCACGTAGGCGCCCTTGTTGCGGTAGAACAGGCCCGACAGCACTTGCAGCTGGAAGTTGGCGCGCAGCTTGACCTGGTGGAAGCGCCCGAGAATGGCGGCCGCCACGCGCTCGGCGTCGCGCTTCAGGTTGGCGTAGCCGCCCTGCAGCGCGTAGTCCTCGAGCATGCGCTCGATGGTGTCGGCCAGCGTCTCGCGCTCGGGGTAGTAGGCGCGGTAGGTGGGCGCATCGCGCGGCTCGATGTACTCGGTGCTGATGGCCGGCCGCACGAAGATGAAGTCGTTCTGGAAATAGGCGCGGTGCAGGATCTTGGTGGTTACCGAGTTGAAGAAGCTCTCGGCCAGCTCGGGCTGGTGGTGGTCGACCAGGAGGCCGATGAAGTGCAGCTTGACCTGGTGCCAGACGTCCATCGGCTGGTCGCCGGCCTTGAACTCCTTCTCGAGCCGCGCCACCGCCTCGCTCACCCGCAGATCGTAGAACTCGATGCGCTCGCGCTGCGCCCGCTGCTGGCCGTGCCAGTCGGCGGTTTCGAAGCGGTGCTTGGCGCGCGCCGACTCGGCGCGGAACAGCTGGTAGTGGCGGTTGAAGCCGTCGCGCATCGCCTTTGCGATGTCGTAGGCCAGCGGCGAGTCGAGGCGCTGGGGGAACATGGTCTCAGTCGGTTTCCTTGAGCACGTCCGGAACGGGTTGGGCGGCTTCGCCCGGCTTGCTCCACTTGTAGCGAATGCGCTGCACCGCTGCGCGGTACAGGTTGTCCAGCGGCTTGGAGCCGTCGACGGTCATGCCCAGGTCCTCGAGCAGCCCGTCGTGCACGCCGAAGGCCCAGCCGTGGATGGTGACCGTCTGGTTGCGGCTCCAGGCGTCGACCATGACGGTGCTGACCGCCACATTGACCACCTGCTCCGCCACGTTGAGTTCACACAGCGCATCGGCGCGCACGGTTTCCGGCAGGCTTTCGAGCATGACCCGGTGCCGGTCGCGCACGTCCTGGATGTGGCGGATCCAGTTGTCGGCGATGCCGATGCGCGCGCCTTCGAGCGCGGCCTGCACGCCCGAACAGCCATAGTGGCCAACCACCATGATGTGCCGGACCTTGAGGCGCTCGACCGCGAACTGGATCGCCGACAGCGCGTTGAGGTCGGAGTGCACCACGATATTGGCCACGTTGCGGTGCACGAACACTTCGCCCGGCTCGAGGCCGGTGATCTGGTTGGCGGGCACGCGGCTGTCGGAACAGCCGATCCACATGTACTTGGGGGTCTGCTGCTTCACCAGGCTGGTGAAGAAGCCGGGGCGATCGCGCTCCATCCGCGCAGCCCAGCTGCGGTTGTGGGAGAACAGGTCATCGAGGTTGTCGGGCATGGTGTTGTCCATTGTCGGTGACTGGGGTGAATATCGGGCCCTCAGCGGGCCTTGGGTTTGACGGCACGCGCGAGCGCGGCGCGCGCCTGCTTTTCCTGTGCGCGGACCTCGGCGAGGTTGGTCTCCAGCTCGGCCAGCTGGGCCTCGAGCTGGGCGCGGTGGTTGCCGAGCACGCCGAGAAAGCGCTGCAGCTGCGCGGCCGTGTCGCGCGGGCTGTCGTACATGTCGAGGATCTCCTTGGCCTCGGTCAGCTTCAGGCCGAGCCGCTTGGCGCGCAGGGTGAGCGTCAGCCGTGCACGGTCGCGCGCGGTGTAGACGCGCTGCTGCCCGGCGCGCTCCGGGGCGAGCAGCCCCATGTCCTCATAGAAGCGGATCGCCCGCGTGGTGAGGTCGAATTCCCTGGCGAGTTCGCCGATGGTGAAAGTCTGCGAAGGCATGATGCGGGTGCGGGGTTGCGGCGGTGACAGCACATTCGGGCTGCACTGCCTACAATGATGGCTCTTCCCCATGACGTTTACGTTAACGTCAATCGTACATGAACCTCCTCGAACGCGAACTCCAATACCCCTTCGGCGACACGCTGCCTGCACCGGGCGAGACTTTCGAGGTCGCGCCCGGCGTGCGCTGGATCCGCATGGCGCTGCCCTTCGCGCTCGACCACATCAACCTCTGGCTCTTGCGCGACACGCTCGACGGCGTCGAGGGCTGGACGGTGGTGGACTGCTGCATCGCCCACGATGCCTCGCGGGCGCAGTGGGAGCAAATCTTCACCACCCAGCTCGAAGGCCAGCCGATCCTGCGCGTGCTCGTGACCCACATGCACCCCGACCACATCGGCCTGGCCGACTGGCTGTGCGAGCGCTGGAACGCCCCGCTGTGGATCAGCGCCACCGACTACCACGTGGCGCGTGTGCTCACCAGCGCCGGCGACACGCTGGCCGGCGGCGACGCGGCGGCGGACTTCTTCGCCTCGCACGGCCTGGTCGACCCCGAATCGGTGGCCAAGATTCGCGCGCGCAGCAACTACTACGCGAACATGGTGCCCGCGGTGCCGGCCAGCTTCGTGCGCCTGCTCGACGGCGCCACGGTCTCGATCGGCGGGCGCGCCTGGCGCTGCATCAGCGGCTACGGCCACGCGCCCGAGCACATTGCGCTCTATTGCGAGGAGCTTGGCGCGCTGCTCGGCGGCGACATGATGCTGCCGCGCATCTCGACCAACGTGAGCGTGCATGCGGGCGAGCCCGAGGCCAATCCGCTGCGCCTCTTCCTCGACAGCATCGAGCGCTTCAAGACCCTGCCTGTGGGCACGCTGGGCCTGCCCTCGCACGGCAAGCCCTTCACCGGCATCCACCGGCGCGTCGAGCAGTTGCAGGAGCACCATCGCGACCGACTGGCCGAGCTGCTGGAGGCCTGCACGCAGAAGCCGCACAGCGCGGCCGAGGGCCTGCCGATCCTGTTCAAGCGCCAGCTCGATCTGCACCAGATGACTTTTGCGATGGGCGAGACGGTGGCCCACCTGCACCTCTTGTGGTTCGAAGGGCTGCTGCAGCGCCGCAAGGGCGAGGACGGCGTCTACCGCTTCGGCGTGTTCGCATGAACAACACGCTGGCCCAGCTGCGTGAGGGCCGGCTGGCCGGTGTCCGGCGGCTGGACCTCGCGTGCGGACTCACCGAGTTCCCGCGCGAGATCTTCGAACTGGCGGACACGCTGGAGGTGCTCGATCTCTCGGGCAATGCGCTCAGCGCCCTGCCGGACGACCTGGGCCGGCTGCACCGGCTGCGGGTGCTCTTCTGCTCGAACAACCGCTTCACGCGTCTGCCCGAATCGGTGGGGCAATGCGCGCAACTCGATATGGTGGGCTTCAAGGCCAATCGCATCCGCAGCGTGCCGGCCGCCTCGCTGCCGGCGTCGCTGCGCTGGCTGATCCTGACGGACAACGAGATCGAGGCCCTGCCGCCCACCATCGGCCGCTGCACGCGGCTGCAGAAGCTGATGCTTGCCGGCAACCGCCTGCAGTCGCTGCCGGCCGAGATGGCCGCCTGCCAAGGGCTCGAGTTGCTGCGCATCTCGGCCAACCGCCTCGATGCCCTGCCCGAATGGCTGCTCTCGCTGCCGCGGCTTTCGTGGCTGGCTTTCGCGGGCAATCCCTTCGACGATCGAGCCGAAGCGGCGGCGCTGGCCGCAGAGGCCATTCCGGCCATCGACTGGAACTCTCTCTCGCTGCAACACAAGCTCGGTGAAGGCGCTTCCGGCCTGATTCATCAGGCGGACTGGACCGGGGCTGACGGTGGCATCCAACCGGTGGCAGTCAAGCTGTTCAAGGGTGCCGTCACCAGCGACGGCTGGCCTCACAGCGAGATGGCGGCCTGCATCGCCGCCGGCGCGCACCCCAACCTGATAGCAGTGCGGGGCCAGGTCGGCAACCACCCCGAGGCCACGCCCGGCCTCGTGCTGGCGCTGGTGGATCCGCGCTTCGCCAACCTGGCCGGCCCGCCCAGCCTGGCTTCCTGCACGCGCGACGTCTATGCCGATGCCGCCGGCTGGCCGGTGCCGACCGCGCTGCGCATGGCGCGCGGCATCGCCTCGGCCGCGGCACAGCTGCATGCGCACGGCATCCTGCACGGCGATCTCTACGCCCACAACATCCTGTGGGACGGCCAGGGCGACTGTCTCCTGGGCGACTTCGGCGCCGCCTCCTTCCTGCCGTTGGACGACGGCGCGCAGGCCCAGGCGCTGCAGCGCATCGAGGTGTGCGCCTTCGGCCATCTGCTGGCGGAGCTGCTGGCGCGCTCCCGGCCGGCCAACGGCGAGGACCATGCCGCGCTCGCACTGCTGACTGGTCTTCAGGCACGCTGCGTGCAGCCCGAGCCCGCCGCGCGCCCGGCCTTCGCCGAGATCGCATCGGCCCTCGCAGCCGCCTGAGCGCGAACCCGCCATGCCCGCTCCCCTGCCGCTGCCCACCCGCGACGGCGTCGGCCCGAGCTGCGTCGCGCTGCCGCCCGGCCCCTGGCCCACCATCGCCGAGTTCCTGGTGCAGCGCTTCGCGGCCATCCCGCGCGCCACCTGGGAAGCGCGCATGCGCTCGGGCGAAGTGGTCGACGAGCACGGCGTGCCCGTCACCGAAACGCGGCCCTACCAGCCGCGGCTGCGCATCTACTACTACCGCTCGCTCGAGACGGAGCGCCGCATCCCTTTCGACGAAGTCATCCTGTTCCAGGACGAGCAGCTGCTGGCCGTAGACAAGCCCCATTTCCTGCCGGTCACGCCGGTGGGCAAGTACGTGCAGGAGAGCCTGCTCGTGCGCCTGAAGCGCAAGCTGGGCCTCGACGACCTGGCGCCCCTGCACCGCATCGACCGCGAGACCGCCGGCGTGGTGCTGTTCTCGGTCCAGCCCGCGACCCGCGGCATCTACCACGCGCTGTTCGCCGAGCGCGAGATCGCCAAGCACTACGAGGCCATCGTGCCCTGGCATGGCGATCTGGCGCTGCCCGCCGTGCGCCGCAGCCGCCTTGTGGACGATTCGCATTTCATGCGCATGCGGGAAGTGCCCGGCGAGCCCAACTCCGAGACGCACCTCGAGCTGCTGGAGGCCGGCGAGGGCTGGGCCCGCCTGCTTCTCGCGCCGCTTACGGGACGCAGGCATCAGCTGCGCGTGCACTGCGCAGCGCTCGGCATGCCGATCTGCAACGACGCGATCTATCCCGAGCTTCTGCCCGAAGGCGACGAAGACTTCGAGCGGCCGCTGCAGCTCTTGGCCAAGGGGCTGGCCTTTCGCGATCCGGTCACCGGCATTCGGCGCGAATTCAAAAGTGCAAGAGCGCTTTCACTGCCGCTTCGACCAAAGTCTTAGCCCGTTCATTCCGGCCTCAATCTGATGAATACTCGGGCCAGAGGTACCGATGAACGTATTGATGATTGATGACCACGTGATGTTCTTGCAGGGCATGAAGAACCTGCTGAGCGTCCTGGTTCCCGAGCTGCGCGTGGAGACCACGGGCGAAATGACGAATGCCGCGAAGCTGGTGGAGCTCGCGGAGTTCGACCTGGTGCTGCTCGACTGGCACCTGGCCGATTGCGATGGCGAAGAGTCCATTCGCCGGCTGCGCGATGCGGGCTGCATGGCGCGCATCGTGGTGCTGTCCGGCGAGACCAACGCCACGCTGATCCGCAACTCGGTCGACCTGGGCGCGGCCGGCTTCATTCCCAAGAAGTACAGCTCGGAAATGATGGTCGCTGCGCTGCGGCACGTGCTGGCCGGACGCATCTTCCTGCCGCTGGAAACCCTCAACGCGGCCCCGCCTGATGTCGAAGCCCAGCCGAACACGGGCAACGACCCTCGGCTCGCAGGCCTCACCGCGCGCCAGATGGACGTCTACCGCGCAGCCGCGCGCGGTCTGCCCAACAAGCTCATCGCACGCCAGCTCAACATCGCCGAGTCCACCGTCAAGGCCCACCTGACCGCGGTCTACACCGCGCTCGGCGTGCGCAACCGCACCGAGGCCGCCTACCAGGCATCGCGCGAGGGCATCCGCATTGACTGACACCGCGTCCGCGCCGATTCCGCTCGCCGGCAGCACGCGCGAGGCACGCATCGGGCGCCGCATTCTCGAGCGCCGGCTGGCGCTGATCCTGCAGTACTCGCGGCGCCTGCCGCTCAACTACCTGGGCTACATCCTGGTGGCCTTCATCGTCTGGCGCCAGGGCGTGCAGGTCTGGCCCTGGATCTGGCTGGCCCTCACCGGCGCCGTGATGGTGTACCGCTGGCGCCTGGGTCTGGCAGTGGAGCGCGCCGAACCCGAGACCCAGCTGCAGTACCTGCCGCGGCTGCTGCGCGGCTTCGACCTCAACGGCATCTCGACCGCGGCCATCGTTCCCTTCGCCTTCTTCGCGCCAGGAGACTTCGCGCCACTGGCGGTGGCCGCGGTGCTGATGGCCGGCTGCACCATCGGCGCCGCCTCGGTCGCGGGCTCGCAGCGCGCCTTCGTGGGCTTCTGCACGCTCACCTTCTTGTGCCTGGCCGGCGGCTGGGCCTGGCGCGGCGGGGCGGTGGGTTACATGTTCGGGGCCGGCATCGTGCTCGTCTATTTCATGCTGCTGGCCACCGTCAGAGACCAGGGACGCATGCTGCACAAGCTCATGAATGTGGTCGACGACAACGCGGTTCTGTCCGAAGCCGTGCGCCAGGAGCGCGACCGCGCCACCGCCGCCAGCGAGGCCAAGACGCGCTTCTTCGCGGCGGCCAGCCACGATCTGCGCCAACCGCTGCATGCGCTGTCGATCAACGCGACCACGCTGGACATCCTGGCTCGGCGCGCCACCGATCCGCTCCTGAAAGAGGTGAGCCGCGGCATCGGCAGCGCGCTGCGCCAGAGCAGCGGCCTCCTGGACGGCCTGCTGGACATCTCGCGCCTCGACGCCCACACCATCGAAGCCAAGTTCGCGCCGCACGACATCGGCGCCGTGCTGCGCGCCTCGCGCGACGAATATGCGGCGCTGGCGGCGCAGCAGGGCCTCTTCATGAAGGTGCTGGCGCCCGACGCGCCGCTCTGGGGCCTCACCGACGGCGACCAGCTGATGCGCATCGTCGGCAACCTCGTGAACAACGCCATCAAGTTCACCACCAGCGGCGGCGTGACGCTGTCGGCACAGCCGGGGCCCGACGGCCGGGTCGTGGTGCGGGTGAGCGACACCGGCCCCGGCATCCCGGAGAACGAGCGGGAGCGGGTGTTCGAGGAGTTCTACCAGATCGGCAACCCCTCGCGGGACCGCGCGCAGGGCCTGGGCCTCGGCCTCGCGATCGTGCGCCGCACGGCCGACCTGTTGAAGATCGAGCTCAAGCTGGACAGCGAGCCGGGCCGCGGCACCACCTTCGAGCTCCATATCGCGCCTGCCGTTCCGTTGGACGACTCCCACCCCGAGGTGGCGAATTCGCTGGCGCGTTCCTTCGACGGCACGCGCCTGGCCGTGCTGCTGGTCGACGACGAGGCCGAGGTGCTGTCCGCGATGTGCACCTATCTGCACCAGCTGGGCTGGTCGGTGAAGGGCGTCGCCAACGGCCTCAAGGCCGAGCAGGCGCTGGCCGAGGGCTTCGAGCCCGACGTGATGGTGGTGGACTACCGCCTGCGCGAAGAGACGGGCCTCGACGTGATCGAAAGACTGCGCCAGAAGAAGCCGGATCTGCCGGCCGTGATCGTGACCGGCGAGACCGCGCCGATGCGCTTCCGCGAGTTCTCGAGCGTGGCGGCGCGCATCCTGCACAAGCCGCTCGACGGCGACCGGCTCGCGCGCACCCTGCAAGAGGTGGTGCTGGCGCTGGACGAAGAGGAACCGCTGGCACCAAGGTGACGGCGGCCGGCGCCCGAGCGCACTAAGCTCCTGCGCATATTCAGGAGACACAGCGCATGGACACCACCCGACTCTTTTCGCTCGAGGGCCGCAGCGCCCTCATCACCGGCGGTTCGCGCGGCATCGGCCGCATGATCGCCGAAGGCTTCCTGGCGCAGGGCGCCCGCGTCTACATCTCGGCGCGCAAGGCCGCGGCCTGCGACCAGACGGCCAAGGAACTCTCGGCCTTCGGCCACTGCGTCTCGCTGCCGGCCGACGTGTCGACGCTGGAGGGCGCGCAAGCCCTGGTCGACGCCTATGCCAAGCACGAAGGCACGCTCGACATCCTGGTCAACAACGCCGGCGCCGCCTGGGGTGCGCCCTACGAGGAGTTCCCCGAGAGCGGCTGGGACAAGGTGGTCGACCTCAACCTCAAGACCCCCTTCTTCCTGACCAAGGCGCTGACGCCGATGCTCAAGAAGGCGGCTACCGACCACCTGGCGAAGGTCATCAACATCGCCTCGATCGACGGCATCTCGATCAATCCGCAGGAAACCTACTCGTACGCGGCCAGCAAGGCGGGGCTGATCCAGCTCACGCGCCGCATGGCGCTGCGCCTCGCGCAGGACCGCATCGTCGTCAGCGCGATCGCGCCGGGCGCCTTCGCTTCCGACATGAACAAGGTCGCGCGCGACCATGGCGACGAGATCAAGGGGCACATTCCGGCGGGACGCATCGGCGAGCCGGAAGACATGGCGGCTGCGGCGATCTACCTCGCATCGCGCGCTGGCGATTACGTGATGGGTTCGACGCTGGTCGTCGACGGCGGCGTCACGCACGCACGCTGAACGACACCCGGTTCACCACGTCGGAACCGGGTGCTCCTTGAGCTGCTGCCGCAGCGCGCCATAGTCCGGCAGCACGCTCTCGACCGTCTCCCAGAAGCGCGGGCTGTGGTCCATCACGCGCAGGTGGCTCAGTTCGTGCGCCACCACGTAGTCGATCACCGACATCTTGAAGTGCACCAGCCGCCAATGCAGCCGGATCGCGCCGTCGGCGCTGGCGCTGCCCCAGCGCGTGGAGGCGTTCGACAGCGCCAGCTTGCGCCAGGCCACGCCGAGGCGGGGCGCAAAGTGGTCGAGCCGCTCGGTGAAGACGCGCCGCGCCTGGCGCATGAGCCAGGCTTGCGCGGCATCGCGGATCTGGGCCTGATTGGCGTTGTTCGCCAGCGCGAGGCGCAGCGTGTGCGGCGCAACGCCCGCCCCCGCATCGAGCATCGCGCCGATGCCGTCGAAGGCATGGTGCGGATCGAGCCGCACCACCACCGGCTCGCCGAGAAAGGGAAAGCTGACGCCGTCCTTCCACTCGATGCGCGCTGCTTCCAGCCGCGCATGGCGCTGCTGCGTCTCGGACAGCTTGCGCAGGATCCAGTCGGCCTTCTCCTTCACCGCGGCATCGACATCGCGCAGCGCCACCCAGCGCGGCGCGCGCACCGACAGGCCCTCGGCACCGACCACGAAACCGATGGTGCGGCGCTTGCCGCGCGTGAACTCGTAGGCCACGCGGGCGTCGCCCAGCACGAGCTCGCGCGTGGCGCGCGGATGGACGAAGCTGGCCGGGCTCATCGCATCGGCCAGCGGGATCGCAGGCGGGAAGACGGTGCCCGCCGGCGCTTGTTCGACGGCGGGCGCAGGCGCAGGCGGCGCAGGCTCGTCGAACAGGTCGAGCGTGAACTGCAGTAGGCTGCGCATGGCCGGGCCTCAGGCCGAAACCGTCTCGGTCGAGACGTAGGCCTCGGGATCGAGCCGGCGCATCTCGCCCTCGATCCAGGCCTCGACCTCGCGCATCAGCTCGTCGGGCCGGCGCCCGACGCTCGAAATGGCCGGACCGATCGAGACATCGACCACGCCCGGGCGCTTGATGAAGGCCTTGCGCGGCCAGACCTTGGCCGAGGTCACGGCGATCGGGATCACCGGCACGCCGGTCTCGCACGCGAGCCGAGTGCCGCCGGTCTTGTAGACGCCCTGCCGGCCGCGCGGAATGCGCGTGCCTTCGGGAAACATGATGATCCAGATGCCCTGCGCCAGCAGCTCGCGGCCCCGCGCGACGACCTTGTTGAAAGCCTGCGTGCGCTGGCTGCGGTCGATGTGGATCATGTCGAGCCGCGCCATGGCCCAGCCGAAGAAGGGCACGTAGATCAGTTCCCTCTTGAACACGAAGGCCAGCGGATGCGGCATCAGCGTGGGCATCAGGAAGGTCTCGAAGGTCGACTGGTGCTTGACCAGCAGCACGCAGCCGGCGAGCTTGTCCTGGGGCAGGTTCTCCATGCCGCTCACGCGCGTCTTGATGCCCAGCAGCAGCCGCGCGCCGCCGATGGCCCAGCCGAGCCAGCGCGCGGCCATCCAGTACAGCGGAATGCCGCGCTTCCAGAGCGAGCTGACCACCATGATGATGCCCCAGGGGATCACCGTGACGAGCATCCACAGCGCGTGGACGAGAGAGCGAAGGAAGGCCATCAGACGGCCACCTGCAGGGTGGCCTGCTGCTCTTCGCGTTCCAGCAGGAAGTCGACGAAAGCCGCCAGATCGTCGTGGACCTGCGTGTTCGGCGGGTACTCGGGCGGCAACGGCGTCACGCCGCGGCAGGCCGCGCCCATGCCGGTCAGCAGCAGGTGCGGCTCGCAGCCGGCGGCCGCGCCGGCCTGCATGTCGCGCAGGCTGTCGCCCGCAACCGGCACGTGGGCCAGGTCGACGCCATAGCGCTCACCGATCTGGTGGAACAGGCCCGGCTTGGGCTTGCGGCACTCGCAGCCCTCGTCGGGGCTGTGCGGGCAATAGAACACCGCATCGACGCGGCCGCCCACCGCCGCCAGCATCTTGTGCATCTTGGCGTGCATCGCGTTGAGCGACGCCATGTCGAACAGTCCGCGGCCGAGCCCGGACTGATTGGACGCGATCACGACATGCCAGCCCGCATGGTTGAGCCGCGCGACCGCCTCCAGCGCGCCGGGCAGCGGCGTCCACTCGATGTCGCTCTTGACGAAGTCCTCGCGGTGCACGTTGAGCGTGCCGTTGCGGTCCAGGATGACGATTTTCATGATGTGCCGATCAGGTGGCGAGGCGCTCGAGCTGCGCCACGCGGTTCATCGCCGCATGCAGCAGCATCAGGAGGCCGAGTCGGTTGAGGCGCAGGTCGGACTGCTCGGCATTGACCATCACGCCGTCGAAGAAGGCATCGACCGGCTCGCGCAGCGCGGCCAGGGTTTGCAGCGAGGCGGTGTAGTCGCCGGCGTCGAACTGCGCATTGGCCACGGGCACGACCTTCTGCATCGCGGCATGGAGCGCCTTTTCGGCCGGCTCCTGCAGCAGCAGCTCGCTCACGTGCGCATCGGCTTCGGGCGACTTCTTGAGGATGTTGCCGATGCGCTTGTTGGCCGCCGCCAGCGCGGGCGCCTCGGGCAGCGCGGCGAAGGCGCGCACGGCGGCCAGCAGCTTGGGCACCTCGCCGAGGCGCTGCGGCTGGGGCGCCAGCACGGCGTCGACCTCCTGGGCGCTGGCGCCCTGCTCGCGCAGGCTGCCGGCCAGGCGGTCGTAGAGGAAAGCTTCAAGCGCCTCGGTCGGGTCGGCGAGCGCGGCTTCGCCCGCCTTCGGCGCGAAGGCGGCGAAGGCCTGGCCGAGCAAGGCGCGCAGTTCGATCGGCAGCTGGCGCTCGATCAGCATGCGGATCACGCCCAGTGCATGACGGCGCAGCGCGAAGGGATCGCGGTCGCCGGTGGGCAGGTTGCCGATGCCGAACATGCCCACCAGGGTCTCGAGCTTGTCGGCCAGCGCGACCACGATGCCGACGGGGTTGCGCGGCAGCTCGTCGCCCGCGAAGCGCGGCTTGTAATGGTCTTCGACCGCATCGGCCACCGCGGGCTCGAGCCCGTCGTGCAGCGCGTAGTAGCGGCCCATGGTGCCCTGCAGCTCGGGGAACTCGCCGACCATGTCGGTCACCAGGTCGGCCTTGGCCAACTGGGCGGCCTGCACCGCGTGCGGCGCTAGCGTGCTGTCGTGCGACGCGGCGCCCAGCTGCTCGCCGATGGCGTGCGCGATGCGCATCACGCGCTGCACGCGTTCGCCCTGGGTGCCCAGCTTGTTGTGATAGACCACCTTGGCCAGCGACTCGACGCGCGAGGCCAGCGATTTCTTGCGGTCCTGGTCGAAGAAGAACTTGGCGTCGGCCAGCCGCGGGCGCACCACGCGCTCGTTGCCGCCGATCACCGCGCCGGCATCGTCGGGCCGGATATTGCTGACCACCAGGAACTTGTGGGTGAGCCGGCCCGCGGCGTCGAGCAGCGGAAAGTACTTCTGGTTGGCCTTCATCGTGAGGATGAGGCACTCCTGCGGCACATCGAGGAACTCGCGCTCGAACTCGCACACCAGCACGTTGGGGCGTTCGACCAGCGCCGTGACTTCGTCGAGCAGCGCGTCGTCGTCGATCGGCTGCGAGCCCGTGCCGACCGTCAGCGCCGCCTCGGCCAGCTGGCGGGCGATCTCGAAGCGGCGGGCCTCGAAGCCCGCGATCACGGCGCCTTCGTCGGCCAGCTGCACCGCATAGCTGTTGGCGTCGCGCAGCACGATCGGATCGACCTGCGCCTCGAAGCGGTGGCCATGCGTTTCGCGCCCGGCCGAAAGGCCCAGCGCCTCGACCGGAACCACCGTGTCGCCATGCAGCGCCACCAGCCCGTGGGCCGGACGCACGAAGCTCACGCTGCTCCAGCCGGGCAGCTCGCAGCCGGTCTCGAGCTGGTAGCTCATGACCTTGGGGATCGGCAGCTTGGCGATGCTCTCGGCCAGCGCCTTCTGCAGCCCCTCGGCCAGCGTCGCGCCGCGGGCGGAGCTTTCGAAGAACAGGGCTTCGGCCTTGCCGTCCATCGCGCGCTTGAGGCCGGGCACGGCCGAGGCGTCGGCGCCCAGCGCGGCGAGGCGCTTGAGCAGTGCGGGGCTCGCGTTGCCGGAGGCATCGAGCCCCACCGTCACCGGCATGAGCTTCTGCGAGACCGCGCGGTCGGCGGCCTGCCCCAGGACGTTCGTGAGGTGCGCCGCGAGGCGCCTCGGCGAGGCGTAGGCGGTGAGCACCGAGCCGGCATCGGCCAGGCCCTGGGCCACCAGCTGGTCGCGCAGCACGCCGGCGAAGGCGTCGCCGAGCTTCTTCAGCGCCCTGGGGGGAAGTTCCTCGACGAAGAGTTCGACGAGCAGGTTGTTCTTGGAAGTCATCGCTCAGGCCGCCTTCTTCGAGATCTCAGCGACCCATTCGCGCGGCGCCATCGGGAATCCGAGCCGTTCGCGGCTTTCGTAGTAGCTCTGCGCGACGCTGCGCGCGAGATTGCGGATGCGGCCGATATAGGCCGCGCGTTCGGTCACGCTGATCGCGCCGCGCGCGTCCAGCAGATTGAAGCTGTGGGCCGCCTTGAGCACCTGCTCGTAGGCCGGCAGCGCAAGCTTTTGTTCCATCAGGTATTTCGCCTGCTTCTCGTGCGCGGCGAAGGCGGTGAACAGGAAGTCGGCGTCGCTGTGCTCGAAGTTGTAGGTCGATTGTTCGACCTCGTTCTGGTGGTACACGTCGCCATAGCTGATGCCGGGCGCCCATTCCAGTTCGTAGATGCTTTCCTTGCCCTGCAGGTACATCGCGAGCCGCTCCAGCCCGTAGGTGATCTCGCCGGTGATCGGCCTGCAGTCGATGCCGCCGACCTGCTGGAAGTAGGTGAACTGCGTCACCTCCATGCCGTTGAGCCAGACCTCCCAGCCCAGGCCCCAGGCACCGAGCGTCGGGTTCTCCCAATCGTCCTCGACGAAACGGATGTCGTTCTTCTTGAGATCGAAGCCCAGCGCTTCGAGCGAGCCGAGGTAGAGCTCGAGGATGTTGCTCGGCGCCGGCTTCAGCACGACCTGGTACTGGTAGTAGTGCTGCAGGCGGTTCGGGTTCTCGCCGTAGCGGCCGTCCTTGGGGCGGCGGCTCGGCTGCACGTAGGCAGCTTTCCAGGGCTCGGGGCCCAGCGCTCGCAGGAAGGTGGCGGTGTGCGAGGTGCCGGCGCCCACCTCCATGTCGTAGGGCTGCAGCAGCGCGCAGCCCTGGGCGTCCCAGTAGGACTGAAGCTTGAGGATGATTTGTTGGAAGGTCAGCATGGTGGGCCTGGTGGCCGGTCGGAGGCAGGCGGCTTCCGACGCGACGAGTCGGCCATTTTAAGAGCGCCCAGACGCAGGAACGGCCGCAGGGCTTGCGCCACTGCGGCCGGTTGTGCGGAGCCAGGTGTCGCGCCTTCCTCCGCGGAACACCGCGGAACCGGCTTTGCCGAGCCGCTGGTGCTGCCCCCTCGAAGGGGGTTGGCGAAGCGACACGAAGTGCGCGAAGCCCGGGGGGTGGGCTAATACTCCCAGAAGATGCGCTGGAGCTGCTTCGGATCGTTGGTCTTGGTGAGGGCCACCATTGCCAGGATGCGCGCCTTCTGCGGCTTCAGGTCGTGCGCGACCACCCAGTCGTACTTGTCGTCGGGCTGCTCGGCGTTGCGGATCACGAAGCCGTCGGACACGCGCGAGGTGCGGATGATCTGCACACCGTCGCCTCGCAGCTTCTGCAGCACCGGCACGATGCGGTCGGCCACCGAGCCGTTGCCGGTGCCGGCGTGGATCAGCGCCTTCACGCCGCTCTTGCCCAGCGCGTCGATCGCGGTGGCAGGTACGCTGCCGTAGCCGTAGACGATGTCGACCGCGGGCAGCGCCGTGATCTCGTCGATGTTGAACTCCGACTGCGTCGTGTGGCGCTTGACCGGCGCGCGGAACCAGTAGTTCTTGCCTTCGACGATCATGCCCAGCGGGCCCCACTGGCTCTTGAAGGCCTCGGTCTTGATGTTGACGACCTTGCTGACGTCGCGGCCGCTCTGGATTTCGTCGTTCATCGTCACCAGCACGCCCTTGCCGCCGGCATCCTTGCTGGCGGCGACGTTGACGGCGTCGAACAGGTTCAGCGCGCCGTCGGCCGAGAGCGCCGTGCCCGGGCGCATCGAGCCGACCACGATGATCGGCTTGGACGTGCGCACCACCAGATTCAGGAAGTAGGCGGTTTCCTCCAGCGTGTCGGTGCCATGGGTGATCACGATGCCGTCGACGTCGGCCTGCTTCGACAGAGCCGAAACGCGCTTGGCCAGCACCATCAGGTTGTCGTTGGTGAAGCTTTCCGAGGCGATCTGGAACACCTGCTCGCCGCGCACGTTGGCGACCTTGGAGATCTCGGGCAGGCCGGCGATCAGCTTGTCGACCGGCACCTTTGCGGCGGCATAGGTGGCGCTGTTGACGGCCGAGGCGCCGGCGCCGGCGATGGTGCCGCCGGTCGCGAGGATCACGACGTTGGGCAGGGATTGCTGGGCGTGCGCGATGGCGCTGGCGGCGACCAGCGCGGCGGCCGCCGCGAAGCTGCGGAAACGGGGGGCGAAGAACATGGAAGCTCCTGTTGGGGTGTGACTAATTTCACGAAGCCGCGAGACGATACCGGAAGCGTGCCACGCCGTCACAGCCCTGAAATGCCTTGTGTGCATGCGACGATGCAGGCCGCCCGGCAGCGCGCCGCGGGCGAGATCGGATCGAAGCGCTACCATCGCCACGGCGGCACAGCCCGCCCAAGCGATGACGAGCCCAACCCTTTCCCCCGCGCCCGTGGCGGCGCAGCAGATGCCGGCGCCGGACGGCCCGCTGTCGCGTGCCCGGCCGGGGCGCGAACGCATCCTGGCCGCGATCCGCAGCGCGGCCATCGCCGAATTCAGCCTGCATGGCCTGAAGGGCACTTCGACCCAGGCGATCGCGGCGCGCGCCGGCCTCACCAAGCCCCAGCTGCACTACTACATCGCCGGCAAGGAAGAGCTCTACGAAGAACTGCTGATGCAGGTGCTGCACGACTGGAAGGTGGTGTTCTCCTTCGAGGAGCATGCCAACGACCCGGGGGCCGTGCTGGGCGACTACATCCGCAAGAAGCTCGACCACGCCTTCGACAACCCCGAGATCTCGCGCATCTTCACGCGCGAAGTGCTCGACGGCGGCCGCAACCTCGAGCGGTACTGGCCCAACGCGCGCGCCTGGACGCAAAAGAAGGTCGACATCATCAACGGCTGGATCGCGCGCGGGCAGATGCGGCCGCTGGATGCGCGCCTGCTCTTGATGCACATCTGGGCGATGACGCAGAGCTACGCCGACTACGCGCTGCAGACGCGCGTGATGCTCGGGCTGCCGCCGGATGCGCCGATCGAGCGCGAACCGATCGCGCGCGAGCTGGTGGCTTTCGTGCTGGGCGGCTGCGGGATCAAGGCTTAGTCCTTCTTGTCCTGCGCATGCGCACCGTAGGGCGCCAGCGTGGTCAGCCGGCTGTCCCGCACCGGGCCGCCAACCGTGAAGTGATAGAGCGACTGGAACTCCAGGTCGCTGAAGCCGAACACCTGGTGCACCGGGTCGTCGAAGAAGCAGCCGATGCCCGTGGCTCCGATGCCCGCCGCTTCGGCTTCCAGGTAGAGCACCTGCCCGATCACCCCGGTTTCCCAGAAGAGCGGGCGATAGAACCAGGGGCCGTGCGTGAACAAGGCGTCCCGATACTCGGCGATCATGCCGAGCGAAAAGACCCCGTCGCCCGCGATGTCCTGCGAGCAGCTCACTTGCGTCGCGAGCTGTCTCGCATCGCCGCTTTCCAGCCTGTGAAGGGGAAGGTCCGCCGGGCATCCAGGGGGCCTGGACCAGTCGAAGTGCCGATGCATGGCGCGCTTGAGCTTGTCCAGTTTGGCCGGGTCGCGGACGAGTACGTACAGCCCCGGGTCGAGCCCGTCCACCCGATGAACGAACAAGGCGAGGTGGATGCGCGGCTCCCAGGCCATGGCATCCCAGGGCAACGGCCGCCGGTTCACCTCCAGTTCCACGCGCGGCATCACGCGCGCGAGCATGGCGTAGAAGCGCTCAGCCGTGATCGAGGTCCGGCCGTCGCAGGCCAGGAGGCTGCGCCGCTGGCGGATGATCCTGCCCGCCGACGGCCCGTTCGGGAACGCTGCGCTTCGATGCGCCGGGGCTGGCGCGTCGAACAGGTCCAAGCCATCGCGCTCGCCGGTCGGTTGGCGTGAGGCGAGCGTCACCTCGTCGATGACGGCCCAGTCGATCGGGTCGTCTCGGCTGAGTCGGTTCGCCGTTCCGCACCAGTCTTGCTTCGTGAGCTCGCGCGCCAGCAGCGGATCCAGGCCGAGCGGCAACGTGCGCTGCGCGCCTGCACACCACCGCCCGGCCGCCTCGTTCGGCCAGACGAGCATGACGAGCTCCGGCTGTTCGCGCTCGGCGCCTGCGAAGTCCTCGGCCCGGTTCAGCCCCAGCAAGGCTTCGATGCTTTCATCGGCCAGGCCATGGAGCACGACAGCGCTCCATCCCAGGGTCCCGGCTGCGATGCGAAGCGTGCCGACGGCATGGCCCGCGTCGTGCTGGCAATAGCGGAACGCGCGTTCGCCGTACTTCCACGCTTCGCGCCAGTGGATGGACGAGAGTCCGACCAGAAAGGCCTCTGGGGGAAACTCTCGCATCAGCTGCGCGAACCACTCAGCGGAGGCGTTGGCACGCCGTTCCAGACCGTGCTCTCTCGGCGCGTAGTGGTACAGGCCGGGTGCCGGCGCCAGCCCGGGACACGCGCCGATCAGCAGGTAGCCCTCGGTGGGATGCAGGTTGCCGCTCGAAGGGTTGCTGCGCAGCGCCCAACGCGTGCCGCCCGCCTGTTTCCAGGCCGACAGCGCAAGCGCGTACTCGAACAGCCGCGACAGCGAGCGGACCATGAGCGGCGCGCTCGGCACCGCGCCCCGACGATAGATCTCCTGGTAGCGAGGCGACACCGGCTCTTCGTCCGCGCCAAGGATGGGCAACTGCGTGAGCGGCGCCCCCTCGTAACGGCGGAACGGGTTGGGTTGGTTCACCCAATCCAGGGTGCCGGCGGAGCGCGCATAGCGGTGGAACTGGTGCTTGGTGCACTCGTGGTAGCGCAGCACCGCTTCGAGCTTGTCGGCGTCGTGCATCTCGGCGGTCGCCGGCGGCGGACGCTCAATTCAGCTTGATGTCGCCGTCGAACCCGACCTTGAGCCCCAGCGCCGGGATCTCCAGGGTCATGGTGGCAGCAAAGGTCTCGGCGCCGGTGCCGGCGGCGACGGCCTTCGCCACCGCCTGCTCGATTTCGCGCTGCGAGCTGACGCCGACCATCTTGAGGAACTTGCGAATGCTGAGGTTGAGTGTCTCGTCGTCCATCAGGATCTCCCGGTTGGTGTTACCAGAGCGGCTTGCTCAACTGCTGCGTGAACGAAGAGAACATCGCGTTGAAGCTGACGCTGATTCGTTCTTCTTCGCTCAGGTTGGCATCGACGGAGTGCTCCAGGAAGGAGGGAAACATCAGAAGCGTTCCGTTGCGCACCTTGACCACCACCTGGTCGGTGTTGTCAGCTGTCAGTTCCACGACCGGGGGCCTGATGACGGCGGTCTGGCGCCTCGGGTCATGAAAGTTGATGGCGTCGGCGCCCGGTGGGGTGCACACGTAGTAGACACCGCTCAGGAAATTGTTGGGGTGGCTGTGAATCTTGTGTGCGGCGCCCTTGGCCAGCACGGTGGCCCAGCAGGCCGTGATCTCGAAGGCATCGCCGATTCGCAGAAATCGCAGAAATCGCAGGATGCTCGTGACGCCGCGACGGACACACGAAACCAGGTCGCGAAAGTCCTCGCGTTCATGCACGGCCTGCCCCGACTGCCAGCCGCGGCCGGCTTCGAGCGGCGGCAGGCCGCGCCGCATGTCCGCCAGCGCTGCGAGGATGCCTCGTGCCAGCGCGTCACGCAAGCTGGCCTCGAACTGGATTTTCCAGACCAGGCTGGGAAACATCGGAATGACATCCGAGGCTTCCATCCACCGGTTGCTTTCCTTGACCATGGCCGCGCCTCGTCAGCATCACAGGCTGCCGGCGGCGGCGATGATCTGCGCCGCGCTCGGGAAGATGCTGAGGCTGTTGGGCCCGTCGAGCGCCTCGATCTGTGCCCACGCGACGATGCCGGCTCCATCGACCAGGAAGTGGCCGGCGAGCTGAGTGGCGTGGTTCGCGAGGATCGCAGTATCGACTTCGTCGAGCTCGAAGCCGTCCATGGCGTTGAGGATGGCGTTACTTGCCATCGGCTGCGTCGGTTCCGGCAGCTCGCCGGTCGGGTTGATGCGCGCGGCTTCGAATTCCGCCATGCTCGCGCGCGAAGGCCATTCGGACCGCTCGCTGCTGCCTTCGGGCAGGAATTCGATGTGCGGCACGCCGAAGGCCTGGTGCGTGCGGCAATCCGGGTCGCTCAGAAGCATGATCGGCGTCGGGTGGTAGCGGAAGTACAGCCGGGCGCGTTCGAGCGGCGTGTTGATCACGGCCAGGGTCTCGACCCCAATGGCGCGCAGCGCAGGCTGCAGGGCACCGAGCTGCATCACCTGCCGCCGGCAGAACGGGCAGTGCAGCCCGCGAAAGAAGCCGATCAGGAAGGGGCGGCCGCGCAGATCGGCAAGAGAAACTGCGCCTTCGACATTGATCGCGGGAAGCGCGAACTCGGGCGCGGGTTCTCCAGGTTGCAGCGGGCGCATAGGGTCTCCCACGGCATGTTCCTTTGTTGTGCGTTCAGGCGAACGACGGAAATTCGACCGTATCACTTGTCGAAGGAAGGCACAACGAGCAAGACCACTCCCTCTTTCGGTGCGGGATCGCTGGCATGTCGCTTGCATAAGCTGACCACTTGCTCTGATTAAGCGGTCAAACACCCATGCGCGTGCTCGTCGTCTACTGCCACCCGGTCGAAACCAGCTTCCACGCCGCCCTGCACCAGGAAGTGCTGCGCAACCTGCGCGCGGCCGGGCACGAGGTGGACGATTGCGATCTCTACGCCGAAGGCTTCAATCCCGTGCTCTCGCGCGAGGAGCGCCTGGGCTACCACGAGGTGCCGAGAAACCAGTTGCCGCTCAGGCCCTACATCGAGCGGCTGCAGTGGGCCGAGGGCATCGTGTTCTGCTTTCCGACTTGGTGCTTCGGCCTGCCGGCGATGCTCAAGGGCTACTTCGACCGCCTCTTCATGCCGGGCGTGGCCTTCGACCTCAGCGACCCGGCCAACGTGAAACCGAAGCTGACGCACATCAAGCGCATCTCGGCCGTCGTGACCTACGGCCGCCCGCGCTGGGTGGCCTGGTACATGGGCGACCCGCCGCGCAAGATCGTGACGCGCTACATGCCGCGCCTCACCGGCCGGCAGGCGCGCGTCGACTACCACGCGCACTACCACATGAACGTGGCGACCGAGCCCCAGCGCAAACGCTTCATGCAGCGCGTCGGCAACGCGATGGCGCGCTTCGCCTGAGCACACCTCCCTCTTCCCACACAGGACGCCCCATGCTCCACGGCTACATCCCGCCCCACCGCTTCCTGCCCTACCTGAGCTGGACCGAGATCGACGCGCTGCCCGACCGCGAGAACACGGTGATCGTGCTGCCCTGCGGCGCGATCGAGCAGCACGGGCCGCACCTGCCCTGTTCGGTCGACAGCGTGATTTCCTCCGGCGTGATGGGCAAGGCGCTCGAGCGCCTGCCGGCCGAGGTGCGCGCCTTCGCTCTGCCGACCATCACCTACGGCAAATCGGAAGAGCACCTGCACTTTCCCGGCACCATGACGCTGACCGGCACCACCTTGCTCTCGACCGTGACCGAGATCGGCGAGTCGGTCTACCGCGCCGGCTTTCGCAAGCTGCTGTTCGCCAACGGCCACGGCGGCCAGCCGCAGGTGCTGGAGATGGCCGCGCGCGAGCTGCGCCTGCGCCATGGCGACTTCGTGGTCGTGCCG
This sequence comes from Variovorax sp. CF079, assembly GCF_900101545.1. Lineage (GTDB taxonomy): Bacteria > Pseudomonadota > Gammaproteobacteria > Burkholderiales > Burkholderiaceae_C > Variovorax. The sequence continues at coordinate 15,039 of NZ_FMZU01000018.1, read as the reverse complement.
CACGGCGTCTCGCGCCTGCCCAATGCCTCGAGCAGCCAAATCAGCGAACAGGAAAAGAAGCTGTCGATGCATGCCGGCCATTCCGAGACCGCGCTGATGCTCGCGCTCGCGCCCGACACGGTGCACATGGAACGTGCCGCGGCCAACTTTCCGCCGCCCTTCCCGATCAAGCTGCTGTCGGCCGACGGCCGCCCGGCCTGCGCCTGGACCGCGCGCGACTTCGGCCCGAGCGGCGTGATCGGCGACCCCACCAGCGCCACGCGCGAACAGGGCGAAGAGATCCTCGACACGCTCGCCGCGAGCTGGGTCCAGGCGCTGACCGAGCTCTACGCGCTGCGCTGGGTGGTGCGCGAAGAAGCCACCTGGGAGCGCGGGCACCAGCAGGGCTTCATCCAGTCCGCTTTCCAGCCCATTGCCTGAGGCCCGCTACTTGCATAGAGCGCCCGTTTCCATCGTTCTTTTTTTCCCACCGAGAGAGGTCCACACCATGCGCCACCATCCTGCTTTCCGCTTCGGTCAACTGGCTGCCGCAGCCGCCCTCGCCTTCGCTGTCGCCGCTCCGGCGCAAGCCCAGGACAAGTTCACCTACATGACGAACTGGTATGCGCAGGCCGAGCATGGCGGCTTCTACCAGGCGGTCGCGCAGGGCATCTACAAGAAGTACGGGCTGGACGTCACCATCAAGATGGGCGGCCCGCAGGTCAACATCACGCAGATGATGGCCGCCGGCCAGGCCGACTGCATCATGGGCTCGAGCGACATCCAGATGATGCAGGTGCGCGAAGGCGGCGTGCCGGTGGTCAACGTGGCGGCTTTCTTCCAGAAAGACCCGCAGGTCCTGATCGCGCACGACGACGTCAAGAAGTTCGAGGACCTGAAGGGCAAGACCATCCTGATCGGCTCGCAGGCCAACCGCGGCTACTGGCCCTGGCTGAAGGCCAAGTTCGGCCTCACCGACGAACAGACGCGGCCCTACACCTTCAACATCCAGCCCTTCGTGGCCGACAAGAACACCGCGCAGCAGGGCTACCTGACCTCCGAGCCCTATGCGATCCAGAAGGCGGGCGTGAAGAGCACCGTGCTGATGTTCAGCGACCACGGCTTTCCGGCCTACGCGACCACGGTGTCGTGCATGGACAAGACCGTGAAGGAGCGCAGCAAGCAGGTGGCGGCCTTCGTCAAGGCCTCGGCCGAGGGCTGGAAAAGCTACCTGGCCGACCCGGCGCCGGCCAACGTGCTGATCAAGAAGGACAACCCCAACATGACCGACGACCAGCTGGCCTACAGCGTCGCCAAGCTCAAGGAGATGGGCATGGTCACCGGCGGCGATGCCGCGACGATGGGCATCGGCGTGATCACCGATGCGCGCGCCAAAGCGAGCTACGACTTCCTGGTCGCTGCCAAGCTGCTCGACCCGGCCAAGGTCGAGATCGCGAAGACCTACACGACCGAGTTCGTGAAGGACGCCAAGGTCCTGCCCTGACATCGTCATGAATCGCATCGAGCCCGCTGTCCTCGCGCCGCCCGCGGCACCCGCTGTACCCGCCATGCCCGCGGTCGAGGTGCTCTCGGCGGAGAAGACCTACCCCAACGGCACTCAGGCGCTGCTGCCGGTGGACCTCGCCATCGCAGAAGGCGAGTTCGTCACGCTGCTGGGCCCCTCGGGCTGCGGCAAGAGCACGCTGCTCAAGATGGTGGCCGGCATGCTGGAGCCGAGCGACGGCCGCCTCCTGCTGTGGCGCAAGCCGGTGGCCGAGCTCCACAGCTGCGCCCACAAGATGGCCTTCGTGTTCCAGTCGCCGACGCTGATGCCCTGGGCCAGCGTGCGCAGCAACGTGCGCCTGCCGCTGGATCTGGCCGGCGTGCCGCGCAAGGAGGCCGACGCCCGCGTCGCGGAGGCGCTCGAGCTGGTGGGCCTGGACAAGTTCGCACAGGCTTTGCCGCGCGCGCTCTCCGGCGGCATGCAGATGCGCGTGTCGATCGCGCGCGGGCTGGTGACCCAGCCCGACCTGCTGCTGATGGACGAGCCCTTCGGCGCGCTGGACGAGATCACGCGCCACAAGCTCGATGCCGAGCTGCTCGACCTCTGGCGCAAGAAAAAGTTGACCGTGATCTTCGTCACCCACTCGATCCACGAGGCGGTGTTCCTGTCGAACCGCGTGATCATGATGGCGGCGCGGCCGGGCCGCGTGGTCGAGCAGGTCCTGATCGACGAGCCCTATCCGCGCAGCGCCGACTTCATGGTCTCGCCGCAGTTCAGTCGCTATGCGAAGCGGCTGCAGGACAGCCTGCTGCGCGCCAGCAATGGCACGCACGAGGAGTCCGCGGTTTGAGCGCGCGGCTGCCTCTTCTGCAGCAGCCGCGCGCGCAGCGCGTGCTGTATCCGGTGCTGGTGGGCGTGGTGCTGCTCGCACTGTGGCAGGGGTTGGTCACGGCCATGGAGCTGCCGCCCTACCTCGTGCCCTCGCCCTACCTGATGATGAAGACGCTCATCGCTGACTGGGTGCCGCTCGGAAACGCGCTGCTCGTCACGCTGAAGATCACCGTCCTGTCCTTCGTGGCGGCCACGATCGCGGGCGTGCTGATCTCCTTCCTCTTCGTGCAGAGCAAGCGCATCGAGACCGCGCTCTTTCCCTATGCCGTGCTGCTGCAGGTGACGCCGATCGTCGCAGTGGCGCCGCTCATCATCATCTGGGTCAAGAACCCGACCGCTGCGATGGTGGTGTGCGCGGCGCTGGTCGCGCTGTTCCCGATCATCAGCAACACCACGCTCGGCCTGCGCAGCGTCGAGCCCGACCTGCAAAGCTACTTCAAGCTCAACCGTGCGACGCGCTGGCAGCAGCTGGTGCGCCTGCGCATTCCGAGCGCGCTGCCCTACTTCTTCGGCGGGCTGCGCATCTCGAGCGGCCTGGCGCTGATCGGCGCCGTCGTGGCCGAATTCGTGGCAGGCACCGGCGGCTCCGGCGCGGGGCTGGCCTACCAGATCCTGCAGGCCGGCTTCCAGCTCAACATCCCGCGCATGTTCGCGGCCTTGCTGCTGATTTCATTGACCGGCGTCGCGCTGTTCGTGCTGATGGCCTGGCTCACCAAGCTCGCGCTCGGCTCCTGGCACGCGAGCGAACTTTCACAAGACTGATTTCTTCATGAACGCGCCCGCATCCGCCATCGAGCAATTGCATCTGGAACTGCCCGAACTCGACTGGATCACCGACGAGAGCCGCATCGCCCGGCTCTCGCAGGACTTCTCGTGGTTCAGCCCGGTGCTGCAACGCCAGCTGAAAGACAAGCGCGCGGATGCCGTGGTGCGCCCGCGCACCGAAGACGAGATCCGTGCGGTGGTGAGCGCCTGCGCGCGCCGCGGCGTGCCGATCACGATCCGCGGCAGCGGCACCGGCAACTACGGCCAGACCACGCCGCTCGCAGGCGGCGTGGTGCTCGACATGACGGGCTACAACGCCATGCAATGGGTGCGCCCCGGCGTGGCGCGCGCACAGGCGGGCATCCGGCTCGGCGAGCTCGAGAAGCACACGCGGCCTTCGGGCCAGGAACTGCGCTGCGTGCCCTCCACCTACCGCAGCGCGACATTGGGCGGGCTCTTCGGCGGCGGCTTCGGCGGCGTGGGTTCGATCAACTACGGGCCGCTGGGCGCCACCGGCAATGTGCTGGGCCTGCGCGCGATGACGATCGAGGCCGAACCGCAGGTCGTCGAGCTGCGCGGCGCGGAAGCCTTGCGCATGCACCACCTTTGGGGCACCAACGGGCTGGTGCTCGAGCTCGAGGTGGGGCTGGCACCGGCCCATCCGTGGCTGGAGAGCCTGGACGTCTTCGAGTCCTTCGACCAGGCGCTGGCCTTTGCCGATGCACTCGCCCATGCACCGGGGATCGTCAAACGCGAGGTCGCCTTCTTCGGAAGCCCGGTGCCGGACCACCTGGCGCAGCTGGCCGAGCATCTGCCGAAGGGCTGCCATGCGGTGCTCTCTCTGGTGGCCGAATCCTGCGAGGCGCCGATGCTGGAACTCGTTGAAGCGCACGGCGGCACGGTGAGCTACCGCAAGACGGCCGAGGAGGTGCAGAAGAGCAACCGCACGCTGATGGAGTTCACCTGGAACCACACGACGCTGCATGCCCTCAAGGTCGACAAGAACCTGACCTATCTGCAAAGCGGCTTCACGCCGGGACAGCATGTGCAGCAAGTCGCCGAGATGGAGCAGTTGTTCGCGGGCGAGGTCATGATGCACCTGGAGTTCCTGCGCACTGCCGCAGGCCTGATGACCTGCAGCGGGCTGCAGCTGGTGCGCTTCACGACCGAGGAGCGGCTCGACGAGATCATCCGCCTGCACCGCGAGCGCGGCGTGCACATCAACAACCCGCACGTCAACATCGTCGAGGACGGCAAGGCCGGCGGTCCGCTGCCGCCCGAGGTGATCGAAATGAAGAAGCGCTTCGACCCGCAGGGCCTGCTCAACCCCGGGAAGTTGCGCGACTGGCCTGTCGCCGGCTGAGCAGCAGCTTCGCCGCCACGATCAGCAGCGCCAGCCCCCACAGCGGCCAGAGGCCGAAGCGCGAGACCCACATCGCATAGGGCGTCAGTCCGGTGCGGCCTTCGACCTCTGCCACCAGCACGCCGCGCGTGAGCCGCGGCAGCGCATGCGTGACGCGGCCGCGGTGGTCGATGACGACGGTGGCGCCGGTGTTGGTGGCGCGCACCATCGGTCGCTGGAACTCGAGGGCACGCATGCGCGAGATGGCCAGGTGCTGGTCGATCGCGATGCTGTCGCCGAACCAGGCGATGTTGCTCACGTTGAGCAGCATGGTGGGCGCGCTGGCTTCGTCGCGAAAGTTCGCGCCGATCTCGTCACCGAACAGATCTTCATAGCAAATGTTGGGCGCGATGCGCTGGCCCTGCCACGCGAAGGGCGGCTGCGCGAGGCCGCCGCTCTTGAAGTCGCCGAGCGGGATGTTCATCATCTCGGTGAACCAGCGGAACATCCCCGGAATGAATTCGCCGAAGGGCACGAGGTGGTGCTTGTCGTAGCGATAGGGTGTGCCCTGGCCCGGGCCGAAGCCCAGCACGGTGTTGGTGTAGAGCCGGCCATCGCCCAAGGGCAGGCCCACGATGGCGGCCTGCTTGCCGTTCGCATAGCGCGCAGCGATCGCATCGAGATAACCGGGCGGCAATTGCGAAGGCAGCAGAGGCAGCGCAGTCTCGGGCGTGATCACGAGCGATGCGGTCGCGCTCTGCAGCTGCTCGCCGTACCAGCTCAGCGCGGTCGCGATGCCGCCGCCCGGAATGAATTTCTCGTCCTGCGGGATGTTGCCTTGCAGCAGCGCGAGGCCGAGGCGGCCGCGCGACTGTGCTGCCTCATCGGCTTCGCCGCGTGCCGCGCCGATGAGAGCGGGCACGCAAAGCAGCACCAGCGCCACGGCGACCGGCGCCGCCAATGCGCGGCCGCGCACATGGCGAAGCAACAGGGCTGCCAGCGTCGCGATGCCCGCGGCCAGCATGCCGACGCCGTAGACGCCGAGCCAGGGCACATAGGCGGCAAGCGGCCCGTCGACGTGCGCGTAGCCGCCGGCACCCCACGGAAAGCCGGTGAACAAGCTGTTGCGCAACAGCTCGGCCAGGGTCCACAGGGCCGCGAACAGCGCGGCCGCGTACGCCCGGCTGGCGGGTGCGAACGCGACGAAGAAGGCACAGGCCGCGGCGTAGTACAGCGCCAGCGCCGCAGAGAGCGCAAGCACCGCCAGCGCAGCGAGCGGCGCAGCGAGGCCGCCGTAGGTGTGCATCGAGACGAAGAGCCACCAGAAAGTGCCGCAGAGCCAGGCGGTCGCGAACAGCCAGCCGTAGAAGGCTGCGCTGCGCCACGAAGAGCGCGGGCTGGTGCGAGCCCGCAGCGCATCGAGCTGCCAGGCCAGCGCCGCGAGCGAGATCAGCTGCAGCCACCAGAGCGGCTGTCCGTTCCAGGGGGCCGCGATGGCCGCGGCCTGCGCGAGCCCCGCGATGCCGAAGCCCAGCGCGCGCGCGAGCGTTTTCAATCGGTCGCGTCGTCGCCGCGTGCGGGCGAGACCTTGAACCAGCGCACCGCGCCACCCTTGGTGTGCAGCACGACGAAGTCGAAGGCGCCCAGCGCATAGTGCTCGCCGCGCTTGGGCACATGGCCCATCTCGTGCGCGATCAGGCCGCCGATGGTGTCGAAGTCTTCGCTCAGCACTTCTTCGTCGAAAACGATGCCGAAGGCCTCCGCCACGCGCTCGATCGGCGTGTCGCCCGAGACGCGGTAGGTGCGGTCGGCCAGGCCGAAGATGTCGCCCTCGTCCTCTGCGATGTCGAACTCGTCCTCGATCTCGCCGACGATCTGCTCCAGCACGTCCTCGATGGTGATGAGGCCTGCCACGCGGCCGAACTCGTCGATCACGATCGCGAGGTGGTTGCGGTTGCCGCGGAACTCGCGCAGCAGATCGTTCAGGCCCTTGCTCTCGGGCACGAAGGTGGCGGGGCGCAGCAGCGCGCGGATGTTCAGGCCCGGCGCGCGCTGCAGCTTGAGCAGGTCTTTCGCGAGCAGGATGCCGATGATGTTTTCTTTTTCCCCCTCGTACACCGGAAAGCGCGAGTGCGCGGTGTCGATCACGAGGTGCAGCAGCGCGTCGTAGGGCGCGTCGATGTTGACCAGGTCCATCCGCGGCGCCGCCACCATCACGTCGCCGGCGGTCATGTCTGCCATGCGGAGCACGCCTTCGAGCATCACGCGCGATTCGGCGCCGATCACATCGTTGTCCTCGGCATCGGCGAGCGTTTCGATCAGCTCGTCACGCGAGTCGGGGCCCGGATGGATGAATTCGGCGAGCTTCTGCAGAAAACTGCGCTTGTCTTCGCGTTCGACGGGCGCGCGTTCAGGGTGAGGGTCGGCCACTGCGGGAGGGCGGAGTTGGGGGGATCACAAGGATACCGGAAGAAGCACGTGCCTCCCCCGGTATGGCCCCGTTCAGGGCGAGGACTGGTCGCGGGCGGCGCGCACGCCGCTGCGGATTTCCTGCACGCTGGCGAGAAAAGCCCAGAACTGCTTGGCACGCATCTTGAGATGGAAATCGACTTCGGCGTAATGTTCCAGCGCGATCTCGCTCATGCGGCTGTCAAAGGTCGCATCGGGCAGTTGCAGGTGCGCCTCGGACTCGGAGCCGCTGCGCACCACGGTCGCACCGGCATTGCGCGCGATCTTGAGCATGGCGGCGTTCTCGCTCAGCGCGTGGATGAACAGCATGCCGACGCCTTCGTTGCGCGCGACCACCACCGCGCGTTCGAAGAGCCGCGCACCGTAGCCGCGCCCGCGCGCATGTTCGGCCACCGAGACGCCGAATTCGGCGCAATCCTTGTGCTGGTCTGCCGGGGCGAACGCGAGATGGGCCATCGCGATCAGGTCGAGACGACGGTTGTAGATGCCGAACAGCTCGTCGCGGTCGAAGTCCAGGCCGTCGACATAGCGCTGGACCTGCTCGTCGGAGGCTGCATAGCCGAAACGCAGGTAGCGATCGTGCGGCTTGAGAGCAAGAAGATGCTGCGCAATGCGGTCGCGCTCGCGTGGGCCGATCGAGCGGATCGGCACCATGACGGGTGCGGGCGCGGCGGCGCGTGGCTGGGTCTCAACCATCGGCGCTTTCAGGAAAGAGCCGAGGCCAAGCGAGGCTTTGAGGAGTGCCTTGGCGGTAAGCATGCATTCAATATAAGGGTTTTCCCCTAATCAACAAGACCATAGGGACGAAAAAGTAGGTCATTGGTAAACGAATACCAATCCCGTGGGGTGCACGCAACCAATATGTTGTTACACGGGCACAGCAGTGGTCGCCTTGACCCGGTCGAGCACGAAGCTGGTCTTGCAGTCCTGCACGCTGGGGTGCTTGAGCAAGGTGTCCATGATGAAACGGCTGTAGTGCGCCATGTCGGCGACGACCACGCGCAGGAGGTAGTCCATTTCGCCCGTCAGCGCGGCGCATTCGACCACCTCGGGCCAGGTCTGGACGCTGGCGCGGAACAGGTCCATGGGGTTGCGCTTGTGGCTCTCGGTGTGCTTTTCGAGCCGGACATTGAGATAAGCCGTGAGCCCCAGGCCGACCGCTTCGGGTTTCACGAGCGCCACATAGCGGTCGATCACGCGGCTTTCCTCCAGGCGCTTGACCCGCCGCAGCACGGCGCTGGGCGAGAGGCTCACCTCTTCGGCCAGTTGGTCGTAGGTGGCGTGTCCGTCAATCTGCAGGGTGCGCAGGATAATACGATCTTGCTTGTCGAGTGCGTCCATTTCTGTATTTTCGCAGTTTTCTTGCGTTTAAGCCGCACAGCAGGCGCAATAACGCTGAAATCATGATGACTGGCGCTTTTACAGTTCAACACGGACGCTGCGCATGCGCGGCGCGACACTGAATCCCGCCCTCCCATCCTCTCGCCTTCCATTGGAGACAAGCCCATGAGCACCGCCGACGCCCCCGCCTTCACCCCTTGGGAGAATCCCATGGGCACCGATGGCTTCGAATTCATCGAATATGCCGCACCCGATCCGGCCGCCATGGGCCAGGTGTTCGAGCGCATGGGCTTCAAGGCCGTGGCCAAGCACCGTCACAAGAACGTGTTGCTGTACCGCCAGGGCACGATCAATTTCATCGTGAACGCCGAGCCGGACTCCTTTGCTCAGCGCTTCGCGCGCCAGCACGGGCCCAGCGTCTGCGCCATCGCCTTCCGCGTGCAGGACGCCAAGGCCGCCTATGAGCGCGCCATCGCGCTCGGCGCCTGGGGCTTTGCCGACAAGGCCGGCCCGGGCGAGCTCAACATTCCGGCGATCAAGGGCATCGGCGACAGCCTGATCTACCTGGTCGACCGCTGGCGCGGCAAGAACGGCGCGCAGTTCGGCGACATCGGCAACATCGGCTTCTACGACGTCGACTTCGAAGCCCTGCCCGGCCTCAGCGCGATCGAAGCGCTGGCGCCCGAGGGCAACGGCCTGACCTACATCGACCACCTGACGCACAACGTGCATCGCGGCCGCATGAACGAGTGGGCGGACTTCTACGAGCGCCTGTTCAACTTCAAGGAGGTCAAGTACTTCGACATCGAAGGCCAGGTCACGGGCGTGAAGAGCAAGGCAATGACCAGCCCGTGCGGAAAGATCCGCATCCCGATCAACGAGGAAGGCAAGGAACAGGCCGGCCAGATCCAGGAGTACCTCGACCTCTACCACGGTGAAGGCATCCAGCACATCGCAATGGGCTCGGACAATCTCTACAAGACCGTCGACGCATTGCGCGCCAACGGCGTCAAGCTGCTCGACACCATCGACACCTACTACGAACTGGTGGACAAGCGCATTCCGGGCCACGGCGAAAACGTCGAGGACCTGCACAAGCGCAAGATCCTGATCGACGGCAAGAAGGACGCGCTGCTGCTGCAGATCTTCAGCGAGAACCAGCTGGGCCCGATCTTTTTCGAGTTCATCCAGCGCAAGGGCGACGACGGCTTCGGCAACGGCAACTTCAAGGCGCTGTTCGAGAGCATCGAGCTCGACCAGATGCGCCGTGGTGTGCTGGCCGCCGCACAATAGCCGCCCCATCACACACAGGAGCGCGGAATGCGTCAGACCTTTTGGATTCGCTCGTCATGGATCGCAGCCGCGGTCCTCGTCCTCGGCGGCTGCGCCATGAATCCGCAGCAGCGTGCGGGCGCGGCCTCGTCGCATCTCGACGCGGTGCAAAAGGCTGGCGTGCTTCGCATCTGCACGCCGGGCGACTACAAGCCTTTCAGCTTCCAGAAGCCGGATGCGAGCTACGAAGGGATCGATGTCGACCTGATGGCCAGCTTCAGCACCAGCCTCAATGCGAAGCCGGAATGGGTCAAGACGACCTGGGCCAATCTGCTGCCCGATCTTGCGGCCGGCAAGTGCGATCTGGCCGTGGGCGGCGTGTCGGTGACGACCGAGCGCCAGAAGCGGGCCTTCTTCAGCGCGCCCTACATGGTCAACGGCAAGACGCCGATCGCACGCTGCGCGGACGTCGCTAAGTACCAGAGCGTCGCCGACATCGACAAGCCGGAAGTGCGCGTGATCTTCAACCCGGGCGGCAGCAACGAGCGTTTCGCGCGCGCCAACTTCAAGCGCGCCAAGCTCACGATGCACGGCGAGAACGTGACGATCTTCGACGAGCTGCTCGCGAACCGCGCCGACGTCTTCGTGACCGAATCTGCCGAGGCCATCACCCAGCAGAAGCTGAAGCCGGGTCTGTGCGCCGTCAATCCCGACAAGCCGCTGCAATACGGCGAGATGGCCTGGATGCTGCCGCGCGACGACATGGCCTTCAAGGCCTATGTCGACCAATGGCTGCACCTGTCGCAAGCGGGCGGCGAGTTCCAGCGCGTGATGGACCGCTGGCTCAAGTAAGAAAACATCGGAGCTTTTCATGGAGACGCCAACAGGTGCGGTCATGCCCGCCGTCTACGGTCAATCGGAGCGCCCGCCGCGCGGCGACTATTCGCGCGGCGGCGCCGTTCTCGCCGACTACACCTGCCCGCAGGACTGGGCCAGCTACACGCCGGCCGACCACGACACCTACCGGCGTCTCTATGAACGCCAAGCCGCGCAGTTGCCGGGCCTCGCCTGCGATGCCTTCATCGCGTCGCTGCCTTCGCTCGGCGTGAAGGACCGCATTCCGCGCTTCGAGGAGATCAACGAGCGGCTCTACAAGGCGACGCGCTGGGAAGTCGTCGCAGTGCCCGGACTCATCCCCGAGTTGCCCTTCTTCACGCTACTCGCGAACCGCAAGTTCCCGGTGACGGACTGGATCCGCAAGCCCGAGGAGTTCGACTACATCGTCGAGCCGGACGTATTCCACGATCTGTTCGGCCATGTGCCGATGCTCTTCGATCCGACCTTCGCCGACTATGTGCAGCGCTACGGCCAGGGCGGCATCAAGGCGCACGAGCTGGGCGCCGGCGAGAAGCTTGCGCGGCTCTACTGGTACACGGTCGAGTTCGGGCTCATTCGCCAGCCGGACGGCTTGCGCGCCTACGGCGCGGGCGTCCTGAGCTCGGTCGGCGAGTTGCAGCACGCGGTGCGCAGTCCTGAGCCCTACCGGCTGCCGCTCGATCTGCTGCGCACCATGCGCACCCGCTACAAGATCGACAGCTACCAGAGCACCTACTTCGTCATCGACAGCTTTGCCCAGTTGTTCGAACTGACGGCGCCGGACTTCACGCCGCTCTACCAGGAACTCGCGATGCAGCCCGACATCGAGGCCGGCGTGCTGCTGCCGGGCGAATCCACGGCCTAGCTGTTTTCCCGGCGCGCTTCAGCGCGCGAGCAGGGCCAGGGTCTCGCGCCTCAACCTGGAATCGAAGGCCATCTCCACATGCGCACGCCCGTCGGCGAGACGGTTGTCGGCGCCGGGCAGCGTCGCGTTCGACGTCGGAAAGACGATGTTGTCGCAGTTCGAGTACCAGCAGGTGAAGGAAACCTGCCGCGTGCTGGCCCGCTCGCCTTCGATCTTCTGCATCCAATCGCCTCCCACTCGCATCTGGCGCCCATTGACCGTGCGGCCGAAGCGCGCGAGCCAGGTGCCGCGGTGCGGCGTGCCGATGGTGACGATGCGGTGCACGCGCGTTGGATCGGCGTCGCGCAGCCAGGCTCGGGCGGCGAGTCCACCCATGCTGTGGCAGATCAGCATCGGCGGCAGGGAGGTCGCTGCAGTCACCCGCAGGATCGCGTCGTCGATGGTCTGTGCATAGTGGTCGATCGAGCCGAAGACAGGCTCGAGATCGACCGCAACGAAGGCACGGTCGTCGGCGCGCAGTTCGCGCAACCAGGGGCTCCAGAAGCCGCGGTTGCATAGAAAGCCGTGGACCAGCACCACGCCCCTTCGACCGTTGGCCGGCAGGTGATCAGGCACGGCACGCGAATGAAAGGGCTGGTACCAGCAGAAAACGCGAGGCGCGAGCCAGCTCTCGGCCAGCCACGCCCTGATGCACTGGGGCACTCTGGCGCGGGCAAGAGGGTCGCGGCCGTTGATGCGGTAGCTCGCGACGAACTCGATCGCAAGGACGGTCGTGTGGGTACAGGTCAACGCAATGAGGCTGAGCACAGCCACGAGCGGCGACCGGCTCCACCAGATGCTCGCCCAGGCGATCGCGACAAGAAGACCGCCGAGCACAAGACACTGCTGGAGACGCGCAACCATGCGGGCGACTATCGCATGCGCGACAGATCGGGCGCCACCCTAGGACAAGCCCGCTGGCGGCAAGGCCGGACCCGCTTCGACAATCCGCGCCAAGGAGATCGCATGCAGTCATCCATATTGAAGAACTACCCGGCCGGCGTGCCGCAAGAAGTCCATCCCGAGCAGTACCGCTCGCTGGGGCAGCTGTTCGACGAATCATTCACGCGCTACGCCGAGCGGCCGTTTTCGGTGTGCATGGAACGATGGATGTCGTATGGCGAACTCGACGCGCTGTCGAAGGCGATGGGCGCATGGCTGCAGTCGCGTGGCTTGGAGCCCGGCGCGCGCGTGGCCATCATGCTGCCCAACGTGCCGCAGTTCGCCGTCACGATGTGCGGCGTGCTGCGCGCGGGCTACACCTGCGTCAACGTCAACCCGCTGTATACGGCGCGCGAACTCGAACACCAGCTGAAGGATTCGGGTGCGACGGCGATCGTCATCCTCGAGAACTTCGCGGCGACGCTCGAGCAGGTGATCGAGCGGACGCCCTTGAAGCACGTGGTGGTCGCCTCGATGGGCGATCTGCTCGGAGGCCTTTACGGCACCTGGATCACGGTGGCCGTGCGGCATCTCGCCAAGATGGTTCCGCCATACAAGCTACCGCTGGACAACGGGCGCACCGTCACGCCCTTTCCCCAGGTCATGGCCGAGGGCAAGGGGCGTACGCTGGCCCCGGACCCCAGCACGCTCGACTCGATCGCCTTCCTCCAATACACCGGTGGAACCACGGGGCTGTCGAAGGGCGCGGTGCTGACCCATCGCAACATCGTCGCCGCGACGCTGCAGGCCGAAGCCTGGTTCACGCCCGCACTGGAACGGACGGGCGATCTGTCCAAGGTCAACAGCATTGCCGCGCTGCCGCTGTATCACATCTTCGCGCTGACGCTGTGCCTGCTCGCGATCCGCCAGGGCTCGCACCTGACGCTGATCCCCAACCCGCGCGACTTCGACAAGTTCATCGCCGTGCTCAAGAAGCGACCCTTCCACATGCTGCCGGCGGTGAACACCTTGTTCAATGCCCTGCTGATGCACCCGCAGTTCAAGACCATCGACTTCTCGACGCTCTTTGTCTCGCAGGCCGGTGGCATGGCGGCTTCCGAGGGCACCGCCCGCAAGTGGTTCGAAGCCACGGGCTGCCCGATGATCGAGGGCTGGGGCATGAGCGAGACCTGCGCGATCGGGACCAACAATCCGGTCTCCAACACCGCATTCACCGGAACCATCGGGTTGCCGCTGCCCAGCATTGAAATCGCGATCAAGGACGACGAAGGCCGCTCGCTGCCCCCGGGGGAGGCGGGAGAGTTGTGCATCAAGGGGCCCAACGTCATGACCGGCTACTACAACCAGCCGGCCGAAACCGCGGCGGCATTCACCGCCGACGGCTTCATGCGGACCGGCGACATCGCGGTCATGCAGGAAGACGGCTACAGCCGAATCGTCGACCGCAAGAAGGACATGATTCTGGTGAGCGGGTTCAACGTGTTCCCGAACGAATTGGAAAATGTCATCTCGCTGTGCCCCGGCGTTGTCGAGTGCGCGGCGATCGGGGTGCCGGACGAGAAGCAGGGCGAGGCGATCAAGGTTTTCGTCGTCCGCAAGGATCACTCGCTGACCGAGGAGACCGTGATGCGCTACTGCAATGATCAGCTGACCGGCTACAAGCGTCCGAAGCACATCGAGTTTCGAGAGAGTCTGCCAAAGACGAATGTCGGGAAGATCCTCCGGCGCCAGCTGCGACCAGGCGCGACGGCTTGAGCGCGGCCGCTGGTCTGCCGGCGCAGCTCCAGGTTTTTGAGCGCGGATGGCTTTCGTCCAACAACATCCTCTTGGTGGGCCGTGACGAGACGGCCTTGGTCGACACCGGCTACGCGACGCATTGCAGCCAGACACTGGCGCTGGTTGAGGCCGCGCTCGGAGACCGGCCGCTCGACCTTGTGCTGAACACGCATTTGCACAGCGACCACTGCGGCGGCAACGCGGCGCTGCAGCGGCGTTATCCCATGGCGCGTACCTTCATTCCGCCGGGAGAGGCATCTCTGGTGCAAATCTGGGATGAGGATGCGCTGAGCTATCGGGCGACCGGGCAGCAGTGCCCTCGCTTTCGCTTCGACGGTCTTCTGGCGCTGGGCCGGGATGTGGTGCTGGGTGACCTGGCTTGGCAGGTGCATGCCGCGCCGGGCCACGACCCGCATTCGATCATCCTGTTCGAGCCCGGCTCACGCACCCTGATCTCGGCCGATGCGCTCTGGGAGAACGGCTTCGGCATCGTGTTTCCCGAGTTGGCAGGGGAGCCGTCCTTCGATGAGGTGGCTGCCACCCTCGACTTGATCGAAGCGCTGGATCCGGTATGCGTGATCCCGGGCCATGGGGGCGTCTTCAGCGAGGTGGCGGAAGCGCTTTCATTGGCGCGGCGCAGGCTTGAGGCTCTATCGCGTGATCCCGTCAAGCACGCACGACATGCGCTCAAGGTGCTCATGAAATTCAAGCTGCTGGAACTGCAGACGACGAGCGTCGACGAATGGAAAAACTGGGCTCGAAGCACGCCTTACTTCGATGTCATTCGTGCGCGCTTCTTTGCCTCGTCGTCCCTCGATGAGTTGAGCGCTGAGGTTCTTGCAGAATTGGTCAAGGCCGGAGCCGCCCTTGCCGATGAGACGGAAGTCCAAAACAAGTAGCCATTCATTGCTTTTGGAATACTCCAAAGCAAAAAGCCCAACCATTTCTGGTTGGGCTTTTTGGGGCTGTAAGAGCCTGACGATGACCTACTTTCACACGGGAACCCGCACTATCATC
>NZ_FMZU01000017.1 GCF_900101545.1 Variovorax sp. CF079 | reverse complement strand
CATGAAGGACTCGAAGGTGATCGTGGCGATCAACAAGGACCCGGAAGCGCCGATCTTCTCGGTGGCCGACTATGGGCTGGAAGCCGACCTGTTCACGGCCGTGCCGGAACTGGTGAAAGCGCTCTGATCCGCTTTCATCGAATAGAGAAAGACAGGTGAAGGGCATCGTTCGCGATGCCCTTTTCGTATCTGCTGCATTGGAGACAACCATGAGCTACACCGCCCCCATCAAGGACATGCTGTTCGACATCGAGCACCTCGCGAACATCGCGCAGGTCTCGCAGATGCCGGGCCTCGAAGACGCCGGGCTCGAAACCGCCCAGGCCGTGCTCGAGGAATGCGCGCGCTTCAACCGCGACGTGGTCGCGCCGCTCAACGTCGCGGGCGACCGGCATCCGTCCTCGTTCAAGGACGGCCGGGTCGCGACCACGCCGGGCTTCAAGGAAGCTTTTGCGCAGTACATGGCGGGCGGCTGGCAGGGCCTGCAGCACCCGGCCGAGTTCGGCGGCCAGGGCTTGCCCAAGACCATCGGCGCGGCCTGCGGCGAGATGCTCAACTCGGCCAACATGAGTTTCGCGCTGTGTCCGCTCCTGAGCGACGGCGCCATCGAAGCGCTGCTCACGGCCGGCTCCGACGAGCTCAAGGCCACCTACCTCGAGAAGCTGGTGAGCGGGCAATGGACCGGCACCATGAACCTGACCGAGCCGCAGGCCGGCAGCGATCTCGCAATGGTGCGCAGCCGCGCCGAGCCGCAATCCGACGGCAGCTACAAGATCTTCGGCACCAAGATCTTCATCACCTACGGCGAGCACGACATGGCCGAGAACATCGTGCACCTCGTGCTCGCGCGCGTGGCCGGCGCGCCCGAAGGCGTGAAGGGCATCAGCCTGTTCGTTTGCCCCAAGTTCCTCGTGAACAAGGATGGTTCGCTGGGCGTTCGCAACGACGTGCACTGCGTGAGCATCGAGCACAAGCTGGGCATCAAGGCCAGTCCGACCGCCGTGCTGCAGTACGGTGACCACGGTGGTGCCGTGGGGTACCTCGTGGGCCAGGAAAACCGCGGCCTCGAATACATGTTCATCATGATGAACGCAGCCCGCTACGCCGTCGGCATGCAGGGCATCGCGATCGCCGAGCGCGCCTACCAGCAGGCGGTGGCCTATGCCAGGGACCGCGTGCAGAGCCGTCCGGTCGACGGCTCGATCAACGCCAGCGCGCCGATCATCCATCACCCCGACGTGAAGCGCATGCTGATGACGATGCGCGCCTACACCGAGGGCTGCCGCGCCATGGCCGCGGTGGCCGCGGCCGCCTACGACGCGGCGCATCACCACGCGGACGCAGACACGCGCCGGCAGAACCAGGCCTTCTACGAATTCATGGTGCCGCTGGTCAAGGGCTATAGCACCGAGATGAGCCTGGAGGTCGCCTCGCTCGGCGTGCAGGTGCACGGCGGCATGGGCTTCATCGAGGAGACCGGCGCGGCGCAGTACCTGCGCGATGCCAAGATCCTCACCATCTACGAAGGCACGACGGCGATCCAGGCCAACGACCTGGTGGGCCGCAAGACCGCGCGCGACGGCGGCCAGACCGCGAAGGCCATTGCCGCGCAGATCGAGCAGACCGAGGCCGAGCTCGCGAAGCAGGGCAGCGACGCCGCGCGTGCTGTGGGCAAGCGCCTCACGGCCGCGCGCCAGGCCTTCGTCGACGTGGTCGACTTCGTCGTCGGCCAGACCAAGGCCGGACCGAAATCAGCCAATGCCGTGTTCGCGGGCAGCGTGCCCTATCTGATGCTGGCGGGCAACCTGGTGGCCGGCTGGCAGCTCGCGCGCTCGCTGCTGGTGGCCGAAGCGCTCGCCAACGCCGGCACCGACACCGCCTTCATGAACGCCAAGATCGCCACCGCGCGCTTCTATGCCGAGCACATCCTCAACAAGGCGCCCGGCCTGCGCGACAGCATCGTCGATGGCGCCGAGAGCGTGACGGCGCTGGCGCTCGACGCTTTCTGAATCCAGTCAGTCAACATCCGGAGACCCCATGTCCAAGCTGCCTTCCGTACTCGCCAATCTCCCGCTGCCGATCATCGGCTCGCCGCTGTTCATCATCAGCAACCCCAAGCTCGTGATCGCGCAGTGCAAGGCCGGCGTCGTCGGCGCGATGCCTGCGCTCAACGCGCGACCCGCGTCGCAGCTCGAAGACTGGCTGGCCGAGATCACCGAAGAGCTCGCGGCGTACAACAAGGCGAATCCGGACAAGCCGGCCGCGCCCTTCGCCATCAACCAGATCGTGCACAAGAGCAACGACCGCCTCGAGCATGACATGGCGATGGTCGTGAAGTACAAGGTGCCGATCGTCATCACCTCGCTCGGCGCGCGCACCGACGTCAACGATGCGGTCCACAGCTACGGCGGCGTGACGCTGCACGACATCATCAACAACGCCTTCGCGAGGAAGGCGATCGAGAAGGGCGCCGACGGCATCATCGCCGTGGCGGCCGGCGCCGGTGGCCATGCGGGCATCAAGAGCCCCTTCGCCCTGGTGCAGGAAATCCGCCAGTGGTTCGATGGCCCGATCGCCTTGTCGGGCTCGATCGCGACGGGCGGTGCGGTGCTCGCGGCGCAGGCGATGGGCGCCGACTTCGCCTACATCGGCACTGCCTTCATCGCCACCGAGGAGGCGCGCGCCAGCGCCGAGTACAAGCAGGCCATCGTCGACGGCACCTCCGACGACATCGTCTATTCGAACCTGTTCACCGGCGTGCACGGCAACTACCTCGCGCCCAGCATCGTGGCCGCCGGCATGGACCCGGCCAACCTGCCGCAGGGCGAGCTCAAGACCATGAATTTCGGCGGCGGCGACGGCAGCAAGGCCAAGGCCTGGAAGGACATCTGGGGTTCGGGCCAGGGCATCGGCGCCGTGACCGAGGTCGCGAGCGCCGCCGCTTTCATCGACAAGCTCAAGCGCGAGTACGACGAGGCTCGGCGCCGCCTTGCGCTCTGACACCGCGGCCACCGCGGCGCGCCTGCCGCTGCTCGATGCGGCGAAAGGCCTGGCCTGCGCCGTGATCGTCGGGCACCACCTCGCGCGCTACGGGCCCTTGCCGGCAGGCGCGTCCTCCCTCGCGCCGGGGCTGTTCGAATGGCTGGCGCAGGATGGCCGGCTGGCGGTGCAGGTGTTCCTGGTGCTGGCCGGTTTTCTGGCGGCGGGCAGCCTGGCGCCCGACGGCGTGCTGCGGGTCGACCGGCCGCTGGTCCGCGTGTTCCAGCGCTACGGCCGGCTTGCGATGCCCTACCTGGCGGCACTGAGCTTCAGCGTGCTGGTCGCCGCGCTGGTGCGGCCCTGGCTCGACGACGAGGCGGTGCCCGCGGCGCCGGGCATTGCGCAGCTGCTGGCGCACGGGCTGCTGCTGCAGGATCTGCTCGGCTACGACGCCTTGTCCACCGGCGTCTGGTACGTGGCGATCGACTTCCAGCTCTTCGTGCTGGCGCTCGCGGCGATCAGCTTTTCCGAACTGCTGCAGCGGCGCTGGTCCCTGCGGCCGGAGCGGTCGCGCTGGCTCGCCGTGGCGCTGGTGCTGGTGCTGGCCGTCGCCTCTCTCGCTGTGTTCAACCGCAACGAAGAGCTCGACGACACGGCGCTCTATTTCTTCGGCGCCTATGGCCTGGGCATGGGCGTGTTCTGGATCGGCCGCGCGACGCGGCTACGCACCTGGCAGTTCGGCATCGCGCTGCTGCTCCTGGTCGGCGCCGCGGCCCTGGCGCTCGACTGGCGCAGCCGCATCGCCACGGCGCTGGTCACGGCGCTGCTGCTGGCTGTGGTCCAGCGCCGCGCCGGGCCCGAGCCGGCCGCATGGCCGCCGCTCGCGCAGCCGCTGCTGCGGCTGGGGCGCATCTCGTACTCACTGTTCCTGATCCACTTTCCGGTGCTGCTGCTGGTGAGCGCGGCGTTCGACCGGCTCGCGCCCGACGGGCCCTGGGTCGACCTGATCGGCCTCCTGGCCACCTTCGCGCTGTCGATCGTCGCGGCGATGCTGCTCTACCGGTGGGTGGAGTCGCGGCCCGCCACCTGGCGCGCGGTGCTGGCCTTGTTTGCGGGCCTGCTGGTCTGCGGCGCGGTGGCCTCTTCGTAGCTTCCTGGCTTCTTAGCGGCCTGCCGCGAGCGCCTCTGCGTAATGCGCCGAGAAGGTCTCGGCGACGACCTCCCAGTCGTAGCGCTTGGCCCGCTGCTGCGCGGCCATCGACATCGCGGTGCAGCGCTCGCCGTCGAGGCTCGCGACCTCGCGCACCACGGCCAGATCCTTGGCGCCGATGTCGAAATCGAGGAAGAACCCGTTGACTGAGCGCTCGACGAAGCCGTTGATCGGCGCCATGTCGCGGCACAGCACGATCTTGCCGGCGGCCATCGCCTCCAGGATGCCGATGCCGAAGCCCTCATACTCGCTGCCCGTGACGAAGACCGTGCGCTGCTGCAGCTCCTGCAGCAGGGCGGCGTCTTCGATGTAAGGATGCAGCCTGACCGAGTCATCAAGCTGGAGGGCGCCGATCTGCGCCTGCAGCGATTCGCCCAGGTTGTCGAAATCGGGCCCGGCGATCAGCAGGTCGATCTTGATCCCCTGGTGCCTTGCCATGGCCACGGTGTCGATGACCGCGTCGATGCGCTTGTTGCGCGACCAGCGACCCCAGTAGATCCACTTGGTGGGGTCGGGCGGGCCGGTGAGGCGCCCGCCCTGGAACTTCGAGTACGCGATGCCGTTCTCGCATTTCTCGACCCTGTTCGAGAAATGGCTGAAGTAGGCCTTGTCGGATTCGCTGCTCGCGAGGATCTTCCGGTAGCGGCGCAGCAGGCGGCGCATCAGCACGCGCTCGTGCAGCCACTTGATCGCGCCGTGTTTGGCCGTGTGGCGAAAGCCGCCGTGCGTACTCAGCACGGCGGGGATGTCGCGGCATTGAAGCAGCACGTTGCCGGTGAGCATCATCAGTTGCGGATCGTGCACGTGCAGCAGGTCGTAGCCGGCGGCAAGCCGGCCGAGCTCGCGCGCATAGCCGGCCAGGCGGTTGCCCAGCACCGGCACCCGGAACACCTTGATGCCGTCCAGCTCGCCGACCGAAAACCCCGTGTGCTTGGCGGACACGTGCGCGATGTCGACCTGGCTGCCCTGGCTCGAGTTGCGTACCGCGAGTTCCCGCACGACGGACTCGATGCCTCCGATCTCGGGGAAGTAGGTCGGCGTGATGGAAAGAATCTTCATGGCGTCGTAGCTTAGCGGGTGCACCATGCCGCTTCGGGCGATTGCCCGTGCCGTGTCACATCCGCTATCATTGTGGAACTTTCAGTAAATACTGAAATTGCACGAATTCAGCAAAATGCAGCCTCACGCACCCTCGCTCGCCGGCTTGCGATCCCTGGACCCGCCAAGGCTCGCCGCCTTCGTTCAAGGTGCTGCCGCGCTGCTGTGGCTGCCGCAGGCGGCCTTGCTGGCCTGGGCCGTCGAGGGCCTGGCGGCGGGCACGGGCTTGGCGGCGGTGCTGTGGCCCGCAGGCGGGATCGTGCTGCTCGGGCTGCTGCGCGTTGTCTGCGAGGCCTGGGGGGCGCGCCGCGTCTTTACCGGCGCGCGAGCGGCGCTGTCGGAACTGCGCGCACGGGTCGCTGTCGCACTGGCGGCACGTTCGCCGCTGGACCGTGCGCGTCCGGCCTCGGGGCTCGCGGCCAGCGTGATCGCGGAGCAGGCGGAGGCGGTGGTGCCGTACCTGGTGCGCTACGGCCCGGCGCGCTGGCGCGCGATGGTCGTGCCGCTCGCGATCCTGCCGGTGGTGGCCGGCTTCTCGTGGGTGGCGGCATTGGTGCTGCTGGTCGCGGCGCCGCTGATCCCATTCTTCATGGCCATCGTGGGCTGGCGCGCGCGGGCCGCGAGCGAGGCGCAGCTGGTGGAAACGGGGGGCATGAATGCCTTCCTGCTCGACCGGCTGCGCGGCCTTCCCACCTTGCGTGCGCTCGGTGCGATAGCCGCCACTGCGCTCAGGCTCGGCGAAGCGGCCGAGGCGCTGCGACGGCGCACCATGGCGGTGTTGCGCATCGCCTTCCTGTCGTCGGCCGTGCTGGAGCTGTTCTCGGCGCTGGGCGTGGCGATGGTCGCGGCCTATGTCGGTTTCCATCTGCTCGGCACCTTCGAGTTCGGCACCTGGGGCCGGCGCCTGAGCCTGGGCGAGGGCATGTTCGTGCTGCTGCTGGCGCCGGCTTTCTTCGAGCCGCTGCGCGAGCTGTCGGCGGTCTGGCACGACCGCGCAGCCGGCGAGGCGGCGCTCGATGCGCTCGACCGGCTCGCGCGCACCGATGTGGCGCTGCCCGGCGCGCAGAGCGAATTGTCGGCCGGCGACGAGGCCACGGCCGGCGCGCCCTCGGTGCATGTGCATGGCCTGCATTTCTCCCATGCCAGCGAAGACGCCTTCTTCGAGGACTATGACCTGCGCATCGTCGCCGGCGAGCATGTCGCGCTGATGGGGCCCAGTGGCTCGGGCAAGACGGCCTTGCTCTGCCTGATCGCCGGGCTGGTGCCGGCGCGGCAGGGCGAGATCGCGATCGGCGGCGTCCCGCTCTCGGACCGGACCGTGGCCGCACTGCGCCGGCGCATGGCCTGGATGGGCCAGAAGCCCCACGTGTTCGCGGGCTCGGTGCAGGCTAACGTGACGCTGGGGCGCGCCG
Source organism: Variovorax sp. CF079 (assembly GCF_900101545.1). Classification (GTDB taxonomy): domain Bacteria; phylum Pseudomonadota; class Gammaproteobacteria; order Burkholderiales; family Burkholderiaceae_C; genus Variovorax. The sequence continues at coordinate 182,656 of NZ_FMZU01000017.1, read as the reverse complement.
GCGTGGACTCGGAACAGGTCGAGGCCGCGATGCAGTTCGCGCAGTTGGACCGCGTGGCCCAGGCCCACCCGAGCGTGGCGCTGGGCGAGGGCGGCAGCGGGTTGTCGGGCGGCGAGGCGGCGCGCCTCGCACTGGCGCGGTTGGCCGTGCATCCCGAGGCCGACCTGCTGCTGGTCGACGAGCCCACGGCGCACCTCGACACCGAGACCGCGGAGCGCGTGGCCGATGCGCTGATCGAACTCGCGCGCGGCAAGACCCTGATCGCCGCGACCCACGATCCCGTGCTGGCCGCGCGCTTGCACCGCGTGATCCGGCTCGACGCCGTGCCCGCGAAGGAAGCGGCATGAAGCTGTGGCGCGATCTTCGTCCAGTCGCGGGACTCTTTGTCGCCGCGGAGCCGCGCAGGCTCGTGCTCGGCGCGGCCCTCGCGGCGCTCACCGTCCTGATGGGCATGGCGCTGCTTGGCCTCTCGGGCTGGTTCATCACCGCCACCGCGCTCGCAGGCCTGCATGCCGCGACCGCGATCGTCTTCGACGTCTTCATGCCCTCGGCCGGCATCCGCCTGCTGGCACTGGGCCGCACCGCATCGCGCTATGGCGAGCGGCTGATCACGCACGACGCGAGCTTTGCCGTTCTGGCCGCGCTGCGCGTGCGCCTGTTCCGCGGCTGGGCCCGGCCCGATGCCGCACGCCAGTTGCTGGCGCGGCCGGCACGGCTCTTGTTCCGATTGACCGCGGACATCGATGCGCTCGAATCCTTCTACCTGCGCCTCCTGGTGCCCGCCGCTGCGGCGCTCGGCGCGGCGCTGCTGGCGGGCCTGGTGCTCGGCGTCATGAATCCCTGGATGGGCGGGTTGCTCGCGCTCTGGTTGCTGGCCGCGGGCTGGGGCATCGCGCTGGTGGTGGCGCAGCGTGCGCGGCCGGCCGCAGTGCGGCGGGCCCAGGCGATGGAAAGCCTGCGCGCACGCGCCGTGGACCTGGTCGCCGGCCAGACCGAACTGGTCATGGCGGGCCGCATCGACGCGCAGCGCGAGGCGCTGGCCGCGGCCGACCGCCACCTGGCCAAGGCCGACCTGGTGCTGAACCGGCTCGAAGCCGGCGCCGGCATGGCCTATGGCATGGCCGGCGCGCTGACCCTGGCGGCGGTGCTGCTGGCGGCGGGCCTGCTGGCGGACGAGGGCGCGATCGGCGCGCCGGCCGCGGCACTGGCGCTGCTGGTGGCACTGACGGCCATTGAACCCTTCGCTGCCTTGCGCCGCGGCGCGCTCGATGCCGGGCGCAGCTGGCTCGCGGCGCGGCGGCTGGCACCGCGCATGGCGGCCGAGCCGAAGGCCCTGCATGGCCCCGCCGCGCCCGATGAGGGCCTGGCGCTGCAACTGAAGGATGTCGTCGTGACGCACCCCGGCAGCCGCGTGCCTGCGCTGCAGCTCGGCGCGCTGGCACTGGCCGCGGGCGAGCGCGTCGCGCTGATCGGTGCGAGCGGTGCAGGCAAGTCGACGCTGCTCGCGGCGATCGCGGGCGAACTGGCGCCGCAGCAGGGTGAACTCCGCGCGCAAGACCATTGCCTGCTGACGCAGCGCACCGAACTCTTCCACGACAGCCTGCGCGACAACCTGCGGCTCGCCGACCCGGCGGCCGACGAGGCGCGGCTATGGGCGGTGCTGCGCGCCGCAGGGCTGGCTGACGAAGTCCGCGCCATGGCCCGGGGCCTCGATACCGTGCTCGGCGAAGGCGGCCTGGGCCTTTCCGGCGGCCAGTCGCGACGCCTCGCGTTGGCGCGCCTGCTGCTGCGGAACGTACCCTTTTGGCTGCTCGACGAGCCCACCGAAGCGCTGGACACTGCGACCGCACACGATGTGCTGCAGCGCCTGCGCGTTCAGGCCGCGGGACGAAGCCTGTTGATCGCGACCCATCTGCGGCGCGAGGCCGCGCTGGCGGACCGGCTGCTGTGCATGCGGGCCGGCCGCATCACGGCCGACCTGCGTCGCGGCACCGCTGCCTTCGATGCCGCCCTGAGCGCACTGCGGCCCGACTGAGATCGCACGCCGACCACAAGAAAACGAAAGGAACCCCATGGACCTCGACATCGTTGCACTTTCACGCTTGCAGTTCGCGCTCACGGCGCTCTACCACTTCCTGTTCGTGCCGCTGACCATCGGCCTCGCGGTGATCGTCGCGATCATGGAGACGGTCTACGTCATGACTGGCCGCACCATCTGGCGCGACATGACGAAGTTCTGGGGCCTCTTGTTCGGCATCAACTTCGCGATGGGCGTGGCCACCGGCATCGTGATGGAGTTCCAGTTCGGCATGAACTGGAGCTACTACAGCCATTACGTGGGCGACGTCTTCGGCGCGCCGCTGGCCATCGAGGGGCTGATGGCCTTCTTCCTCGAGGCGACTTTCGTTGGCCTGTTCTTCTTCGGCTGGGACAAGCTCTCCAAGGTCGGCCACCTGGTCACCACCTGGGCGGTGGCCATCGGCTCCAACTTCTCGGCGCTGTGGATCCTGATCGCCAACGGCTGGATGCAGAACCCGGTGGGCGCGGCCTTCAACCCGCAGACCATGCGCATGGAAGTGACCGATTTCTTCGCCGTGCTGACCAACCCGGTGGCGCAGGCCAAGTTCGTGCACACGGTGTCGGCAGGCTACACGGTCGCTTCCATCTTCGTGCTCGGCGTGTCGGCCTGGTACCTGCTGCGCGGGCGGCACTTGCAGCTGGCCAAGCGCTCGATGACGGTGGCCGCCTCCTTCGGCCTCGCGGCCTCGCTCTCGGTCGTGGTGCTGGGCGACGAGAGCGGCTACCTCTCGACCGAGCACCAGAAGATGAAGCTCGCCGCCATCGAAGCGATGTGGAAGACCGAGCCGGCGCCGGCCGCCTTCACCGCCTTCGGCTTCCCCGACCAGGAAACGCGCGAGACGCACTACGCGATCCACATCCCCGCGGTGATGGGGCTGATCGGCACGCGCTCGCTCACCACCGAGATCCCGGGCATCGACGACCTCGTGCACCGCGCCGAGCTCAACATCCGCGTCGGCATCTCGGCCTACGATGCCTTGCAGAAGATCCGCGCGGCCGGCAGCGAGACCGAAGTTCCGGAGTCGGCGCGCAAGATCTTCGAGGCCAACGGCCATGCAATGGGCTATGCGCTGCTGCTCAAGCGCTACGTCGACGACCCGCGGCAAGCCACGCCGGAGCAGATCGCCAAGGCCGCGCTGGACACCGTGCCGGCCGTGGCGCCCCTGTACTGGTCCTTCCGCATCATGGTCGGGCTCGGCATGTTCTTCATCCTGCTGACCGCCACCTTCTTCGTGCTCTCGGCGCGGCGCAAGCTCGATGCGCATCCATGGCTGCTCAAGCTCGCGGTGTTCGCGATCCCGCTGCCGTGGATCGCCGCCGAGTGCGGCTGGATCGTGGCCGAGGTCGGCCGCCAGCCCTGGGTGATCGAGGGCGTGCTGCCGACCGCGGTGGCGGTGTCGAACCTCGGCGTCACCACGCTGCTGATCACGATCGCGGGCTTCGCGCTGATCTACACCGTGCTGTTCCTGATCGAGATGAAGCTGATGCTGAAGGCGATCCGCAAGGGTCCCGAGGAACATCCGGTGCCGCCGCCCGCGGCCTATCGCGCCGAGGCCGACCCCGAGCTGGCCGCCACGCTGCCCCGCACACCTCTCGCCGCCGCAGATTGACCTCACGGAGCACGACATGATCCTGCACGAACTCATTTCCTACGAAACCCTGCGCCTGGTCTGGTGGCTGCTGCTCGGCGTGCTCCTGATCGGCTTTGCCGTGACCGACGGCTTCGACCTCGGCGCCAACATGCTGCTGCCCTTCGCCGGCCGCAACGATCTCGAACGCCGCGTCATCATCAACAGCGTCGGCCCGGTGTGGGAGGGCAATCAGGTGTGGCTGATCCTCGGCGGCGGCGCGATCTTCGCGGCCTGGCCGCAGCTCTACGCGGTGTCCTTCTCTGGCTTCTACCTCGCGATGTTCGCGATCCTCGTGCCATTGATCTTGCGGCCCGTGGCATTCAAGTTCCGCAGCAAGAATGACGATGCGCGCTGGCGCACGCGCTGGGACTGGACGCTGTTCGTCACCGGCCTGGTGCCCGCGCTGATCTTCGGCGTGGCCATGGGCAACGTGCTGCAGGGCGTGCCCTTCCGGCTCGCGCCGGACATGCGCATCTTCTACGAGGGTTCCTTCTTCGGGCTGCTCAATCCCTTCGCCTTGCTGTGCGGCCTGGTGTCGGTCGCGATGCTGGTGATGCACGGCAGCGCGTGGCTGCAACTGAAGACGCAGGGGCCGGTCGCCGATCGCGCGCGCGATTTCGGCAGCGTCGCGGCGCTGCTCACACTGGTGCTCTATGCGCTGGCCGGCTATGTGCTGTGGAGCTGGGTCGACGGCTACCGGGTGACGAGCGCGCTGCCGACCGGCGGGCCGTCCAACCCGCTGCTCAAGATGGTCGAAGTGCAGCCGGGCGCATGGTTCGCCAACTATGCGGCGCGGCCGTGGATGTGGGCGGCGCCGGGTCTGGGCCTGGCCGGTGCGCTGCTGGCCTTCGTCGGGCTGCGGCTGAGGCGCGAGGTGTTGACGCTGCTCGCCAGCGCGCTCGGCATCGTGGGCATCATCCTCAGCGTCGGTGCCTCGATGTTCCCCTTCATCCTGCCGTCGTCGATCGACCCGCGCGCCAGTCTCACGGTGTGGGATTCGTCATCGAGCCACCTGACGCTGTTCATCATGCTGGTGGTCACGGCCATCTTCATTCCGCTGATCGTGGCCTACACCAGCTGGGTCTACAAGGTGCTGTGGGGCAAGGTGGATGCCGATGCCATCAGGGATGAGCGCGGTCACGCGTACTGATCAACAAAAGGAACCGAACCATGTGGTACTTCGCTTGGCTGCTGGGCCTCCCTCTCGCCGCGACCTTCGCGGTGCTCAATGCGATGTGGTACGAGCTGATGGACGACGAGGCGATCCGGCGCGACAAGCTCGAGAAGCCCTAGAGGGAGCAAGACAGCAGCGTGTCCACGGCGGTGGGCGGTGTGCCCTTGGCTGGCCGTTGAGTCACCGGCCAAGGGCACACCGCCCACCGCCGCGACCCTAAGCCCCCGCCTTCTTGCCCTTTGCCCCGGTGATGCGGTCCTTGAGCGTGAGCACCTTGGTCACCGTCGCGCCCATGCCCATCAGCTGCATTGCGGTCTCGGGCGCCAGGCGCTGCACATCGTCGAACCATTTCATGAGCCGGTCGATCAGGTCGTGCATCTCGCGCATGCGCTGCTGGGCGTGGCGCTCCTCGTCGCTCGTGGGTTCTTCGAGCAGCGCCATGCGCAGCATCGAGAGCGTCGGCTCGACCTCGCGGCGGCGCCGTTCCTCGGCCAGCACGCGGAAGATCTCCCAGACGTCGGCCGGCGCCTCGAAGTACTCGCGCCGGTCGCCCGGCTGGTGGCGCAGCTGCACCAGCCGCCAGGCCTGCAGCTCCTTCAGGCCCATGCTCACGTTCGAACGCGAGAACTCCAGCATCTCGGCGATCTCGTCCGCGTTGAGCGCGCGCTGCGAGATGAAGATCAGCGCATAGATCTGGCCGACGGTGCGGTTGATGCCCCACTTGCTGCCCATCTCTCCGAAGTGGGCGACGAACTGGCGGTTGAGCGGGGGCAGGGGGGGAGAAGGCATCGGCGCATTTTCGCGCCGAATTGCTGTAGCTTCAAGAAAGACTGAAAACTCGTGCCGCTACTTCCATGGCGTCGGCGCGGGAACCTCGCAGGCCGGCTCGACATCGATGCTCTTGAAATCGGCCGGCGAGACGATCTCGAGGTACTCCATGTCGGGCGAGTAGTCGAAGAGGTAGTGCCGGATGCCGGGGCGCTGGTGCACCACGTCGCCGGCCTCGACCAGCGTCTCCTGGTCCTCGTACATGAACCTGGCCCAGCCCTTCACCATGATGACGATCTGGAACTCCGCCTCGTGCCGGTGCCAGCCGGTGCCCGCTTCCGGTGCCATGTTGGCCTTGACGAGGTGCGCAATGACCTTGCCGTGCGTGGCCTCGGCGATGCCCAGGTCGCGGTACAGGAAGAAGTCGCGCAATCCGCCCGAGACGTACTCGGTGTCGCCGGGCTTCACGTGGGAGAACTTCGTGTCGGTGCGGTCCAGCATGGGAACTCCTTGTGGCGGTGGGATGCTGCGTCGCAATATGCATAAAGCGTTCCCGCGTCGGGCTTGACAGCGGCGCCGCGCGCTTCGAAACTCAACCACATGGTTCACTCTGATGCAGACACCCTCGATGCCGTCTTCGCCGCGCTGTCCGATTCGACGCGCCGCGCGGTGCTCGAAACGCTGGGGGAGGGCGGCGGCCTCACCGTCACGGAACTCGCGCAGCCGCACGGCATGTCGCTCACCGGCTTCATGAAGCATCTGCGCGTGCTCGAGAACGCAGGGCTCGTCTCCCGCACGAAGGAGGGCCGCATCGTGCGCTGCGAGCTCTCGCCTCAGCCCATGCAGGAGGCCGCCGTGTGGTTGTCCCGCTATGAAAAATTCTGGGCCGAGCGCCTCGATGCGCTGGCCCGCTTCCTGTACCAACAAGAGGAGACCGCATGGCGAGCCCTGCCACCCGAGACGAAGAACGCCCCTCGCTCACCCTCCGCCGGCACTACGAAGTCGCGCCCGACAAAGTCTGGCGGGCGTGGACCGACCCGCAAGCGCTAAAGCTGTGGTTCGGCCCGGCCGAGATCGTCTCGGTGCCGGTCTCTGAGATCGACCTGCGCGTGGGCGGCCGCTTCCGCGTGGTGATGCTGGAAGCGAACGGCGAGCGGCACGAGGTCGGCGGCGTCTACCACGAGATCGTTCCGAATCGCAAGCTGGTCTTCAGCTGGGCCTGGCACAGCACGCCCGAGCGCGAATCGCGCGTCACGGTGCTGATCGAGCCTTCGGGCCGCGGCTGTGAGCTGGAGCTGCGCCACGAGCAGTTCTTCGACGAGGCCGCGCGCGAAGGCCACGAACACGGCTGGACCGGCTCGCTGGTGAAGCTGGAGGCCTTGCTCGGCAGCGCGGAAGCGGCCTGATGGCGACAGCGCCGGCCGCAGTGCGCGAGGCGGTGGATGCGGTCTACCGCAGCGAGTCGCGCCGCATCTTCGCGACGCTGGTGCGCCTCCTGGGCGACTTCGACCTGGCCGAGGAGGCGCTGCACGACGGCTTTCGCGCGGCGCTCGAGCAATGGCCTGCGAGCGGCATCCCGGCCAGCCCGCGCGCCTGGCTGGTGTCGGCCGGGCGCTTCAAGGCCATCGACGGCCTCCGCCGCCGCGCACGCTTCGATGCCTGGGACGACGCAGGCGATGCGGCCGAGGCCATCGCCGACCCTGCGCTGGCCTGGGATGAGCGCGACGCCGATGCCGAGACGCTGGAGGACGACCGCCTGCGCCTCGTCTTCACCTGCTGCCACCCGGCGCTGGCGCCCGACGCGCAGGTCGCGCTGACGCTGCGCGAGGTCTGCGGCCTCGCGACCGAAGACATCGCCAATGCCTTCCTGGTGCCCGCGCCGACGATTGCGCAACGCATCGTGCGCGCGAAGGCCAGGATCCGCGAGGCCCGCATTCCCTACCAGGTGCCGCCCGTGGCCGAGCTGGCCGAACGGCTCGATGCCGTGCTGCGCGTGGTCTACCTGGTGTTCAACGAGGGCTATGCGGCCTCGTCCGGCGAGACGCTGACGCGTCCCGACCTGTCGGCCGAGGCGATCCGGCTCGGCCGGCTGCTGGTCGACCTGCTGCCCGAGCCCGAGGCCGTGGGCCTCTTGGCGCTGATGCTGCTGCACGAGTCGCGGCGTGCCGCACGAACCTCGGCATCGGGCGAGATGGTGCTGCTCGACGAGCAGGATCGCAGCCTGTGGAATCGGGCATCGATCGAGGAGGGCGCTGCCCTCGCGATGCGCGCGCTCTCGTCGCGCCGCTTCGGGCCCTACACGCTGCAGGCCGCCATCGCGGCGGTGCATGCCGAAGCCGCGGATGCGCAATCCACCGACTGGGCCCAGATCGCCGGGCTCTACGAGGTGCTGCTGCGCGCCGAGCCTTCGCCGGTGGTGGCGCTCAACCGCGCGGTCGCGATCGCGATGCGCGACGGGCCGGCGGCCGGCTTGCCCCTCATCGATGAAATCCTCGCGCGCGGCGAGCTCGCGGACTACCACCTGGCCCACGCGGCGCGCGCCGATCTGTGCCGGCGGCTCGGCCGCACGGCGGAAGCGAGGGCATCGTACGAACGTGCGCTGGCGCTCGCGCGGCAGGCCCCCGAGCGGCAGTTTCTCGAGCGGCGGCTGGCTGAGCTTGCATCCTGAAACAAGTTCGAGCGGGCGCGAATGTCGATCGGCGGCCTCTGCGTTCGACCAGTGGGTGTCAGTCACCCAATCCTTTTCTGGAGATGCACATGAAATACCTCTGCATGGTCTATTTCGACCCCAAGCTGCTCGCGACGATGACGCCGAGCGAGCGCGCCACGCTGGACACCGATTCGATGGACTATGACAAGGAGCTCGATGCGCGCGGCCAACTGGTCGTTGCGGAAGCCCTGCAGTCGGTGAAGACCGCCAAGGTCGTGCAGGTGCGCAAGGGCACGATGTCGCAGACCGACGGCCCCTTCGCCGAAACCAAGGAGCAGCTCGGCGGCTTCATCCTGATCGACGTCCAGGACCTCAACGCCGCGATCCAGGTGGCCGCCAGGATCCCGCTCGCGAAGTACGGCAGCATCGAGGTGCGCCCCATCGCGAAGGTCGAGAGGATTGCGTCATGAGATACCTCTGCATGATCTTCGCCACCGACGAGCAGATGAGCGTGCTCTCGCCCGGCGAGATGCGCGACTTCGTCAACGCGCACCTGGATTACGACGACCAGTTGCGCGCGAGCGGGCATTTCGTCGAATCGGAAGGCCTGGAGGCGGCCCGCACTGCCGCCGTCGTGCGCGTGCGCAACGGCAAGCTGTCGGTGACCGACGGCCCCTTCGTCGAAACCAACGAACAGCTCGGCGGCTTCTACCTGGTCGAGGCCGCGAGCGACGAAGAGGCGGTGCGCATCGCCGCCGGCATTCCGTCCTCGCGCGTGGGCAGCATCGAGGTGCGCCCCGTGGTGGTCTGGGAGCACACGCCATGAGCCGCCGGGCCGTTCCCAAGGCGAATACCGCCGCGCGCAGCGCGGAGGTGATTCAATGAACGCCCCGGCCGCCGGCGCCAGGGCCAGCGCGCGCGAATGGATCGGCCTGGCCGTCATCGCGCTGCCCTGCATGATCTATTCGATGGACCTCACGGTCCTCAACCTGGCGGTGCCGCACCTGAGCGCCGCGCTGCATCCCAGCAGCGCCCAGATGCTGTGGATCGTCGACATCTACGGCTTCATGCTCGCGGGTTCGCTGATCACCATGGGCACGCTGGGCGACCGCATCGGCCGGCGCCGGCTGCTGCTGATTGGCGCGGCCTGCTTCGGCATCGCCTCGGTGCTGGCCGCCTTCTCGAGCAGCGCCGCGATGCTGATCGCCACGCGCGCGCTGCTTGGCATCGCAGGCGCCACGCTCGCGCCCTCGACGCTCTCGCTGATCCGCAACATGTTCCTCAACGCCCACGAGCGCAGCGTGGCCATCGGCATCTGGGTCGCGAGCTTCTCGGTCGGCGGCACCATCGGCCCGCTGATCGGCGGGGCGCTGCTCGAGCACTTCTGGTGGGGCTCGGTGTTCCTGATCGGCGTGCCGGTCATGGTGCTGCTGCTCGCGCTCGGGCCCTGGCTCCTGCCCGAGTACCGCGACACGCAGGCCGGGCGGCTCGACCTGCTGAGTGCGGCGCAGTCGCTGTTGTCCGTGCTCGCCGTCATCTATGGCCTCAAGCGCATCGCCGAAGCAGGCATGGGCGTGCTGCCGCTGGCGGCCATTGTGGTGGGCGTGGCGATCGGCATCGCCTTCATCCGCCGGCAGGGGCGGCTGGCCGATCCGCTGATCGAGCTGCGGCTGTTCCGCGTGCCGGCCTTCAGCGCCGCGCTCGCGATCAACACGCTGGCCTTCTTCATCGCCTTCGGCGGGTTCCTCTTCATCGCGCAGTACCTGCAGCTCGTGCTCGGCCTGTCGGCCTTGCAGGCGGGCCTGTGGAGCGTGCCTTCGGGCGTGGCCTTTGCGCTTGGCTCCACGATCGCGCCGCGGCTGGTGCGGCTGGTGCGTCCCGGCTTCGTGGTGGCCGGCGGCCTGCTCGTGGCCGCGGCCGGCTTCGCCTTGCTGAGCACGGTGGACCGCATCGACGGCCTGGTCAGGCTGGTCGTCGCCTACGGGGTTCTGTCGCTGGGGCTTTCGTTCGCCTTCACGCTGGCGGTCGATCTGATGGTCGGCACGGCGCCGCCCGAGCGTGCCGGTGCGGCATCGGCGATCTCGGAAACGAGCTCGGAGTTCGGCGGCGCGCTGGGCATTGCGGTGCTCGGCAGCGTGATCGTCGCCATCTACCGCCACGCCATGGGCGAGGCCCGGATCGACGGCGTACCAAAGGCCGCGCTCGAGGCCGCACGCGCCAATCTGGGTGTTGCTGCGGACACCGCGGCCGCGCTCCCGGGGCCTGCAGGCGCGGCCCTGTTCGATGCCGGGCGCGAGGCGTTCGCGCAGGCCTTCGAGACGACGGCCACCATCAGCGCAGCGGTGGCGCTGGCGGCCGCGGTGCTGGCCGCCATCATGCTGCGACGCGTGGGAAGGCCACCGACCGCGCCCTCGGGGGATGTGGAGTTGACTTTGTTGGGATAATCGCCGCATGAGCGGCAATACCTTCGGCACCCTTTTCGCGGTCACCAACTTCGGCGAGTCCCATGGTCCCGCGATCGGGTGCGTCATCGACGGCTGCCCGCCCGGCATGGCGCTCAGCGAGGCCGACATCCAGGGCGACCTCGACCGCCGCCGCCCCGGCACCAGCCGCCACGTGACCCAGCGCAACGAACCCGATGCGGTGCAGATCCTCTCCGGCGTGTACGAGGGCAAGACCACCGGCACGCCGATCGCGCTGCTGATCCAGAACACCGACCAGCGCAGCAAGGACTACGGCCAGATCGCGCAGCAGTTCCGCCCCGGCCATGCCGACTTCGCCTACTGGAAGAAATACGGCATCCGCGATCCGCGCGGCGGTGGCCGCTCCTCGGCACGGCTCACGGCGCCGATGGTCGCGGCCGGCGCGGTGGCCAAGAAGTGGCTCAACGAGAAGTACGGCACGGTGTTCCGCGGCTGCATGGCGCAGATCGGCGACATCGCGATCCCCTTCGAGAGCTGGGAGCACGTGCCGAACAATCCCTTCTTCGCGCCCATTGCCGACGTTTCCAAGCTCGAGGCCTACATGGACGCTTTGCGCAAGGCCGGCGACTCCTGCGGCGCGCGCATTCGCGTGACCGCATCGAAGGTGCCGGTAGGCCTCGGCGAGCCGCTGTTCGACAAGATGGATGCCGACATCGCCTGGGCCATGATGGGCATCAACGCCGTCAAGGGCGTGGAGATCGGCGCCGGCTTCGCGAGCGTCACGCAGCGCGGCACCGTGCACGGCGACTCGATCACGCCCGAGGGCTTCGAGAGCAACAACGCGGGCGGCACGCTCGGCGGCATCACCACCGGGCAGGATCTTGAGGTCAGCATCGCGATCAAGCCGACCAGCTCGATCATCAGCCCGCGCCGGTCGGTCGATGTCAACAACCAGCCGGTCGAGGTTGTCACCAAGGGCCGGCACGACCCCTGCGTCGGCATCCGCGCGACGCCGATCGCCGAGGCGATGCTGGCGCTGGTCGTGATGGAGCATGCGCTTCGCAACCGCGCGCAATGCGGCGACGTGCAGGGAGAGCAGGAACAGGGGCAAGCCGACGCCGACGCGCGGCCGTCGCCACAGGCGTCTTTCCTCTAGTGCCGGCCCCGGCCCCGGCCCCAGCCCCTGCTGCGGGCGGCCGCGGCCACCTGCTGGCCTTCGCGGCACTCTCGGCCAGCTACTTCGCGCACATCGGCTTCTTCAATCCCTACCTGCCGCTGTGGCTGAAGGATCTGGGGCTGCCGATCTTCACCATCAGCCTCTTGACCTCGGTGCAGTCGATCACGCGGGTCTTCGCGCCTTATGCATGGGGCGCGGTGAGCGACCACACGGGGCATCGCGTGCTGCTGCTGCGCATCAGCGCGGCCGTGGCGCTGGTGTCCTCGTTCGGGCTGTGGTGGCACGGCGGCGCCTGGTGGCTGGGCCTGGTGCTGCTGGTGATGTTCACGCACACCAGTTCGATGATGTCGCTCACCGAAGCGGCCATGGCGCACCTGGTGGCCGGCGACTGGGGGCGCTACGGCCGCATCCGGCTCTGGGGCTCGGCGGGATTCCTGGTCACGGTCTTCTTTGCCGGCGAATGGTTCGAGCATTTCGGCATGGGGCACTTTCCAGCCTGGGCGGGCGGCACGCTCGCCATCGTGCTGATCGCGACCTTGCGCCTGCCCGACGTGCGCGAACCGGCGGCGGCCCACTCGATGGTGAAGGATCCGGTCGGGCCGGTGCTGCGCATTCCGGCGGTGCGCTGGTTCTTCATGTCGCTGTTCTTCCACGTGATGGCGCACTTCGCGGTCTACGGCTTTCTCTCGCTGTACCTCGATTCGCTCGGCTACGGCAAGGGGACCATCGGCTTGCTGTGGGCGCTGTCGGTGGTGGCCGAGATCGCCTGGTTCTACCTGCAGGGCCGGCTGCTGGGCCTGTTCGCCATGCCGCGATGGCTCCTGATCTGCGGCGTAGCCGCCGTGCTGCGTATGGGGATCACCGCGGGATGCGGCCCCTGGGTCTGGGCGCTGGCGGCGGCGCAGGCCCTGCACGCGCTCTCGTTCGCCGCGCACCACACGGCCTGCATCGCGATGGTGTCGCGCCATTTCCCGGGGCGGCTGCGCGGGCGCGGGCAGGCGCTCTTCACCGTGATCGGCTATGGCTTCGGCGGCGTGCTCGGGGTGCTGGCCGGCGGCGCGATCGCGCAGCACTTCGGCTATGTCGCGATGTTCGGCGTGGCGACGCTGCTTGCCGTGGTGGGCAGCATTTGCGCGTGGCGGGCGCAGCGGCTGGAAGCGGGCGCATTCTGATCTAACGGAGTTGCCCGCTCGGCCCGCGGCACACCCCGAAGGCGCAAGAGGCGCGAGGGACGGCGACGCGCGACGATATTCGACTTGAGTCGATATGCGACCGGCGCAGTGGCCAAGTGTTTCGGGCGAGGAGCTGTTGGCCGACTATCTTCCCTTTGCGCAGGTCGTGACGCTGCCCAATCCGCCGCCCGTCGTACCAGCGTGCCGTGACCCCTTCGACGCGCCCTTCCTGCAACTCGCGGTCACGGGCAAGGCGACGCTGGTGACGGGCGACCGCGATCTCCTGGTGCTGTCAGGGGCAACCAAGTTCCCCATCCTCGCCATCGAGCCGTTCATCGAGGGATTCGCTTCCCTCTGAAGGCCTCAGTTCAGCTTGTCGCGCCGCGGCATGTCGGCGCCGCGCCGCGAACAGGTGATCGCGGCGGCCCGGGCGGCAAAGCGCAGCAGATCGACGAGCGATGCATGGCCGAGCGCCGACAGCGCCTCGGGTGTGAGTGCATCGTGCTCGTCCAGCCAGGTCAGGAGGGCCGCCTGGAAGGTATCGCCCGCGCCCACCGTGTCCACCACCTCGGTCTCCGGCGCCGGCACGTCGGCCTGCGCCGCCCCGGTCCACGCGCTCGCCCCATGGCGGCCGCGCGTCACCGCGACCAGGTTCACGCCCCGCTCGAGCCAGCGTGCCGCAACCTGCTCCGGCGTTTCGGCCGGATAGAGCAGGCCCAGGTCTTCGTCGCTGACCTTGACCAGGTGCGCGATCGACGCCATCTGCTCGACCACCGCGCGCCAGTGCGCGAGGTCGGGCTCGACGTTGAGGCGCACGTTGGGGTCGTAGGCGATCAGGCGCCGTTCGCGCTCGCGCGCCGCCAGTGCGCGCAGCGCGCTTCCGACCGGCTCCACCGCGAGCGCGTAGGAGCCGAACTGCAGCACGCGCGCCGCTGTAGGCAGCGCCGGCAGCGTGTCGTGCGTGATCTGCCGGTCCGCCGCACCCGTTCCATGGAAGGCATAGCGCGGCACGCCGGCGGCGTCGACGCTGATCACGCTGAGCGTGCTCGGTGCGTCGCTGCGCAGCACCAGCGAGGTGTCGACGCCTTCGGCGCGCAGCGAGGCCAGCAGGCGCTCGCCGCAGGCATCGGTCGACAGTCCCGCCAGGAAGGCCACCGGCCGTTCCAGCCGGGCCAGCCCCTGCGCCACGTTGAGCGGCGAGCCGCCGATGCGCGCATCGAGCGTCATGCCGGTGGCCGTCCATTCGCCCATGTAGACATCCATCAGGGCTTCGCCGCAGACCACGAACATACTTGTCCTTCGAAGAGCTTCAAACGGTTGAAGAAACCGAAACCAGTCCGCCGCCGGGCCGCCCCAAGGCGGACTGCGGCCCCCTTGGGGGGTAGCGAGTACACGAAGTGACGGAGCTTGGGGGCCACATTCAGCGGGGCGCCTGCCAGCCCTTGTAGTCCTTGACGTTCGTGCGCGTGATCAACGTCGAGGGCAGCAGTGTCATCGGATTGGCGGGCTTCTTGCCGTTCATGATGTCCTGCCCGATCTCGACCGCCTTCTGCGCAATCATGTACGGGTCCTGGCTGGCCGAGGCCTGTACCTGCGTGTCGCTCTTGAGCGCCGTCTCGATGTCGGGCGCGCCGTCGACCGAGGTGATGACGATGTTCTTGCGGTTCAGCTGCTTGGCCGCGAGATCGGTGCCGATGGCCTGCGGATCGTTGATCGCGAACACGGCGTCGATCTTCGGGAAGCGCGTCAGGTGGTTCTGCATCACGTTGAGGCCGCCTTCGCGCGAGCCCTTGGCGTCCTGGTCGTCCGACAGGATCTTGATGTCGGGGCTCTTCTTCAGCACCGTCTTGCAGCCGTTGACGCGGTCGATCACGGCCGATACCTGCGGGCCGTTCTGGATGATCACATTGCCCTTGCCGCCGAGCTTCTCGACGATGTACTGGCAGGCGAGTTCGCCGGCCTGCACGTTGTTGGTCTGCACGGTCGCATCGGCGCCGTTGGCCGCCACGTCGACGCCCACCACGACGATGCCGGCCTTCTTCGCCTTCTGCAGCGCGGGCTCGATGGCCTTGGCGTCGACCGCGTTGACGAGGATCATGTCCGCGCCCGAGGCGATGAAGCCGTCGATCTGCGAGAACTGCTTGTTGAGGTCGTAGTCGGCCGAAAGTGCATTGACCTTGGCATTCGGGCTGTACTGCTTGACCTTGGCTTCGGCGCCCTTGGCGAGCGAGACGAAGAAGGGGTTGCCGAGCGAGCCGAGCGTGATGCCGACGCTCTTGATCTGCTTGTTCTGGGCCTGCGCCGCCGGGGCAGCGAGGGCCGCGGCGATCACGGCGAGTGCGAACAATGACTTGCGCATGGAATAGTCTCCTGGTCGTGGTTGGGGAAATGAAAGGGGTTCAGGTACGAGCCGAGTCCTTGCGGCGGTAGCGGTCCAATGCGACGGCGCCGATGATCACCAGGCCCTTGACGATGTACTGCCAGATGTCCGAGACACCCATCAGGATCAGGCCGTTGGTCAGCACCGCGATGATCAGCGCGCCGATCAGCGTACCGAGGATCGAGCCGGTGCCGCCGACGAAGCTGGTGCCGCCGAGGATCACCGCCGCGATGGCGTCGAGTTCGTACGAGGCGCCGAGCTGCAGGCCGTTGGCCGCATAGAGCCGTGCCGAGGCCATGACCCCGCCCAGGCCCGAGAGCAGCCCCGAGGTGCAGTAGACGAACAGCAGCACCGCCCAGACCTTGATGCCCGCCAGGCGCGCGGCTTCGGGATTGCCGCCGACCGAGTAGATGTTCAGGCCCAGCACGGTGCGGCGCAGGATGAACCACGACAGCGCCACCACCGCGAAGGCGATGATCACCAGCCAGGGCACGCCCAGCACCTCGCCGTTGCCGATGAAGGCGAAGGGCAGCTGCGGGTTGAACACGGTGGTGTCGTTGCCGAGCAGCCGCGCGATGCCGCGCACCGCGGTCAGCGAGCCCAGCGTCACGATGAAGGGCGGCAGTTTGACGAAGGCGATCAGCAACCCGTTGATCAGGCCGAACAGCAGCCCGCAGGCCAGGCCGGCGGCAATGCCGAGCATGCCGAACTCCGGCACGTTCGACACCAGCATTGCCACCACTGCGGAGGCCGCGAGGATCGAGCCCACCGACAGGTCGATGCCGCCGGTGAGGATCACGAAGGTCATGCCGGCGGCCAGCACGATATTGATCGAGGCCTGCTGCGTCATGATCGACAGGTTCTGCAGGCTGAAGAAGTTGTCGCTCGCGAAGCTGAAGCCGATGCACAGAAGCACCAGCACCGGCAGCATGCCGAGCGCACGCATGATTTCGCGGCCGGAAGCGCCGCTAAGCGCGCGGGGCAGGGCGGGGTTGGCCGGCGCCGGGAAGGCGGGGGAGGTCTGCTTGCTCATGGGGATGTCTCCTGTTGCGCCGTCTGTCTCAGTGCAGCACGGGCGCGTGGGTGGCGGCCGCGCCGGTGGCGAGCGCGACGATGTTTTCCTGGGTGATGGGCAGGCCGCTCGCGCCGCCCACCTCGCCGACGAGATGGCCTTCGCGCATCACGATCACGCGGTCGCAGATGCCCACCACCTCGGCCAGTTCGCTCGAGATCACGAGCACCGCGACGCCGCGCCGCGCCAGCTCGTCGATCAGGCGGTAGATCTCGCTCTTGGCGCCGATGTCGACGCCGCGCGTCGGCTCGTCGAGGATCAGCACCTTCGGCGCGAGTTCGAGCAATCGGGCGAGCAGCACCTTCTGCTGATTGCCGCCGGACAGCGAGCCGACGTTGACCCGCGCCGAGGGCACGCGGATCGACAGCTGCGCGATCGCGTCGCGCGCGCGCTGGGCGGCGCGCTTGCCGTCCATCACGCCGCCGGCGTTCGCGTCGCGCGGGCACACCATCACGTTGATGTTGTCGCGCACCGATTGGTCGAGGAACAGGCCCTGGCCCTTGCGGTCCTCCGTGAGGTAGAGGATGCCGGAGCGGATCGCGTCGATGGGCCTGGCGATCTTCAGCAGCGCGCCGCTGCCGTTGAGGGAGACCTCGCCGCCGGTGCTCGGATCGGCGCCGAAGATCAGGCGTGCCAGCTCGGTGCGACCGGCGCCGACCAGGCCGGCCAGGCCGAGCACTTCTCCCGCATGCAGCTCGAAGCTGCAGTCGTGCACGCGCCGGCCGTCGCTGAGGCCGCGCACCGTGAGCGCCTTGTCGCCGGTGTGCTGGCCGTGGTGCTCCTTGCGGTAGAAGCCCGAGAGATCGCGGCCCACCATCATCTTCACCAGCTTGTCGCGCGAGAGCTCGGCGCGGGTCAGCGTGCCGACGTAGGCGCCGTCGCGCAACACGGTGACCTCGTCGGCGAGCTCGTCGATCTCGTCCATGCGGTGGCTGATGTAGAGGATCGCCAGGCCTTCGTCGCGCAGGCGCTTGATCAGCGCGAACAGGCGGTCGGTCTCGTGGGTCGATAGCGGTGTGGTCGGTTCGTCCATCACCAGGATGCGGCAGTCGAAGTGCACCGCGCGCGCGATCTCGACCAGCTGCCGCTGCGCGATCGAGAGCGTCGCGACGCGGGTCGCCGGGCCGAAGTCGGCGCCCAGGCGCTGCAGCGTCGCCTCGCAAGCGCTGGCCATGCCGGCGCGGTCGACCAGCCCGCCGCGTCGCAGCGCCCGGCCCATGTAGATGTTCTCGGCCACGCTGAGGTTGGCCGCGAGGCTCAGTTCCTGGTAGATCACCGACACGCCGAGGTGCTTGGCCGCGAGCGGGCCGTCGATGTTGACCTGCTTGCCGTCGATCAGGATCTCGGCGCCGGGGTCGGGCATGTAGGCGCCCGACAGCACCTTCATCAGCGTCGACTTGCCGGCGCCGTTCTCGCCCATCAGCGCATGTACGTGGCCGGCGCTGGCGCGCAGCCGCACGTCCTGCAGCGCCTTGACGCCGGGGAAGGTCTTGGAAATCTTGCGCAGCTCCAGCAGCGCGGGGGGTGCTTCATGCATTCGCTGTCTCCGGGTGGCGGGGGCGTGAACGTCCGCGCAGCACGTCCGCGCGCGGCGAGAAGTTGAAGAACATCGGCAGGCTGGCCGCGCCGATCGCACCGGCGTCGGCGCGGAAGCTGCCGCGCAGGATCCGCGGGGTCTGCCGCGCCTCGGGCGCGATCGCGCGCAGGCCTTCGTCGAGGCGCTTCATGAGCTCGTCGATCAGGCCGCTGTCGATGTCGCAGTCGATCACCACCACCGGCAGGTCCAGCACGGCCAGCGATGCGCGCGTCGAAGGCACCAGCGCATCGACGCAGTCGTCGAGCCATTCGCGCACCTCGGGCCGGCCGGACTTGACGCATGCCTCGAGCTCGGCATGGCCGCGCACCGCGATGCCGTGGTGGCGCAGGTGGCGCGCCAGCGCGTTGAGCGAGGCGCGCGAGAGCAGGATGTCCCAGCGCCGGTCCGACACCGGGGCCGAGGCCAGGCGGCTGGGCGGCACCGGCATCAGGCCGAGGTCGGCCGCGTTGCCGGTGGGGCCGCGCAGGCTTTCGCCGCCGATCACCGCACCTGCGCCGAGTGCCGCGCCGATGAAGATGTAGAGGAAGTCGTTCTCCTCGCGGCCGATGCCGAAGAACAGCTCCGCGATCGCGGCCGCGTTGCCGTCGTTTTCCTTGAAGACGGGCTGGTCCACGGCGCGCGCGAGCATCGCGCCGAAGTCGACCTCGTCCCAGATGCGGAAGTCCGCCTTCAGGTCGAGTTCGCGCAGCCAGCTGCCGAGGTTGTAGGGCTGCGCCAGGCCGACGCCCATGAGCCGGCGGTGCTGCGCCGCGTCGAGCGTGGCCATCATGCGGCTCACGTCCTTGTGCACCAGCGCCAGCGCACGGTCGGGGTGGGGCAGCAGCAGGTCGTGCGCCGCACGGGCCAGGATCTTGCCGCCGAGGTCGATCATCACCGTCTCGATGCTGGTGCGGTCCAGCCGCACGCCGATGCCGTAGGCGCCTTCGGGATTGACGCGGTAGAGCCCGGCGGGCTGGCCGCGCTGGCCTTCCTGCCGGCGGCCCGCGGGTTCGATCAGCCGCGATTCCTCGAGCGACTGCACGATGCTGCCGACCGCCGTGTTCGTGAGCTGGGCCCAACGTGCCAGATCCGCCTTCGACGCCTCGCCGGCCCGGCGCAGCCGCTGCAGCAGGCTGCGCTCGTTGTAGAGGCGCAGGTTGACCGAGTTGGTGCCCCGACCGGGACCGGCTGTCGTCACTGGCTGTCTCCTGGCCCCGGTGCCGAGGCGCAATTAATTAATTCAAGTTGAATAAATAGTAGAAGCAAGCGCCGGCGAGCCATCCAGGGTTAACCCGGAAAAATGCAAGAAAGTATGTGTTGGGGCCCGTTGCGCACGTCGTGAAGGGGTGCGAAAGCAAGACCGTATCGGTCAGGGCATCCTGTCCCATGAACCCGGGGACAAACCCCGATTCCGCGCGAAAGTCGCACGAGACTGATCGATGATCGATCGAAACCCCTGTCCGCGACATTGCCGGCGCTCCGGGGGCGCACCTACAGTCGCCTCGCCCCTTCCCAACGGAGACACACATGAGCAAACCCCAGGAGCACGAGCCGCAAGGCCGGCACCAGTCGAAGAAGGCCGCTGCCAGCGGCTGGATCGGCTCGGCCCTCGAGTACTACGACTTCTTCATTTACGCCACCGCAGCAGCGCTGATCTTTCCGCAGATCTTCTTTCCCAAGGGCGATCCGAATATCGCCATCGTCGCCTCGCTCGCGACCTATGGCGTCGGCTACGTGGCGCGCCCGATCGGCGCCTTCTTCCTGGGCCACTGGGGCGACACCCACGGCCGCAAGCAGGTGCTGATCCTGTGCATGTTCCTGATGGGCTTCTCGACCATCGCCGTCGGCCTCTTGCCCACCTACGACCAGGTCGGCCTGCTGGCGCCGGTGCTGCTCGTGATCTGCCGCCTGGTCCAGGGCTTCGCGGTGGCCGGGGAAATCTCGGGCGCCAGCTCGATGATCCTGGAGCACGCGCCCTTCGGGCGCCGCGGCTTCTTCGCCAGCTTCACGCTGCAGGGCGTGCAGGCCGGCCAGATCCTGGCCGCGGCGGTGTTCCTGCCGCTCGCGCACTACATGCCGGAGGATGCCTTCAACAGCTGGGGCTGGCGCATTCCCTTCCTCTTGAGCTTCATCGTCATCGTCGCCGGCTACATCATCCGCCGCGAGGTCGACGAGACGCCCGCCTTCGCCGAGGAAGGCAGCAAGCAGCAGCGCCCGCGCTCGCCGATCGTCGACGCCTTCAAGTACAGCTGGAGGGACATGCTGCGCGTCGTGCTGATGGCGCTGATGAATGTGATCCCCGTGGTCGCCACCATCTTCGGCGCGGCCTATGCGGTGCAGTCCGCCTACGGCATCGGCTTCGCGAAGGACATCTACCTGTGGATTCCCGTGCTCGGCAACATCCTCGCGGTGCTGGTCATTCCATACGTCGGCAACCTCTCGGACCGCATCGGCCGCAAGCCGCCCATCGTCTTCGGCGCGCTGGCCTCGGGCCTCCTGGCCTTCGGCTACCTCTACGCGATCAGCATCAAGAACGTGCCGCTCGCGATCTGCATGTCGCTTTTGATGTGGGGCGTGGTCTACCAGGGCTACAACGCGGTGTTCCCGAGCTTCTACCCCGAGCTGTTCCCGACCCGCACTCGCGTCTCGGCGATGGCGATCTCGCAGAACATCGGCACCGCCGCCACCGCCATGCTGCCGGCGCTGTTCGCCACGGTGGCGCCTCCTGGCGCGGCCAACATCCCGCTGATCGTGGGCTCGCTGGCCTTCGGCATCACGGTCATCTCGGCACTCGCCGCGCTGAGCGCCCGCGAGACCTATCGCATCCACATGAACGACCTCGGCAATCCCGACGCGGCGCCTGTGCCGAAGCCGGAATACGAGCGCCTGCGCGAACAGACGCTGGCCGACGCGAGGATGGCGAAGGCCGCGGTCTGATGGAAACCCCGTTCGCCCTGAGCTTGTCGAAGGGCTGCGCGTGGCTTCGACCCTTCGTCGAGCTCAGGGCAGGCCAAGCTCAGGCCGAACGGTAGTTGGCAGCGCGATCAGATCAGGTTGCGCATCGCCTGCGCCGTTTCGCGCAACACCGGGAGGACGCGGGCGACCGCGTCCTCGCTGCTTTCATGGCCCATGGGCATCGTGATGTTGAGCGCGCCCACCAGGTCACCGTGCCGGTCGCGCAGCGGCACGGCGATGCCGCGCGAATTGAGGTCCAACTGCTGCTCCGAGAGCGCCCACCCCTGCGCGCGGATGCGCGCGAGTTCGAGCTTCATGCGCTCCTTGCTCGCGATGGTGTGCGAGGTGAAGACGGTGAGCTCGTGCGTGGCCAGCCAGTGGCCGAGTTCCTCGTCGCCGCGCATCGCCAGCATCAGCATGCCCGAGGCCGTGACCTGCGCCGGCACCCGCGCGCCCAGTACATAGCCGGTGCTCATGCTGCGGTTGGGGCCGTTGCGCGCGATGTAGACCACCTCGTCGCCGTCCATCACGCTCAGATACGCGATCTCGTGCGTGCCGGCGGCCACCCGCTGCAGAAAGGGCTGCACGATGCGCGGCAGGCGTGCCGATTCGAGGTAGGACTGGCCCAGGCGCAGCACCCGCGGCGTCAGCCAGAACAGCTTGCCGTCGCCCGCTACGTAGCCCATGTGCTGCAGCGTAAGCAGGTAGCGGCGCGCGGCGGTGCGCGTCATGCCGGTGCGCTGGCCGGCTTCGCTCGCCGTCATGCGCGGGTGGGCGTCGTCGAAGGCCTCGATGATGGACACGCCGCGCTCCAGGCCGGCGATCCAGTCGCGCTTGTCGAGTTCGGGTGGGGCGGGGCGAGTGTCGAGGTTCATTGAGGACAAACCCTGGAATCGTTCGATGATCGATCACTGTAGAACGATCAACGCGCTATTCTCGCGCCACCGACTTGGATCGTGCAAGTGGGAACCCTACATTAGCGACCATTCCTGCCAAATTGCGCGATAGCCGAACAACTCCGAGCGAGACGCCATCATGTTCCCCTCCATTGCAGGCAGCACCGACCTTTACCTGCTCCCCGGCGATCCGGTGACCAACGTGCGCCTGCCGCGCATGTTCAACAGCGTCTTCGAGCGCTTCGGCATCGACGCGGTGATGGCGCCGGTGCAGGTGGCGACGCGCGACTTCGCCGTCTTCGTCAAGGCCGCCTTCCTCGCCAGGAACGTGCGCGGCATGGTGATCGCGCCGCCGCACAAGCCGCTGGTGGTGGACCTGCTCGACGGCGCCGGCCTGTTCGGCCGCGTCGCCGGCTCCGTCAACGTGGTGCGGCGCATCGCCAACGGCGAGCTCGAGGGCGATCTCTTCGACGGCGAGGGTCTCCTGGGCGCGCTGGACCACTACAACATCCCGTTCCGCGGCAAGCGCGTGCTGATCCTCGGTGCCGGCGTCAGCGCCGCGGCCATCGGCGTCGCGCTGGCCGAGGGCGGCACGGTCCACGGCGCCGAGCACATCGCCTTCCACGACACCTCGGCCGGCAAGGCAGCAGGGGTCGCGGCCAAGCTCGATGCCTTCTTCGACGCGACCACGGTCGCGGTCGACAGCAGCGATCCCGAAGGCTACGACCTGGTCATCAACGCCACGCCGATGGGCCTGAAGGAGGGCGACGCCTTGCCGGTGGACGTGGAGCGCATGGACGCCCACGCGGCGCTATTCGACATCCTGCTGCGCAACCAGCCCACGCCGCTGGTGCGCGCCGCCCGCGCGCGCGGGCTCAACGCGCAGGCCGGCTTCGAGATGCTGATCCAGCAGATGCCGTACTACCTCGACTTCTTCGGCCAGACGGCCGCGGCGCATGGTGTGCGCGACGACGCGCGTTTCCTGCGCGAGCTGATCTACCCAGCCGCAATGGCGGCCGAGATCGACGCCCCGCTGCGCTACCACTCCGACAGCGTGGCCTGAACGGGCGCGCGCAAAGCATCATGGCCATCTCCCTCGACCGTTTCGGCTTCAACACCGTCACCATGGGCGGCGACCTCGGGCACAAGCTCGAATGCATGAAAGCCGCGGGTTTTTCCGGCGTTGAGCTGTGGGCGCGCGACCTGATCGCGCACCCCGCCGGCGTCGAGAAAGCGGCCGAACTGGTGAAGGCCAGCGGCCTCAAGGTCACCGACTTCCAGCCGCTGCGCGATTTCGAATGCGCGCCCGACGCCATGCGGCCGCACCGGCTCGAGATGGCGCGCGAACAGCTGCGCCAGATGGCGCTGGTCGGCGCCGACCTGCTGCTGGTGTGCTCCACCACCTCGCCGCTGGCCATCGACGATCCGGAGCGCGCGGCCGAAGACTTGCGCACGCTCGCGACGCTGGCCACGCCGCTCGGCATCCGCATCTGCTACGAGGCCCTGTCCTGGGGCCGCCACGTCAACCGCTGGCACCAGGCCTGGGACATCGTGAAGCGCTGCAACCGCCAGAACGTGGGCCTCAATCTCGATTCCTTCCACATGTCGGTGCATGGCGACGACACGCCCGAGACGCTCGCGCAGCTGGCCCAGGTGCCGGTCGAGAAGATCTTCCTGGTGCAGCTGGCCGACTACTTCTTCGAGTACAGCGACCGCCAGGCCGACATGATCGAGCTCGCGCGCCACCAGCGCCTGTTTCCGGGCGAAGGCCTGCACGACGTGCGCGACCTGGTGCAGCTGCTCGAGGACAAGGGCTACCGCGGCCACTACACCTTCGAGGTGTTCAACGACGACTATGTGAATTCCGACCCCATGGTGGTCGGCCAGCGCGCCATGAAGAGCGCGCGCTGGATCAGCGAGAGCCACGTGAGTACCAGCAATTCAACCCCAAGGAGACAAGCATGACCATCGTTCAGTCGCGTCGATTCGCGATCCAACTCATCGCCGCCTGTGCCGTGGCCGCGGGCGCTTCAGGCGCATTCGCGCAGAACACGATCAAGATCGTCAACATCGTGGAGCTCTCGGGCGGCGGTGCGACCGCCGGCACCAACTTCAAGAACGGCGTCGAGCTGGCGGTGAAGGAGATCAACGCCTCGGGCGGCATCCTCGGCAAGAAGATCGAGTCGAGCACCAGCGACACGCAGAGCAATCCCGGCGTCGCCAAGGGCCTGACGCAGAAGGCGGTGGACAACGAGGTCTTCGCCATCTTCGGCCCCGTGTTCTCGGGCTCGATCATGGTCAGCATGGCCGAGAGCCGCCGCGCCGAGATTCCCAATTTCACCGGCGGCGAGGCGGCCAGCATCACGCAGCAGGGCAACAAGTACATCTTCCGCACCAGCTTCACGCAGACCACCGCGATGCCAAAGGTCGCGCGCTACATCGACCAGCAACTGAAGGCGAAGACGCTGGCCATGATCTACGTGAACAACGACTTCGGCAAGGGCGGCCTCGATTCGATGAAGAAGGCGCTGGCCGCCACGCCGGTGAAGATCGCGGCCGAGATCTCGACCGAGCCGGGCCAGATCGACTTTTCCGCCGCGGTGCTGCGCGCCAAGCAGAGCAATGCCGATGCGCTCTTCGCCTACAGCAACGAGGAAGAGTCGGCGCGCCTGCTGCGCGAGCTGCGCAAGCAGGGCTGGACCAAGCCGATCATCGGCGAGACCACGCTCACCGGGCAGAAGGTGATCGACCTCGCGGGCGAGGCCGCCAACGGCGCGATCGCGCACGTGGGGCTCACGGTCGACGCGCCGAACCCGGCCATCCGCGCCTTCCGCGCCAAGTTCGAGAAGGAATACAAGTACGTCTCGGACCACAACGGCATGAAGGGCTACTCGGGCATCTACCTGTTGAAGGCTGGGATCGAGAAGGCCGGCAAGCTCGACCGCAAGGCCGTGGCCGCCGCGCTGCACGGCCTAAAGGTAAGCACCGCGCAGCAGCCCGGCGTGCTGATGGACGTCAGCGTCGACGCCAACGGCGACCTCGACCGCGAAAGCTTCATGGTGGAGGTGAAGAACGGCAAGCAGGAAGTGATCGCCACGCTGCCGGCCCTGGGCGCAGCCGCCAAGTAGCCCCGCCATGACGGACTTCATCCAGCTCTTCTTGAGCGGGCTGGCCACCGGTAGCATCTATGCGCTGGCTGCGCTGGGCTTCACGCTGCTGTGGCAGGCCAGCGGCACCATCAACTTCGCGCAGGGCGAGTTCGTGATGCTGCCGGCCTTCGCGATGCTCGCCTTCATGTCCTTCGGCGCACCATTCTCGCTGAGTTTCGTGCTGACCATCGTGGTGGCGGTGTTCGTGCTGGGCTGGCTCTTCAAGCGCGGTCTGGTCGATCCGCTGTTCAAGTTCGGGATGATGCCGATCGTGGTGGCCACCATCGGCCTGTCGATCGCGCTGCGCAACGGCGTGCGCGCCGGCTACAGCGCCGAGGCCCATCCGTTCCCCAGCCTCTTCGCCGACAAGCTCTTCAACGTGGCGGGGGTCACCGTCACGATGGCCGACCTCGGCACCTTCGGGCTGGCGGTGGCGATCGTGCTGGCCACGCAGGCCTTCATCTCGAAGACCGTGACCGGCCGCGCGATGCAGGCCGTGGCGCAGAACACCGAGAGCGCGAGCGTGCTGGGCATCAACGTGCCGCGCATGATCTTCTACACCTTCGCCATCAATGCGGCGCTGGCGGTGGCGGCGGCGCTCTTGGTCACGCCCACCTACCTCGCCAAGTTCGACATGGGCGAGGGCCTGGGCACCAAGGCCTTCTTCGCGGCCATCATCGGCGGCTTCAACAACTCGCGCGGCGCGCTGCTCGGCGGCCTGATCGTCGGCGTGGCGGAGAACCTGGCCTCGGCCTACATCTCGCCGGCCTACAAGGACGCGGTGGCGCTGGTCATCTTCATGGTCGTGATCCTGTTCAAGCCGCAAGGCCTGCTGGGCAAGAAAGAGGAGCGCAAGGTATGAAGAAGATGCACCTCGCGCTGATCGCCGTGGCTGCGGCCGCGCTGCTGATCGCGCCCAACTTCCTCAAGAACTACGGCATCTACCTGCTGAGCTACTGGCTGGTGTTCATCATCGCCACCATGGGGCTCAACCTGACGGTGGGCTATGCGGGCCAGAAGTCGCTGGGCCATGCGGCCTTCCTCGGCATCGGCGCCTACACGGTGGCGATCCTCATGAAGGCCGGCATCAGCTTCTGGCTGGGCCTGCCTGCGGCGGCGCTGCTGTGCTTCGCGGTCGGCCTCGTGCTGGGCTTTCCGGCGCTGCGCGTGCAGGCGATCTACCTCGCCTTCGCCACGCTGGGCTTCAACACCGCGATCTGGCTCTTGATGCGCAACGAGGAGTGGCTGACCGGCGGCACCTTCGGCATCAACAACATCCCGCGGCCCGAGCTGGCCGGGCTGTCGCTGGAGGGCAACCTGGCCTACTACTACTTCGTGCTCGCCGTCGCCGTGCTGCTCGCGCTCCTGCTGTGGGGCCTCCTGCGCTCGCCCTGGGGCAAGGCCTTCACCGCGCTGCGCGACAACCCGATCCGCGCCGAGAGCCTGGGGATCAGCGTGCGCAGCTACACCTTGCTGAGCTTTGCCATCGGCGCCGCCTATGCGGGCATCGCCGGCGCGCTGTTCGCCTCGCTGGTGCAGTTCATCGAGCCGGCGCCCTTCACCGTGGCGGCCTCGATCATGATGTACCTGATGGTGGTGGTCGGCGGCCCCGGCTACTTCTGGGGGCCGGTGCTGGGCGCGGCCGTCGGCGTGATCGTGCCCGAGTGGCTGCGCGACGTGCCGGGCGTGGCCGACTGGTACCTGCCGCTGTTCGGCGCCGCCGTGGTGGTGCTGATGGTCTGGCTGCCGGACGGCCTGCTCTCGATCCCCGATCGGATCCGGGCACGCCGCGAAGCGCGCGAGGCCTCGGCCGCGCGCTCCGCTGCTGCCGCGAGCATGGGAGCTGCCACATGAACGCCGTGCTTGCGGAAGCTATCGTGCCGGAGCAGCAAGTGGTGCCGGTTCTTCGCGTGACCGATCTCAGCAAGGCCTACGGCGCCATCCAGGCCGTCGGCGGCGTGAGCTTCGAGGTGCGCCCCGGCGAGATCTTCGGCGTGATCGGTCCCAACGGCTCGGGCAAGACCACGCTGTTCAACAGCATGCTGGGCCAGATCACGCCCGATGCCGGCCGCATCGAACTCAAGGGCGAGGACGTCACCAAGCTGGGTCCGCTCGAGCTCAACCGGCGCGGCGTCGGCCGCACCTTCCAGACGCTGCAGGTGTTCGGCAAGATGACGGTGCGCGAGAACCTGATCGTCGCGGCGCAGGAACACCAGGGCAGCATGTTCAGCCGCATGTTCGCGCCCGGCGACTCGGGCCTGGGGCCGAAGGCCGACGCGCTGATCGACCAGTTCCGCATCCGCCACGTCGCGAACAAGAAGGCCGGCACGCTCTCCTACGGCCAGCAGAAGCTGGTGGACATCGGCATGGCCTTCATGAGCGAGCCCGACCTGGTGCTGCTCGACGAGCCCTGCGCAGGCGTCAATCCCAGCCTGGTCGGCGGACTCTCGACTCTGCTGAAGGACCTGAATCGCACGCGCCGCGGCAGCTTCGTCGTGATCGAGCACAACATGGACTTCGTGATGGACCTGTGCCACCGCATCATGGTGATGGTCGAGGGCAAGGTCATGGCGATCGGCACGCCGGCCGAGATCCGCGCCAACAAGCAGGTGCTCGACGCCTATCTCGGGAATTGATCATGACCACCACCGACACCTGCATCGAATTCGACAACGTGCTGGCGGGCTACAAGGATTTCATGATCCTCAACAACCTGTCCTTCAAGGCCAGGCGCGGCAAGATCACGCTGCTGCTCGGGCCCAACGGCGCGGGCAAGTCGACCGTGCTCAAGACGCTGTTCGGCCTGCTCAAGGTGCGCAACGGGCGGGTCCTGCTCGATGGCGAAGACATCACCGGCGCCAGTCCCAAAGACCTGCTGGTGAAGCACGGCATTGCCTTCGTGCCGCAGGGGCGCAATCTGTTCGGCCAGTTGACGGCCTACGAGAACCTCGAGCTCGGCGGCATCACGCTGGGCATGAAGACCACGCACGAGCGCATTCCCGAAGTGCTCGAGCTCTTCCCGCGCGTGAAGGAGCGCATGAACAGCGCGGCTTCTTCGCTCTCCGGTGGCGAGCAGAAGCAGCTCGAGGTCGGCCGTGCGCTGCTGCTGCGGCCCAAGGTGCTCTTGATCGACGAACCCTCGATCGGCCTGTCGCCGATGGTGGTGCAGGACGTGTTCAGGCTGTTGCGCAAGCTTGCCGACCAGGGCACCACGGTGCTGATGGTCGAGCAGAACGTGAAGAGCGCGCTGAAGATGGCCGACGAGGCCATCGCGCTCGAATCGGGCCGGCTGGTGCTGCACAAGCCGGCCTCCGAACTGCTGGCCGATCCGAACATCGAACGCCTGTTCCTCGGCGGCGCGCATGCCGCCGCGGCGCCGGCCGTCACGGTCTGAGGAGAGGGTGCGATGGACAGGAAGCTGCGCCTCGCGATCGCCGGCGCCGGCCTGATCGGCCGGGCGCATTGGATGCGCATGGTCGCGAACAGCGCCTGCGAATTGATCGGCTTTGCCGACCCGTTCCCGAGCGCGACTGCGCTGGCGGCCGAGGCCGGCGTGCCGCTGTACCCGGACCTCGAAGCGCTGCTGGCCGCGGCGCGGCCCGACGGCGTGGTCCTGGCCACGCCGAACGCGCTGCATGTGCCCGGTGCACTGGCCTGCGTAGCGGCCGGCGTGCCGGCGCTGGTCGAGAAGCCGGTGGCCGATTCCGTGGCGGAAGCCGAGCGGCTGGCCGCGGCGGTGGAAGCCTCCAACGTGCCGGTGCTGGTGGGCCATCACCGGCGCCACAGCGCCGTTCTCGAAGCCGCGCGCGAGACCATCGCCGGCGGCCGCCTCGGCAAGCTGGTGGCCGTGACGGCCAGCGCCACCTTCCACAAGCCCGACGACTACTTCGAGACCGCCTGGCGCCGGCAGAAGGGCGGCGGGCCGATCCTGATCAACCTGGTGCACGAGATCGACAACCTGCGCGCGCTGGTGGGCGAGATCGTCGAGGTGCAGGCCTTCGCTTCCCATGCGGCGCGCGGCTTCGAGGTGGAGGACACGGTCGCCATCAACCTGCGCTTCGCCAACGGCGCGCTCGGGACTTTCATGCTGTCGGATGCTGCGGCCAGTCCGCGCAGCTGGGAGCAGACCTCGGGCGAGAACAAGGCCTACGACCACCATGCGGACCAGGACTGCTACATCATCGCCGGCGCGCACGGCTCGCTGCAGGTGCCCACCCTGCGCGTGCTCGAGTACGCGGGCGCGGCCTCGTGGTTCAGCCCGATGGTACGCAGCAGGGTCGACATGCAAGAGACCGATCCGCTCGCGCGCCAGCTCGCTCATTTCTGCGCCGTGGTGCGGCGCGAAGTGCCGCCCCGTGTCACCGTGCGCGATGCCATGCGCACGCTGGCTGTCACCCTTGCGGTCGCCGAGGCCGCGCATACCGGCCTT
Organism: Variovorax sp. CF079; assembly: GCF_900101545.1. Lineage (GTDB taxonomy): Bacteria > Pseudomonadota > Gammaproteobacteria > Burkholderiales > Burkholderiaceae_C > Variovorax. The sequence goes on along the minus strand of NZ_FMZU01000017.1, from coordinate 153,125 downwards.
CGGGTCGCAATCCCATCATGACGATTTCCGGAAAGACCACCCTCATCGCCCACCTCGGTTATCCGACCGAGAGCTTCAAGGCGCCGATGATCTACAACCCCTGGTTCGAACAGCAGGGCATCGACGCCGTGGTGGTGCCGATGGGCATCAAGGCCGAGGACTATGCGGCCGCCTTCGCGTCGCTGTTCCGGCTCACCAACATCCGTGGCGCGCTCGTCACCATGCCGCACAAGATCACGACCATGGACCTGGTCGACGAACTGACGCCGGCCGCCAGGATCGCAGGCGCCTGCAACGCGGTGCTGAAGCGCGCCGACGGCACGCTCGTGGGCGACCAGTTCGACGGCGCCGGCTTCGTGCGCGGCGTGCTGCGCAAGGGCCGCGCGCTCGAAGGCGCGCGCGTGCTGGTGTCGGGCTGCGGCGGCGTGGGCTCGGCGATCGCCGCCTCGCTGGCCGCGGCCGGCGTCGCGCAGCTTTCGCTCTTCGACGCCAACGCGGCGTCGGCGAAGGCCCTCGCGGGCCGGCTCACCACGCACTACTCGAAACTGGGCGTCGCCACCGGCTCCAGCGACCCCGCCGGCTACGACGTGGTGGTCAATGCCACGCCGCTCGGCATGAAGGAGAGCGATCCGCTACCCTTCGACGTCGATCGCATCGCGCCGTCCACCTTCGTCGGCGAGGTCGTGATGAAATCCGAGTACACCCCGCTGCTGCGGGCCGCACGCGACAAGGGCTGCGCGGTCCAGGTCGGCACCGACATGCTGTTCGAAATGATCCCTGCGTACCTCGAATTCTTCGGCTTCGGCACTGCGACGCCGGAAGACCTGCGGGCCGTGGCGCAGATCGCCTATTGAGCGCCTATCTGCCATGAGCATCTTCGAAGGCTTCCTCTCCACATCCGAAACCCTGGCCGCATTCAGCGACCACAACTTCGTCGGCGCGATGCTGCGCTTCGAGGCCGCGCTCGCGCGCGCGCAGGCAGCCGAGGGCCTCATTCCCGAATCGGCAGCGCATTCGATCGCCGGCAGCTGCAAGGTCGAGCTGTTCGATGTCGCCAAGATCGTGCGCGACAGCGGCCGCGCCGGCAGTGTGGCGATCCCGCTGGTCAAGAGCCTCAAGGAGGCGGTGGGTTTGTTCAATGCCGAGGCAGTGCCCTTCGTGCATTTCGGAAGCACCAGCCAGGACGTGATCGACAGCGCGATGGCGCTGGTCACGCGCGAGGCGGTGGCGCTGGTCGAGGCCGACCTGGTCAAGGCGGCCCAGGCGCTGCTTGCGCATGCCAAGCGGCATGCCGCGACGCCGATCCTCGCGCGCACGCTGATGCAGCCGGCCTCGGTCACGAGCTTCGGGCTCAAGTGCGCCGCCTGGGCCGCGCCGCTGGTGCGCAGCCGCGCGCGGCTGGCCGAGACGGCGCGCCGCGCGCTGCAGCTGCAGCTCGGCGGGGCCGTGGGCACGCTGGCGCAGATGAAGGGGCAGGGGCCGGCGGTGCGGCAGCGCATGGCCGAGGAGCTGGGCCTGGGCGACCCGGGCGCGACCTGGCACACCCAGCGCGACGAATGGATCGCGCTCGGCTGCGAGCTGGGCCTCATGGTCGGCAGCCTCGGCAAGATCGCGAAGGACATCGCGCTCATGGGCCAGTACGAAGTCGGCGAACTGGCCGAGCCCAGCGAGCCCGGACGCGGCGGCTCCTCGGCGATGCCGCACAAGCGCAACCCGGTGGCTTCGATGGTGGCGCTGGCGGCCGCGCAGCGCGCGCCGCAGCGCGTGGCCGCCTTGCTGGCCGCGATGCCGCAGGAGCACGAGCGCGCGCTCGGCGCCTGGCAGGCCGAGCTGGGCGAATGGCCCCAGTTGCTGATGTCCGCCCACGGCAGCGTGCGCGCGCTGGCCGGCGCCTTGCCCGGCCTGCAGATCGATGCCGCGCGCATGCGTGCCAACATCGACCGCTTGCGCGCGGAACTTCCGCGCGAAGCCGCAGACGAATGGTTTGATCCGGCGCTCGCCGAGCCGGCCGGCACGATCGCGCTGGCGCAGGTCAAGGCCTTGCAAACTCAACTCGACACACGAAACACTGCACGATGACTTCACCCGACTACGAAGCCGGTCTTCTCAACCGCCGCCGCATCCTCGGCGATGCCTGGGTCGACAAGTCGCTGGCCAACCGCAATGCCTTCAACAGCGAGTTCCAGGAACTGATCACGCGACATGCGTGGAACGACATCTGGGGCCGCCCGGCATTGGGCGACAAGACGCGCCGCTTCATGGTGCTGTCGATGATGCTGGGCATCCACGCGTACGAAGAATTTGCGATGCACGTGCGCGCCGCGCTCGACGGCCCGCCCGAATCGCGGCTTTCGCCCGAGGAGATCAAGGAAGTGATCATGATGGCCGCCATCTATTGCGGCGTGCCGGTGGCCAACCACGCCTTCGGCATCGCCACCGGCATCCTGCGCGAGAAAGGCCTGCTCGAAGAGCCCAAAGGAAATCCATGACCCGTTTGAATGTCATTCGCGAGGGCGAAGGCCCGATCGTCGTGCTGAGCCATGCGCTGGGTTGCGACCTGCACATGTGGGACGAGGCGGCCGCGGTGCTGGCCCGTGCCCACACCGTGGTGCGCTACGACCACCGCAACCATGGCGGCTCGGAAGTGGTGCCCGGTACGTTCAGCCTCCAGGCGCTGGCCGATGACGCGGCGGCCCTGATCGAGCGCGAAGCCGAGGGCGAGCCGGTGCACTTCGTCGGCCTCTCGATGGGCGGCATGACCGCGCAGGCGCTGGCGCCGAAATATCCGCAGCTGCTGAAGAGCATCGTGATCGCCAATTCGTCGGCGCACTACCCCGACCAGGCACCCTGGCGCACGCGCGTCGAGACCGTGCGGGCCCAGGGCGTGGCCGCAATCGCGCCCGGCGCCCTGGCGCGCTGGCTCACGCCGGCGTACGTGGCCACGCCGGAAGGCACCGAGGCCGCGCGCCGCCTGAACGACACGCTGGTCGGCACCGACGCCGCGGGCTACATCGCGAGCTGCGACGCGGTGAGCGCGATCGATTTCCGCGAGAGCAACCGTGCGTTCACCACGCCCACGCTGGTGATCGCCGGCCTTCGCGACGAGGCGACGCCGCTCGCGATGTCCGAGGCGATGGTTGCCGCCATTCCCGGCGCGCGCCTCGCCACCATCGACGCGGCGCACCTGAGCGCGGTCGAGCGGCCGGTGGAATTCAGCCAGTTGCTGATCGATTTCTGGCGCAGCCTCTGACAGAAAAGGAACATCCATGACCGCCCGCCTCAAGATCGATTTCGTCTCCGACGTGTCCTGCCCCTGGTGCGCCGTCGGCCTCGGTGCCCTCGAAGCCGCGCTCGAACGTGTGGCGCCCGAGATCAGCGCCGAACTGCACTTCCAGCCCTTCGAACTCAATCCGCACATGCCGCGCGAAGGCCAGGACGCCTTCGAGCACCTGAACCAGAAATACGGCTCTTCGCGCGAGCAGCAGGCGCAGGCGCGCGAAGCGATCCGTGCCCGCGGCGCGGCGGTGGGCTTCAAGTTCCGCGAAGAAGGCCGCTCGCGCGTCTACAACACCTTCGACGCGCACCGCCTGCTGCACTGGGCCGAGCTCGAGGACGGGGCCAAGCAGGTGGCGCTCAAGAAGGCGCTGCTCAAGGCCTGCCACACCGACGGCGAGAACCCCTCCGACCCCGAGCTGCTGGTGCGCCTGGCCGCCGAAGCCGGCCTCGACCCGCAACGGGCGCGTGCCATTCTCGGGAGCGACGAATACGCAGCGGAAACCCGCGAGCGCGAGCGCCTCTACACCGATGCCGGCATCCACTCGGTGCCCGCCATCATCATCAACAACAGGCACCTCATCTCGGGCGGCCAGCCGGTGGAAGTGTTCGAGCGCGCACTGCGGCAGATCGCCGGTGCCGAGCCGGCCGCCACCGCCCTGGCCTGAGCGCCGCGCGGCCGATTCGCTCGCGGAAAAGGAAAAGTGATGGATGGCGAACAGCAGTTTTTTCCAAGTTCGCAGCGCGTGTCGTCTCTAAGCTCGCCCTCATGCAATCCATCGAAGCCCGGAAGCGGGCAGAAACTTTTTATCGACTGCACGCCGGCCCGGGCGCGCTGACCCTGGTGAATGCGTGGGACGCCGTCAGCGCCCGTGTTGTCGAGCGTGCCGGCGCGCGGGCCATCGGCACCACGAGCGCCGGCATGGCCTGGTCGCTCGGCCATGCGGATGGCGAGCAGATGCCTGCCGGCGAACTGATCGCCGTTTGCGCACGCATCTGCCGCGTGGCCAGCGTTCCGGTCAGCGTCGACATCGAGCGCGGCTTCGGTCGCAGCACCGAAGAAGTATGTGCCGTGGTTCGCGCATTGATCGACATGGGCGTCGTCGGCGTGAACATCGAGGACGGCGTGCTTCCCGGGACGCAACGCCTGGCGCCCCCGGAAATCCTGTGCGAACGCATCGACGCGTTGCGCAAGACGGCCGCGCAGATGGAAGCACAGTTGTTCATCAATGCGCGCACCGACACCTACTTTGTCGCCAATGACGATGCGGCGGCGCGCTACGAAGACACCGTGCGTCGGGCGCAGCGGTACGCCGCGGCGGGTGCCGACGGCATCTTCGTGCCCGGGATGGATCGCGCCGAGGAAGTGGCGCGCTTCGTGCGCGCTGTTTCCTTGCCGGTGAATGTCTACGCGGGCTACGCCGGGGCGCTTCCCGTGGACGCGGCCACGCGCGCCGGTGCGCGGCGCGTCAGCCTGGGCTGCGGTCCCTTGCAGGCTGCGCTCGCCTTGCTTCGCCGCGTTGCCGCCGAGGCATTCGACGAAGGGCGTCATGACGCGATGAGCGCAGACATGCTCTCGGCGCGCGAAGTCAACGGACTCTTTTCATAGGCTTTTCTGCAGCATGCCGATCAGCCGCGCCAGCGCCATGGACGGCGTGCCGCGCCAGACCAGGTGGGTCCGGCTGGTCCGGATGCGTTCGGGCAGCGCGTGCTGGTGCACGTCGGCCGTCGCGCGCAGGGCCTTGAGCACCGAGACCGGCACGATGGCGAAACCCGTGCCCGCGGCCACGCAGGCGATCATGGCCTGGTAGGAGGAGAACTCCAGCGAACGGACCGGCGTGACGCCGCCCTTGCCCAGCCACTGCTCGAGCAGGCGACGGTACGAGCAGCCTTGCGCGAACGCGATCAGCGTGGCGCCGGCGAGGTCGCCCGGTCGCGTGACGGAGGCCACGCTGCGCGCGGTGACCAGCACCAGTTCTTCCTCGAACACCGAGATCGTCTCGAACCCCGGCGCGGAGAAAGGCTCGGACACGAAGGCCGCTTCGACCTCGAAGGCGTTCACCCGTTTCAGCAGCGCGCCCGTGGTACCGGTGACCAGCTCGACCACCACGCCCGGGTAGAGCTTGTGGAAGCGCGAGAGCACCGGCGCGAGCCGGCTGCCGGCCGTGCTTTCGAGCGAACCCAGCTTGAAGGTGCCCAAGGGCAGGTCGCTGCGCAGCTCGCTCTCCGCCTCGTCGGCCAGGCGCAGCAGGCGGTCGGCATAGGGCAGCAGCTTGTGGCCGGCGGGCGCCAGCGCGAGCGAGCGGCCCTGGCGCAGGAACAGCTTGTGGCCCAGCCGCTCTTCGAGCTGCTGGATGCGGGTCGTGATGTTGGACTGCACGCGGTTGAGCTTGCCCGCCGCGCGGATCACGCCGCCCTCGGCCACCACGGTGCGAAAAATCTCCAGGGAGTCCAGGTCGATAGTTCTCATGTGAAGAATGATTGTTCTCGATAATTCATTTGTGGAGCATCCGCATTCTGCGTCTAATAGCGACCCATGTCGAACCCTTCGATCACCGCACCGCAACCGTCTTTCATCGCGGTCTGCACCGCGGGCCTGCTCGCGCTGGCGATGGCGATGGGCATCGGGCGCTTCGCCTTCACGCCCATGCTGCCGCTGATGATCCGCGCCGGCAGCGCCGACGTGGCAGCCGGCGGCTGGCTCGCCGCGGCCAACTACGCTGGCTACCTGCTGGGTGCGCTCACCACTGCGCGCGTCCCGCTGTCGCCGCAGCGCGTTGGACTGCTGGCGCTGGCCGCGATTGCGCTGTCGACCGCGGCCATGGGCTGGACCGGCTCGCTCGCGCTCTGGCTGTTGCTGCGCTTCATCGCCGGCGTGGCGAGTGCCTGGGCGCTGGTGAGCACCAGCGTCTGGTGCCTGGTCTGGCTGGCGCGTTTCGATCGGCCCGCAGGTCCCGGCCTGCTGTATGCCGGGGTCGGCGCCGGCATCGCAGCGGCCGGTCTCTATTGCTGGCGTGCGGGTACGGCCGGCCTGGCACCCGATGCGCTGTGGCTGCAGCTCGGCGCGCTGGCGCTGGTGGGCCTGCTCGCGGTGGCAGCGCTGATGCCGCGCGGCGCGATCGTATCGGCAGCGCCCGCGAATGCTGCCGCAACGGCACCGGCCGGCGGCGTCTCATGGGGCCTGGTGATCTGCTACGGCATCCTCGGTTTCGGCTACATCCTGCCGGCCACCTTTCTGCCGGTGCTGGCGCGCGCGGTGGTCGACGATCCGGCCGTCTTTGGCGCCGCCTGGCCGCTGTTCGGCGCGGCGGCCGCAGTGTCGACGCTGCTCGCCAGCGTGGTGCTGGCGCGGGTTGCGCGCCGCCACGTGCTGGCCGGGAGCCACGCATTGATGGCGCTGGGTTGCCTGCTGCCGGTGCTGCACCTGTCGGCCTTCACGGTGCTGCTGGCCGCGCTGCTGGTGGGCGGCACCTTCATGGTCGCGACCATGGCCGGGATGCAGGAGGCGAGGGCGCGCACCGTGGGCGATCCGACGCGCGCGCTGGGCCGCATGACAGCGGCCTTCGCCATCGGCCAGATGGCCGGGCCGGTGCTCTCGTCCGCACTGAGCGGCGGCGCGCAGGGCTTCGGCGGCCTCTTCAGCGCGCTGGCCGTGGGTGCCGTGGCGCTGCTCGGAAGCGCATGGTGGCTGCTTCGCGCGCGCATGATCCCCGTCTCTCTCCATTGAAGAAAGGAATCCCTCCATGTTCGAACAAGGCCATACCCGTCCCTGGGCCGAGCGCCTGCCGATGCCGGCGGCCGACTCGATGTCGCAGGCGCAGCGCGCCGCCGCCCAGGCGCTGATCGATGGTCCGCGCAAGGCGGTCTTCGGTCCCTTCATCCCATTGCTGCAAAGCCCGGTGCTGATGGAGCGCATCGGCAGCCTCGGGGAGTACCTGCGCTTCGACAGCCAACTCGATGCGCGCGTGCGCGAGCTCGTGACCTGCGCGGTCGCGCGCCACGTGGGCAACCAGTTCGAGTGGGTGCTGCATGCGACGGCGGCGGTCAAGGCCGGTGTCAGTGCCGAGGCCATCGAAGCGCTGCGCCTCGGCCGGCGCGCGGCACCGTTGGCGCAGGACGAGCAGCTCGCGCTCGATCTCGCGCTGGAGCTGCTGCACCACCACGGCGTGAGCGAGCCGACCTACGCCGCGGCCGAGGCCCGCTTCGGCAAGCAGGCGGTGGTCGAACTCAGCGCGCTGGTGGGCTATTTCACGATGGTCTGCTGGGTGATGAACGTGGCGCACACGCCGGTCAAGGGGGCCGAGGGGCAGCCGGGGCTGGAGGCCTTTCCGCTCTAGTCCTTGCCGCCACTGATCACTTTATGGCCTTCAAGTCGATGAAAATAAATCGCTTTTAGAAACGGGTGCTCGCTTCGAGAATTTGCGCCAACGCAACCTTCCCGAAAGCTCCCGATGAAATTTCGACTCTCATTGACCTTGGGCCTGAGCGCCGCGCTGCTGTGCTCGACCGCGCTGGCTCAAAGCGACACGCTGAGCAAGATCAAGGCGAACGGAAGCATTTCGATCGGTGGCCGCGACAGCCAGATCCCGTTCTCTTACAAGCCCACCGGCGGCGGCGACCCGGTCGGCTTCACCAATGACATCTGCCTGAAGATCGTGGATGCGGTCAAGGCCAGGCTCGGCATGCCCACCCTGGAAGTGCGCTACACGATCCTGACCTCGACCAACCGCATCCCGCTCTTGACCAACGGCACCGTCGACCTCGACTGTGCAACCACCACCAACACGGTCCAGCGCCAGCAGCAGGTGGCCTTCGCCCCGAGTCATTTCGTCACCAGCATCACGGCCGCGGTGAAGAAGGACTCCGGCATCAATTCGCTGGCCGAGCTGAATGGCAAGACGGTCTCGACAGTCGCAGGCAGCACCGGCGTCCAGCTTCTGCGCGCCTATCGAAAGTCCGGGAACATCGAGGTCCAGGAAGTGGCCGCGAAGGACACGGCGGACGGATTCCTGCTCCTCGCATCCGACCGCGCGGCCGCCTACATCCTCGACGACGTGCAACTGGCAGGCCTGATCGCCACGTCGCCGAAGCCGGGCGACTTCAAGATCCTCACCTCGGAATCGCTGCGCCAGGAACCCTACGGCATCATGTACCGCAAGGACGACCCGCAGTTCAAGGAACTGGTGGACAAGACGGTGACCGACCTGATGAAGTCGGGCGCCATCGAGCAGATCTATGCCAAGTGGTTCATGAAGCCGATCCCTCCGACCAATGCGAACCTGAATTTTCCGATGACCGAGGCGGTGAAAGAGGTCTACAAGAACCCCAACAACAAGGGCGTGTGAGACGACGGCTCGTGCGTTGCCGGTGTCATCCCTTGACGGCCTGAAACATCCGGGTGAAGTCGCAGCACGACTGGGCCAGCATGATGATCGATGCCAGCAGCGAGCTCCGGTGCTCGCCCTTGTACATCGCGACGTAGGTGACGGGCGGCAGGGCGGGCGTCACCTTGATCAGCGCCAGCGATCCTTCTTCCAGCATCTGGCTGACCGCTTCCTTCGGCAGGTAGCTCACGCCCAGGCCGGATATCGTCAATCCGATCAAGGCCACCAGGTTGTGGATGACGATGGGGTTCGAAGGCTGGACGCCCAGATCCTTCATCCAGCTGTCGTAGAGCAGACCCGTCCCGGATTTGACGCCCTGGATCAGCATGCGGTGGCTCGCCAGTTCATGCAGGCGGATCGGCTTGCTGCTCTTGACGAGGCCCGGCTTGCACATCCAGGCACTCTCGACCTTGCCGATCGCCTTCTTGGGAATCCGCGTATCGGCGAATGCATCGGGCACGACGATCAGGTCCAGTTCGTCTGCCAGCACCTTCTCGCGCAGGTTGACGCTGCTGTCCACGTCCGGCTCGAGGGTGACCTTGGGGTAGTGCTCCTGGATCAGCTCGACCCAGCGCGGCAGCCAGGTCATTGCCGTGAGCTCGGTGACGCCGATGCGAACGCGGCGTTCGATCACGTCGACCCGGCTGAACTGCTCGACCGCGGCATCGCGCTGATCGAGCAGCTTCTTGGCCAGCACGAACATCTCCTCGCCCTTGTCGGTGAGACGCGCGGAACGCTGGCTGCGATCGAACAGCTCGGTGTCGAACACCATCTCGAGTTCGTGAACCCGCTTGGACACCGCCGACTGCGAGGTGTGCAGCTTGTGGGCGGCCAGCGCGAAGCTGCCCAGTTCGCCGATCCAGTACAGAGCCTCGAGCTGCTTGAAAGTCATCATCATCGAGGCCTCTTTTTCTCATCGAATCGTATCGAAAAATATCGCTTTTGGAAATCTTTGGCCGCTTCGAAAATCAACTCTTGCCGAACCATGGAACACCAGAATGAACATCGCTGAAGGCGAACTCTTTTCCGACGCATTGATGAAGGAGGTGAAGAGCCGCTTCCACTACGTCGACCACGACATGAATGGCCGCGAACGTCTCTTCTTCGACAACGCAGGAGGGTCGTTCCGATTGAAGGCCGCCGTCGATCAGTTCGCCCGCATCGACGCCCTGCCGGATTGCCCGGAGCGCATCCACGAACTCGCGATCTTTCTGCAGGAGGTCCAGGCCAGGGGAACGGAAGACCTTCGCACGATCCTGAACGCCAGGGGCGGCAGCGTCTACGCCGCCCTCACGGCCTCGGGCGGGATGTTCGACATGGTCCGTGCTGTGGCCGAGAACATTCCCGGCACGAACATGGTGACGACCGTGCTCGAGCATCCGTCCTCTTTCGATGCCATGTCCCTCTACGCCGAGCGTACGGGCAAAGAGCTGCGGGTCGCGAAGTCCAACCCTGCCACCGGCGGGATCGATGTGGAAGAGATCGTCGGCCTGGTCGACGAGAACACCTCCTTGCTGAGCGTGATCTATGCGTCCAACATCTCCGGCGCCAAGCTCGACATCCACGAGATCGTGAAGCAGGCGCGTGCCGTCAAGCCGGACCTCTACATCGTCGTGGATGCCGTGCAGCACGCACCGCACGGCCTGATCGATCTGCAGAAGACGCCGGTGGACGGCATCAACATCGCGCCCTACAAGTTCTTCGGCTGCAGGGGATCGGGCATGTCGTGGCTGTCGGAACGCGCCTCGGTCCTGCCGCACCACAAGCTGGCCGGCAAGAAGAAGGACTTCTGGGATCTGGGCAGCGCCGCACCCTGGCAGTTCGCCGTCGTGACCGAGATCGTGAACTACGTGTGCTGGCTCGGCAGCCAGTTCGTTGCGAGCGACGACCGGCGCACCCTTTTCGCCAGCGGCATTCAGAGCATCGAGCTGCACGAACGTGCGCTGCTCGCGCGCATGCTCAACGGCAGCGAGGGCATCGCCGGCCTGCGCCGGATGGACGGCGTGAAGGTATTCCTCGACCACGAAAACCTGACGAAGCGCGACCTGATCCTGGCCATCGGCATCGAGAATCTCGAGCACGCCCAGGCCGTGCGCGAGTACGAGAAGCGCGGGGTCATCGTCTATGAACGCGTCGCGACGAGCCTGTACTCGAAGCGGATGCTGCATTCCTTCGGCCTCGAAGGGGCCGTGCGCGTGTCGCCGCTGCATTGCAATTCGGCCACGGACATCGACCGTTTCCTGAAGGTCACGCGCGAGATCAGCGAGGCATTTGGTCAGGTTCGCGCACGGGTTGCATAGGCACAATGGCGGCCCGCCGCGGGCCAGGGTCTGCGAACTTCGGCCCTCCGCGTCCGCCGCCTCATGCTCGACAAACGCTTTTTCCCGCGCCAGACGGTCGCTTCCGGCGGCAACCGCTGGGACTGGGCCTTGCTGCCGCTGGTGCTGGCGCTGCTGTTCGCGCTGGCCTGGGGCGGCTCGCAGATGGTGCGGCCCTACGAGCTGGGAGAGGCGCTGCCGATCAGCCTCGACCCGTGGATGCTGCCGTACTACCTGCTGCGCACGACGCTGCGCATGTTCCTGGCCCTCTGCGCATCGCTGATCTTCAGCTGCATCTTTGCCGCGCTGGCTGCCAAGTACCGCGCGGCGGAGCGGGTGCTGGTGCCGGTGCTCGACATCCTGCAGTCCATTCCGATCCTCGGCTTCCTGTCGATCACCGTCACCGGCTTCATCGCGCTCTTCCCGGGCAATCTGCTCGGCGTGGAGTGTGCGGCGATCTTCGCCATCTTCACCTCGCAGGCCTGGAACATGGCCTTCAGCCTGTACCAGTCGCTGCGCACCGTGCCGGCGGAACTGCGCGAGGCGGCGGCGGTGTTCCAGCTCTCGGGATGGCAGCGCTTCTGGCGCCTCGAGCTGCCGTTCGCGATGCCGGGATTGCTGTGGAACATGATGATGTCGATGTCCGGCGGCTGGTTCTTCGTCGTCGCCTCCGAGGCCATCTCGGTGTCAAACCAGAGCATCAAGCTGCCGGGCGTGGGCTCCTACATCGCGACGGCGATCGAGGCGCGCGACCTGGGCGCCATCGGCTGGGCGATCGGCGGCATGCTGGTCGGCATCGTGCTCTACGACCAGCTGTTCTTCAGGCCGCTGATCGCCTGGGCCGACAAGTTCCGCTTCGAGGAGGGCGGCGGCGAGGATGCGCCGCGCTCCTGGCTCCTGACCTGGCTGCGCCGCACCGACAGGCTGAAGCACATCGCGCTGCGTTTCGTGCGGCTGCTCGAACGCTCGCTGATGTTCTTTCGGCGCGACCATGACGGCACCTCGATCAAGGCCCGCCCGCGGCCGCTCAACCCTGCCGTAGCGCGCGTGTGGGACGCGACGCTGGCCGCGGCCGTGCTGCTGGCGGCCGCCTGGCTCGTGCGCTTCATCCATACCGAGGTCGGCTGGTCCGAGGTCGTGCACGTGTTCGTGCTGGGGCTCTACACGCTGGCGCGCGTGCTGGTGCTGATCGCGCTGGCGGCGCTGGTGTGGGTGCCGGTGGGCATCTGGGTCGGCATGAATCCGCGCTGGGCCGAGCGGCTGCAGGGCGTGGCGCAGTTCCTGGCCGCGTTTCCGGCCAACCTGATGTTCCCGGTGGCGGTGCTGTTCATTGTGCGCTGGCACCTGAATCCGAACATCTGGCTGGCGCCGCTGATGGTGCTGGGCACGCAGTGGTACCTGCTCTTCAACGTGATCGCCGGCGCGTCGAGCGTGCCGACCGAGCTGCGCTATGCAGCCCGGAATCTGGGCCTCGGCGGCTGGCTGCGCTGGCGGCGCTACCTGCTGCCGGCCGTGTTCCCGAGCTTCGTCACCGGCGCCATCACGGCCAGCGGCGGCTCGTGGAACGCCAGCATCGTGGCCGAGTACGTGACCTGGGGCGACACCACGCTGCAGGCTGCGGGCCTGGGCAGCTACATCGCCCACATGACGGCCATCGGCGATTTCCCGCGCATCGCTTTGGGCATCGGCGTGATGTGCGTGTTCGTGATGGGCATGAACCATTTCGTCTGGCGCCGGCTCTACGAACTGGCCGAAAACCGGATGCATTTCTGATCTGCAAGGAGCAACAAGCATGGCCGAAGCCATCGTTGAACTCAAGGGCGTTCGCAAGTCCTTCCGCTCCGCCGACGGTGCCGCGCGTCCGGTGCTCGAGGGCGTGGACTTCCGGCTCGCCGAAGGCGAGATCGTCGCGCTGCTGGGCCAGTCGGGCTCGGGCAAATCGACGCTGCTGCGCATCCTGGCCGGCCTCATCGGCGTGGACGGCGGCGGCGTGCGCTACCGCGGCCAGCCGCTGTACGGTCCGGCGCGCGGCATCGCGATGGTGTTCCAGTCCTTCGCGCTGTTCCCGTGGCTCACGGTGCAGCAAAACGTGGAGCTGGGGCTGGAGGCGCGCGGCGTCGAGCCGGCCGAGCGTGCGCGGCGTGCTGCTGCGGCCATCGCGCTGATCGGCCTCGCGGGCTTCGAGGGCGCCTTGCCGCGCGAGCTCTCGGGCGGCATGCGCCAGCGCGTGGGCATCGCGCGCGCGCTCGTGGTCGAGCCCGAGGTGCTGCTGATGGACGAGGCCTTCTCCGCGCTCGACGTGCTGACCGGCGAACGCCTGCGCGACGACATCCTGCAGCTGTGGGACGGCGGCGCCATGCCGACCAAGGCGATGCTGGTCGTTTCGCACAACATCGAGGAAGCGGTGCTCATGGCCGACCGCGTGCTGATCTTCGCCAGCGACCCGGGCCGCGTGCGTGCCGAGCTGCCGATTGCGCTGCCGCGTCCGCGCGACGGCGAAAGCCTGGAAGTGCGCGCGCTGATCGACGAGGTCTACACGCTCATGACTGCCGGCGCCGCCGTCGTCGAGCGCGCGCGCGAAGAGCCGCTGCACATGCACCTGGGCGACCGGCTGCCCGATGCCGACGTCGGGCGCATGGAGGCCTTGCTGGAGATGCTGGTCGACGACGACCGGCAAGGTCGCGCCGACCTGCCGCAACTGGCGGAAGAAGCCGAACTCACCGACCAGGAGCTGCTGCCGCTGGCCCAGGCGCTGGCGCTGCTCGGCTTCGCGCAGCTGGCCGATGCCGACCTGCACCTCACGCCGCTGGGACAGCGCTATGTGGAGGGTACGCACACGCTGCGCCGGCAGCTCTTCGGCCAGCAGCTGCTGGCCCACGTGCCGCTGGCGGCGCACATTCGCCACAGCCTGGAGCAGGCCCCATCCGGGGAACTGCCCGAGGAGCCGTTCCTGCATTTGCTGAGCGAGAGCCTGGACGCCGTGGAAGCCGAACGCGTGTTGCGCACCGCGATCGAATGGGGCCGTTACGGCGAGGTGTTCGAGTACGACTTCCACACCGGCCTGATCCACCTGCCGGAGGGCGGCGAGCCCTAGACCTCGGCGTTCACAGGACGTTACCAGTGTGGTGCCTGCCGCTGGGCGCGAAATGGCGTCCAATGACGGGGCTCATGAAAGGAGATGCTTCCATGCCCCAACGCGAGAGCGCAGATTTCAGGCCCGCACGCGAAACCTCGCTGTGGATCGTCGTCGTCCTCGTCGTGCTGGCGCTGGCTGCCGGCGCAGTCTGGTGGCGCTGGTCGAAGCAGCAGGCGGTGCCGGCCGAAGCGCCGCCGGTCGCCGCGGCGCCGCAGCCGGGACCGGCCGCTCCACCGCCGGCCGCATCGACCGAGCCGCAGCATCCGGTCGACGCCACCGCCGACGCGGACCTGCCCAAGCTCGACGATGCCGATGCGAAGGTGCGCTCGGCGCTCACCGAACTGCTCGGCGGCAAGGCCGTCGCGTCCTTCCTGCAGGCCGACGGTTTCGTGCGCCGCTTCGTCGCCACGGTCGACAACCTGCCGCGCGACCAGGCGGCCGCGCGCATGTGGCCGGTGCAGCGCACGCCAAAGCGTTTCGAGGTCAGCGGCAGCGGGGAGGCGCGGACCATCAGCCTGGACAACGGCGCGCGCTACACGCCCTTGGTGCTGTTCGTCGAATCGGTGAACACGCAGCGCGCGGCGGCGCTCTACGTGAAGCTCTACCCGCTGTTCCAGCAGGCGTACGAAGAACAGGGCTACCCGGGCCGCTACTTCAACGACCGGCTGGTGGCGGTGATCGACCATCTGCTGCAGGCGCCCGAACCCGCCGGGCCGCTGGCGGTGAAGCTGGTCGAGATCAAGGGCGACGCGCCTTCCGATCGGCCTTCGACGCACTACGAGTTCGCCGATCCGAAGCTAGAGAACCTCTCGGCCGGCCAGAAGGCGCTGATCCGCACCGGCCTGGTCAACGAACGCCGGCTCAAGGCGAAGCTGCGCGAACTGCGCGGCCAGGTCGCCGGCGGCGCGCTGGCGAAGAAGAACTAGTGTCAACCTAGGCTGGGCTGCCCGAGCAGACCAGCGCCCGCATCAGGAGCAGCTTGCGCTCGCGCGCGTTGCGCGTGAGCGATGCCGCGTGCTTGAACTCCGCGCAGGCCTCGGCCTTGCGGCCCAGCTTGGCGAGCAGGTCGCCGCGCACGCTCGGCAGCAGGTGGTAGCCCTTGAGTTGCGGCTCGGCGCGCAGCGCATCGACCAGCTCCAGGCCCACGGCCGGACCGAATGCCATCGAGAGCGCGACCGCGCGATTGAGCTCCACGATGGGCGAGGGCGCGAGCTGCGACAGCGCTTCGTAGAGCGCTGCGATGCGCGTCCAGTCGGTTTCCTGTGCGGTGCGCGCGCGCGCATGGCAGGCGGCGATCGCGGCCTGCAGCGCATAGGGTCCGAGCGCGCCGCCCAGGGCCTCGGCCCGCGCCAGCGCCGCGAAGCCGCGCCGGATCAGCAGCTGGTCCCAGCGCGCGCGGTTCTGGTCGAGCAGCAGCACCGGTTCGCCCTCGGCATCGACGCGCGCGGCCGAGCGCGAGGCCTGGATCTCCATCAGCGCGACCAGGCCGTGCACTTCCGGTTCGTCCGGCACGAGCTCGGCCAGGATGCGGCCCAGGCGCAGCGCTTCCTCGCACAGGGCGGGGCGCATCCAGTCGTCGCCGGCGGTGGCCGAGTAGCCCTCGTTGAACACCAGGTAGACCACCTCCAGCACCGAGGCGAGGCGCGTTGCGAGTTCGTCCGCACGCGGTGCCTCGAAGGGCACGCGCGCGGCGGCCAGCGTGCGCTTGGCGCGCACGATGCGCTGCGCGATGGTGGGTTCGGGCACGAGGAAGGAGCGCGCGATCTCGTCGGTGGTGAGGCCGCCCAGCATGCGCAGGGTCAGCGCCACGCGCGCCTCGGGCGAGAGCACGGGGTGGCAGGCCGTGAACACCAGGCGCAGCAGGTCGTCGCCGACGTCGTCGTCGAGTGCGGCATCGACCGCCTCGGCGAAGTCCGCCGCCGCCATCTCGTGCTGCGCATCGAGCTCGCGGCCGATCTCGCCTTCCTTGCACGCATGCAGCTTGCGCCGGCGCAGCAGGTCCAGCGCGCGGTGCTTGGAGGCCTGCATGAGCCACGCGGCGGGGTTGTCCGGCACGCCCTCGCGCGGCCATTGCTCGAGCGCGGCCACCAGCGCGTCCTGCGCCAGCTCCTCGGCCACGCCGACATCGCGCACCATGCGCGCGAGCGCACCGATGATCCGGGCGGACTCGATGCGCCAGACGGCGCTGATGGTGCGGTGAATGTCCGGCGTGGTCATCGCTTCAGCGCTTCTGCAACTGATCGAAGCCCTCGGCCGCCTTCTGCACGTCGGGCGGGAAGTCTTCCATTTCCTGCACCCGGCGGATCTCGATGACCTCGTTCTCCGACGCCGGGCAGCGCGAGGCCCAGGCGATCGCCTCTTCCTGCGACTTCACATCGATCATCCAGTAGCCACCCAGCACTTCCTTGGCCTCGGCGAAGGGGCCGTCGGTCACCTTGGGTTTGCCGCCGGGGAAGCTGACGCGCGCGCCCTCGGAGGGCGGGCGCAGGCCGTCGAGCGTGATCAGCACGCCCGCGTCCTTCAGTGCCTTGTTGTATTTCATCATCGCCTCGACCGCCTTCGCGTCGGGCATGGTGCCGGGGGGCGCGCTCTCGTAGCCCTTGGGGATCATCAGCATCATGAATCGCATGTCAGTCACTCCTTGGATGGGTTGCGAGCCGAAAAACTCCGGCCCTGCAAGGACGTCGAACGATGGGTGCCGAAATCGACAGCACCCTCAAGAATTTTTCTTCAGCACGGCCGCTTCGAGGCTTGCGAGGTACACAGGCGGCACGGGCTGCTCGAAATAGTCCATCGTCAGCTCGTCGCCCGGCGAGATCGGCCTGCAGGCGCGCATCGTGCGGCCGTCGGCGTCGATGCGGGTGTTGGGCCGGCCGCTGTGGTTGATGAAGCCGTAGCTGGTGCGCAGCGCGCGCACCAGCAGCCGCTGCGGGCTCAGCGCGTTCCATTCGAGCGCGTCGATCACGGCCGGGTGGCGCGTGACGTCGACCACCTGGCCGTCGAGGACGCAGAGCAGCTCGCCAGTGGCCCAGGCACGCCGGGCGAACATGCCGCGGCCCTGGATGGTGCTCGACGCGAGCTCGGCACCGGCGATGGTTTCGATGAAGGGTGCGCCGCCCAGCATGCGGTCGGCGAAGAGGTCGATGTCGCGAAACGTCATTGAAGTACCTTCGCGCTTCGCGCTGCGGTGCGAGCGCCTTCGGGCGGCCGGGCGGCGCTCATGGCCATACGACCGGGCGAATCTCGACCTCGGGCCGTTCCTGGGCGTAGGGATAGCGACGGACCCAGGCGATCGCCTCGTCCAGCGAATCGGCCTGGATCAGCCAGTAGCCCGCGACCAGTTCCTTCGCTTCCGCGAAAGGCCCGTCCATCACGCTGTTCCTGCCGCCTGCGAGCTTCACGCGCGTGCTCCTGGCGGTCGATCGGAGTCCGTCGCCCGAGAGCAGCACGCCGGCCTTCACGCCTTCGTCGTTGCGCCGCGCCATGGCCGCCAGCCGCGCCGGGTCGCTGGGCGCTTCGGCTTCGGTGGCTGCATCGGCCTTCACCAGGATCAGGAAGCGCGGCTTGGTCGCGGCGCCCGACGGGTCGATGCCGGACAGGCCGCCTGCGCAGCCGGTTTCACGGATCTCGAATTCGGCTTCGGCATCGCCGACCGGCGCGTCTCGCAACCAGTCGATCGCCGTTTGCTGCGAGTCGGCCTCGACGATGCTGAGGCCGGCGACCACTTGCTTCGATTCGGTGAACGGCCCCGGGGTCTGTTGCGGCCCCTTATCCGAGAAGCTGATGCGCACGCCCGCGGCGCTGGGCTGCAGCTCGGCGCTTTCATGCAGCACGATGCCGGGCACCGGGGAAAGAGGCGGAAAAAGGCCGGCCTCGCCATGCGGGCCGGCTTTGCGCAGGATCACGTATCTCATCCGAGCAGTCCTTTTCGAGGAGCCGCAAGGATATACGTCGAGGGCCCTCAGTGGCCGGACGAGGCGCGTTTCTCGGCCGCTTCACGCAGCCACTCTTCGTGCTTGCGCATCTCGGGCGTGAACTCGGCGCCGAAGTCCTCGGCCTCGTACACCTGCCGGATCTCGATCTCGACGTTGCCGCCGCCGTCGATTGGCGGCCAGCGCTTGACCCACTCGATCGCTTCTTCGCGCGACTTCACCTGGATCAGGCTGAAGCCGGCGATCAGCTCCTTGGCCTCGGTGAAGGGGCCGTCGATCACCGCCGGCTTGCCGTTGCTGAACTTGACGCGCGCGCCCTTGACGCTGGGCTGCAGCCCCATGCCGTCGAGCATCACGCCGGCCTTGATCATCTCCTCGTTGTACTTGAGCATGTCGGTGACCAGCTGCTCGGTCGGCATCACGCCGGCCTCGGTGTCCGGGTCGGCCTTGCGAATGACCATGAATTTCATCTTGGGATCTCCGTTGACTTGATGGGTGGCTTCACTTCTTTTTCTTGATCTCCTCCATCAAGCGCTTTTCCTGCTCGCGCAGTTCGGGCGTGAACTCGGCACCGAAGTCCTCCATCTCGAAGACCTGGCGCAGTTCGACCTCTTCGTTGCCGGTGAAGGGCGCGCGCTTGAGCCATTCGATCGCTTCGTCCTTCGAGCGCACCTGCCACAGCCAGTAGCCGGCGACCAGCTCCTTGGTTTCGCTGAAGGGCCCGTCGATCACGGTGCGCTGCTTGCCTTCGAACCGCACCCGCGCGCCCTTCGAGCTCGGCTGCAGTCCCTCGCCGGCCAGCATCACGCCGGCCTTCACGAGCTCTTCGTTGTATTTGCCCATCTCGGTGAGCAGCTGCTCGGTGGGCATCACGCCGGCTTCCGAATCCTTGCTCGCTTTCACAATCACCATGAATCGCATGTCGTTTCTCCTGGGGTTGGGAGCCCGCTGGAATCGGGGCTCTACCTGGACGTCGAAGCAGCGACGGCGGGATCGACAGGTGCGACCCTGCCATTTGTAAAAATTTGTTGCACGGGGCCGGCTCCGACAAGCTCAGCCCGAACGGGTGCAATCAGGCGTATTCGCCTACCGGCACGCAGCTGCAGAACAGGTTGCGGTCGCCGTAGACGTTGTCGATGCGGCCGACCGGCGGCCAGTACTTGGCCCCCTTGAGCGTGGCAAGCGGAAAGGCGCCGAGCTCGCGCGAGTAGGGATGCGTCCATTCGCTCACGAGCAGGCTGGCCGCGGTGTGCGGCGCATGCTTGAGCGGGTTGTCGTCCTTGGGCCAGACGCCTTCCTCGACGCGGCGGATCTCGCCGCGGATCGCGATCATCGCGTCGATGAAGCGGTCGAGCTCGGCCAGCGGTTCGCTCTCGGTCGGCTCCACCATCAGCGTGCCCGGCACCGGGAAGCTCAGCGTCGGTGCGTGGAAGCCGTAGTCGATCAGCCGCTTGGCCACGTCCTCGGCCGTCACGCCGCTCGTGTCCTTGAGCGGTCGCAGGTCGAGAATGCATTCGTGCGCCACGTGGCCGTTGGGGCTCGCATAGAGCGTGGGGTAGTGCTCCTTGAGGCGGGAGCTGATGTAGTTGGCGCTCAGGATCGCGATCTCCGTGGCGGCCTGCAGGCCCACGGCACCCATCATGCGGCAGTACATCCAGCTGATCGGCAGCACCGCGGCATTGCCCAGCGGCGCGGCCGACACGGCGCCGACGCCGTTGGACGCGACGCCTGCCGTCGCATGCCCCGGCAGATAAGGCACGAGATCTTCGACCACGCACACCGGCCCGACGCCCGGGCCGCCGCCGCCGTGCGGAATGCAGAAGGTCTTGTGCAGGTTCAGGTGGCTCACGTCGCCGCCGAACTCACCGGGCGCTGCCACGCCGACCAGCGCGTTCATGTTGGCGCCGTCCACGTAGACGCGGCCGCCGTGCGCATGCACGATCTCGCAGAGTTCCTTGACGCGGGTTTCGAACACGCCGTGCGTGCTGGGGTAGGTGATCATCACCGCGGCCAGCTTGTCGCCGTGCTTCTCGCAGGCGCGCTTCAGGTCGTCCATGTCGACGTTGCCTTGCGCGTCGCAGGCCGTCACCACCACCTGCATGCCGACCATCTGCGCGCTCGCCGGGTTGGTGCCGTGCGCGGAGGAGGGGATCAGGCAGATGTTGCGATGCCCTTCGCCCTTGGCTTCATGGAAGGCCTTGATCGCCAGCAGGCCGGCGTACTCGCCCTGCGAGCCGGCATTGGGCTGCAGGCTGATGCCCGCATAGCCGGTGGCCTCGCAGAGCCAGGCGCGCAGCTGGGCGTCGAGCTGCGCATAGCCCTGCAATTGCTCGGCCGGCGCGAAGGGGTGGATGTTGGCGAACTCGGGCCAGGTGATCGGGATCATCTCGCTGGTCGCGTTGAGCTTCATGGTGCAGCTGCCGAGCGGGATCATGCTGCGGTCGAGCGCCAGGTCCTTGTCGGAGAGGCTGCGGATGTAGCGCAGCATCGCGGTCTCGCTCTTGTGGGTGTTGAACACCGGGTGCGTGAGGAAGGCGCTGGTGCGGCGCAGGTCCTCGGGGATGCGCGGCGCGATGCTGCCGGCCAGCTCGTCGAAGCGCGGCATCGGCGTGCCGGCAGGCACGAACAGGGCCCACAGCGTCTCGATGTCGGCGCGGGTGGTGGTCTCGTCGAGCGAAATGCCCAGGTGGTTCTGCAGGCGCTGGCGCAGATTGATGCTTGCCGCCTGCGCGCGCTCCTGGATTTTCGGCGTGTCCTCGCCGGTCTTGACGGTGAGCGAGTCGAAGGAGGTCTCATTGGCCAGCTCGCGGCCCATCTGTTCGAGGCCCTGCGCCAGCACCGCGGTGAGCGCAGCCACGCGCTGCGCGATGCGCGTCAGGCCTTCGGGCCCGTGGTAGACCGCGTACATGCTCGCGACCACCGCCGGCAGCACCTGCGCCGTGCAGATGTTGGAAGTGGCCTTCTCGCGCCGGATGTGCTGCTCGCGCGTCTGCAGCGCGAGCCTGTAGGCCGGCTGGCCTTGCGTGTCCACGCTCACGCCCACCAGGCGGCCGGGCAGCGAGCGCTTGAACTCGTCGCGGCAGGCCAGATAGGCCGCGTGCGGGCCGCCGTTGCACATCGGCATGCCGAAGCGCTGCGTGGTGCCGCAGACGATGTCGGCATCCCATTCGCCGGGCGGCGCCAGCAGCGTGAGCGCCAGCAGGTCGGCCGCCACGCAGAAGGCGGCGTCGCACGCATGGGCGTGGCCGGCGAGCGGGCGCAGGTCGTGCACGTGGCCGGTGGTCGAGGGGTACTGCGCGAGTGCGCCGAAGAAATCGCCGCTGGCCATCAGGTGCGGCAGGGTCTCCGACACGGTGCTGACCTTGACCTCGATGCCGAGCGGCGCCGCGCGCGTTCTGATGACCTCGATGGTCTGCGGATGGCAGTCGCCCGAGACCAGGAACACGTTGCTCTTGCTCTTGACGCTGCGCTTGGCGAGCGTCATCGCCTCGGCCGCCGCCGTGGCCTCGTCGAGCATCGAGGCATTGGCGATGGCCATGCCGGTGAGGTCGCACACCATGGTCTGGAAGTTGACCAGTGCCTCCATGCGGCCCTGCGAAATCTCGGCCTGGTAGGGCGTGTAGGCGGTGTACCAGGCCGGGTTCTCGAGCACGTTGCGCAGGATCACGCCGGGCGTGTGGGTGCCATAGTAGCCCTGGCCGATGAAGTTCTTCGCCACCTTGTTCTTCGCCGCAATGGCCTTCAGCTCGGCCAGCGCGTCGGCCTCCGTCACCGAGGCGGGCAGGCGCATCGGCTTCGTGCGGCGGATGGCCGGCGGCACGATGCCGTCGATCAGCTCGGCGCGGGTGGTCGAGCCGACGGCGGCGAGCATGCGCGCTTCGTCATCGGCCTCGATGCCGATATGGCGGGCGATGAATTCCTCGGCGTTCTCGAGTTCGCTGAGGGAGGGCAGGGAAGACTTCGGCATTGGCGTGTTCGGTTCAGTTTTCGTCGGCGAACTTTTGATAGGTGGTGGCGTCGAGCAGTGCATCGAGCTGCGAGGCGTCGCTGATCTTCATCTTGAAGAACCAGCCCTCGGTTTCGGGCGCGCTGTTGGCCAGCGAAGGGTCGGCGCGCAGCGCCTCGTTGACTTCGGTGATCTCGCCCGTGATGGGCATGAACACGTCGGCCGCCGCCTTGACCGACTCGACCACGCCGGCGACATCGCCCTGGCTGTAGCTCTTGCCGACTTCCGGCAGGTCGACGAAGACCACGTCGCCCAGCGCATCCTGCGCATGAACGGTGATGCCGACGGTGGCGACGCCGTCGCCGACCGCCTGGACCCACTCGTGGTCCCTGGTGTACTTGATGCTCATGAAAGGCTCCTTGAAGAAAAGAATTCAACCGCGGTAGTAGTGCTGCGGCACGAAAGGCATGGTGCTCACCTCCATCGGCACCGGCTTGCCGCGCACGATGGCCTGGATGCGGGTGCCGGGCTCGGCATAGGCGAGCGCGACGTACGCCATCGCGACCGGCCGGTCGACCGTGGGGCCGAGCAGGCCGCTGGTCACCTGGCCGATGGGCGCGCCCTCGAAGGATTCGAGCAGCGTGCCATCGCGCACCGGCACGCGCTCCAGCGCCACCAGGCCGACGCGCTTGCGCTTGAGCGTGTGGTGGTCCAGGTGGCCTGCGACGCCATTGGCCGCCGTGAGTTGCGCCAGCACCTTGGCCGCGCCCGGAAAGCCGCCTTCGCGCGCACCGCCGGTGCGCCGCACCTTCTGGATCGCCCAATTGAGCGAGGCTTCGACCGGCGTGGTGGTCTCGTCGATGTCGTTGCCGTAGAGGCACAGGCCCGCTTCGAGCCGCAGCGAATTGCGCGCACCCAGGCCGACGGGCTTGACCTCGGGCTGGGCGAGCAGCAGCCGCGCGAGCGCTTCGGCATCCTTGGCGGCCACCGAGATCTCGAAACCGTCCTCGCCCGTGTAGCCGCTGCGCGTGGCAAAGGCCGCGATGCCGCCGATCTGCACCGCGTCGCCGGTCATGAAGACAAAGCGCTCGATGCCGGGCGCGAGCCGGGCCAGCGCGGTCACGGCCTGCGGGCCCTGCAGCGCCAGCAGGGCGTGGTCGGGCATCGGCAGCACCTGGCAGCGCGCGCCGATCCTGGCCTGAATGTGCGCGATGTCGGCCACCTTGCAGGCGCCATTGACGATCACGAACAGCGAGTCGTGGCCTTCGTTGAAGAACATCAGGTCGTCGAGGATGCCGCCTTCGTCGTTCAAGAGCAGGCCGTAGCGCTGCTTGCCCGGCGCCAGGCCGATCACGTCGACCGGCATCAGACTCTCGAACGCGGCGGCGGCATCGGGGCCAGCCAGGCGCAGCTGGCCCATGTGGGAGATGTCGAACAGGCCGGCGGCCTCGCGCGTGTGCTTGTGCTCGGCCATCAGGCCGGCGGGGTACTGCACCGGCATCACATAGCCCGCGAAGGGCACCATGCGGGCGCCGAGCTCCAGGTGCAGGTCGTAGAGCGGGGTCTTTTGCAGATCGTCGGATGCGGAGGCCAAGGCACTCTCCAAAGGGGCAGTCCAGATCCATGACATTCTTGCCATGGGCCACCCCTGCTGTCCGCTTTACCTGAGAGATTCGCCCCACGATCGGGGTTTGCTCCTTCGGTGGGCGGCACTGCGAACAAAAAACGCGATGCGCCGCCTCTCTCCAGCAAGGAAACGCCCGGAAAATGGGGCGCTTCGTCAGTCCTTTTGCCTGAGCGTTCGGGCCCGTTTTTCGAGGGGACCTGCGCCTTCGGCGGCCCCGCGCTGCGAGGCTCTCTCCTGACCCATCCGAGTGTAAGGGATGAGCCCGGTCCTGGCCGCTCAGGAGCGCTCCAGGCGCAGCCGCCTGAGCAGAAACTTCTCCCACAGCTTGTCGGCGACGAGCTGCAGGGAGCTGCGAATGTGCGCTCTGGCATTGCGCGCGTCGTAGGGCGAGCGGATGTCGGCGCCCAGCTGCCGGGCGCGCACGCTGAGCATGCTCTCCGAGAGAACGCAGCGCGCCTTCATGCGCAGGTCGTCGAAGTTCTCCGGCGAGAGCGCACTGGCCTTATGCCATTCGTGGGACCACTTGAATCTGCGCTGCCTGGACGGATCGCTCTCGTCCTTGATCAGCCAGGCTGACACGAAATCGACATAGGCCTCGTCGACGCTGTCGCGAAACAGACGGTGCTCGGGTTCGAAGCGGTCGTAGACCAGCGAATCCAGGAATTCGTTGCCCGGCGAAAGCGCACCGAGCTGGCGGCGCAGGTTGCCGTTCATCGCGAAGCAGTAGGTCGAAACCCATTCGAGCAGGGGACCGAGCGGCGTCATCGTCGAGCGCGGAAAATCGTTGATCTCGCCGAAGAGCCACGGGCCCGGGTGCAGCCCCAGCCTCTTGATTTCACCGCCGAAGCCGGCCACCCTGCGTTCGCTCCATCCGTGGTTTCGCGCGACGGTGTCGTTCGAAAAGATCCACACGTCGGGCTCGCCGCTGCGGGCAAGAATGGCTGCGACTCCTTGGTCCCACCCAGTGAATTCGCGGTTGGAGTTGTCGCCTGCGATGACGAAGCCGTCCTCGAATTCCGCATTGCGCAATGCTTCGCCTCCGGTGGACCTGGCGTTGTCGACGATCGCGAGAACGACACGATCGCTCTCGCCGGCCAACTGCCTTCGCAGCTTGGTCAGCACCTGGACCGAATGATCACGATGCTGACTCCCGTACTCCAGATGAACAAAACCGTAGTTCGTCATGCCTGTTGACAGAAAAAAGAAGGGAGGGTCGGGGCGCCGGATGGGCGCGACGCGACGAGTATCCCTCCTCGTCTTGTCAGCGGAGACGCCGAGTTTGCCCGGATGCGGCCATGGCGGCCGTCGGGGCCGATTTCAATGCACGAGCTGGGGCGGCAGCAGCTTGTCGATGCGTTCGCGGATCGACGTGGCGCGCTCGGCACCCGCGAGCTTCTCGATCTCGCCGAGCATGGCGGATGCGGCGGCCAGCATCGACTCCCGGTCGCGCGCTTCGCGCAGCAGCTCGCGGAACTGCCCGGCCAGGATTGGATCGCGCCTGACGAACATGCGCTCGCACAGGTCGAACAGGAACATCCGCGTGGTGGCGAGCGAACGCTTGCCCTCGAAGACATCCGCCGCGACCGGCGGCTCGGGGCTCGCGTCGGGCGCCGGAGCTGCCTGCACCGGCGGCGCCACGGCGGGCGTAGCGGGTTGCGAACGATGCAGATAGCCCTCCTGCACCAGGTGCAGCGCCACGCGGCCGGCCTCGTCGCGGCTGCCGAAGAGCTGGCCGAAGTCGGTGACCGAGCGCTGGCCGTCGGCCATCAGCAGCAGGGCGCGCTCGCGCTGGCCCAGCGTGCGGCGGCCCGGCTGGAGTTCTTGGCGCGCTTTCTCGGTCTTGATGAGGAACATGGGATGCTCGGGCGTTCGGGGTCGAGCGCCGCAGCATCGGGGATCCGCATGACATCCTCGTGAATGACCGGGCCGCTGCCGCTATTTGAAGCCCCACAAACGCGGCAGCCAGGTGCTGAGCGCCGGAACGAAGGTCAGCACCAGCAGCACGGCCGCGTGCGCCCACAGGAAGGGCACGAGCTCGCGCACCAGCTGCGACATCGGCACCTTCGAGACGTTGCAGGTCACGAACAGCAGGCCGCCTACCGGCGGCGTGATCATGCCGAGCGTGAGGTTGTAGATCACGATCATCGCGAAGTGGACCGGGTCGATGCCGAGCTTGATGGCCACCGGCGCGAGGATGGGTGCCAGCACCATCACGCCGGGCAAGGGCTCGATGAAGATGCCGAAGAGCAGCAGGAAGACGTTCACGATGATCAGGAACATCCACGGCGAGAGCTGCATGCTGACGAGCCATTCGGCCAGGGACTGGGGAACGCCTTCGATGGTCAGGATCCAGGCGAAGGAGGCCGACAGCCCGATGATGATCAGCACCGAGGCCGACAGCAGCGCCGAGCGCGCGAGGATGTCCGGCAGCGCCTTCCATTCGAGCGTGCGGTAGACGAACTTGCCGCACACCAGCGCATAGAACACCGCCACCACCGAGGCCTCGGTGGGCGTGAACCAGCCGGCGCGCATGCCGCCGAGGATCACCACCGGCAGCAGGATGGCGGGGATGGCTTTCCAGGTGGTCAGCAGCACTTCGCGCCAGGGCGGCATGCCGCCGTCGCCGCGGTAGTTGCGCTGCTTGGAAACGTGGAAGTTCACCACGCACATCGCGACCGCGATCAGCAGGCCGGGAACGAGGCCAGCCACGAACAGGCTGCCGACCGACACGCTGTCGTCCTGCAGCGCGTAGATGATCATGATGATCGAGGGCGGAATGATCGGGCCGACGATCGCGGTCGAGGCCGTCAGCGCCGCCGCGTAGGAGCGGTGGTAGCCGGCCTTCTCCATCATCCTGATGAGCATCGAGCCCGGCCCCGCGGCATCGGCCAGCGCCGAGCCCGAGATGCCCGAGAAGAAGGTGAGCGAGACCACGTTGGTGTAGCCGAGCCCGCCGCGCCGGTGGCCGACGAACTGGCCCGCGAAGCGCAGCAGCACCTCGGTCAGCGAGCCGCCGCTCATGAGTTCGGCCGCCAGGATGAAGAAGGGCACCGCCATCAGCGGGAAGCTGTCGATGCCGGTGAAGGTTTCCTTCAGCAGCACCATCAGCGGATAGGACTCGGCGAGGATCAGCGTCGCGGCCGTGGCCAGGCCCAGCGCGAAGGCCACGGGCACGCCGATCGCGAGGAACAGGCAGGCCGACAGGATCAGGATGATGCTGGCGTTCATAGCGAGGCGCTCGCATTCGCATCGAAGTGCGCGTCGGACGCGAACTCGCGCTTTTGCACGTAGCCGCGCACGATCAAAAGCCAGTGGACGATGAGCAGCACGCCGCCGATCGGCATCGCGCTGTAGATGTAGGCAAAGGGAATCTGCGTGACGGCAGTCAGCTGGAACATGGTGCGCTCCATGTAGAGCCAGCCGTACCAGACCATGAAACCGAAGAAGGCGAAGAGCAGCGCCGCGACCACGGCGCGGACCGCGACCGCGCCCCTGGGCGGCAGCGCGTCCTGCAGGTTCTCGACCGCGATGTGGCCGCCGTAGCGCAGCACCGGGCCGGCGCCGAGGAAGGTGAGCCAGATCATCATGTGGCGCGAAACCTCTTCGGCCCATTCGAGCGAATTGCTCGTGAGGTAACGCATCCCCACGTTGATGAAGATGATGACCGACATCGATGCGAGCAGCAGAATCAGCGCCCAGCGGTTCGCGGCCAGAAAGTAGTGTTCGAAGGTTTTCATATCAAAACAAAACCGCCCGGTGCCACTGCGGGTTCACCGGGCGGGAGTGCCGCAACGCGGCACGCGCGTTGCCGCGCTACTTGACGTCGCTGATCTTCTTGATGTTGTCGGCGCCGAATTCCTTGGCATAGCCGGTGTAGGCCGGCTTCAGCGCTTCGCGGAAGGCGGCACCGTCGACGGTGCGCACGACCTTCATGCCGTCCTTCTCGAGCTGGGCGATGCCGCTGTTCTCGTCGTCGTTGACCTTCTTGCGCTGCGCCGCGCCGGCCTTCCTGGCGGCTTCGACGAAGACCTTCTTGTCGGCATCCGACAGCTTGTTCCAGACCTTGGGCGACAGCAGCAGCAGTGCCGGCGAGTAGACATGGCCGGTCAGCGAGAGATGCTTCTGCACCTGCGCGAACTTGGAGGACAGGATCACGGGAATCGGGTTCTCCTGGCCGTCGACCGTGCCCTGCTGCAGCGCGCCGAACAGTTCGGGGAAGGCCATCGGCGTCGGCAGGATGCCGAAGGTGCGGTAGCCGTCCATGTGCACCTTGTTCTCCATCGTGCGCATCTTGAGGCCCGCGGCGTCCTGCGGCTTCACGATGTCGCGCTTGCTGTTGGTCATGTGGCGGAAGCCGTTCTCGGTCCAGGCCAGCGCGATGATGCCCTTGCTCGGGAACTTGGCCAGGATGTCCTGGCCGATCGGGCCGTCCATCACCTTGCGCGCGTGCTCGTAGTCGCGGAACAGGAAGGGGATGTCGACGATCTTGACCTCGGGCACGAAGTTGCCGACCGGGCCGGTGGAGGTGTTGACCAGGTCCTGCGTGCCCAGCTGCACGGCCTCGATCTGCTCGCGTTCGCCGCCGAGTGCCGAGTTGGGGAACTGCTGGCACTTGTAGCGGCCTTGCGTGCCTTTCTCGACCTCGTCGCAGAAAGTGGTGGAGCCGACGCCGTAGTGCGATTCCTTGGTGGTCGCGTAGCCGATCTTGAGCGTGGTGGTCTGCGCAAATGCGGCGCAAGCCATACCGAGGCCGACGACGAGGCCGGCGGCCAGTCGGTTCAACTTCATGGGGGGAGTCTCCTGTGAGCGTGGACGTGTTGCAAACGTATGACTATGCATCAATGGGAGGCTTCATCACGTCGGGAGTTTCACGGACGCAGTTGCGTGCCGGCGATGACTGTTGCTCCCTCTCCCTCCGGGAGAGGGTGGGGGTGAGGGCACTGGGCCTTTGAAGGTCCGACTCCGGCCTTAGATCAAGCGCAACGCACAAATCAAAGAACCTCACCACAGCTTGGCGCAGTTCCCACTCAAAACAACCGCAGCGCTGGGCATCGCAGGCGCCGAAGCGGTCTCCCGCGTCACGATCAAGCGCGACACCTTGGAAAGAAGCTTCTCCGAGGTATCGGGCAGCAGGGACACCGCCGTCCCGCTCGCCGGCACCACCCCCATTGCAAACGCGGGCCCTTCCGCCGGCACAGCCCACAGCACCAGGCGCTCTCCCTCGGCCAGGGAAGCGATCGGCCCCAGCACCTTGAGGGTCAGCGTCCTGCCATGGCGCAGCGAGCTCACCAGCAGCCTGCCGTTGCCTGCCACATCGGTGAGCACGCCCACATAGCTTTGCGGCAGCCTCTCGCCCGAGCGCATGGCCAGCTGGTCGCTCGTCACGAAAAGCCCCGGCGCTGCGAAGAACAGGGTGCTCGCAGCGATGACGCCCGCAACGACGCCGCCCAGTCCGAAGCCGGCCGGCCTGAGCCAGGACGAAACCGAGCCCGAGCGCGCCGGTGCAGGCTGCGTGCGCGCCGCGATCGCGCGCCAGAGTCGGGCCGACGGCTGCTGCGGCGGCACTGACTGGGCCAGCCGCCCCAGCCGCTCTTCCCATTGCGCCACCAGGCCGCGCACGTCGCTGCGGTCGCGCTGCAGGCGTTCGAAGCGCCGCCGCGCACCGCCCGCCAGGGTGCCCAGCACATAGGCGGCCGCGAGCTCGTCGAGCAATCGGGTGTCGGTGTATCTCACGGCGCCACCCCCTGTGTCGCGAGGCAGGCGCGCAGCTTGTCCAGGCCGCGCCGTATCCAGGCCTTCACCGTGCCCAGCGGCGCGTTCATCTGCGCGGCCACCTCGCTGTGCGACAGGCCCTGGTAGTAGGCGAGTGCGAGGCTCTGGCGGAAGCTGCCGTCCAGCGCGGACATGCAGCCTTCGATGTGCAGGGCCTGCAGCGCCTGTTCGAGCAGCTGCATGGCGCTCGGCGCCGGGTCGGGCGCGTGCGCGTTCTCCTGCTGCTGCTCGTGTTCGTCCTGTTCCGTCCATGCACGTTCGTTGCGCCGCGTGCGCACGCGCAGCGCGTCCAGCGCCTTGTTGCGGACGATCGCGATCAGCCAGGTGATCGGCTGGATCTCCTGCCCGTCGATGTTGGAGCGGTAGCTGGCGGCGTTCTTCCAGATGCTCACATAAGCCTCCTGCAGCACGTCCTCGGCCACCTGCCGTTGACCCAGCATGCGAAGCGCGATGCCGAACAGATGCACGTGCGTGCGTTCGTACATCTCGGCGAAGGCGGCGTGGTCGCCGCGCGCCGCCTGGGCGATCAGCTGCTGAAGGTTCAGAATATTTCTATTCATGCGGCCGAGTATTCCATCGACCCAGGAGATGCCATGAAATCGAATCCGCGAATCCCTCGTCTTGCCGCGACCCTGCTCGGTGCCGCCGCGCTCGGCGCCTGTTCTTCCATGTCGGAGCCGGGCCATCCCAGCGCTCGCACTGCGGCCTTGCCCGCCGCCATCCAGGCGCCCGCCGGCGAGCGCGCGGCTTTCACCTGGCATGCCACGGGCTCGCAGATCTACGAGTGCCGTGCCGCCGAGAAGGGCGGCTGGGCCTGGCAGTTCGTGGCGCCCGAAGCGGACCTGTTCGGTCCGGGCGGCGAGAAGGTGGGCACGCATGGCGCCGGGCCGCACTGGACCGCGCTCGACGGCAGCAAGACGCTGGGGGCGGTGAAGGCGCGTGCCGATGCGCCGCGCGCGTCCGACATTCCGTGGCTGCTGCTGTCCGCGAAATCGGCCGGCACCGCGGGCCGCATGGCGAGCGTCACCGGCGTGCAGCGCATCAACACCGTGGGCGGCAGCGCCCCGGCCAGGGGCTGCGAAACGCAGGCCGATGCCGGCAAGCGCAGCAAGGAGCGCTACAGCGCGGACTACGTGTTCCTGGTAGCCCGCTAGGTGCACCGCGCTCAGTTCTTCTTGCCGTTGGCCTTGTAGCTCTCGATCGAGCTCTTGAGATCGCCGTACTCCGGGCAGGACATGCCGCAGGCCCGGCCCAGCGCCGCCAGGCGCTGTTCGGCCTTGGGCAGATCGTTCATCGAGAGGTACAACTCGCCCGAGTATTCCAGCGCGCCGCGGTGGCCGGGGTCGATGCGCAGGGCGGCGTCGTAGTACTTCTCGGAGGCGACCCATTTGGCCGTGCCGGACTTGCGCAGGCTGAAACCCATGAGGTTGTTCCAGTCGGCGCTGGCGCTGTCGTTGACTCTTTCGAGCTCGCTGACGGCGGCGGCCCATTTGCTGTCGGCAATGAGGGCCCGGGCCGGCGCGAGCTTGTTGCCGACCGGCGCGGCCTTGGCGGCCGGCGCCGGGGCGGGCACCGAGTCGGCGGCAAAACCCTGGCTGGCGGCGAGCGCCAGGCTGACGGCGGCGAGGATGCGATGGAGCGTGATGTTCATGACGTCGAGGTCCTTGGGGTGAGGTTGGCGGACAGCGCAATTGCTGTCCTGCACCCACTTACGTCACCGCTCGCGAATCGGACGCACCGGCGTCCGAAAAAAATCGCCGGCTGCTACATGCCGACGTAGTTCGGCCCGCCGCCGCCCTCGGGCGTGACCCAGACGATGTTCTGCGTCGGGTCCTTGATGTCGCAGGTCTTGCAGTGCACGCAGTTCTGCGCGTTGATCTGCAGGCGCGGCTTGCCGTTCTCGCCCTCCACGAACTCGTAGACGCCGGCCGGGCAATAGCGGCTTTCGGGACCGTCGTACTCGGGCAGGTTGATCTCGGTCGGCACTGCGGCGTTCTTCAGCGTCAGGTGGGCGGGCTGGTTCTCCTCGTGGTTGGTGTTGCTGATGAACACCGACGAGAGCCGGTCGAAGGTGAGCTTGCCGTCCGGCTTGGGATAGGCGATCTTCTTGCAGGCCGAGGCCTTCTTGAGGCGCTCGTGGTCGGCCTGGTGGCGGTGGATGGTCCACGGGATGTGGCCGCGCAGCACATACTGCTCGATGCCGGTCATCAACGTGCCCACCGTCAGGCCCTTCTTGAACCACTGCTTGAAGTTGCGCGCCTTGTGGAGCTCCTTGTGCAGCCAGCTCTTCTCGAAGGCGGCCGGGTAGGCCGTGAGCTCGTCGTGCTGGCGGCCGGCCACCACGGCGTTGTAGGCGGCCTCGGCCGCGAGCATGCCGGTCTTGATCGCGGCATGGCTGCCCTTGATGCGGCTCGCGTTGAGGTAGCCGGCGTCGCAGCCCACCAGCACGCCGCCCGGGAACACCGTCTTGGGCAGCGAGAGCAGGCCGCCCGCGGTGATGGCGCGCGCGCCGTAGCTCAAACGCTTGGGCGCCTTCAGGCCCTTGTCCTGGCCTTCGAAGTACCAGCGGATGTTGGGATGCGTCTTGAAGCGCTGGAACTCCTCGAAGGGGCTCAGGTGCGGGTTCTGGTAGTCGAGGCCGACCACGTAGCCGATGATCAGCTGGTTGTTCTCGGCGTGGTAGACGAAGGAGCCGCCGTAGGTGTCTGGCGGCAGCGGCCAGCCCGCGGTGTGCACGGCCAGGCCGGGCTCGTGGCGCGCGGGGTCGATCTCCCACAGCTCCTTGATGCCGATGCCGTAGCTCTGCGGATCCTTGCCGGCATCGAGCTTGTACTTGGCGATCAACTGGCGGCCCAGGTGGCCGCGCGCGCCTTCGGCGAACACCGTGTACTTGGCATGCAGCTCCATGCCGAGCTGGAAATTCTCGGTCGGCTCGCCATCTTTGCCGATACCCATGTTGCCGGTGGCCACGCCGCGCACCTTGCCGTCTTCGGTGTAGAGCACCTCGGCCGCCGGAAAGCCGGCGAAGATCTCGACGCCCAGGCCCTCGGCCTGCTGCGCGAGCCAGCGCACCACGTTGCCCAGGCTCACGATGTAGTTGCCTTCGTTGTGGAAGACCTTGGGCAAGAGGAAGTCGGGCGTGCGCGTGGCGCCGGTTTCGGAGAGCATCAGGAAGGTGTCCCGCGTGACCGGCTGGTTGAGCGGCGCGCCGAGCTCCTCCCAGTCGGGCAGCAGTTCGTAGAGCGCGCGCGGATCCATGATCGCGCCTGACAGGATGTGGGCGCCGGGCTCCGAGCCCTTCTCGAGCACCACGACCGAGATCTCCTTGTGGTGCGAGGCGGCCAGCTGCTTCAGGTGGATGGCGGTGGCGAGGCCGGCAGGACCGGCGCCGACCACGACCACGTCGTATTCCATCGCTTCGCGGGGGCCGAACCGGGCAAGTATTTCGTCATGCGTCATGTGGGGTCTCGTCGATAATGATTTGAAGGTGCGAGGCACCGCGAAGGGGCCGGGCCATTTTATGCGGCGCCCGGAGCGGCTTTAGGCCCGTCGCATCGGCGACTCCAACAGGACTTTCCCCATGGCTTACAGCATCGATCTTTCGGGCCGCGTGGCCTTCGTCACGGGTGCGTCGAGCGGTCTCGGCGCGCAGTTCGCCAAGACGCTGGCGCGCGCGGGCGCCGCAGTGGTATTGGCCAGCCGTCACACCGACAAGCTCAAGGAACTGCGCGCGCGCATCGAGGGCGAGGGCGGCGACGCCCACGTGGTCGAGCTCGACGTGACAAGCATCGACAGCATCAAGGCCGCGGTGGCACGCGCCGAGACGGAGGTCGGGCCGATCGACATCCTGGTCAACAACTCGGGCGTGAGCACCACGCAGCGCCTCGAAGAGGTGAAGGCCGAGGACTACGACTTCATCTTCGACGCCAACGTCAAGGGCTCTTTCTTCGTTGCCCAGGAAGTCGGCAAACGCATGCTGGCGCGCGCCAAGGGTGCGGCGCCCGGCACCTACATCGGCGGGCGCATCATCAACATCGCTTCGGTGGCTGCTTTGAAGGTGCTGCCGAAGATCGGTGTCTATTGCATGAGCAAGGCGGCGGTGGTGCAGATGACCAAGGCGATGGCGCTCGAATGGGGCCGCTTCGGCATCAACGTCAACGCGCTGTGCCCGGGCTACATCACGACCGACCTCAACGAAGAGCACTTCGCCTCCGACGACGGCCAGAAGCTGGTGGGCATGCTGCCGCGCAAGCGCGTGGGCAAGCCCGAAGACCTGGACGGACTGATCGTGCTGCTGGCCAGCGGCCAGAGCCATTTCGTCAATGGCGCGGTGATCGCGGCCGACGACGGATTCGCGCTCTGAGTCCGCGCGCGCTCATCGGCATCGCGGCCGGTCTGGCCGCGGGTGCGCTCTGGGGGCTGGTGTTCGTGGCGCCGCGCATGGTGGGGCATTTCGGCATGGTGGACATCACGGCCGCGCGCTTCATCGTCTTCGGCGCGGTCGCGGGGCTGGCGGTCTGGTGGCGGCCGCCCGAGCGGCGCTGGCCCCGCGCGCGCCAGGCGCTCACCGTGCTCGGCCTCAGCGGACTCGGCTTCACCGGCTACTACCTGCTGCTGGCCTTCTCGATCGTGGCCGCGGGCACCGAGGTGCCGAGCCTGATCATCGGCACCGTTCCGGTCTGGATGATGTTGCTGGGCCGTCCGGCCGGCTTGGCGCTGCAGGCCCTGGTGCCGGGACTGGCTCTCACGGCCGCGGGCATCGCGCTGATGGTCGCGAGTGCCTGGCCGGAAGGCGGCGCGAGCGGTGCGCACTTCGGCTGGGGCCTGGTGCTGGCGCTGCTCGCGATGGCGAGCTGGACGGCTTTCGGCCTCCTGAACGCGGCCTGGCTCAAGCGGCATCCCGAGGTGCACGCGGCCGACTGGGCCAACTGGCTCGGCATCGCGACCGGCCTTGGTGCCTTCGTGCTGTGGCTGGTCGCGGGCTCCGACATGGCCACGTTGCGCACACAGCCCGAGGGCAAGCTGTTCGTGCTGCTTGCGCTGGCCGGCGGCCTCGGGTCTTCGTGGCTGGCGACGGTGCTCTGGAACGTCGCGAGCCAGCGGCTTTCCGCGAGCTTGTGTGGTCAGCTGATCGTGAGCGAGACCTTGTTCGCCTTGCTTTATTCTTTTTTGTGGGACGGGCGCTGGCCGCATGCCATCGAGCTGACGGCCGCGTTGCTGTTCGTCCTCGGCATCCTCGCATCCATCAAGGCACACCGATGAGAATCGAAATTCCCGAAATCAAGAAGCTCGTCTACGAAATGACGATCCCGATCCGCTGGGGCGACATGGACGCGATGGGCCATCTCAATAATGCCAGCTACTTCCGCTACCTCGAGACGGCGCGCATCGACTGGTTCCACTCGCTGGGCGCCGAGCCCGCACCGGACGGGCAGGGCATGGTGATCGTCAATGCCTTCTGCAACTTCTACAAGCAGCTCGAATACCCGGGCGACGTGCTGGTCAAGATGTACGTGAGCGACCCGGGCCGCACCACCTTCGAGAGCTGGGCCACCATGGCCCGGACCGATGCGCCCGAGGTGATCTGCGCGGCCGGCGGCGCGACCACGATGTGGGTCGACTTTCCGAAGCAGAAGGCGCTGCCGCTGCCGGACTGGCTGCGCTCGATCGTCAGCTAGGGAGCAACAAAAGGCCCTCCGCCAACTTTCGTTCGCGCAGGAGGGCCTTTCGCAGTCTCGGAGTGCCGCGATGGGTGTTGCCGAGTCCGTGAACATATTCTGCATGCGCGTGCTCGCTGCGCAATTCAGCCATGCGCCATAGAGCAAGCGGGAGGTGTCCTACTCGTCGTCAGCCCTGGCTCCTTCAGCCCATCATGCCGGACTCAACACGATGCGCGCCTCGAAGCCTGTCGCCGCCCCCGGCGGCGGCGACATCAGTTCGAGCCGTGCCCCATGCTTCTCGACGATGGTGCCGACGATCGACAGCCCCAGCCCGTAGCCCGCACGATTGGAGCTGTGGCGCACGTGGCGCTGCTGCAGCGTGCGCAGCTCGACCTCGCCGACGCCCGGGCCGAAGTCGCGCACGGCCAGCGTGCAGGGCTGCATCACCTCGATCACGACGCGGCCGCGGCCGTAGCGCAGCGCGTTCTCCACCAGGTTGCGCAGCGCGATCGCCAGCGCGTCGACGTCGCCGAGCGCGACCGGCGGCTCGGTGTCCGGCACCTTGAGCGACAGGCGCTCGTTCACGCGCGGGTCCTGCCAGAACTCCTGCGCCACCGTGCCGGCCAGCTGGACCAGGTCGGTCTTCGTGCGCGTCAGCGAGGCGGCCGATTCGGCCCTGGAAAGTTGCAGCAGCTTCTCGGTGCGGTGGCCGAGCATCTGCAGCGCATCGAGCGCGGCCTCGACATCGTCGCGCCGCAGTTCGTGCTCGAGTGCGGTCTGCAGCCGCAGCCGCGCCGCCGCAAGCGGCGTGCGCAGCTCGTGCGCCGCATTCGCGGCCAGCGCGCGCTCGACATCGAGCGCCTGCGAGAGGCGCTCGAGCAGGCGGTTGACATGGTCGCCGACCGTGCGCAGCTCCTGCGGCAGGCCGGGGAGCCCGATTGGGCGCAGGTCGGTGCCGCTGCGCTGCGCGATCTCGCCGGCGAGCTGCTGCAGCGCGCGCAGCTCGGTGCGCGCCACGTTGCGCAGCACCAGCGCCAGGAGCGGCAGCACGGCGAACAGCGGCACGATCAGGCCGAACAGGGTGCGGTTGAGCGCGGTGCGGCGCTCGTCCAGCGGGTCGGCGACCTGGAAGAAGAGATCGCGCGAGGGATGCCGCACGGTGTAGATCCGCCAGGCCTCGGCATTGGCAAAGCCGGCCGCCAGCGGAACGTCGAAGGCGTTGGACGGCGACTCGGCGGAGCGCAGCAGTACGCGCTCGTGCAGGTCGACCACCTGGTACAGCACCGCATCGGTCGGAAACAGCTGCGGCGGCGCGATCAGCGGCGTGCGCGTCTCGCCGCGCTCGCTTCGGAGCTTGTCGAGCTCGCGCACCGCCATGTCGAACATGCGGTGCGAGACTTCCACCAGTTCGCTGTCGAAGTTGTGGTTGATCTCGCGGTCCACATACCAGACCACGCCCAGCACGCACAGAAGCCAGACGCCGCCGACCCAGACGATGAGGGTGCGGGTCAGCCGGCCGGCGAGCGAATCGCGCGTGCCGAGCTCCGCGCCCGCCTGCTGCAGGAAGTTCAGCTTCATTCGTCGTCGTCTTCGGGCGAGAAGGAAAGCCGGTAGCCCAGGCCGCGCAGGGTCTGGATGTGGCTGCGGCCGAGCTTGCGCCGGAGGCGGCTGATGAACACTTCCAGCGTGTTGCTGTCGGCCTCGTCCCCGAAGCCGTAGAGCGCGTCGGCCAGGTTCTCGCGCGTGTGGATGCGTTCGGGCCGCGTCGCCATCACGCGCAGCAGCGCCCACTCTTTTTGCGTCAGCGTGATCGGAAGACCGTTCTTGCGCACCAGGTCGCGCGCCAGGTCGATCTCGAGCGTGCCGAGCTTCAGCACGGGCGAGCTGGTGGTGCTGCGCCGCCGCTCGACGGCCCGCAAGCGCGCCAGCAGCTCCGCGGGGTCGTAGGGCTTGATAAGGTAGTCGTCGGCACCGGCGTCGAGGCCGCGGATGCGGTCGGTCACCTGGTCGCGGGCGGTGAGCACGATCACGATCGGGCGCTCGCGCAGCGCCCGCACGTCCGGCAGCAGCGAGAGCCCGTCGCCGTCGCTCAGGTGCAGGTCGAGCAACACGGCCGCGTACTGCACAGCCGCCAGCGCGGCGCGCGCGTCCGCGAGGCCGGGCGCCACGTCGACCACGAAGGCCTTGGCCATCAGGTAGCTGCAGACCGCGCCCGCCAGGGCGGCATCGTCTTCGACCAGCAATATGCGCACGTCGCCTCGCTCTTATCTCAAAAGAGGGGAGTCTAGTGCGGCCGTCGCTTCAGATTCAGTTCAGGCGCGGACCCTAAGCTTGGCCGCGCATGATCCGTTCCCTTGCCGCTCGTCCGCTCGCCTGGATTCTTCTGACACTGGCTCTTCTCCTGCTCTGGGATGCCACCGGCCTCGACCTGAAGCTCGCGGCGATGGCGGGCACGCCGATGGGTTTTCCGTGGCGCAGCGACTGGTTCCTGGTCCAGGTCGTGCACGAGGGCGCGCGGTCCCTGAGCTGGCTGATGGTGCTCGCGCTGTTTGCCGGCATCCGCTGGCCCATCGGCATCCTGCGCCTGCTGCGCATGCGCGAAAGAGCACAGCTCGCATTCACCGTGCTGGCCTCCGTGCTGGCCGTCTCGCTGGTCAAGACTACGAGCCATACCAGCTGTCCCTGGGACCTCCAGCTCTTCGGCGGGGTCGCGCACTACGTCTCCCACTGGTCGTGGGGCGTGCAAGACGGCGGCCCGGGCGGCTGCTTTCCGGCCGGCCACGCGTCTGCGGCCTTTGCCTATGCGGGCGGCTGGTTCGCATGGCGCCGCGCCGCGCCCGCGGTGGCGCGAAGATGGCTCTTCGGCGCGCTCGCTGCCGGGCTGCTGCTGGGGCTGGTGCAGCAGCTGCGCGGCGCCCACTACATGAGCCACACGCTCTGGACCGCGTGGATCTGCTGGACGGTAGGCTTCGCGATCGATGCCTTCGTGCACCGGGGCCCGACCGGGGTTGTGCGGCTGGCCGGCCTTCCGAAGCTGAACGAATCCTGAGCTGCGCATTCAGTGAGTTTTCAGTCCAGCTTTCCAGACTCGCTGGATGCCTGTTTCGAATGCTCGCTCCTTCCCCCCATCTGCGCATGACCTGCCGCTCGCGACGCCGGCGCAGGGCGCTGAGGCGTCCACGTCGCTCTGGCAGCACATCGATGCCTGGCTCGCGCGGCCGCGCTCGGCGCGCAGCGTGGTCCTCTGGCTGAGCCTCTACCTGGCGCTGGCCACCAATTGGCCGCTGTGGAACGAGCTGGCGCGCATCGGCGGTGCGCCGAGCATGTACTTGCCGTCGATCGCGGCGATGGCGCTGCTCATCGTCTGCGGCAGCGTCGCGCTGCTGTCCTTCACCGCCTGGTCGCGCTGGATGAAGCCGGTCTGGTTCGCCGTCGTCGTGGTCGCCGCCGTGGCCCAGCACTACATGCAGAGCTACCGGGTGGTGATGGACCCCAGCATGCTGGCCAACGCGATGCAGACCGACGCCCACGAGGTGAACGACCTGCTGAGCTGGCGCCTGCTGTTCCACGTGCTGCTGGTCGCCGCCTTGCCTGCCTGGGCGCTGTGGCGCGTGCAGGTCGTCCCGATGCGCTTCGTCTCGCAAGCCTGGCGCAATGCGCTGCTGCTCGTCGCAGCGGTGGCCGTGGCGGTGGGCGGTGCGCTGGCGATGGGCCGGGAGCTCGCGCCGCTGATGCGCAACAACGTCCACCTGCGCTACATGATGAATCCGCTGGCCAGCATCTATTCGGCCAGCGCGGTCGCCATCAGGCCGATGTTCAAGCACAGCCGCAAGCTGATCCCGGTGTCCGGCGGCGCGGCACTGGGCGCCAGCTATGCGGCGCAGGCCCGGCCGCCGCTCTTCGTGCTGATGGTGGGCGAGACGGCGCGGGCCGACCACTTTGCGCTGAACGGCTATGCGCGCGACACCACGCCGGCACTCGCTGCGCACAAGGTGTTGAGCTGGCGCGACGTTCATTCCTGCGGCACCAACACGCTGGCCTCTGTGCCCTGCATGTTCTCGCCGCTGGGCAAGACCGCCTTCGAGGCGCGCAAGGACGAGTACGAGAACCTGATGGACGTGCTGCAGGCCGCCGGCCTCGCGGTGTTCTGGCTCGACAACCAGGCCGGCGGCTGCAAGGGCGTCTGCGACCGCGTGCCGCACGCGTCGGCCTTCGAAACCGTCGACCCGAGCGTGAAGAGCGCGCTTTGCGAAGGCGACGAATGCCTCGACGACGTCATGCTCCATGGCCTGGATGCGCGCCTGGCCGCCTTGCCGGCCGAGCGCCGCGGCAAGGGCGTGGTGCTGGTCATGCACCAGATGGGCAGCCATGGCCCGGCCTACTACAAGCGCTCTTCGCCCGATGCCAAGCGCTTCCTGCCCGAGTGCAAGAGCAACGCGCTGGCCGAATGCAGCCACGCCGAGCTGATCAACGGCTTCGACAACTCGATTGCCTATACCGACCGCTTTCTCGGCAAGACCATCGACTGGCTGAAGGCACAGTCCAAGAGCTACGACCCCGCATTGCTCTATCTCAGCGATCACGGCGAATCGCTGGGCGAGTACGGGCTGTTCCTGCATGGCGTGCCCTACAGCTTTGCGCCCGAGGTGCAGAAGCACATACCGATGGTCGCGTGGTTCGGCGAGGGCATGAGCGCGCGCGACAAGCTCTCGCGTTCATGCATGGAGGCGGGGCTCGACACGCCGCTCACGCACGACAACCTCTATCACACGGTGCTGGGCCTGATGGACGTGAAGACGCCGAGCTACAAGCCCGCGCTCGATGCGCTGGCCTCTTGCCGCGGCGCGCCGGCCTGAATAGGCCCTACTTCTTCTCGCGCGGCAGCCGCCCCATCAGGAAGAACTCCGGGTTCGGCTGCATGCCGCTGAAGCTGGCCATGCGGTTGGAGAGGCCGAAAAAGGCGGTGATGGCGGCGATGTCCCAGATGTCCTCGTCGCTGAAGCCGTGCGCGTGCAGTGGCGGGAAGTCGCCGTCGTCGATCTCGTGCGAGCGCTCGCAGACCTTCATCGCGAACTCGAGCATCGCGTACTGGCGCGGCGTGATGTCGGCCTTGCGCCAGTTGACTGCCACCTGGTCGGCCACCATCGGCTTCTTCTCGTAGATGCGCAACAGCGCGCCGTGCGCCACCACGCAGTAGAGGCACTGGTTGGCGGCGCTGGTGGCGGTGACGATCATCTCGCGGTCGCCCTTGGTGAGAGAGCCTTCCTCCTTCAGCATCAGCGCATCGTGGTAGGCGAAGAAGGCGCGCCACTCGGCCGGCCGGCGCGCGAGCGCCAGGAACACGTTGGGCACGAAGCCGGCTTTCTCCTGCACTTCGAGCACCTTGATGCGGATGTCTTCGGGCAGGTCCTCGAGCTCGGCGAGGGGATAGCGTTCGGCCATGGTCGTCTCCTGGTGTCCGGCACGGCAGCCGGTGCGCTTCGAGACGAGTCTACTTGAGCGTCTTGCCCTGCGTGGCGCCCAGTGGCGTGTGCAGTTGCGACGGCACGAACAGGCCCGTGTTGTCGTCGCGGCCCTGCAGCAGGTAGCGCGTATCGGCCTTGCCGTAGCCCTGCGCGGCGAGCACCGAGAACTTGCCGATGTCCGTCTTGCCGTCGCGCAGCCGATTGACGATCAGCACCTTCTTGGTGTCCGCGAAGTCGGCCATCATGTTCTGGTCGCCTTCGCTGTCGCCGGCGATGAAGCTGGGCCCATAGCCGTATTTGCTGACCAGGAAGCGCTGGATGTTCTTGGTCTTGCCCCGTCCCTGGGTCTGGTCGTAGCCGCGACGGTATTCGGGCTGGATCACGCCCTTGGCATCGCGTTCGAGTTCCATCGCCAGCACGCGCTCTGCCGGGTTGTCGTAGCCGAAGGCCGGGTTCGAGGAGATCTCCTTGATCACGTCGACGAAGGAGGCCGAGCAGACCCAGACATCGAAGCCCGCGTTGCGGAACCTGGCGTACAGCTCCTGCATCTCGGGAACCAGGCGCAGGCCGTTCTTCCAGCTCACCGAGACGACGCCGGCTTGGCCGGGCAGGGCGGCCGGCGTGCTCCACTTGACCTTTTCCACCGGCTGCTTGAGCTGCCAGGCCACCGTATCGGCCGTGAGCTTGCGCACCTGCGCCTCGTTGAGCCCGACGAAGAGATAGGTGACCCAGGGGTAGGCCGTGTCGTGGTCGAAGGTGTCGCCGATGGCTTCGTACAAGTAGCGGACCTTGGTCACGAAGGCCGTGTAGTTCGGGTTCTGCTTGACGGCCGCGAGCGGCATGCTGCCCTGGAGGCCGCTGTAGTTCCGGTAGAGCCAGGTGTAGCTGGCAACGATGTCCGGCACGATGCTGTCGATGTTGACCGGCTGTCCCGCCGCGTTGTTGTGGGCCGGCGCAAAGTTGGTTTTCGGAATGTTCTTGCGCAACGCCGTTTCGAGCTGTGCCGGCGTGGCGCCGAAGGCGAGGTTCTCCAGCTGGTAGATCAGCGATGCCTCTTCGATATCGAGAAAGATGCTGGTGTTGTCCCAGTCGAAGACCACGTACGGCGGCTTCGATGCGTTGTAGGCCGGGCTGCCTCTGCCGAGGCCGGCGATCAACGCATCGATCTGCTGCCGGTTGAAAGGGTCCCAACGGCCCGCGGCAAGTGGCTGAATGCTGGCGCTGGGCGCTGCCGCCCCGAATGGCCCGCCGGCACAGCCGGCCGCCAAGGCAGCGGCCAGGACCATCGGCAAGACACGGGCAAAGTTCCTCTTCATGGAGTTTTCTTCCTTCAAGTGACAGGGGGATGGGAAACGAGACGAAACGGTGTTGCGGCGGGCGGCTCAGGGCGCCGGAAGCGTGGGCGGCGTCGTGCCGCCTTCGAGCACCGCCGCATCGCTTTCATCCTTCAGCGCCACGCCGGTCAAGCCCAGGCGCAGGGCCTGCCGCATCAGCCAGGCCAGCTTGAAGGCGGCGGCGTCGTAGCACAGGCCTTGCGGCCGCACGTTGGAGATGCAGTTGCGCTCCGCATCGTGGCGGCCGCGGCGTGGCGTGTGCGTGAGATAGATGCCGAGGCTGTCCGGCGAGCTGAGGCCGGGCCGCTCGCCGATCAGCATCACCGAGAGTTGGGCCGCGAACAGCTCGCCGATCTCGTCGGCCAGCGCGACGCGCGCCTGCGTGGCGATGACGACCGGCGCGAAGCGCGTGCCCGGCGGCAGTTGCGAACGCAATGCCGTGAGCAGCGGCACGGCATGACGCTCCACCGCGAGCGAGGACAGGCCGTCGCCGACGACGATGCAGACATCCGTTGCGGCGCCTGCCGATTCGCGCAGTCGCATCGCATCGTCGGCGTGCAACTGGCGGCCGAGGTCGGGGCGC
The DNA here is from genome assembly GCF_900101545.1 of Variovorax sp. CF079. Lineage (GTDB taxonomy): Bacteria > Pseudomonadota > Gammaproteobacteria > Burkholderiales > Burkholderiaceae_C > Variovorax. Next base: position 110,695 of record NZ_FMZU01000017.1, on the reverse strand, counting down.
CGCAGATAGGTGGTGCGATCCTCGGCCCGGCTGCGGGCGTGCGCGACTGTCCATCCCGCGGCCTTCAGCGCCTGCTCGAGTGCGCCGGCATCCAGGGCGGCATGGATCGCGTCGCGCGCCATCGCATGGGCCCAGCCGAAGCGCAGCACCTCGTCGGTCGGCATGCCGGCGCCGGCGCGGCCCAGCGCCAGGCGAGCCGGCGTCGCGTTGCGCCACTCGCCCCAGGGACTGCGTGTGACCGCCTCGTCCGTCATGAGGCCAGCGCCTTCAGCGCGCCCATGTCGGCCAGCAGCCGGTTGGAAGAGGGCGGCTGCAACCGGCCGTCGCTGCCGGTGATCTGCATGCGCTGCAGCCAGGCCTCGAACTCGGGCGCGCGCTGCAGGCCCATGGTTTCGCGCAGGAACAGCGCGTCGTGGAAGGAGGTGCTCTGGTAGTTGAGCATCACGTCGTCCGCGCCCGGCACGCCCATGATGAAGTTGATGCCGGCGGTGCCGAGCAGCACCAGCAGCGTGTCCATATCGTCCTGGTCGGCTTCGGCATGGTTGGTGTAGCAGACGTCGCAGCCCAGCGGCAGGCCCAGCAGCTTGCCGCAGAAGTGGTCTTCGAGGCCGGCGCGGATGATCTGCTTGCCGTCGTAGAGGTACTCGGGCCCGATGAAGCCGACCACGGTGTTGATCAGGAGCGGCTTGTAGCGCCGCGCCAGCGCATAGGCGCGCGCTTCGCAGGTCTGCTGGTCGAGGCCGGCGTTGGCGTTGGCCGAGAGCGCGCTGCCCTGGCCGGTTTCGAAGTACATGACGTTGTCGCCGACCGTGCCGCGTTTCAGCGCCAGCGCGGCGCCGTAGGCTTCGTCGAGCAGCTCGGGCGTGACGCCGAAGGAACGGTTGGTCTTCTCGGTGCCGCCGATCGACTGGAACACCAGGTCGACCGGCGCGCCGGCCTCGGCCAGCTTCAGCGTGTTGGTGACGTGGGTCAACACGCAGCTCTGCGTCGGGATCTCGAAGCGCTGGATCACCTCGTCGAGCATGCGCAGCAGATCGCCGAGCACCTGCATGCTGTCGGAGGCCGGGTTGAGCCCGATCACCGCGTCGCCGGCGCCCATGAGCAGGCCGTCCAGCGTGGAGGCCGCCACGCCGCGCAGGTCGTCGGTCGGATGGTTGGGCTGCAGCCGCACCGAGAGATGGCCGCGCAGGCCGATGGTGTCGCGAAAGCGCGTGACCACGCTGCACTTGCGCGCCACCGCGACGAGGTCCTGGTTGCGCATGAGCTTGGATACCGCGGCCACCATCTCCGGCGTGAGCCCGGGGGCCAGCGCGGTCAGCGCCGCGGTGTCGGCCTGTTCGGACAGCAGCCAGTTGCGGAAGTCGCCGACGCTCAGGTGCGCCACCGGCGCGAACGCCTGCGCGTCGTGCCCATCGATGATGAGCCGCGTGATGTTGTCTTCTTCATAGGGAACGAGTGCCTCGGTCAGGAACTGCTTGAGCGGCGTCTCGGCCAGCACATGGCGCGCCGCCATGCGCTGCTGCGCGGTGGCCGCGCCCACGCCGGCGAGGTAGTCGCCCGAGCGCGCCGGGCTCGCGACGGCCATGACCTGCTTGAGGTCTTCGAAGGAGAAGGCCTGCGAATCGATCGTGGTGCGGTAGCGCATCGAAAGCTCAGACGGTGGTGGACAACATCTCGTCCGGCGCTGCCGCCTTGCGTTGATCGGCCGTCAGCCGGAAGTAGCCGTAGGCCAGCGCCATCAACACCAGGAACAGCAGCGTCAGCATGCCGTTGAACCAGATCATCGCGCCAAGGCAAACCACTCCGAGCCCCAGGGCGATGGCCGGAAACACCGGGTAGAAGGGCGCGCGGTAGGTGCGTTCCAGGCCGGGTTCGGTGCGCCTGAGCTTGAACAGCGCGGCCATCGAGATCAGGTACATCACGATGGCACCCAGCACCGCCATCGTGACGATGTTGGCCGTCAGCGTCTGGCCGCCGAACTGCACCCATTCGTCGCTGAAGATCGCGGCCACGCCGATGACGCCGCCGGCCACCAGCGCGCGGTGCGGCGTGTTGAAGCGCGGGCTGAGCGCCGCGAAGGTGGCGGGCAGGTAGCCGGCGCGCGCCAGCGCGAAGATCTGGCGCGAGTAGCCCATGATGATCCCGTGGAAGGAGGCGATCAGCCCGAACAGGCCGATCCACACCAGCATGTGCAGCCAGCCGCTGTTCTCGCCGACCACCACTTTCATCGCCTGCGGCAGCGGGTCGTTGATGTTGGCGAGCTTGCGCCAGTCGCCCACGCCGCCGGCGAAGATCATCACGCCGAAGGCCAGCACCACCAGCGTCACGATGCCGGTCGTGTAGGCCAGCGGAATGGTGCGGTGCGGATCGCGCGCCTCTTCGGCCGCCATCGCCGCGCCCTCGATCGCCAGGAAGAACCAGATCGCGAACGGGATCGAGGCGAAGATGCCCGAGATCGCCGCGCCGTTGAGCACCTCGCCGCCGGCCCAGCCGTGGGCCGTGAAGTTGGCCATCGACCAGCCGGGCGCGACCACGCCCATGAACACCAGCAGCTCGAAGATGGCCAGCACCGTGACGAAGAGCTCGAAGGCCGCGGCGATGCCGATGCCGATCCAGTTGAGGCCGATGAAGATCACATAGGCACCGAGCGCGAACCACTTCGGGTTGATGCCAGGGAACTGCACGTTGAGATAGGCGCCGATCGCCAGCGCGATGGCCGGCGGCGCGAACACGAACTCCACCAGCGTCGCGAAGCCGGCGACGAAGCCGCCGTTGGGCCCGAAGGCGCGCCGCGCATAGGCGAAGGGTCCGCCCGCATGCGGGATCGCCGTGGAGAGCTCGGTGAAGCTGAAGATGAAGGTCGTGTACATCGTGGCCACGAGCACCGTCGCGACCAGGAAGCCCAGCGTGCCGGCGGTGTTCCAGCCGTAACTCCAGCCGAAATACTCGCCCGAGATCACCAGGCCGACGGCAATGCCCCACAGCTGCATGGGTCCGAGCACCTTCTTGAGATGGCCCGACGCGGGGCCGGGTACAGGCGGTGCTTCCAATGAACTCATGGTGTTTTCCCTCTTGGATGGCAATGAGCGGATTCGACCAAATCAGGGGCCGCGGCGCTATCCGGAATCGGAAAAAGCACGGCGGCAAGCCTCGCGGCATCTGGCATCTGTCTTGCTTTCGACAGGAGACCTACCCTTCGTTCACTGGATCCGGCCTTGCCCATCGACGCGTCCGCACCCTTGCCGAACCCGCCGGCGCTCCCGGCAGGCGGCCATCGCCTGCGATACGCCGAGCGCGTGAGCTGCGATGTGGACGAACACGCGACGCACATCTCCGCCTGGCGCCAGGAGTACGACCAGCTGTCCTGCGGGCGCTTCGAGGGCGCCGTGCGCGAGCTGTGGATCGATGGGCCGCGCCTGCAGATATTCCACGAACACACCGGCCAGCAGACCAGCCAGCAATGCCTGCCCTGGCGCGGGTCGATCTGGTTCGGCGTGCCTGACGGCCACAGCCACGAGCCATTGCATTTCTCGGGGCGCCTGCAGCGTGCCGATCGCATGCGCTTGGTGATGTCGGCCCGGGCGAACGACGGTTTCGTGCTGCGCACGCCCCGGAACTTAGGGATCTACGGCGTCGTCGTCGACGAGGAATGGCTGGGCACGCAGATACAGCGCCTGGGCCTTCGCCCACCGCTCATCGGCCAGGGTGCGCTGGTGCATGCGGCCGCGGTTGCGCCCCACGTGCATGTCGCTTTGTGCCAGACCATCGAGTCGCTGCTGGGCCTCGGTGCCAGCGGCGAAACCGAGCAGAGCTGGGGCCGTGCCGCCCTGCAGACCCTGCTCGACCAGTTGCTGGGTCTGCTGGCGGGCACGACGCAAGCCGACGGCTTCATCGCCCAGCTGCAAGCGAGCCAGCGCCGCCTGGCGGCCGTCATGGCGGCGCGCTCGCTCGTCGTGCATCCGCTCAACCACGCCATGTCCGTGGACGACCTGTGCCTGCAGCTGCACCTCACACCGCGCACCCTGCGCAATCACTTCCGCAGCGTGGTCGGCGAGTCGCCGGTGGAGTTCCTGCGGGCCGTGCGCCTCAATGCCTGCCGGCGCAAGCTGCGTCTGCCGCAGGCCGCAAGCACGGTGCAGGATGTCGCCGCGCAATGGGGCTTCTTCCACATGGGCCGCTTCTCGCAGGAGTACAAGGCCATGTTCGGCGAGCTGCCCTCGGAGACGCTTCGGCAGGCCAGGCTGACGCACTGAGGCGCCTGGGTGCCGGTTGGCAATAATGAGTGGTCATCTACTCACCGAAGGCCTGCCCCGTGCGATCACTTTTCTGCGCTGCCCTTGTTTCCGCGTTCGTCTTGCCGACTGCCTGGGCGCAGTCGGGCCCCGTCACCACCCCGAGCGGGCTGATCTACCAGTCCTTGGTCGAAGGCAAGGGCGCCTCGCCCGCCGCCACCGACGCGGTCAAGGTGCACTACCGCGGCACCTTCCCCGACAGCGGCAAGGAGTTCGACAGCTCCTATAAGCGCAACGAGCCTACCGAGTTCCCGTTGAACGGTGTGATCCCGTGCTGGACCGAGGGCGTGCAGAAGATGAAGCCGGGCGGCAAGGCCAAGCTGACCTGCCCGCCGTCGATCGCCTACGGCACCCGCGGTGCGGGCGGCGTGATTCCGCCCAATGCCACGCTCAACTTCGAGATCGAGCTGATCTCGGTCACCAAGCGCTGAGGCCGGCCGCTCGCATCCGGTTCATGAATCTTCGCTCGATCGATCTCAATCTGCTGGTGGTGCTCGAAGCGCTCATCGAAGAGCGCGGGGTGCGCCGGGCCGGAGAGCGCATCGGCCTGAGCCAGTCGGCGACCAGTCATGCGCTCGATCGCCTGCGCAAACTGCTCGGCGACGAGATCCTGGTTCGGACCACGACCGGCATGGAGCCCACGGCGAGGGCGCTGAGCCTGGCCGGGCCGTTGCGGATCGCGCTGCAGAGCATACAGACGGCGTTGACGCCGGAGCGCTTCGTTCCGGAGGAAGCGCAGGGCGAGATTCAGATCGCCGTCGAAACCCACGAGACCATCATCATCCTGCCGCAACTGGTCGACGAGATGCGGACCGAGGCACCGCTGCTGTCCCTGACCGTTCGCCCGGGCTCGGTCGACGATATCCTGGTTGGAATCGATCAGGGACGCACCGACATCGGCATCGGCTTCTTTCGCGGGCTGCCCGATCGGTTCATGACCTGCCGTCTGCTGGGCGACAGCCACGTTTGCGTGATGCGTGCGGACCATCCGCTCGCCACTGCGCCGCTGACGCTGGAGAGCTACCTGCAGGCGCCGCACCTGCTGGTCAGCATGAGCGGCGCGTCGGACGATCTGGTCGACTCGGCGCTGGCCGATCGGAATCTGCGCAGAAGCATCGCGATGCGCCTGCCCCATGGGCTGGCCGCGGTCATCGCCCTGACCCGCTCCGACATGGTCACCACCGTGACGCGAGGCGCGGCGCGCGTCTTCGCGCAGTCGGGGCGGCTGGTTGCGATGGAACTGCCCTTCGCCGTGCCGCGCGTCGAGTTCCGCCTGATCTGGAACCGCCGCCTGCAGCAAAGTCCGCAGCACCGCTGGCTCAGGCAGAAGCTGGTGGCCATCGGCGCCGCCGCGGAAGCGAGCAGCGCCTCGGAGCAGGCCGCCTAGACGGGCGCCCGTCTGTGCTCTGCACGCGGCGGCGAGCTCATCGACGGCGTGCACTTTGCATGTGCAACCTTTGCATTGGCCAGTTTCCATCCCGCCGCATACAGTTTCTTCAGAGGTCGACACGCTTCGTTCATGGAGTCGACCCGAGGAGACAAAGATGAATACTGTGACGGTAGATCCGCATCAGGTCGACACCGCATTCCGCGCCGCGATGCGCCGGTTCGCCTCGACGGTGACGATCATCACTGCAGCCGACCACGAGCGCCGTCACGGCATGACGGCCACAGCAGTGACCTCGCTCTCGATGAGCCCGCCATCGCTCCTCATCTGTCTTAACCAGAAGACCCTGCTGCACGACATCATGTTCCGTGCGCGACGCTTCTGCGTGAACGTGCTGCACTGCGAGCAGGTCGAGTTGTCGGCCGCCTTCAGCGGCGCGGTTGCGGCCGAGGAGCGTTTCGCGCTGGGCACCTGGTCGCGCACCGAGGATGGCATTCCCTATCTTGCGGACGCCCAGGCCAACCTGTTCTGCCGGAAGGCGGCCGCCATTCCGTACGGCACGCACACCATCCTGGTCGGCCAGGTCGAGCATGTCGGCCTGCGCGATGCCATCGCTCCCCTGGTCTACCAGGACGCTTCGTACTGCGTGACGAGTCCAGCGGCCTGACCGGCCGTGCCGCGCGGCGCGTGCCGCGCCACTTCTTCCTTTCTCTACTTCTTTCTCAACAGGTGGTCCCATGTCCTGCGTCATTTCGCGCGAAAAACCTCAATCGATTCCTTCGTTCGCACAACGGCCGACGCCTGCCGAACTCCATTCGAGGATGAAGGCCTTGCTGCCCGCCATCAAGGCCAGGGCCGGCGACACCGAGCGGCTCGGACGCATCCCCGCCGACAGTCTCGATGCTTTGCGCGAAGCAGGCCTGTACCGCGTCGTCCAGCCGACGAGCTTCGGAGGCCACGAATACGACTTCGACGTGTTGGTCGAACTCGTGATGGAACTCGCCCGCGCATGCGCATCGACTGCATGGGTCTATGGTCTCTATGCCGCCCATCAGTGGCTGGTCGCCAGTTTCGATGCCCAGGCGCAGCGCGATGTCTGGGATGACGACGCGGACGCGGCCATCTGTGGCTCCTACGCCCCGGCAGGAAAAGCCGTCGCGGTGGCTGATGGCTACCGGCTCACCGGACGCTGGGCTTTCGCCAGCGGCTGCGACGGCGCCCAGTGGGCGGTCTGCGCATCGGTTCTGCCTGCCCAGGAAGCCGGACCTGCGCCGGGGCCTGCCTTTTTCCTGGTGCCCGCGACCGACTACCTAATCGACGGCACCTGGGATGTGGTCGGCCTTGCAGGCACCGGCAGCAAGACGCTGGTGCTGGACGACGTGTTCGTGCCGAAGCACCGGATCCTCACCTTCCGCGAGACCACCAGCGGCCGCACGCCGGGCAGTCGGGTGCACGACAACCCGGGCTTCGGCATCCCGATGCTGTCGAACATCCCGTCATGCCTTGCAGCGGCGGGTGTGGGTGCTGCGGCCGGCGCGCTGGACGACTACCTCGAGGCGACCGGCCAGCGCGTGACCCGCGGGGCCGTGGCCGGAGGCAACAACCGGATGGCGGAATTCCCGACCATCCAGCTGCGTGTAGCGGAAGCGGGGGCGGGCACCGATGCGGCCCGCGAGATCCTGCTGCGCGACCTCCGAGCCCGGGCACTGACGGCCCGGTCCGGCGAGGAGATCACGGTGGAAGACCGGATCTCCAGCCGGCGCGGGCAGGCCTTCGCGGTCTCGCTTGCGATCCGCAGCGCAGAGGCATTGAATGCTTCCACCGGCGGGCAAGGACTCGCGATGTCCAACCCGGTCCAGCGCGCCTGGCGCGACGCCAACGCCGTGGGTCGCCACATCAGCCTGAACTGGGATGCAGTGGGAACCATGGCCGGCCAGATGGCGCTCGGTCTCGAGCCCAAGGGCCAATACTAAGGATCGGACATGCAAGGAAAGATTGGACTCGAAGAGCACTTCGCTCTCGAAGAAACCCTGATGGACTCCGCGGGCTTCGTTCCGCAGACGCACTGGCCGGAGTTGCGCTCCCGCCTGCTCGACATCCACGACCGGCGCCTGCGCGAGATGGATGCCAACGGCATGCAGATGATGCTGCTGTCGCTCAACGCGCCGGCCGTTCAGGCGATCCCGGACACGGTGCGTGCCAACGACGTCGCTCGCCGCGCGAACGACTTCCTCGCCGAGCAGGTCGCCAGGCGGCCGGACCGTTTCCAGGCCTTCGCGGCACTGCCGATGCAGGACCCGGAGCTGGCGGCCCGCGAGCTCGAGCGCTGCGTCAAGGAACTTGGCTTCAAGGGCGCGCTGGTCAATGGCTTCTCCCAGACCGCTGATCCCAACTCGGTCCTCTACTACGACCATGCCCGGTACTGGCCCTTCTGGGACGTCGTGCAGAAGCTCGACGTGCCCTTCTATCTGCATCCGCGCAACCCGCTGCCGGCCGACGCACGCATCTACGACGGTCATCCCTGGCTGCTGGGGCCGACCTGGGGCTTCGGCCAGGAGACGGCCGTTCACGCCTTGCGCCTGATGTGCAGCGGCCTGTTCGACGAGTATCCGAAGCTCACCCTGATCCTCGGACACATGGGCGAGGGGCTGCCGTACAGCATGTGGCGCATCGACAACCGCAATGCGTGGCTCGAGACGCCGCCCGCCTATCCCGCGCGCCGGAAGATCGCCGAGTACTTCCGCGAGAACTTCTACCTCACGACCTCGGGCAACTTCCGCACGCAGACGCTCATCGACGCGATCCTGGAGATCGGCGCCGACCGGATCCTGTTCTCGACCGACTGGCCGTTCGAGAACGTCGACCATGCCGCCCGCTGGTTCGATTCGGCCAGCATCAGCGAGCGCGATCGCGAAAAGATAGGGCGCACCAACGCGATCGAACTGTTCGGGCTGGACACATTACAAAGGAGACAGACATGACTGATCACGTCAACATCGACGTCAACGAGGAGCTGGCCGAAGCGAAGGTCGGCCGCTTGCACAAGTGGCTGGGCGTCATGATGGCGACGCTCACATTGTTCGACGGCTACGACACCTTCAATCCGGCCTACGTCATCCACTACGTGGCGGGACCCTGGGGCCTCGCGCCGGGACAGGCGGGCTTTCTGGTCTCTAGCGGGCTGGTGGGCTTCCTGATCGGCGCCGGAGTACATGGCATCGTGGCCGACCGCGTGGGACGGCGGGCGACCTTGCTCGGCGGCCTTTGGATCACCAGTGTCTTCACCTTGGCGACGCCCCTGTTCGGCGACTCGTTCGTGATGTTCTGTACGCTTCGCGTCCTGACCGGCCTCGGCCTCGGCGTGCTGCTGCCTCTCGCGACGACCTATATCAACGAGCTCGCGCCGCGCCGCGTGGCCAACACCTTCTCGCTGTGGGGCGTTGCGTTCGGCTGGGCCCTGGGCGGCACGATGGCCGGCCTGGTGGGCGTGTTCCTCACGCCGCTGTTCGGCTGGAAGGTGCTGTACTGGATCGGCTCGCTGTCGATCCCGCTGACCATCGCGCTGCATTTCTGCCTGCCGGAGTCCGTCAAGTTCCTGGCGCTGAAGGGCCGCATCGAAGACATCCGGGCGCTGCTGACGCGCCTGCGTCCCGAACGCGCCGAGGTGTACCGCAATGCGCGCCTGGTGGTGACGGGAGCGGCCACTCAACGCAATCCGGTCGCCGCGCTCCTCAGGCCGCAGACGCGCCGCACGACGCTCACGATCTGGCTGGCCGCCTTCCTGAGCCTCTTCTGCATCTTCGGCCTCACGGGCTGGATTCCGACCGTGATGATGAAGCGGGGCGAGACCTTCGCGGCGAGCTTCGGATTCGGAGCGCTGATGCAGATCATGTCATTCGCCGGCGGCCTGGCCTGCGGCTATCTGGCCGACCGCCGGGGCTCGAGCCGCAGCGTTTTGGCGACCTGGTGGGCGCTGGGCGGGCTCTCGGTGCTCTCGCTGGTCTTCCTCGACGGGCATGTCGTCAACATCGTGTGCACGGCAGCGGCCGGTTTCTTCGTGATCGGTGCGCAGTACGTGCTGAACAACTTCACGGCCCGCTCCTTCGATACCAACGTCCGTGCAACGGCGGTTGGCATGATGCTCAGCGTCGGCCGCTTCGGCGCGATCCTCGGGCCGTTCGTCGTCGGTACGCTGCAGCAGGTTTCTGCAGGGCCTATGCCCATGTTCGTTCTGATCGGCTGCGCCTCGATCGTCGCCGCTATTGCAATCGCTTCGCTGGCAGCGCGGCCGGCGCCGACGCGCGAGGCCGCGGTACTGCATGTGCATGGATAGGAAGCATGCCTGGCGCGCGATCTTCCGGATGTCGCCCAGGCAGGTTCAGCGGCGGCGGCCGCGCAGCCATTCGAGCGCCAGCAGCAGGCTGGTTGTGAACACGATCAGCAGCGTCGCGACGGCGGCGATGGTGGGCGAGATGTTCTCGCGGATGCCGGTGAACATCTGGCGCGGCAGCGTGACCTGGTCGGGCCCGGCCAGGAACAGGGTGACCACCACCTCGTCGAAGGAGGTGGCAAAGGCGAACAGCGCGCCCGAGATCACGCCCGGCGCGATCACCGGTAGCGTGATGCGCATGAAGGTGTTGAAAGGCGTTTCGCCCAGGCTCAGCGAGGCGCGCACCAGGTTGTGGTTGAAGCCGGCCAGCGTCGCCAGCACGGTGGTCAGCACGAAGGGCGCGCCCAGCGCGGCATGCACCACGATCAGGCCGAGGTAGCTGTCGGCCAGGCCGATGGGCGCGAAGTAGAGGTACGTCGCCACGCCCACCACCACGATCGGCACCACCATCGGCGAGATCAGCACGCTCATGAGCAGGCCCTTGAACGCGAAATCCGTGCGCGACAGGCCCACCGCGGCCAGCGTGCCCAGCACGGTGGCGAGCACCGTCGCGGCGGGCGCGACGATGAAGCTGTTGCGCGCCGCCCGGGCCCATTCCGGCGACTCGAACAGGTTGCGGTACCACTTGAGCGACCAGCCGGGGATCGGGTAGGCCAGGAAGGAGCTGTCGGAAAAGGACAGCGGGATCACGACCAGGATCGGCGCCAGCAGGAAGGCCAGCACCGCCACGCAGCCGGCGCGCACCGCCCACCAGCCGAGCTTGTCGGCGAAGGTGGCGTAGGCGGGAAATTCGGGAAGAAGCTTCGGCATGCTTGTCTTTCGTGCCTTCAGCCCAGGCTCAGGTCGGCCTTGCCGACGCGGCGGTACACGGCATAGAGCACCAGCGTGGCGGCCAGCAGCAGCGCGCCGAGCGCACAGGCCATGCCCCAGTTGATTTCGACGTTGGTGTAGCGTGCGACGTAGTAGCTCAGCATCTGGTCGTCGGCCCCGCCCAGGAGCGCCGGCGTCACGTAGTAGCCGATCGCCAGGATGAACACCAGCAGCGCGCCGGCGCCGATGCCGGGGTAGGTCTGAGGCACGTAGACGCGGAAGAAGGCCGCCAGCGGCGGACTGCCGAGCGAGACGGCCGCGCGCAGGTAGGTCGGCGGCACGCTTTTCATGACGCTGTACAGCGGCAGGATCATGAAGGGCAGCAGGATGTGGACCATCGAGATGATCACGCCGGTGCGGTTGAACAGCAGCGCCAGCGGGTGGTCGATCAGCCCGATGCCCATGAGGCCGCGGTTGACCAGCCCTTCGGACTGCAGCAGCACGATCCACGCCGCCACGCGCACCAGGATGGAGGTCCAGAAGGGCACCAGCACCAGGATCATCAGCACGTTGGCCTTGCGCGCCGGCAGCGTCGACAACCACCATGCGAGCGGGTAGGCCAGCAGCAGGCAGAAGAAGGTGACCACGGCGCTGATCTCGAAGGTGCGCAAGAGGATGCCGCCGAAGGCGCGCTGGTCCGGCGGCATGCGCTCGACGCTGCCCGCGGCGTCGCGCCGCAGGTCGACCGAGGCCAGCAGGTAGTCGGGCGTCCAGCGCGAGCCGTTCTTGGCGATCGCCTGCCAGTAGGGCACCTCGCCCCAGCGCGCGTCGATCTCCAGCAGGCGCGCCTTGATTTCCTCCGGCGTGCCGGCGATCGGCAGCGCGCGGTAGGTGCTCATCACGAGCGAGCGGGCGCCGGCGATTTCGGTATTGAGCCGGCGCGCCAGCGCGCCCGCATCGGCGCTGTCGGGCAGCTGGCCGAGGTCGGCCGCGATCGCCGCGTAGGCCTGCGGCGCGGGCGCCTCCTGGCGATTCCAGCCGTCGAGCGCGCGCACCGTGCGGGGCAGGGCGTTGGCCACCTCCGGGTTCTCGACCGCGCGCTGCAGCAGCGCCACGATCGGCACCAGCAGCGTGAGCAGCAGGAACAGCAGCAGCGGCAGCGTGAGCGCGAACGCGCGCCACTTGCGGCGCGCCTCGGCGCGCGCCAGGGCGCGCCGAAGCTCTCCCGGCGGGGCCTCCGCCGGGAGGTGGGAGGCGAGCGTTGCCGCGTGCATGGCCGCTTACTGCGTGGCCCACGAGGCGAAGCGCTTCTCGAGCGCCTCGCCCTGGTCGGCCCAGAAGGCGACGCTGAACTGGATGGCTTCCTTGGCATTGGCGGCCGAGGTCGGCAGGTCGTCCAGCACCTTCTTGTCGAGCGAAGCCAAGGCCTTGGTGTTGGTCGGGCCGTAGGCGATGTTCTGCGCATAGACCGCCTGCGCCGCCGGCTGCATGGCGAACTGGATGAACTTGAGCGATGCCTCCTTGTTGGGCGCGCCCTTCGGAATGACCCAGTAGTCGAGGTCGTAGATGCCGCCCGGCCAGAAGATCTTCAGCTTGCGGCCTTCGCGGTTGGCGGCGTCGATGCGGCCGTTGTAGACCGTGGTCAGCACCACATCGCCGGCCACCAGGAACTGCGGCGGCTGCGCGCCGGCTTCCCACCACTGGATGTTGGGCTTGAGCTCGGTGAGCTTCTTGAAGGCGCGGTCGGCGCCTTCCTTGGTGGCCAGCACCTTGTAGATGTCGGCCGGCTTCACGCCGTCGGCCATCAGCGCGAATTCGAGGTTGTAGCGCGCGCCCTTGCGCATGCCGCGCTTGCCCGGGATCTTCTTCACGTCCCAGAAATCGGCCCAGGAGGTGGGGGCGGTCTTGAGCTTCTCGCCGTTGTAGGCCATGACGGTGGACCACACGAACACGCCGACGCCGCATTCGGTGACAGCGGCCGGCAGGAAGTCCGCCTTGTTGCCGATCTTCGAGTAGTCGAGCTTCTCGAACAGGCCTTCGTCGCATCCGCGCGCAGCGTCGGGCGATTCGACCTCGACCACGTCCCAGGTGACCTTCTTGGTCTCGACCATGGCCTTGATCTTGGCCTGCTCGCCGTTGTATTCGACCGGGATGACCTTGATGCCGGTTTTCTCGAAGGGCTCGTAGTAGGCCTTCTTCTGGGCATTGGCGTTGGCGCCGCCGAAGTTGACGACGGTGATCTGCTGCTGCGCAAATGCCGGCAGCGCGAGCGCGGCGGCGACGATGAGGGCGAGGCGGGTCTTTTTCATGGAAAGATTCCTTGTGGGTTGGCGGTGACGAGAAATGGGATGCGAAGGCGCTCAAGCCGCATAGATGCGCACGTGGTCGGCCGGGAATCTGAGCGAGACCCGCTCGCCGCCTTGCGGTGGCGCGGCGCCCTGCAGGCCGCTGAGCGGCAGCTTGACCGTGGCGTCCGCCTGGCCGCCGCCGATGCTGCACAGCAGCCGCAGGTGGTCGCCGAAGTAGATGACGCGTGCCACCTCGGCCGCGAGCACGTCGGGGCCCGGTGCCTCGCTCTGCCGCTGCAGCACCACGCGCTCGGGGCGGATGCAGGCCTCGACCTTGGCACCCGCGGCCGCGCCACTCACGTTCAGGCCGGTCAGCACGCGGCCGTCGGGCAGCGCCATTTCGGCGCAGTCGCCGGCGCTGCGCAGCACGCCCTTGAGCACCGTGTTGTCGCCGACGAAGCCGGCCACGAAGCGGTTGGCGGGCGCCTCGTAGAGCTGCTCCACCGAGTCGAGCTGCTGGATCACGCCCTCGTTGAACACCGCGACGCGGTCGCTCATGGTGAGGGCTTCGCCCTGGTCGTGCGTCACGTAGACGAAGGTCACGCCGAGCTGGCGATGCAGTTCCTTCAACTCGATCTGCATGTGTTCGCGCAGCTGCTTGTCGAGTGCGCCGAGCGGCTCGTCCATCAGCACCAGCTGCGGCTCGAACACCAGGGCGCGCGCCAGCGCCACGCGCTGCTGCTGGCCGCCGGAAAGCTGGCCGGGCAGGCGGTCGTTCATGCCGCGCAGCTGGACCATCTCGAGCGCGCGCTGCACGCGGCGCTGCTGCTCGTCCTTCGGCACCTTGCGCACCGTGAGCGGGTAGGCCACGTTCTGGCCCACGCTGAGATGCGGGAACAAGGCGTAGTTCTGGAACACCATGCCGAAGTGCCGCTTGTGCGGCGGCGTGCCGGTGATCTGCTGGCCATCGAGCAGGATGTCGCCGGAGGTCGGCGACTCGAAGCCGGCCAGCATCATCAGCGTGGTGGTCTTGCCCGAACCCGAAGGCCCGAGCAGGCTCAGGAACTCGCCCCGGTGGATGTCCAGGTCGAGCTGGCGCACCACCAGGTGCTCGCCGTCGTAGGTTTTCTGGACGCGCTGGAAGCGCACCAGAGGTTCTTGGGTCATGGAGGTGTTCAAGTATGGACCGATCAGCGCAGCGCGGCGAAGCTGTCCGCCAGAATCGCCAGGCCTTCGTCCACTAGCAAGTCGGATGCCGTCAGCGGCACCAGCACGCGAATCACGTTGCCGTAGCTGCCGCAGGACAGCAGGATCAGTCCGCGCCGGGCTGCCTCCGCGACCACCTTGCGGGTTAGGTCGGCGTCGGGGCGGGAGGTGTCGCCCTCCTCGAACAGCTCGATGGCCACCATCGCCCCGAGCCCGCGCACGTCGCCGATCGCCGGCACCTCGGCCGCGATGCGGCGCAGGCCGGTCTTCAGGCGCTCGCCCAGGGCCTTGCTGCGCGCCAGCAGCTGCTCGTCGTCGAACACCTTGAGCACCGCGAGCGCCGCGGCGCAGCCGATCGGGCTGCCGGCGTAGGTGCCGCCCAGGCCGCCGGGCGCGGGCGCATCCATGACCTCGGCGCGGCCCACCACGCCGGAGATCGGGAAGCCGCCCGCCATCGACTTGGCGGTGGTGATCAGGTCGGGCGCCACCGGCCACTGCTCGCTGGCGAACCAGGTGCCGGTGCGGCCGGCGCCGGTCTGCACCTCGTCCGCGATGAGCAGGATGCCGTGGCGGTCGGCCAGCGCGCGCAGGCCTTCGACGAAATCGTTGGGCGCCACGTAGAAGCCGCCTTCGCCCTGCACCGGCTCGAGGATGAAGGCCGCCACGCGCCCGGGCTCGATGTCGTTCTTGAACAGCAGTTCGACCGAGTGCAGCGCGTCGTCGACGCTCACGCCGTGCAGCGCGTTCGGATACAGGGCATGGAACACCTCGCCCGGGAACGGTCCGAAGCCGAGCTTGTAGGGCGCCACCTTGCCGGTCAGGCCGAGCGTCATCATCGTGCGGCCGTGGTAGCCGCCGGTGAAGGCGATGACGCCGGGCCGCCGGGTGAACGAGCGCGCGATCTTGACCGCGTTCTCCACCGCCTCGGCGCCGGTGCTCAGGAAGATCGATTTCTTCGCGAAGTCGCCGGGCGCCAGCGTGTTGAGGCGTTCGGCCAGCTCGACGTAGGGCTCGTAGGCCAGCACCTGGAAGCAGGTGTGCGAATAGAGATCGAGCTGCGCCTTGACCGCCGCACTGATCTCGGGGTGGCAGTGCCCGGTGTTGAGCACGGCGATGCCGCCAGCGAAATCGATATAGCGGCGGCCCTCGACATCCCAGATCTCGGCGTTGCTGCCGCGGCTGACGAATATGTCATGGGCCTGGCCGACCCCGCGGGCGACGGCCGCGGTGCGGCGTGCCATGAGGGCGGCGTTGTTGAGATGGGGTTCGCGCTGCATGGATACGACCTGTGCCTGAATGGGAATGGCGGCACTTTAGGTTTCGCAGGCCGGCGCGGCCATGTACAGCCGGAGCGCTCGTTCGGCGGACTGTACTGGTCTTGTATCCTGTACATACTTTCCTCCATATGGTGCAGATCGGTCTGCCGAGACGCCCTCGATGCTCATTCTTCGCCCCGAACTTCCGACACCCCTGGTCAGCCAGATCGTGGAGGGGCTGCGCGGGCTGATCGGCACCCAGAAACTCAAGGCCGACAGCAAGCTGCCGTCGATCCGGGCCTTTGCCGCCGCCCACGGCGTCAGCGTCTTCACCGTGGTCGAGGCCTACGACCGGCTGGTGGCGCAGGGCCTGCTGGTGTCGCGCGCCAACGCGGGCTTCTTCGTCAAGCGACGCAGCGAGGAGGGCGCCGCCGGTGCGGCCGGCACGCCGCGCGCCGACCCGCGCTTCGACGCCCGGTGGTACCTGCAGCAGATCTTCGAGAACCGCAACCTGCAGCTCAAGCCGGGCTGCGGCTGGTTGCCGCACGACTGGCTGTTCGAGGACGGCATGCGCCGCAGCCTGCGCCACCTGTCCGCCGGCGGCACCGACATCGGCGGCTACGGCCTGCCCTTCGGGCACATGGCGCTGCGCATGGCGGTGGCCGAATCGCTTTCGGAGCGCCAGATCGTGGTCGACGCCGCGCAGGTGCTGCTGACCCAGGGCTCCAGCCAGGCGCTGGACCTGGTGGCTCGCCGCCTGCTGAAGCCGGGCGAAGCGGTGCTGGTGGACGACCCCGGCTATCCCAACCTGATGTTCATGCTGCGCTTCCTGGGCGTCCAGCTCATCGGCGTGCCGCGCACGCCGACCGGCTACGACCTCCCGGCGCTGGAAGCGCTGCTGGCGGCGCACCGGCCCAAGGCCTTCTTCACGCAGCCGCGGCTGCAAAGCCCGACCTGCTCGACGGCTTCCCTGCCGCAACTCGTGCGGCTGCTGGAACTTGCCCAGGCGCACGATTTCATGCTGGTCGAGAACGACATCTACGCCGACATGGACGCCTCGATGCGCCCGTCGCTGGCCAGCCTGGGCCAGTTGCGCCAGGTCGTCTACGTGAGCAGCTTCTCGAAAACCATCTCGCCGAACATCCGCGTCGGCTACGTCGTCGCCAGGCCCGAACTGCTCGAAGACCTGGCGCAGCTCAAGATGGTCTCCGGCCTGACCTCCTCGGACATCACCGAGCGGCTGGCCTTCGGCACCGTGACCGACGGCCGCTGGCGCAAGCACCTCAAGTCGCTGCGCGACCGGCTGGCCCAGGCGCAGGCCGGCGTGGCGCGCCGGCTGGACGCGCTCGGCTTCGAGCTGTTCCACGAGGCATCGGCGGGGATGTACCTGTGGGCCAGGCACCCGGACATCGTCGACAGCGCCGAACTCTCCACGCGCGCGGCCGCCGAGGGCATCATGCTCGGCCCGGGCCAGCTGTTCCTGGTCAACCCGCACCCGACCGGCTGGCTGCGCTTCAATGTCGCATTCAGCGAGGACGAGCGGCTCTGGAGCTTTCTGAGCCGCAGCATCGAACAGCTGCAGAGCGGCGAGCTGACGCAGCAGGTCGAAGGATGAACGCGGGCGGTGTGAGGCGCCAACAGCCGTTCGCCCTGAGCTTGTCGAAGGGCTCGCCCCGCCTTCGACAAGCTCAGGCCGAACGGTTGGTTGGGCAATTGCGCTACTTGGCCCTCAGCAGCTCCCCCACCTCCAGCAGCACCAGCTCGTTGTCGTCCGCCTTGTTCGGCTCGCGGCTGCTGGAGAAGGGCAGGTTGTTGTCGTTGCCCACCACGATGTGCGTGGCATCGACCACCTCGACGTTCTCGATCGTGAAGAAGGGAAACTTGAGCACGCCGTCGTTGGGCGGCTTGCGCGCCAGCTTGTTGGGATCGGCGATCGAGAGCAGGTCGATGTAGCCGATCTTGCGCACCGCCTGGCCGGCGTTCGCGTCGTTCAGCTCGATCTTGTAGACGCGCTTGAACTTCGCGAGGTCGTGGAAGCAGTCGCTGCGCTTCTGGCCTTCGGGGCAGGCCTTGTCGGCCGTGCCTTCGCCGTTGTCGCGCTCGATGATGAGGCCGGTCGTCGCATCGATCATGTTGAAGTCGCCGATCGCGTGGCCGTTGGCCTCCAGCGGGTACTTCCAGTGGCGGCCGGTCCACTTCTCGCTCGCGACGTCGAACTCGAGCACGCGCAGCGCCTCCTTGCCGTCGATGCGCTCGTAGTCCTTGGCCTCGGCGTTCCACACCGGACCTTCGAGCAGGGCGTAGAGCTTGCTGCCGTCCTTCGATGCAGCCATGCCTTCGAAGCCCTTGGAGCGCCGGATCTGGAAATCGACCGCGCCGCCGGGGGCGCTCGGCGTCGTCACGGCGGGATGATCGGGTGAGCGCACCGCCTTGCCGTCGACCTGTGTCTCGAACACCGCGAGCACCTTGCCCTTCAGGTCGGCCTTGACCAGGTAGGGGCCGAACTCCTCGCCGATCCACAGCGCGCCGCCCGCGAACTGGAAGCTTTCGGGGTCGAAGTCCGAACCCGTCAGCAAGCGCTGCTTGCTGCCTTCATGGACGATGCGGAAGGGCACCTTCTTGTCCGGGTCGTGCAGGAACACCGTGCCCGTGCGCTCGAACTTGCCGCTCTTGAAGTCCACCTTGTAGTGGTTGAGGTAGAGCATGAAGTCGGGCGAGTTGGCCTTGGCGCCGGCGCCGTTGTCGGTGAGGATCCAGAAGCTGCCGTCGTCCATCTTCTTGATGCCCGAATGGCCCTGTACCGGCTGCCCCTTGAAGGGCAGCGAAACGCCCGTGCCGCGCCCGGCCGACAGGCCTTCGATGCTGCCCAGCGCCTCGACGCGCTTGCCGCTGGTGAACTTGCCGCTCACTTGCAGGTCGGCCGGCGCGTCTTTCGGCGCGGCAATGAAGCTTTGCGCCGGCAGCAGCGCATGGCCGGCGAGGGTGGCGGGGTAGGCGGTCTGTGCCACGGCACTGCCGCAGGCAAGGGCGGCGGCCAGGGCGGTGAAGGAGAGGGAAGCGATGCGCATCATGTTCCGGGTGGCTTGAGATAAAGCCTTGCACCATGCCGGCGCCGGGTGACGACGCCGTGACAAGTTAACAGGCCCTACTTCGCGTCGCTGTACACCGTCGCTCGCGACACGCCCATGTGTGCGGCGGCGATCTCCATGCCGCGGCGGATGTCGAGGAAGCCGGCTTTCTTCAGTTCCTGCACAAGCTGCCTGCGGTCCGCCGGCTTGAGCGATCGTGCGCTGGTGGCGCGCGTGGCGGCGAACTCGTCGACCCGCTCGCAGATGCGGTCGGCATGCCGCGCGTCCAGCGTTTCACTGATCTCGCTCGATTCGATGCGGGTGAACTGCGCGAGCGCAGCCTGGAAGCCCTGGAACAGCGTGAGGTCCACGTTCAGGCACAGCGCGGCGACGTACTCGCCGCTCTCGTCCTTGATGCCGATCGAGGTGCTCTTGACCTTGCGGCCGTCGGCGAACTGGTTGGCGTAGTTGGTGATGACGGCCGGGTAGTCCGGGTCGCCGATGCGCGCCAGGCCCAGCTCCGTCACCGGTTGGCCCACGCGGCGCCCGCTCAGGTTGTTCTCGATCGCGAAGATCGCGTTCTTCGGATGGGTGAGGTCTTGGACGACCACCTCGCAGAAAGGAGCGAAGGTTTTCCCGAGGCCCTGCGCGATGGTCTGCAGCTCCCGCAGCAGGAGCTTGTTCGGCTTTTTCTTCATCGGCCGAATGTATCCAACATTGGACGAAGCGTCCAAGTCGGTCGTGGGGATCAGCCCGGCTGGTACTGGTACAGCCAGGTCTCGGTCAGCGTCTGGTCGCCGTTCTTCAGGTACAAGCGCATGTCGGCCGGCTCGCTGCCATCCACGGTGAAGTCGAACTGCGCGCGCCAGTGGCCCGGCACGCCGTTGGGCACCGCTTCCGAGAAGATGTAGGAGAACTTGCCGCGCGAAGCCGTGAGCACGAGTTCGGGCTTGACGCCGAAGGGGATGGTCTCCAGCGGCTTGCCGATGAACTCGACCATGAACTTGCGCACGCCCTGCGGCCGCTGCGTGCCCGGCTGCCCGCCGCGCCCGAGGCGCGTCGCCACGCAGCGCGCGAGCGGGGAGGGAAAGGGCTCCTGGTCGGTCCAGTGCAGCCGGTACTTGAGGTTGTAGCTGGAGCCCGCGGCGGCCGGCGCCTTGGGCACCCAGCAGGCGAGGATGTTGTCGTGGATCTCGTCGTCGGTCGGTATCTCGACCAGTTGCACCGAACCTTCACCCCAGTCGCCCAGCGGTTCGACCCAGAGGCTGGGGCGCTTCTCGTAGAACACGCCGTCCTGGTAGTGGTCGAAGGCGCGGTCGCGCTGCAGGAGGCCGAAGCCGCGCGGGCGCGTGTCGCTGAAGGACGAGGCGCGGGTCTGCGTGGGATTGTTCAGCGGTCGCCAGATGCGCTCGCCGGCGCCGTTCCAGATCGCGAGGCCGTCGGAGTCGTGCACCTCGGGCCGCCAGTCGATGCCGGTGGGCCTGCTTTCCGAGTACCAGTACATCGAGGTCAGCGGCACCAGCCCGAGGCGGCCGATGTCGCGGCGCAGGAAGAGGCGCGACTCGATGTCCATCAGCACCGCCTTGCCGCGCTGCATCATGAACTTGTAGGCGCCGGTGATGCTCGGTCCCTCGAGCAGCGCATAGACCGTCATCGTGTTCGCATCCGGCGCAGCCGGCGGCTCGAAGTAGAAGCGCGTGAAGTTCGGGAACTCCTCGGGCCGGTCGGGCATGGCCGCATCGAGCGCGATGCCGCGGGCCGACAAGCCGTACTGGTAGAGCTCGCCGATGGCGCGGAAGTAGGAGGCGCCGAGGAAGGCGACCCAGTCGTTGGTCTGCCAGGGCAGCTTCTTCTGATCGCCGTTGCGGCTTTCCTGCAGGCGGAAGCCCGCGAAACCGGCGCCGTCCGGCAGCTTGCGCGCGGGGCTGTCGTCCGGCATCGAGAAATATGCGCTGTCGTAGAGGATCTCGCGCGCAAAACCGTCGCCGCTCGCGGCCTCGGTCACATACATGTGGACCGGCGTCTGGAAGTAGCGCCCGAGGTGGA
The DNA here is from genome assembly GCF_900101545.1 of Variovorax sp. CF079. GTDB lineage: Bacteria > Pseudomonadota > Gammaproteobacteria > Burkholderiales > Burkholderiaceae_C > Variovorax. The sequence goes on along the minus strand of NZ_FMZU01000017.1, from coordinate 89,952 downwards.
AGAAGGTGACCGGGAAGGGGCCGGGGCCGTCGCGGAACAGCGCGTTGTCGGGGTTGTACTTGATCTTGCCGTGCGCGTCGTAGTCGATGCGCTGGAGCACGTCGGCCGGCAGCGTGTTGTCGGCCACATAGGGTTTGGCGGCCTGCGATTTCGCGAAGGTAACAAGACGTTCGAAAGAGAAGGGCCGGGGTTGTGCGAGCTTGATTCCGCCGGCTGCGAGGGCATCTGGAGGGAATCCGAGAGCGGCGAGCGCCATGGAGGCGCCGCTGGCGGTGAGGAGTGAGCGGCGATCGATCATTGGCCGAAATGGTAACGAGGCCCGACGCGCTGGCCCGTAGGCCAAGGCCGGAAATGTCCGAATTCGAAAGCAAGAGCCGGAGTGCGCATGCAACCCCTGATCCCTAGAGTGGATGCATCGATCAACGACACTGCTAGAGGATCCACATGAACATGAGCAACCCCAACGAAATCCGCGCCCTCGCGACCGTGAGCGATCCGCGCTGGGAGGCGGTGGCCGCGCGCGATCCGGCGGCCGACGGCAAGTTCTTCTATTCGGTCAGGACCACGGGCGTGTATTGCCGGCCCTCCTGCGGCGCGCGCCCGGCCCGGCCCGAGAACGTGGACTTCCACGCCACGGCCGCCGACGCGGAGCGTGCGGGCTTCAGGCCCTGCAAGCGCTGCAAGCCCGACCAGCCCGCGCTGGCCGAACAGCATGCGGCGCAGGTGGCCGAGCTGTGCCGCTTCATCGAGCGCGCCGAAGAGGCGCCCACGCTAGCCCAGCTCGCCGAGCGTGCCGGACTCAGCAGCTACCACCTGCATCGCATCTTCAAGGAGGTCACGGGCCTCACGCCCAAGGCTTACGCGGCCGCGCACCGCGCGAAGCGCGTGCGCCTGGAGCTCGCGCGCAGCGACACGGTGACGGATGCGATCTACGACGCCGGCTACAACTCCAACGGCCGTTTCTACGAGAGCTCGAACAAGATGCTCGGCATGACGCCGACCGCGTGGCGCGCCGGCGGCGCCAACACCGATATCCGCTTCGCGACCGGCGAATGCGCACTCGGCGCGATCCTGGTCGCGCAGAGCGAGCGCGGCGTCTGCGCGATCGCGCTGGGCGACGATCCGGATGCGCTGGTGCGCGCGCTGCAGGACCAGTTCCCGCAGGCACGGTTGATCGGCGGCGATGCGGCCTTCGAGGAACTGGTGGCCAAGGTGGTGGGCTTCGTCGAGGCACCGGGCCTGGGCCTGGACCTGCCCTTGGACGTGCGCGGCACCGCCTTCCAGCAGCGCGTGTGGCAGGCGCTGCGCGAGATCCCGGCCGGCACGACCGCGAGCTATGCCGAGATCGCCCGGCGCATCGGCAGCCCGAAGTCGGTGCGTGCCGTGGCCCAGGCCTGCGGCGCCAATGCGATTGCCGTGGCGATCCCGTGTCACCGCGTGGTGCGCAGCGACGGCAGCCTGTCGGGCTATCGCTGGGGTGTGGAGCGCAAGAGTGCCTTGCTCGAGCGGGAGGCGAGCGCCGCATGACCGATTGGGACCAAGTGGCGCTGGACCTCGATGCCGAGGGCAGCGCCTTGATCGAGCGGTTGTTGACACGCGAGGAGTGCGAGTCGCTGTCGGCGTTGTACCCGCTCGATCCGCTGTTTCGCAGCCGCGTGGTGATGGAAAGGCACGGCTTCGGGCGCGGCGAGTACAAGTACTTCGACTATCCCTTGCCGGAGCGCCTGGCGGGCTTGCGCGAAGCGGTCTACGCGCAGCTCGCGCCCATCGCCAACCGGTGGAACCAGGTCATGGGCATCGAGGTGCGCTATCCGCCACGGCATGCCGACTTCATCGCGCGCTGCCATGCGGCGGGCCAGACGCGGCCCACGCCGTTGTTGCTGCAGTACGGCGCCGACGACTACAACTGCCTGCACCAGGACCTGTACGGCGAGCACGTGTTCCCGCTGCAGCTCGTGATCCTGCTGTCGGAGCCCGGCCGCGATTTCACCGGCGGCGAGTTCGTGATGACCGAGCAGCGGCCGCGCATGCAGTCGCGGCCGATGGTGCTGCCGCTGCGCCAGGGCGACGCGGCCGTCATCGCGGTGCACCACCGGCCGGTGCAGGGCACGCGCGGCGTCTACCGCGTCAATCTGCGGCATGGTGTGAGCCGCGTGCGTTCGGGCCAGCGCCACACGGCCGGCATCATCTTCCACGACGCGACATGAAGCTCACCCCCAGGCTTCACGCACTTCGTGTCGCTACGCCAACCCCCTCGCCGGGGGCAACACCAGCGGCCCGGCGAAGCCGGTTCCGCGGTGTTCCCCGAAGGAGCCGCGCGTGACAGAGGATCTGTTTGAATCGTCTGTCGAATCGCTGGGCCCGGGCGCGGTGTGGCTGCGTGCTTTTGCGACGCCGCATGAAGCCGCGCTGCTGGCCGGCGTGAACGAAGTGACGGCGCAGGCGCCGCTGCGCCACATGGTCACGCCGGGCGGCTTTCGCATGTCGGTCGCGATGAGCAACTGCGGCGCGCTGGGCTGGGTCACGGATCGCACGGGCTACCGCTACGACACCATCGATCCGGACACCGGCCGGCCCTGGCCATGTATGCCGGCGGCTTTCTCGCAGCTCGCGACCGAGGCCGCGGCGGCCGCCGGCTTCGAGGGCTTTGTGCCGGATGCCTGCCTGCTCAACCGCTATGAAGCAGGCACGCGCCTTTCGTTGCACCAGGACCGCAACGAGCGCGACATGCGCTGGCCCATCGTCTCGGTGTCGCTCGGCATGCCGGCGGTCTTCCTCTTTGGCGGCGCGAAGCGTGCGGACAAGGCGCGCCGCGTGCCGCTCGCGCACGGCGACGTGGTCGTGTGGGGCGGGCCGGCGCGGCTGCACTACCACGGCGTGCTGCCGCTGAAGGAAGAGGCGCATCCCTTCATGGGCGCCTGCCGCATCAACCTGACCTTTCGCAAAGCCGGTTAGCGGGGGCGCGAGGAAGGCTCCCACGAATCGGGCGTGGTCGCGACGAGCGACCTGAGATCGGACCACGGCTTCGCACCCGGCACGCGCGTGCCGCCCGTCACCGCCACCTTTGCGAAGGCCACCATGCGCTCCTGCAGGTAGCGCAGGTCGGCCGGCGCCCAGGTCTCCATCGAATGCGGCCCGCGGGCCACCACGATCTCCTTCGCGCCGCGGATGCGGTCGTAGGCCGCGATCGTTCCTTCCACGCTCTCGGCGCGGTCCCACAGTCCCTTGCCGAAGAAGGCTGCTGGCCATTTGTCCATGCCCGCGAGCGTGGCCGAGCTCGGATAGAAGACGATGTGATGGTCGGCCGCCATGCCGGCCGCGAAGAGGTTGCGGTTGGCCAGGTCGGGCGATGCCGGCACGTAGCCCGCGCCGCTCGCGAAGGACGCGAGCAGGATCGCGCCCTTGATGTTCTTCAGGCCCTTGGGCGGCGTGCAAGTCACGCTCGGCATGTCGTAGCTGCACGATTCGACGAAGTTCTTCGTCATGGCCCAGGCGGTCGACATCGAGCCGCGCGAATAGCCGGCGAGGATGATCGGAATCCGGTCGGCCTTCGTGCCCGCGAGCAGCCGGCCGCCGGCCGCGCTGCCTTCGAGCAGTTGGCCCGAAGGCGTCAGCATGCGCATGCCGCGCCCGCTCTCGAGTTGCTCGAGCACGCGGAACACGTCCTCGCCCTGTTCGAGCGTGTGGGTGTCGCTGAAGCCGCCCGAGAGGCCTTCGCCGCGGCGGTCGTAGCCCAGCACGTCGAAGCCGGCCATGTTCAGCGCATGCAGGTTCTCGCGCCACCAGCGCTGGCCCATGGTCTCGGTGGTGGCGTTGGGGAAGGCGATGTCCACCGTCTTGCCGGTGGCCGGATCGATGCGGTAGGACTTCTCGTCAGGATGCTGGATCGCCGTGAGCTGGCCTCCACCACCGCTGGCCATGATGACCAGCGCACGCAGCTTGCCGCCCTTGCCGTCGTCCACGCCGCTGCCCTCGATGTACCAGCCGCGCAGCTTGATGGTGTCGTGCATCTTCAGGTCGATGCGCTCGAAGCTGTCGCGCGGTGCGCTGAATTCGACCGTGTAGCTGCGCGGCTCGGCCTCGGCGATCGATTCGTTGTAGGGCGCTTTGGCGAAGAAGGCCGGGCGCCGGATCTGCCGCAGGTCGACCTGGCCGTCGGGATCGATCCGGCCCGAGGGATCGACCACGCCGGTCGAGCGCGTCGCGCGCTCCTTGTTGGGCGGCAGCCAGCGCTGCATCTGCGCATCGATGTGGCGAAAGCAGGCGGCATCGGCCTTGCAAGCGTTCCAGCGCGCCTTGAGCTTGGCGTCGGTGAATTCATCGACGTGGAAGTCGCGGCCTGCGTAGTCCTTCGGCTGGCGGTTTGCGGTCAACAGCAAGGGAACGCAGACCGTGCCGCCGGCCGTGCTCGGCAGGAGGTAGCCGGGCAGTTCGGCATTGCGGTCGGTGCCGACGCGCGCCGTGCAGTCGGTGGATGGCGGCGCGGTGCGGGCCTCGCGAGGCGGCGCGTTGCTGCAGCCGGCCAGCAAGGCCATGGCTGCCAGGATGCAGCTGGCGGCGCGCGGCATGTTCGTCATGGTTCAAGTTCTCTTCGTTGCGGCAACCCGGGGAGCGAGTTTGCGCGTCTCGCCGATCGCCATCACGAAGAAATCGTCCTCCGGCATGCCGCGCGCCACGCGCAATTCGGCCAGCTTCCGCGGCGGCTCGTCCAGCGACTCGTCCGTCAGTTCGAAGGTGCCCCAGTGCACGCCGAGCGAGCGCTTGGCGCCGAGGTCGTCGTGGATCTGCAGCGCCTCCTCGACGTTCACATGCTGCGCGCTCATGAACCAGCGCGGCGCGTAGGCGCCGATGGGCAGCAGTGCGATGTCAAAGCCGCCGCCTTGTGCGGCTGTCTGCCTGCTCTCGAAATGCCGGCGGATGTCGCTGAAGTCGCGCGAGTAGCCGGTGTCGCCGGCAAAGAGCAGATGGCAGTCCGGCGCGAACACCGCAAAGCCGCCCCACAAGGTGGCGAGCGCATCGCGCGGTCCGCGCGAGGACCAGTGCTGTGCCGGCACCAGCACGACCTCGGCCTCGCCCTGCGGCGTCGCGATGCGATGGCTGTCCCACCAATCCAGCTCCACGGCATGCCGGATGCCCTGCGCCCTGAACCATGGCTGGAGGCCCAGCGGCACGACGAAGAGCGGCGGGCCGCCGGGCTGCCGCTTCAGCGCCGTCACCGACGCGGCATCGAGATGGTCGTAGTGGTTGTGCGAGACCAGCACCAGGTCCACATGCGGCAGCTCGGGCAGCGCGATGCCGGGCGGCACATGGCGCCGCGGCCCCGCGAACTGCACGGGCGAGGCGCGCTCGGAGAACATCGGGTCGGTCAGCAGCGTGAGGCCGCCGAGCTGGGCCAGCACAGTCGAGTGGCCGATCCACGTGACGGCGGGCGCCATCCGTGCGCCGGCCTTTGCGTTGGCGTGCAGCCACGGCAGATCGGGCGCCGCCCGGGGGATGGGCGCGAGCGGTGAGCGGGGCAGGCCGGCGCGCGCGGCCTCGCGGCGCCATCGCAGCAGCTCGGCGAGGCTCTTGGGCTGGAACTCGATGTAGTTGTTCTGGAAGCCGCGCGCGCGATGGTGCGGCGGCTTGGTGGGGCCGGGGGACGAAGACATGGTGTCGGATCGTGCCGTAGCCGGCTTAGCCGGCGATGAGCTTCTGCACCAGCTCGGCCGTGGTCGCCGCCGCGTACTTGCGCATCAGCCGCGCGCGGTGGATCTCGACCGTGCGGTGGCTGATGCCGAGCACCTTGCCGATTTCCTTCGAGGTCAGGCCCTGCATCACCTGGGCCGCCACCTCGCGCTCGCGCGGCGTGAGTTCGGCCTTGGCCGCCCTGCGCGAGCCGAGGTCCTCGAAGGTCCAGATGCCGGCTTCGTGCGGTGCGGCGCGGTTGAGCGCCTGGCCGCTCACGTGGCACCAGAAGGTCTCGCCCGCGAAGGCGCCATGCAGGCTGCCGACCCTTCTCATCATGCGGTTGTCGGCATAGCGGCCGCTCGCGTTGAGGATCGGCTCCATGCGCTTGCCGATGCGCTCGAATTCGGCGACGCTCGGGTAGAGCACGCGAAACGATTCACCGACGAGGTCATGAGGCGTGGTGCCGAACATCTCGCACAGGCGCGCATTGCAGTCGACGATGATGCGGTGGCGCGACAGCACCATGCCCACCGGCGCCTGCTCGAAGGCGAGCCGGTAGTCGATCGCGTGCAAAAGAGTGTCGGGTGTCTCCATTACGAAATACTACGTATGCCTGTACGTAGTATCGTCTCAGGCGCTTCATCAACCATTTCCGAACGAGGAACCATGGCCAACAAGATCTATCCCTCCGCCGACGCAGCGCTCAAGGGCGTCGTCGCCGACGGCCAGACACTCGCGGTCGGCGGCTTCGGCCTCTGCGGCATTCCCGAGGCGCTGATCGATGCGCTGCACGACTCGGGCGTCAAGAACCTGACCTGCATCTCCAACAACGCCGGCGTCGACGGCTTCGGCCTGGGCAAGCTGCTCGGCACGCGCCAGATCAAGAAGATGATCGCGAGCTACGTGGGCGAGAACAAGGAGTTCGAGCGCCAGTACCTGGCCGGCGAGCTCGAGCTCGAGTTCACGCCGCAGGGCACGCTGGCCGAGAAGCTGCGCGCCGGCGGCGCCGGCATCCCGGCCTTCTTCACCAAGACCGGCGTGGGCACGATGGTCGCGGAGGGCAAGGAGCTGCGCGAGTTCGATGGCGAGACCTATGTGATGGAACGCTCGCTGGTGCCCGATGTGGCGCTGGTCAAGGCTGACGTGGCCGACAAGTCGGGCAACCTGCGCTTCCGCCTCACGGCGCGCAACTTCAATCCGGCCGCCGCCATGGCCGGCAAGATCTGCATCGTCGAGGTCGAGAAGATCGTCGAGATCGGCGAGCTCGCGCCGGACGACATCCACCTGCCGGGCATCTACGTGCACCGCATCGTGCTCAATGCCAAGCCCGAGAAGCGCATCGAGAAGCGCACCGTGAGCGCTGCGGTCGATGTCGCTGCCGCCAAGGTCGAGGCGCAGGCCGCCATCGCGCAGGCTGCCGTGAACACGGGCAGCCCGGCCACCATCAAGAACAAAGGAGCCTGACATGCCCTGGACCCAAGACCAGATGGCGGCACGCGCCGCGCAAGAACTCGAAGACGGTTTCTACGTCAACCTCGGCATCGGCATCCCCACGCTGGTGGCCAACTTCGTCGGCGACAAGGAAGTCTGGCTGCAGAGCGAGAACGGCATGCTCGGCATCGGCCCCTTTCCCACCGAGGACCAGGTCGACGCCGACCTGATCAACGCCGGCAAGCAGACCGTGACCACGATCCCCGGCTCGGCCATCTTCGGCAGCCACGAGAGCTTCGCGATGATCCGCGGCGGCAAGATCAACCTGTCGATCCTCGGTGCCATGCAGGTCAGCGCCAAGGGCGACCTCGCCAACTGGATGATCCCCGGCAAGATGGTCAAGGGCATGGGTGGCGCCATGGACCTGGTGGCCGGCGTCAAGCGCGTGATCGTGCTGATGGAACACGTCGCGAAGAAGAAGGACGGCACCGAGGACCTCAAGATCCTCGAGCAGTGCACCTTGCCGCTCACCGGCGTGGGCGTGGTCGACCGCGTCATCACCGACCTGGCCGTGATGGACGTCACGCCCGAGGGTCTCAAGGTGATCGAGCTCGCCGACGGCGTTACTTTCGAGGCGCTGCAGGCCAAGACGGGTGTGAAGCTGCTTCACTGAAGATGAAGGTCATCGGCGCGTTGCAGGGGCTCTGGCAGCAGGCCGGCCTGCCCGCCGATGCGCTGGACTTCGTGCAACTGAGCGGCGCCGATCCGGTGCTGCCCTCGTCATTCGCCGTCGGCGCGGCGGCGCAGAGCACCATCGCCGCTGCCGCGCTCGCGGCCTGCGAGCTGGGCCACCTGCGCGGCGTGCCGCGCCAGCAGGTCGCGGTCGACATGCTGCATGCCGCGCTCGATTGCACGGCCTGGTTCAGCATCGACGGCCACGTGCCGCCGCAATGGGATCCTTTCTCCGGCCTCTACCGTTGCGCAGACGGCTGGGTGCGCGTGCATGCCAACTTTGCCCACCATCGCGACGGCGCGCTGCGCCTGATGGGGCTGGCGCCGCCGACCGTGCAGCGCGCCGACGCCGAGGCGGCCATGGCGGCGTGGAGGGCCAACGACTTCGAACAGGCGGCGGCCGAAGCCGGCCTCGTCGCCACTGCCTTGCGCCGCTTCGACGAATGGGACGCGACGCCGCAGGGCCGGGCCGTGGCGGTACAGCCGCTCTTCACCATCGAGCGCATCGGCGACGCGCCGCCGCTGGGTTTGCCGCCGCTGCACGTCCACGAACGGCCCCTGACCGGGTTGCGTGTGCTCGATCTCACGCGTGTGCTCGCGGGGCCGGCCGGCTGCCGCGCGCTCGCGGCCTACGGTGCCGACGTGATGCTGGTCAATTCGCCGCAACTGCCCAACATCGAAGCCATCGCCGACACCAGCCGCGGCAAGCTCTCGGCCCACGCGGATCTGCGCAGCGAGGCGGGACGCGACGCACTCGCGCGCCTGCTGGCCGATGCTCACGTGTTCGTGCAGGGCTACCGGCCCGGCGGCCTGGCGGCGCTCGGGTTCGGGGCCCAGGACGCGGCAATCCGGCGTCCGGGCATCGTCTACGTTTCGCTCTCGGCCTATGGGACCGAGGGGCCCTGGTCGCAGCGCCGCGGCTTTGATTCCCTGGTGCAGACCGCCATGGGCTTCAACCACGCCGAGGGCGAGGCGGCCGGCGACGGCAAGCCCAGGCCCTTGCCGATGCAGATCATCGACGAGGCGACCGGCTACCTGATCGCGATGGGCGCAGCCACAGCGCTGTGGCGCCAGCAGCAGGAGGGCGGCAGCTGGCATGTGCAGGTCTCGCTGGCGCAGACCGGGCATTGGCTGCGCGGGCTCGGACGGGTGCCCGGCGGCCTGGCGCTGGTCAAGCCCGACAGGGAGCCCTGGCTCGAGAGCGCGTCATCGGGTTTCGGCGAACTCCGCGCCATGCGCCACAGCGCGCGGCTGGCGCGAACGGCGGCCGGCTGGGCGCGCCCCTCGATGCCACCCGGCAGCCACCCGCCGATCTGGCCGTAAGTCCTAAAGCGCGCCAAGAAAAGCGACCACCATCGACAAGCCAAAGCTCGACGCAGTCATGAGGAGCGCGGCGCACAGGAGCCTGGCTCTGTGCGAGAGCCTGTGCCAGACCCGGCGCGCCCGGGCAGCAAGGCCCAGCGGCGCCAACCGTTTCAGCAACTCCGGGATGCCGGCCTTCGCCGTCGCCTTTTGAATCTCAGTCCCCATACCGTCAAGCGACACCTGGCGCGCATCCTCGAGCGGCTGGAGTTGGCCTCGCCCGGAGAAGCGGCGGACTGGTACCGCAAGCGCCAGGGCTCGCAGCATCGCAACTAGCCGGCGGCGGCATCCGCCGGCAGCAGCACCTCGCGCTGCGCCTCCACCGTCTCGCGCAGGAAGTTCCAGGTGGCCTGCATGCGCGCCAGGTGCCGCGTCTCGGCCGCCACCGACATCCAGAAGGTGCGCGTGAAATTGGCTTCACCCGGCAGCACGCGGCGCAGCGAGGCGTCGCGCTCGGCGATGAAGGCCGGCAGCACCGCGATGCCGGCACCCGCCGCGGCGGCCTGGTGCTGCGCGAGGATGCTGGTGCTGCGCAGCGCGAACGAATCGGGCCGGTACAGCTCGTCGAGGTACTGCAGCTCCTTGCTGAAGAGCAGGTCGTCCACGTAGCTGATGAAGCTGTGGCCGCGCAGGTCCTCGCGCGCAGCGATCGGCTTGTGCGATGCCAGGTAGTGCTCCGACGCGTAGAGACGCAGCACGTAGTCCGTCAGCTTGGTCACCACCACCGGCCCGCGCGCCGGGCGTTCGAGCGAGATCACGATGTCGGCCTCGCGGCGCGACAGGTGCACCAGCCGCGGCATCGCCAGCAGGTCGATCACGAGCTTGGGGTGCTGTTGCGCGAAGAGCGCGAGCCTCGGCGCCAGCACGATGGTGCCGAAGCCCTCGGTGGCGCCGATGCGCACTAGGCCCGACAGGCCCTCGCGCGAAGCGGGCGCCGCGCTCTCGACCGCGAGAAAGGCGCTCTCCATCGCCTCCACCTGCGGTTGCAGCCGGCGGCCCGCTTCGGTGAGGCGATGGCCGCCGGCCTCGCGCGAGAAGAGGGCGCTGCCGACTTCCTTCTCGAGCGCCTGGATGCGGCGCGCCACCGTCGTGTGGTCGACCGCGAGCCGGCGTGCAGCGCTCACCAGCGTGCCGGTGCGCGCGAGCTCCAGAAAGAAGCGCAGGTTGTCCCAGTCCATGCTTTGCAATTATGCAGATCGTTGGTGCGTATTTGTCTATTGCCATGGCAAAAGTGCAAAGCTAGCATCGGTTGCTGCACCCCATCAGGAGACAAAGTTCATGGACGCCACCACCACACCCGCGACCCAGATCGCGACCGTCAAGCTGCTGATCGGCGGCAAGTTCGTCGAGTCGAAAACCACCGAGTGGCGCGACATCGTCAACCCGGCCACGCAGCAAGTGCTGGCCCGCGTGCCCTTCGCCACGCAAGCCGAAGTCGATGCCGCCGTGGCCTCGGCGAAGGAAGCCTTCAAGACTTGGCGCAAGACGCCGATCGGCGCCCGTGCGCGCATCTTCCTGAAGTACCAGCAACTCATCCGCGAGAACATGGCCGAGCTGGCCGCGATCCTCACGGCCGAGCAGGGCAAGACCCTGCCCGATGCCGAAGGCGACGTGTTCCGCGGCCTCGAAGTGGTCGAGCATGCATCGAACATCGGCAACCTGCAGCTCGGCGAGCTGGCCAACAACGTCGCCAACGGCGTCGACACCTACACGCTGCTGCAGCCGCTGGGCGTGTGCGCGGGCATCACGCCCTTCAACTTCCCGGCCATGATCCCGCTGTGGATGTTCCCGATGGCCATCGTCACCGGCAACACCTTCGTGCTGAAGCCCTCCGAGCAGGACCCGATGGTCACGATGCGCCTGGCCGAGCTCGCGCTCGAAGCCGGCATCCCGGCCGGCGTGCTCAACGTCGTGCATGGCGGCGAGGCGGTGGTCAACGCGATCTGCGATCACAAGGACATCAAGGCGATCTCCTTCGTCGGCTCGACCAAGGTCGGCACCCACGTCTACAACCGCGCCACGCTCGCCGGCAAGCGCGTGCAATGCATGATGGGCGCCAAGAACCACGCCATCGTGATGCCCGATGCCAACAAGGAGCAGACGCTCAATGCGCTGGCCGGCGCGAGCTTCGGTGCGGCCGGGCAGCGCTGCATGGCGGTGTCGGTCGCGGTGCTGGTGGGCGAGGCGCAGAAGTGGGTGCCCGAACTGGTCGAGAAGGCCAAGACGCTGAAGATCGGCGCCGGCACCGAGAAGGGCGTGGACGTCGGTCCGCTGGTGTCGTGCGCGGCCTACGAGCGCGTCAACGGCTTGATCGAACGCGGCGTGGCCGACGGTGCCACGCTGGCGCTGGACGGCCGCAACCCCACGGTGCCCGGCTACGAAAAGGGCAACTTCGTCGGCCCGACGGTCTTCGCCGACGTCAAGCCCGGCATGACCATCTACGATCAGGAGATCTTCGGCCCGGTGCTGTGCCTGGCCAATGCCGAGAGCATCGACGAAGCCATCGAGCTCATCAACGCCAACCCGAACGGCAACGGCACCGCGATCTTCACGCAGTCGGGCGCCGCGGCGCGCCGCTTCCAGGAAGACATCGACGTCGGGCAGGTCGGCATCAACGTGCCGATCCCGGTGCCGGTGCCGATGTTCTCCTTCACCGGTTCGCGCGGCTCGAAACTCGGCGACCTCGGCCCCTATGGCAAGCAGGTCATCATGTTCTACACGCAGACCAAGACGGTGACGGAGCGCTGGTTCGACGACGACACGGCGCACGGGCTCAACACCACCATCAGCCTGAAGTAATCTCAGGGCGCATGGACTTCGAACTCTCCGAAGAGCAGCGGGCCTTCGCACAGACCGCGCGCGAATTCGCATCGGCCGAATTCGCGCCGCATGCCGCGCGCTGGGACGCCGAAGGCATCTTCCCGAAAGAGGCCATCGCGAAGGCGGGCGAGCTCGGCTTCTGCGGCCTCTATGCGCCCGAAAGCATCGAGGGCCTGGCGCTGCCGCGCCTTGACGCCACGCTGGTGTTCGAGGAGATGGCCGCGGTCGATCCGTCGACCACGGCCTTCATCACGATCCACAACATGGCGACCTGGATGCTCGGCACCTGGGGCGGACCCGTCGTGCGCGAGCAGTGGGGTGCCGATCTCACGAGCGGGCGCAAGCTGGCCTCGTACTGCCTGACCGAACCGGGCGCCGGCTCGGATGCCGGTTCGCTGAAGACGCGCGCCGAGCTCCAGGGCGCCGAGTACGTCATCAACGGCGGCAAGGCCTTCATCTCGGGCGCCGGTTCGACCGACGTGCTGGTGCTGATGGCGCGCACCGGCGGCGGCGGTGCGGGCGGCATTTCCGCCTTCGCGGTGCCCGCCGATGCGCCGGGCATCAGCTACGGCAAGAAAGAGCACAAGATGGGCTGGAACAGCCAGCCCACGCGCACCATCAACTTCGACAACGTGCGCGTGCCCGCCGCCCACCTGCTCGGCAGCGAAGGCGAGGGCTTTCGCATCGCGATGAAGGGGCTGGACGGCGGCCGCATCAACATCGCGACCTGCTCGGTCGGCGCGGCGCAGGGCGCGCTCGACGCGTCGCGCCGCTACCTGCACGAACGCAGCCAGTTCGGAAAGCCGCTCGCGAGCTTCCAGGCGCTGCAGTTCAAGTTGGCCGACATGGCGACCGAACTGGTGGCCGCGCGCCAGATGGTGAGGCTGGCCGCGAGCAGGCTCGACGCCGGGCATGCCGATGCGAGCACCTATTGTGCGATGGCCAAGCGCTTTGCGACCGACGTCGGCTTCAACGTCTGCAACGACGCGCTGCAGCTGCACGGCGGCTACGGCTATTTGAGCGAGTTCCCGCTGGAGCGGCTGGTGCGCGACACGCGCGTGCACCAGATCCTCGAAGGCACCAACGAAATCATGCGCGTGATCATCGCGCGCAAATTGCTGGAAGGCGAGAGTGATATCCGATGAGCGATGAAGTGGTCCTGTTCGACGAGATCCAAACGACCGGCGGCCGGCGCTTCGGCGTGGCGACGCTCAACACGCCGGCGGCGCTCAACGCGCTTTCGGTCGCGATGGTGCGGCTGCTCACGCCGAAGCTGCGCGAGTGGGCGCAGGATGCGGGCGTTGCCGGCGTGCTGCTGCAGGCCGCGGGCGAGAAGGCCTTCTGCGCCGGCGGCGACCTGCGCCAGCTCTACCAGACGCTGCTGGAATGCGGACCCGAACGCAACCCCTACGCCGAGCGTTTCTTCGCCGAGGAGTACGAGCTCGACTACCTGATCCACACCTTTCCCAAGCCCGTCCTGTGCTGGGGACACGGCATCGTGATGGGCGGCGGCATCGGGCTCATGGCGGGTGCCTCGCACCGCGTGGCCACGGCCCAGAGCCGCCTCGCGATGCCCGAGATCAGCATCGGCCTCTACCCCGACGTGGGCGGGAGCTGGTTCCTGCGCCGCATGCCGGGGCGCGTGGGCTTGTTCCTCGCGCTCTCCGGGGCCCACCTCAATGCAGCCGATGCCATCTTCTGCGGCCTGGCCGACCTGCTGGTGCCGCACGAGCGCAAGGCGCAGGTGCTGGACGAGATCGCCGCAGGCACATGGACCGGCGAGGCCAAGGCCGATCGCGCCGCGCTCTCGCGCATCCTGCTGCGTGCGGGCGAAGGCACCGAACTGCCGCCTTCCAAGGTGCGCGAGCATTTCGACTCCATCAACGCCTTGATGGCCGGCGACGACCTGGGCGACATCGCCAAGCGGCTGCGCGCGTTGCAAAGCGACGACCCTTGGCTGCAGACCGCGGCAAAGACCTTCGCCAAGGGCGCGCCGAGCTCGGCGGCGCTCAGCTTCGAACTCTGGCAGCGCGTGCACCGCATGTCGCTGGCCGAAGTCTTCCGGCTCGAGTACTGGGCCTCGCTGGGCTTCTGCGCGCACAAGGACTTTGCCGAGGGCATCCGCGCCGTGCTGATCGACAAGGACCGCAATCCGAAGTGGAACCCGGCCACGCTGGACGACATCACGCCAGCCTTCATTGAAGATCACCTGATGGTCCGCGGCGAGATGGCGCCGGAACTCGCCGGGCTCGTGTGAGCGAATGACAACAACCCCTGACTCCGTTCACCCTGAGCCCTTCGACAAGCTCAGCCCGAACGGGTGGGAAGAGCACAAAACGGAGACACACATGAAGATCGCATTCATCGGCCTGGGCAACATGGGCGGCCCGATGGCCCTCAACCTGCACAAGGCCGGCCACGCACTCAGCGCTTTCGACCTTTCGGCCGAGGCCTGCAAGAAGCTCGGCGCCGAGGGACTGCCGATCGCCAAGTCGGCGGTGGACGCGCTCGCCGGCGCCGAGGTGGTGATCAGCATGCTGCCTGCAAGCCAGCATGTGGAGTCGCTCTACCTCGGCAGCGACGGCCAGCCCGGCCTGATGGAGAAGATCGCGGCCGGCACGCTGGTGATCGACAGCAGCACCATCGCCGCGGCAACTTCGCGCAAGGTGGCGGAAGCAGGCGCGAAACGCGGCGTGGCCGTGATCGATGCGCCCGTCTCGGGCGGCACCGGCGGCGCGATCGCGGGCACGCTGACCTTCATGGTCGGCGGTTCCGAAGCCGACCTTGAACGCGCGCGCCCGGTGCTGGAGAAGATGGGCGCCAACATCTTCCATGCCGGCGAGGCGGGCGCTGGCCAGACGGCCAAGATCTGCAACAACATGCTGCTCGGCATCCTGATGATCGGTACCTCCGAGGCGATCGCGCTCGGCGTGGCCAACGGGCTCGATCCCAAGGTGCTGTCGGAGATCATGCGGCGCAGCTCGGGCGGCAACTGGGCGCTCGAAAAATACAACCCGCTGCCCGGCGTGATGGAAAACGCGCCGGCCTCCAAGGGCTATGCCGGCGGCTTCGGCACCGACCTGATGCTCAAGGACCTGGGCCTCGCGCAGGAGAACGCCGCCGCGGTGCGCGCCGCCACGCCGCTCGGCGGGCTGGCGCGCAATCTGTATGCCGCGCACAGCCTGGCTGGGAATGGAGCGCTCGATTTTTCGAGTGTGATCAGGCTGGTGCAGAAGAAATAGGGTGCTGCGCCGCCCGCGCTGACGCGAGCGCGCAACGCCGGTGCCGGGCCGGCCGCGAAGTACTCCACGCAAGCGGTGTTTAAGCTGCGCCGCCGCCGCTGTGGCGGTGTCGATTGCTGCCTGGCTGCCTACCATCGTCGGATGCCGCGCCCCGTCCGCCGTCCATGAAGCAGCTCCACAGACTTGTTCGATCGGGCGTGGCTCGATTCGCTTTCGCCGCCTTCCTAGGCGCCTTGGCCATCGCCGCCCTGTACCTGGCGCTGCGCGAAACGCCGCAGCTTCATCAGCTCGGCGGCGCCGCGCAGCAGATGCGCACGTCGCCGGCCGACTGGACCGCCACCGAGAAGGACGGCTCCGAACTGCTGCGCGACCTGCGCGCCGGCGCGGTCCGCACTGTCGGCATCGCGGCCAATGCCGTCCTCGTGTCCACGACCGTCGGAGAGCGCTACTTCGTGGTCGACGGCCGAGGCTCCTTCGCCGCACTGGTCGTCGGCGAGGCGGCGAAGGCCGGCGATTCGAAATCGTTCCAGCTGGTCGTGCTGCCGGACACCACGGTCGGCGCACCTGCCGCAGACGACCGCACGCTGAGTGCGGCGCGCGATCTGGTGGGGGTGTTCCTCCCCATCCTGCTCGTCGCGGTCCTTGTCTACATGATGCGCGACAGCATCGGCGCAAGCGCCAAGCTGGTCGAGAAGCCGACCGGCCTGCGCTTCGACGACGTCATCGGCGCCGGTGAGGCCAAGAACGCGCTGCAGGACATCGTCGACTACCTGAAGAACCCGAAGCGCTTCGGCGCGCTCGGCGCGCGACCGCCCTGCGGCGTGCTCATGCTCGGCGGACCCGGTGTCGGCAAGACGCTGCTCGCCAAGGCGCTTGCCGGCGAGTGCGGCGCCCGCTTCATCGCCACCAACGGCAGCGAGTTCACTTCCAAGTTCTATGGCGTCGGCGTGCAGAAGGTCAAGAAGCTCTTCGAGACCGCACGCAAGAACGCGCCCTGCATCCTCTTCATCGACGAGATCGACGGCATCTCGAGGCGCAGCGCCGGCGGCTCGGGACCGGCGGAATCGGAGGGCAACCGCATCATCAACCAGTTGCTGGTCGAGATGGACGGCTTCGAGGCCAACGAGGGCGTCATCGTCGTCGGTGCCACCAACCTGGTCGACAACCTCGACGATGCGCTGCTGCGCGAAGGGCGCTTCGATCGCCGCGTGAACGTCAAGCTGCCGGACGTGCGCGACCGTGCCGCCATCTTCCGGCTCTATGCCGCCAAGCTGCGCCTCGCCGGCGAGGTGGACTACGAGCAGCTGGCCCGCCTGACCACCGGGCTGTCGCCGGCGACCATCGCGCACGTCGTCAACCATGCGGCCCTCGTGGCGGCGCGCGCGAACGCGGAGGCGGTGTCGATGGGCCACCTGATGGAAGCCATCGAGACCACGCGCATCGGCGAGCTCAACGGCGCGCAGCGTGCGCTCGGCGAGCGCGAGCGTCGCTACATCGCGGTGCACGAGGCCGGCCACGCGCTCGTCTCCGTCGTGCTGGGCTACGGCAAGGTCGAGAAGGTCACCATCCTGCCGCGCGGCGGGTCGCTGGGCGCCACGCTCGTGACGCAGGAAGAAGACATGACGCTGGTGTTGAAGAGCGACATGGAAAAGCACATCCAGATGCTGCTGGGCGGCCGCAATGCCGAGCTGGCCGTGTTCGAGGAAGCATCGAGCGGGGCCAGCCACGACCTGCAGCAAGCCTCGAAGCTGGCGCTCGACATGGTCGGGCGCTACGGCTTCGGCGAAGACGGCGCGCTGTTCAGCCTGGGCGCGCTGCCGGCGCAGCACGTATCGCGGCAGGTCTCGGCCGCGGTGCGCCAGGCCAGCCTGCTGCTCGAAGGACTCAACGTGAAATGCCAGCAGATCATGCGCACGCACCGCCGCGCGCTCGACGAACTCACGGACGAATTGCTCGCCCACGAGACCGTGTCGGGCGAGCGCGTGCTCGAACTGGTCGGGCACCGCGGGCCGATGACGCTGGTCGCCTGAGCATCCTCAGAGCAGCTCGATCCCCGGCAGGCTCTTGAAGCAGCTCTCGCGCGTGATGCGAACAAAATCCTCCAGCCAGGGCCGAGCCGAGGTCGATGCGGTGCAGGCCATGTGCAGCTCGCCGGTCAATCCCTTGCGGCCCACGGGCCGGGCGGTGACGTAGCCGCGGTCCAGGTAGCCCTGCACCGCCCACAGCGGCAGCGCCGCGATCCCGCGGCCGCTGGCCACCAGCTGCAGCATCGCGACCGTGAGCTCGGTGGTGCGGCGCTGCGCCGGCTCGACGCCGGCCGGCGCCAGCACCTGACGCACGATGTCGAGCATGTCGTCGGGCACCGGGTAGGTGATCAGCGTCTGGTCGGCGAAGTGGCGGGCCGTGAGATGCGTCTTTGCCGTGAGCGGATGCTCGTTGGCCAGCAGGGCCATGATCTCGAAGCGGAAGAGGGGGTGGTAGTCGACGGTTTCGTCCGGGTCCTGCTCGGAAACGATGGCCACCTCGGCGCGTTTCTGCAGCACCAGCGCGATCGGGTCGGGATGGAAGCCCGAGACGATGTCGAGCTCGATCTCGGGCCAGCGGTTGCGAAACGCGTCCATCGCCGGCATCAGCCAGTCGAAGCAGGTGTGGCACTCCACCACGATGCGAAGCTGGCCGGCGCCGCCTTGCGCCAGGCGCGACACGTCGCGCTCCGCCTCCTCGACCAGCGGCAACGCGGCATCGGCAAGCTGCAGCAGGCGCAGGCCGGCGCCGCTGAACTGCGGCGGCACCGACTTGCGCTCGAACAAGGCCGCGCCGTAACGGTCTTCGAGCAGCTTGACCTGATGGGACAGCGCCGACTGCGTGAGGTTGAGCAGCTGGGCGGCGCGCACCAGGCTGCCGGTGTCGCGCAGCGCCACCAGGGTGCGCAGGTGGCGGATCTCGAGGATGGACTGGGCCATGAATGAAATTCAAGTTGACTGGCAAAAGCTTTCGTTTGAATCATAGGCGAGGAACGCCGACCATCGGGGGATGACACGTATCCATACTCTCGGCCTTCCGCGCATGGGCGCACAACGCGAACTCAAGCTCGCTCTCGAACAACACTGGCGCGGCGAGATCGACCGCGATGCGCTCGAAGCCGTCGGCCGCGAGCTGCGTGCGCGCCACTGGCAGGCCCAGCGCGACGCCGGCCTCGACTTCGTGACGGTGGGCGACTTCGCCTTCTACGATCACGTGGCCAACCACATCCAGCTGCTGGGCTGCGAGCCGGCGCGTTTCGACTTCCGGGGCGACGAGCCCGAGCTCTCGCGCTATTTCTCCATGGCGCGCGGCGTGGCCGACGAGGTGCACGATCACGGCTGCGCGCACGCCGAGCACGGCACTTTCGCGCTCGAGATGACCAAGTGGTTCGACACCAACTACCACTACCTCGTGCCCGAGTTCTCGCCGGCGACGCGCTTCAGCCTGCAATCGGTCCGCCTGTTCGACGAGGTGGCCGAGGCGCAGAAGGCCGGCCATGCAGTCAAGGCGGTGATGCTCGGGCCGCTGAGCTTTCTCTGGCTCGGCAAGGAGAAGGAGGCCGGCTTCGACCGCTTCACGCTGCTCGAATCGCTGTTGCCAGTGTACGAACAGGTGCTCGCGCGCCTCAAGGCGCAGGGCGTCGAATGGGTGCAGATCGACGAGCCCATCCTCGGCCTGGACCTGCCCGACGCCTGGCGCCATGCCTTCGAGCGCAGCTACTGGCAGCTCGCGCGCCGAGCGCCGAAGCTGCTGCTTGCCACCTACTTCTCGCCGCTCTCGGACAACTTGCGCCTGGCCTGCCAACTGCCGGTGGCCGGCCTGCATGTCGATGCGGTGCGCGCGCCCGACGAGCTCACCGGCGTGGCCGACTGGCTGCCGGCGCACAAGGTGCTGTCGATCGGCATCGTCGACGGCCGCAACATCTGGCGCGCCGATCCCGATGCCGCGCTCGCGCGCTTGCGGCCCGTGGCGGACAAGCACCAGGGCGAGTTGTGGATCGCGCCTTCGTGCTCGCTGCTGCACGTGCCTTTCAGCCTCGCGGCGGAGAACAAGCTCGATGTCGAACTGAAGAGCTGGCTCGCCTTCGCGGTGGAGAAGCTGGACGAGCTGCGCATGCTGCGCGCCGTGCTCGACGGCAAGGAGGCCGAAGTGCAGGACGCGCTTTCGGCAGCCCGCGCCGCCGTGGCTGCCCGCCGCGCCAGCCCGCGCGTGCACCGCGCCGACGTCGCATTGCGCCTCGCGCGCCGCGTGGCGGGCGACGACAGCCGTGCCTCGCCCTTCGCCGTGCGCCAGGCCGTACAGCGCGCGCACTTCACGCTGCCGCCGCTGCCGACCACCACCATCGGCTCCTTTCCGCAGACGGTCGAGATCCGCACCGCGCGCGCCGCCTTCAAGCGCGGCGCGCTCGATGCCGCAGGCTACCGCGAGAAGATGCGCGCCGAGATCGCGCTCGCGGTGCGCAAGCAGGAAGAACTGGACATCGACGTGCTGGTGCACGGCGAGGCCGAGCGCAACGACATGGTCGAGTACTTCGGCGAGCAGCTCGACGGCTTCGCCTTCACCGCCAACGGCTGGGTGCAGTCCTACGGTTCGCGCTGCGTCAAGCCGCCCGTCATCTACGGCGACGTCGCGCGCCCGGCGCCGATGACGATCGAATGGACCGTCTATGCGCAAAGCCTCACGGCGCGGCCGATGAAGGGCATGCTGACCGGGCCGGTCACCATCCTGCAATGGTCCTTCGTGCGCGACGACCAGCCGCGCAGCGTGACCACCGAGCAGATCGCCTGGGCGATCCGCGACGAGGTGGTCGACCTGGAGCGCGCCGACATCGGCATCATTCAGATCGACGAGCCGGCCATCCGCGAAGGCCTGCCGCTGCGCCGCGCCGGCTGGAAGGCCTACCTCGAGAGCGCGACGCGCGCCTTCCGCATCAGCGCCTCGGGCGTGGCCGACCGCACGCAGATCCACACCCACATGTGC
Organism: Variovorax sp. CF079; assembly: GCF_900101545.1. GTDB lineage: Bacteria > Pseudomonadota > Gammaproteobacteria > Burkholderiales > Burkholderiaceae_C > Variovorax. The sequence goes on along the minus strand of NZ_FMZU01000017.1, from coordinate 69,691 downwards.
TACTCGGAATTCAACGACGTCCTGCCCGAGATCGCGGCGATGGATGCCGACGTCATCACCATCGAGACCAGCCGCTCCGACATGGAGCTGCTGCGCGGTTTCGGCGAGTTCAAGTACCCCAACGAGATCGGCCCGGGCGTCTACGACATCCATTCGCCGCGCGTGCCGGCCGTCGACGAAATGCTGCGCCTGATGCGCAAGGCCGCTGCGGTGGTGCCGCCGGGCAACCTGTGGGTCAACCCCGATTGCGGCCTGAAGACCCGCGGTTGGCCGGAGACCGAGGCGGCGCTGGTGAACATGGTGGCGGCAGCGAAGGTGCTGCGCCAGGAACTGGCGCTTGAACCTTGAGTCAGTCGAGCAGTGTCATGCCCGCCGTGCGAACAGCTCCTCGGTCGAAGCTGACGATCGAGCTGCAGCCCTCGTCCAAAGCAATCTGCGCGATGAGCAGATCCGCCAAACCAGCCTTTCCCGCCTTCTTGTCTTGAAAGCGGCGAACGGCTTGTTGGACGACTTCACGCTGCTGCAGGTGGAACCGTGGCGTCTCCAGAAGGTCGCTGATGGTTTCGCCGATTTCGCTAGGCGTCGCGCTGTAGATTCGCTCCAGCACCCAGCAAAGCTCGACCAGCACAACCAGACTGATGAAGCCGGACGAACGTTCGCTAAGGCGCGTTTCGATGAAGGGTGTGGCGCTCGCGGATTGCCTGGGATCGTCTTGCGCGAGGTAACGCACCAGCACCTTGGTGTCGAGGCCGATCATGTAAGGCTACCGGCCGGGTTTGCGTTGCCGAGCCGATGCTGCTTCGCCGATGGCGTCGTTCATTGCCTTGATGCTGACGGGTTTTGCGACGCGTCCAGCAAAGCGGCCCTTGAGAGCAGAGACATCGGTCTTGAGCGGGACCAGTCTGAAGCCGTCACCCTCGGCGACAAAATCCACCTTGGCGCCAGGACGCAGGCCGAGTGCAGTGCGCACGGCCTGCGGCATGGTGATCTGTCCTTTGCTGGTCATTGTGGCGACGGCCATTTCTTGAGCTCCTTACGAAGGGTAAGGAACTATATGGCTTTGCCGCGGCCAGCACCCTGTCTCGTCCCGATTGCGCCCGCTGGCCGCAGCTCCGCCACCGCATAAGGCGCGAACCGGCTCTGGTTCTCGTCGACATCGAGCGGCCGCCCGAGGAAGGGGAAGGCGCGCTGCGGGCAGGCGGCGCGTTCGCAGACTTTGCAGCCCATGCCGATGGGCGTCGGCACCTCGGGGTCGCGCAGGTCCAGGCCCTTGGAGTACACCAGCCGCGGCGCGTGGCTGATGTCGCAGCCCAGGCCGATCGAGAAGGTCTTGGTCGGCGCGCCCCAGCCGCCGTGCCCGCGCGAGACGGTGCGCGCGATCCACAGGTAAACGCGGCCGTCGGGCATGCGCGCGAGCTGCGGCAGGATGCGGCCGGGCTGCGCGAAGGCTTCGTACACGTTCCATAGCGGGCAGGTGCCGCCGGTCTTCGAGAAGTGGAAATGCGTGGCCGACTGGCGCTTGGAGATGTTGCCGGCCCGGTCGACTCGCACGAAGAAGAAGGGCACGCCGCGCGCATCGGGCCGCTGCAGCGTGCTGAGCCGGTGGCAGATGGTCTCGAAGCCGACACCGAAGCGGCGCGCAAGCAAGTCGATGTCGTAGCGCAGCGCCTCGGCCTCCGCGAGGAAGGTGCCGTAGGGCAGCAGCAGGGCGCCTGCGAAGTAGTTGGCCAGGCCGATGCGCGCCAGCTCACGCGCGGTGTCGCCGGTGAAGGCCGCCGCCTCGACGAGCTGACGCAGAACGTCGTCCATCTCCAGAAAGGCGAGCTGCGTGGCCATCTGGAAGGCGTACTGCCCGGGCTCGAGATCGGGTGAGAGCCGCAGCACGCGCGTCGCGGGGTCGTAGCGCCGCTGGTCCTCGGGCCCGAAGCTTTCCATCGGCACCACGCGCACGTCGTGTTGTTCCAGCAGGCGCCGGGCCAGGCGGTCGCCGGGATTGCCTTCTCGCAGCCGCCACGCTGCGGCCAGCGTCTCGGCCGCATCGTCGAGCGGTGCGATGTGGTTCTGGTGGGCGAAGAAGAAGTCGCGCACCTCCTCGAAAGGCATGGGCCGCAACTGCGCGAGTTCGTCGCGGCCGTCGCCCAGAACGCCGGCGATCGCCTCGATGCGCTCCAGCGCCTCGCGCTGGCGGCGGTGCAGCGCGACCAGGCTGCGGCCGACCGCCGGCATCTGCGTGGCGAGTTCGCGCAGCTCGGCGAGCGACACGGCCTCGCCACCGGGGTTGTCGGCCAGCGCTTCGCGCATGCCCGCAATGAGCCGCGCTTCCTCGTCGTCCGAGAAGGCCTGCACGTCCACGCCCAGCGTGGCGCTGATGCGCAGCAGCACCGCCACCGTGAGCGGCCGCTGGTTCTGCTCGATCTGGTTCAGGTAGCTGGGCGAGAGGCCCAACTGCTGCGCCAGCGCCACCTGGCTCAGGTTGCGCTCTTCGCGCAGGCGGCGCAGGCGTACGCCCATGAAGGTCTTTTTCATCGTCCGTGGATTCGCAAACTTCGCAACTCGAGGCTGCTGCATTCGCAATCATTCGCTAATTCAGTCCTTCATTATGGGACGGATGTTGCGTAAATTGCGAAGCATGACGACCCGCAAGCGCCACGCGCAGCTCACCGAGGTGGTGTTTCCCGAACATGCCAACCACTACGGCACGCTGTTCGGCGGCAACGCGCTGCACCTGATGGCGAAGGCCGCCTTCCTGGCCGCGCGCGGCTTCGCGCGGCGCGACGTGGTGATGGCGCGCTGCAGCGATGCGCAGTTCCATGTGCCGGTGCGGCTGGGCAGCGTGCTGACGCTCGATGCGCAGGTGCTGCGCGTTGGCCGCAGCTCGCTCACGGTCCACGTCACGGGTTTCGCCGACGACCTGGCCGCAGACCAGCCCGGGGTGGCGCTCGAGGCGGTGTTCGAGATGGTGGCGGTCGACGCGGCAGGCCGGCCGTCGCCGATCGCCGAGGCCGCGCACGACCCGCTCAACGAAATGAAAGTACCCGCATGACGCAAGAAACCCTGCAGCCTGGCTTCAAGCCCAAGAAGTCCGTGGCGCTCTCGGGCGTGACCGCCGGCAACACGGCGCTGTGCACGGTGGGTCGCACCGGCAACGACCTGCACTACCGCGGCTACGACATCCTCGACATCGCCGAGGTCTGCGAATTCGAGGAGATCGCGCACCTGCTGGTGCACGGCAAGCTCCCCGCCGCCGCCGAGCTGCGTGCCTACAAGGCCAGGCTCAAGGCGCTGCGCGGCCTGCCGGCCAGCGTGAAGGAAGCGCTGGAGCACCTGCCGGCGAGCGCGCATCCGATGGACGTGATGCGCACCGGCGTCTCGGCGCTCGGCTGCGTGCTGCCCGAGAAGGACGAGCATGGCACGCCCGGCGCGCGCGACATCGCGGATCGTCTGATGGCCTCGCTCGGCTCCGTGCTGCTCTACTGGTACCACTGGTCGACGCAGGGGCGTCGCATCGAGGTCGAGACCGACGACGACTCGATCGGCGCGCACTTCCTGCACCTGCTGCACGGCAGGGCGCCGACGGCGAGTTGGGAGCGGGCGATGCACACTTCGCTCAACCTGTATGCCGAGCACGAGTTCAACGCCTCCACCTTCACCGCGCGCGTGGTGGCCGGCACCGGCTCCGACGTGTACTCGGCCATCACCGGCGCCATCGGCGCATTGCGCGGGCCCAAGCACGGCGGCGCCAACGAAGTGGCCTTCGAAGTCCAGAAGCGCTACGACTCGCCCGACGAGGCCGAGGCCGACATCCGCCGCCGCGTCGAGGCGAAGGAGGTGGTGATCGGCTTCGGCCACCCGGTCTACACCGTGAGCGACCCGCGCAGCGAGGTCATCAAGCGGGTCGCGAAGAAGCTGTCGCAGGAGGCTGGGTCAACCAAGATGTTCGACATCGCCGAGCGGCTCGAAACGGTGATGTGGGACGCCAAGAAAATGTTCCCCAACCTCGACTGGTTCAGCGCTGTGAGTTACCACATGATGGGCGTGCCCACCGCGATGTTCACGCCGCTGTTCGTGATCGCCCGCACCAGCGGCTGGGCCGCGCACATCATCGAGCAGCGTATCGACAACAAGATCATCCGGCCGAGCGCCAACTACACCGGGCCCGAAGACCTGCGCTTCGTGCCGATCGAAGAACGCGTTTGAAGAAAGAACCATGTCCGCCCCCATCAGCAACATCCGCCCCGAACCCGACCGCGTGCTCGTCGACATCGTCGACTACGTGCTCGACTACGAAATCACCAGCGCGCTGGCTTACCAGACCGCGCGCAACTGCCTGATCGACACGCTGGGCTGCGGCCTCGAGGCGCTCGAGTACCCGGCCTGCACCAAGCTGCTCGGCCCCGTCGTGTCCGGCACGGTGGTGCCACACGGCGCCCGGGTGCCGGGCACGCAGCATCAGCTCGATCCGGTGCAGGCGGCCTTCAACATCGGCGCCATGATCCGCTGGCTCGACTTCAACGACACCTGGCTCGCGGCTGAATGGGGCCATCCGAGTGACAACCTGGGCGGCATCCTCGCCACGGCCGACTGGCTCAGCCGCAACGCGGTGGCCGCCGGCAAGAAGCCCTTGACGATGAAGGACGTGCTCACCGCCATGATCAAGGCGCACGAGATCCAGGGCTGCATCGCGCTGGAGAACAGCTTCAACCAGGTCGGGCTCGACCACGTGGTGCTGGTCAAGGTGGCCTCGACCGCGGTGGTGGCGCAGATGCTCGGCCTTTCGCGCGACGAGATCGTCAATGCGGTGTCGCTGGCCTGGGTCGACGGCCAGTCGCTGCGCACCTACCGCCACGCGCCCAACACCGGCAGCCGCAAGAGCTGGGCCGCCGGCGACGCCACCAGCCGCGCGGTGCGCCTGGCGCTGATCGCGAAGACCGGCGAGATGGGCTACCCGAGCGTGCTGACGGCCAAGGGCTGGGGCTTCTACGACGTGCTGTTCAAGGGCCAGCCCTTCAAGTTCCAGCGGCCCTACGGCTCTTACGTGATGGAGCACGTGCTGTTCAAGATCAGCTTTCCGGCCGAGTTCCACAGCCAGACGGCGGTAGAGGCCGCGATGACGCTGCATGCGCAGCTGAAGAAGGCCGGCAGGACGGTGGAGGAGATCGAGCGCCTGACGATCCGCACGCACGAGGCCTGCATCCGCATCATCGACAAGAAGGGACCGCTCGACAACCCGGCCGATCGCGATCACTGCATCCAGTACATGGTGGCGGTGCCGCTGATCTTCGGCCGGCTCACTGCCGGCGACTACGAAGACGCGGTGGCGGCCGATCCGCGCATCGATGCGCTGCGCGACAGGATCGCCTGCGTGGAGGACCCGCAGTTCACCCGCGACTACCACGACCCCGAGAAGCGCAGCATCGCGAACGCGCTCACGATCGAGTTCAAGGACGGCAAGACGCTGGAGGAAGTGGTGGTCGAGTACCCGATCGGCCACAAGCGCCGCCGCGCGGACGGCATCCCGTTGCTGGAAGCCAAGTTCCGTACCAACCTCGCGCGGCGCTTCCCGAAGAAGCAGCAGGACGCGATCTTCGCCGTCTCGCTGGACCAGCAGGCGCTCGAAGCGCTGCCGGTGCACGAGTACGTCGATCTCTACGTGATGTGAACGCGCTGGAGGAACAGGAATCCCGCCAGCGAGGCGGTGCCCACCGCGAACGCCAGCAGGCCGAGGCGCGTTCGCAACCCCGTGGTCTTCCGGCCGGGCTGCCTGTCAGCAAGCAGCGGTGCCCTGTTCGATATCGGCCAGCCGTTCAGGCGCGGCCCCTTGCTCCATTCCATCGCGGAGAAGCCGGTGGGCGCGAGGCCTCGCAGCGCGCTGGCGCAGCCGTCGCAGAACATCGCGCTGTTGGGGTTGGAGGTTCTGCAGACGTCGCAGACCACGGACATGGGGGAACTCCTTGAATTGAACCAAGGTTCCCCACTTTCCATAGAGACTGCCGCATGTCTGTCGGCAGCTTCCTACGCGCTGCGCAGGAACTTGGGCATTAGTGTTTCGACTTGACGGGCACGCGCTGCGCCGGGTCGTAGAAGAAGGTCTCCTCGGCGATGCGTTCGCCCTCCCAGCGCTGGTAGGCGAGTTCCTCCATGTGCGTGGCCGTGCCGTCCTTCCACTCGAAGTGGAAGATCCAGCGGATGACGACGCGGTCGCCGTTCACGAACACCGGGCGCACGCAGGTCGAGGAGATCGACGAGGCCTTGGCCAGCATGGCGCGTTCGCGTGCCACGGCCGCGTCGCGGCCGACGCGCGGCGCTTCCTGGTTCTCCTGCAACGAGGCATTCGGGGCGTAGAACTCCTCGACGGCTTCGGCATGTGCGTTCTCTTCGACGCGGGCGATGAAGCGTTCCAGTGTTTCGGCGCTGGGCATGTGTTTCTTCCTTTTCTGTGGCGGGTTCGATAGGACCTTCCGGCGGAGATCACCAACTCACGCGCGAACCTGCATCTGTTGCGCAGTATGACGAGATCACATTGCCCGCGGTGTCGATGATCTGACCGGCCACTGTGCCTGTGTAGCTGTTGCCATCTGCTGACAGGGTACGAACTACCTTTGCCTTTTGCGTGCCGGCGAGCGTGCCGTCGGGATTGAAGCGCATGAACACCAGTGTCAAGCTGTAGTTGTCGCCGGCCTCGCGCTTCCATGTTCCGAACGCAGAGCCCTGAGAGGTAGGAGGGCGGGAATTGTCGAACGACGCCGTGGCTGCGCTATTGAACACGGCCAATCCCTTGAAGCCGGCAAGCACTGCGCCGGTGTTGCAGTCCTTGCCGGTGGCCGTTGACTCCCACACTCCGACGATGGGGTCCGGTGCGCTGTTCGGACTGCGTTCACCGGCAGCGAAGGCGTTTCCGAAACCGCCTTCCCCACCGCCGCAGGCTGCAGCATTGGGAGCTGCGGGCTGGTGGATCCGGAGTCGCCCGCCGGCCGGGCAATCAACGGCCACCCTTGCTGTACTGCCCTTCAAGCCACTGGCGACAGAAAGCCGGGACGAGCTGCTTGAAGTCGGAATGGCAGACAGTTTGATCGCCAGGCTATCCACGGTACCCGGGCTGGTTGTGCGCTCGACCGGCTCGGTGCAGCGCTACGCCGGTCCCATGCAAGACCCGGTGCGTGCCGCAAGGGAACTCGAAGTGACTTGGATCGTCGATGGATCGCTGCAGCGACGCGGCGATCTGGTGCGTGCCACGGCCCGCCTGCTGCATGCCGCCGATGGTGTCGCCGCCTGGAGCGGCGGGTTCGACGAGAAGTTCACGAGCGTATTCGACGTGCAGGATCAGATCTCGAATCTGGTGACGCAGGCATTGCTGCCCGTGCTGCGCGTGGGGCTGGGTACCCCTGCGCGGCTTGCGGACATCGGTGGCACGCGCGACATGGACGCCTACCAGCTCTGTCTGGCCGCGCGATGGCGGGCGCAGGGAGGCCGGGCCGATGAAGTCGACAAGGGCGTGGCGTTGCTCAATCAGGCGCTCAGCGTCGATCCTGCATATGCGATGGCGTGGGTGGAACTGGCCCAGGTCCATCGGCGCAAGCTGTGGAATTCCGATGGTTTGGCTGCCGAGGTGTTCGAGCCGGCGAACGCTGCCTTGAAGCATGCGCTCGCGCTGGTCCCCAATCTGGCGGAGGCTCACGCGGGTCACGGCTTCAGCCGCTTCTGGTTCGACTTCGACTGGGTGGGCGCCGAGCATGCATTTCGTCGCGGGTTGACCATCAACCCGAACACGGCCACTGCGCACTGGGGCCTGGCACTGCTGCTCCTGAGCCAAGGCCGCCTCGCCGACGGGTTTGTCCATTTGCGGACAGCGCGATCACTCGACCCGATGTCCCCGGTCTACAACACCGTGGAAGCAAGCCTTTTGCTGGCAAACGGTCAACGAGAAGAAGCCCGAATTCGGCTGAACCGCTCGCTCGATATTTCTCCGGATCTCTGGCTTACCCATCTCGCAGCGGGCTTGATGCACATGTCCGATGCGCGACCGGAACAAGGCATTGCCTCGATCCGGCGCGCGGTGGCGCTGTCCGATGCCACCACCCGGTCCTGGTCGGTGCTGGGCGTGCGATTGGCGCGCCTTGGAGAAACCGAAGAGGCTCGATCGATCCTGAACCAGCTCTTGACCGCATCGAAGTCGCGCTACGTCACCCCGACTTCAATTGCATCGTTGCATGCGGCGCTGGGTGAAGTCGGGTCGGCTCTCACTGCACTGGAACAGGGGTTGGTGCTGCGAGACACTCGAATGGTGTTTCTGAAAGGCGATGCCCACTGGACGGGCCTGCGCTCGGAGCCACGCTTTGTGACGCTCATGCAAGCCCTCAAGCTGGATCGCTACGGACCTGGTCTGTCGCCGATCTGACATCGACAACTACGCGCCGGGCGGCCGGTAGCCGACCGCCTGCGCACGGCCGAGGGCGTCCAGGGTCTCCTCGACGGTGAGCAGCGGCGTCGTCTCGACTTTCGACAGCGCGCCGCCTGCACCTAGGGCAATCGCGACTGCGGCCATCGAGACGTTGTCAGGCGCCTCCCAGAGGTTATAGCCGTCGTAGGTGCCGAACGCGTACCAGAAGCCGTGCAGCTTCCCGCCGACCGACTCGATGTACTTGCGTGCAGCTTCGCGACGGTCTTCGGGTTTCTTCGTCAATCGAGCCCAGGTTTCCGGCGTGTAGCTGAAGCGCGTCAGATAGAAAGCCATGGCCACAACCCTCCTTCCAGCGTTCCGTGCCGCTCGCGATGCGCGAGCATGGAAAGTCTAGTCCCGTCGACTGGGTGACGGATAGACATTTCATTCATGTGAACCCGAATATTCGGAGTCCGGCCGGGCGCCGACAACCACCATCCTGCGCAAAGCCTTCTGCATGGAGATGTTGACCACGTGGGCGGACTGCGCTTTGTAGACTCGCCGCTCCCAAGCGAATTTCCCCTCCCCGGGAGTCACCCATGAAGCATCTCTCCTTGTCCATCCTGTCCCTGGGCCTGGCCCTCGCGCTCGGCCTGCCGGCGCAAGCAGACACTCTCAAGAAACCCGAGCTCGACCAGTTGGCCGCAGCCCAGCAGGCCAAGTCGTCGCCGAGCTTCCGCGCCTTCCTCGCGCAGGCCGCCAAGACCCAGCCGAAGCTCAAGGCCAGCGTCGCGGCCTACGAGAAGAAGGCGCCGCTGGCCGGCGACGACCTGGTCAACATCGCCCGCCTGCTCGGTCTCTACAACCGCCTGCACAACCAGAAGGCCGTGATCGCGAGCATGGAGACCATGGTGGCGATTCCCACCGTGCGCATCGACCGCGTGCCGCCGCACGAGAACAAGGCGATCATCGAGTTCGGCCAGCTGGTCGAGAAGATGGCGGGTGACTTCGGCCTGCAATACCGCAACGTCGACAACCGGATCTTCGAGGTCAAGCTGCCGGGCCGCGGCAAGGAGGAGTTCGGCATCCTCACCCATGCCGACGTGGTGCCCGCGGTGCTCGCGGAATGGGTGCTGGACGACGGCACCCGGCTCGACCCCTTCAAGCTCACGCGCGTGGGCGACTACCTCTACGGCCGCGGCACCATCGACGACAAGGGCTCGATCGCGGCCGTGCTCTATGCAATGAAAACGGTGAAGGAGAGCGGCCTGCCGCTGGACCGCACGATCCGCCTCATGATCGAGACCACCGAGGAAACCGGCGGCGACGCCATGAAGTACTACCGCGAGAAAACGTCGCTGCCCGAGTACAACATCGTGCTCGACAGCAAGTACCCGGCGGTGGTGGCGGAGAAGGGATCGGGCGCCCTCAAGGTGTTCTTTCCGGTCGAAGCATCGGACGGCAAGCGCACCGCCATCACCGCGATGGCCGGCGCAGCGGCCGCCAACGCGGTGCCGCAGAACGCCACCGCCACGCTCAAGGCTGGCGATCTCGCGCGGGCCGCGTCGCAGTTGGAAGGCGCGAAGGCCGCCTTCATCCAGAAGTACGAAGGCCAGGGCGGCAAGTTCGGCATCGACATCGCGAAAAGTGCCGACAGCATCGAGATCAAGGTCGTCGGCGTCTCGGCCCATGGCTCGCGGCCGGAGGAGGGCGTCAATCCCCTCCCGCGCCTTGCGCTCTTCCTGCAGGAGTCCGGCGTGGCGCTGGACGACAACCACCATGCGAAGGCCGTCAAGTACCTGAACGCGCTCTACGGCACCGACTATCTCGGCGAGAAGATGGGCGTGGGCTACAAGGACGATTTCATGGGACCGCTCACCATGTCGCCCAACCTGATCCGCGAGAAGGACGGCAAGCTCGAAGTCACGGCCAACGTGCGCATGCCGCGCGGCAACACGCCCGAGAAGCTGACTCAGGCCGTCACGGCCAGGGTCAAGGGCTGGGCAGCCGAGAGCCAGGCCAAGGTCGAGATCGACTACCAGCAGGGCGACTGGATGGCGCGCGACCCCAAGGGCGCGTGGCTGTCCACGCTGCTCAACATCTTCGGCGACACCACCGGCCTCGAAGCCAAGCCGGTGCCCACGGCCGGCAGCACCACCGCCAAGCTGATGCCCAACGCGATCAACTTCGGCCCGGCCATGCCGGGCAAGAAGTACACCGCGCACAACGCCAAGGAGTTCAAGGAAGTCGCCGACCTCGATGCCGACATGCAGATGTTCACCGAGATGCTGGTGCGCATCGGCAACCTGGGGCAGATGCAGTAGGGCTCAGAAGCTCGGGTTGCGCCGTGCGATGTCGCGCCGCGTCTGCTCTCGCACCGCATTGCAATGCGGGTGGTGGTTGAACGGACTCTTGGCGCATTGCGCCGCCTCGCAACGGGCCGCGGCGATGAAGTTGAGGTGCGCGCAGCCGGGCCGCGGATCGGCAGCGCCGTTGCCGCCGTTGCCGTCGTTGCGGGCCACGATCTTTCGGGGCGGAACCGTCCGCTCGACCGGGACGGTGGGCTGGTAGGAGGCGATGGGGCGTTCCGGCTCCGAGCGCACGGGGCCCGGCTCCACGATCGTCTCGGCCGGGCCGAGCGTTTCCACGGTCCGCACCGGCACGGACGGCACCATGGGCACGCGATCGAGCGGCGCCGCCGGAGGCGCCGATGCGCGCACCGGTGCCGCGCGCGCCGCTGGAGCGGCCGCTACGGCAGCGGGCGCGGGTGCCGGCGGCTTGCGCGTCACATAGGCCACCCAGCTGCCGAAGCAGGCGGTGATCACGATCGACAACACCGCAAAGCGGATCCAGAAGGCGCGCGTCTCGATCGGCAGCATGCCGGGCGTCGGGCCCGGGGCCTGCGCCGGTGCGGGCGCCGTCCGCACCGGCTTCATGCCTTCGAGCGCGGACGGCCCGGTGGCGGCAAAGCCGGGCAGCTTGGCCGCGCAGCCGCGGCAGAACATGGCATTGGCGCGGTTCTCGGTCTTGCAGGCGGCGCAGACCACGGACATGGGGAACTCCTTCGAAGCCGGAATGCTACGGTTAACAGGCCCTAGGAGTCTGCACGACCGTCGGCCGCTGTCTGCCAGCCGCCTCCTACTTCGAAATCAGCTTGTCGACCGAGATGATGGTCAGCATGCGCTGATCCGAGGGGTTGCCCCCGCGCACGACCGCGGTCGCGAGCGGATCATGCGCCGCCAGCGCGGCTGGCAGATCCTGCAGGGCCGATCGCTGCGCGTCGAACACCGTGCCGACTTCGTCGACCCGCAGCGCGAATCGCTGGCCCGAATCCGTCTTGCACACCACGAGCAGGCGGTCGGCGCCCGAAGCCGTCGAGGGCAGGCCGCGCCGCCGTTGCAGATCGACCACGGCAAGCGCCTGGCCATCGTGTATCGCGATGCCTGTCGTGCCGGCGGCAACGCCGCTCACCGATGCGACCTGCGGCACCACCACGGCCTCGATCACCTGTGAGGCCGGAAGCCCCAGCCATTGGTCGCCGACGAGCGCGCTGGCGATGGCGACGCGGTCCGTGCCGGGGAGCGAACCCGCCGGCGGATCGAAGGGTTCCAACGCTGTCGCGCCATCCTGGGCCGCACGTTCGCAGAGGGCAATGAGGATCACGCAAGCCACGTCGTCCGGTCCGCAGGTGCCCCCACTCTCGTATTCGCGGTAGCCGCAGGACATGGTGATGCCAGCGGCATACAGCATGCCATCGATCTCGAGCACCGTGCCGCTGGAGGCGCCGCGCGCAAGTTGCGCGAGGCGGTCCGCGAAGGGGGCCGTGGTGCCGGTTTTCCAGGCTCCGCCGGTGCTGGCCACCACGGCTCCGCCGCGTGCGACGAAGAGGCCCAGTGCCTGCGGCATCGGCCGGCCTTCGGCGTCCACCGGCAGGGCGTCGCGCAGCATGGCCTGCATCTGCGGCTCGCTGTCGAACACGATGGCGACGCAGCCGGCGTTGCCGCCGGCGCCCTGCACCGGCGCCGCGAACACGTAGGTGTGCCGGTCGCCGTAGAGCGGCGAGGCGGCGAAGCTCGAGCGCACGAAGGCCTGTTCGTCGCGCAAGGCCAGCGCGGCCGGAAGCCACGCGGCCACGAGCGGCGCAGTGGCGGGCGTGCCGTTGGAGGCCGCCAGCACACGCCCTTGCGGGTCAAGCAGCAGCAACTGGGAATAGACCGTGTACAAGCCGTTGATGCGGCCCAGCACCGCCGTCGCTTCGCTGCAGGCCCGCGCGTCGCGCTCGCGGGCGGCGCGCTGCAAGCTGCTGTCCAGGGCCCACCAGCGGCAGTCGTTGGCCCGCTCGTAGAAGCTGCGGTCCATGATGTCGATGCCGAGCGCCGAGCAGGCGCGCACCTCTTCGAGCACCGAGGCCACGGCCGACTGCTGCAGGTCGCCGATCGCGTGCTCGAACACCGCGCTGATGCGCTGGCCGGTGCGCGTCACGCGCTCCAGCAGCGCGCCGGCGAAGTGCGCATTGGGGGCATGGCCGTCCTGCCCGTGGCGGATTCGCACCTGGCCGTTCCACACCAGGCGTTCGAGCCCGCGCTGGATGCTCTTGGCGTGCGCCGGAATGGCCTGCAGCTCCTCGCCGAACAGGCGGCTGGCCGCCACGACGCGGCTCGACAGCGCCGCATCGCTCGTGCTGCCTGCGATGTCGGCGCGAAAGGCCAGATCCACGGGCACCAGGACGCAGCCATCCCAGCCGGGGCCCCGATAACCCTGGTAGCCCGCTGCCGGCGTTTGCGCCGCCAGGTAATCGCGGCCCCCGAAGCGCAGGCCATGGCCCAGCGCATTGGCACGGGGAAGGACGGCGCCGACCGGGACCTGTTGCGCGTCGGAGCTGGCGATCACCGTGCGGCCAGCGTCCAGCAGAAGCACGACCGAAGCGTCGTCGCGCGAGGCCAGCGCGGCGAAGATCGCGCGCATCTCGTCGTCGAAGCGGAACGACAGGCACAGGGCGCCGATCACGGCGCCGGCATCGCTCTCCCGTACCGGCGCACCGTAGAGCAGGCCGCGCCGGCCGCCGAGCAGTTCGAAGCGTCCGAACGATTCGACGAAGGGGGCGCCCGAGTGCAGCACGGCCTGCATGAGCTCGCCGTCGGCAGCCGCAGCGGCAACGCTCTCGTCCAGGCGAGCGAGCACCGCGCCATCCGTGCCTAGAAGGATCACGTCGTCATAGACGCTGTACTTGGTCGCGTAGGCGCGCAGCCGTTGGCGCACCTGGGCGCCTCCGGCGATGGCATCGCGCAGCGCCGAGTCGGTTGCGAGGAAGCCGATGTCGGCCGTGCGCTCATAGAGGTTGCGCACCAGGATGTCGATGCCGGTCTGGGCCTTGGCGCGCGCGGTGCGCAGCGCGTCCTGCAGCAGCCTGCGCGCCAGCGAATCGAGCAGCACGCCGGTGAGTTCGTGGAAGCGGGCGCCGGTGGATGCGATGTCGGTGCCGCTGTCGCTCATCTGCCCGAGCAGCGCCAGCTGGTCCCAGATGTCCGCAAGGCGCTGCAGGGACTCGCGATGGTCGTTCACCAGCTCCATGCGCGACACCAGTGGCGCCACGGCAGCGTCGAAGCGCACTCCTTTGACAACGGATGTCTTTTGCATGGTGTGATGTTTCGAACCGCGCGGCAACGCGGGCGAATGGTATGTGAAATAACGATTTTGCGGCGACATGCGCCGCCCTGCAAAACGCTCAGGCTTCGCGTTCGAGTCCCCGGGCGCGCAGCACCGCCTTCAGCCGGCGCACCTCGTGCTCCAGGTCGAGGATCAGCGCCGCGGCGTCGAGCCCGACACCGAAGTCGCGCTCGAGCCGGCGCGCGGCCAGCGCGCATTGCAGGTCGGCGCTGTGGAAGCACCAGTCCTCCGGGCGCTCGGCCGGCGTGCGCACCTCGACGATGCCGACCTCGACCAGTTGAACGACCCACTCGATCTCGGCGCCGCAGGCATGCGCCAGTTCGTGCGCGGGGAGCGGGTGCGAGCTGCTCAGTATCGTGGCAGTGAAGGAATGGGTAGCCATGTTCGTCACACTCCGAGATGGCGGCGCGGGTCGAAGGGCGCGGCCTGCGCCAGTTGCTCGTAAGCCTTGCGCGCGGCCTCGGTGTCGGCCGGCGGCAGCGCGATCTCCAGCAGCAGGTAGAGGTGGCCCGGCGGCTTGCCCGGCAGGCCGCGTTCCTTGAGCCGCAGCTTGAGGCCGTTGCGCGCGCCGCGCGGCACGGTCACCTCGACCACGCCGCCGGCGGGCGTCGGCACTTTCACCTGGGCGCCGAGCGCGGCTTCGGTCGGCGTCACGGGCAGCGTCATGTAGAGGTCGCGGTCCTCGATGCGGTAGAGCTTGTGGGGCGCGATGCGCACCTCGAAGTAGAGGTCGCCGGCCGGCTCGCCGCCATGGCCCGGCATGCCCTGGCCGGCGAGCCGGATGTACTGGCCCGGATGAACGCCGGCGGGAATCTTCACGCTGAGCGTGCGCGTCTTCCATTCGGGCCGGCCCCGGGCGTCGATCTCCTGCGAGCGCAGCGTGATCTCGCGCTCGGCGCCGTGCAGCGCGTCTTCGAGCGAGATCTCGATGGCCGCGTGGTGGTCCTCGCCGCGTGCGCGGTAGTGGCGGCGCTCGGCGCTGCGCCGTTCGGCCGCACCGAAGAGCGAAGAGAAGAACTCGCTGAACTCGGCATGGTCGGCCGGGCCCTGGCCCGGGCCGCGATGGAATTCGAAACCCTCGTCCCAGCCCGGCGGCGGCTGGAAGCCCTCGCCGGGGCGGCCGCCGGCGTAGCGGCCCTGCGCGACCTGGTCGGCCAGCGCGTCGTAGGCGGCGCGCTTTTCCTTGTCGCGCAGCACGTCGTTGGCCTCGTTGATCTCGCGCATGCGCCGCTCGGTGTCGGGTTCCTTGCTGACGTCGGGGTGGTACTTGCGCGCGAGCTTGCGGTAGGCCTTGCGGACCTCGTCGTCCGACGCGCCGCGTTCGATGCCCAGTGCCTGGTAGTAGTCCTTGAATTCCATGGTGGTGAGGATGCGTGGTGCGGCCTTCAGGCCACCGCCGCTCCGCCATCCACATGTTGCAGGAGCGGCGTCACCCGCCATGTAGGACCGTTTCGCTCGAAACGCAAGGGTTGGGCATTGCCCATCACGCCGAGGTCGATGGCCACGCCGAGCAGCGCCGCCAGCACGTGCAGCGAGCCGCCATGCGCCACCACCAGCACCGGTGCCGGATGGGCCAGCGCGACTTCGAGCGCGGCCCGTTTGCGGGCGATGAACTGGGCCAGCGTCTCGCCGCCCTCGGGTTCGCAGGCCCAGTCCAGGTTGGCGGAGGAGGTGCCGATCAGCGCGCCGAAATTGCGCTCGCGCAGGCTTTCGAGCACCAGCGGCGCGATGCGCAGGCCGGCCGCGACCGTGTGGGCGGTGTCGAAGGCGCGCTTCGCATCGCTGCACACCACGCTCCTGATCGGTTCGCCGGCCAGCAGTTCGGCCGCGCGCGTGGCCTGCTGCAGGCCGAGCACGCTCAGCGGCGTGTTGACCGCCTGGAAGATCCGCCGCGCGTTGCCTTCGGTCTGCCCGTGACGCAGGAAGTAGAAGTGATCGCAGGCCGGCGCCAGCGGCACTGCGGCGGCCAGTTGCACCAGTTGATCCAGACCGTCGTTCATCGAGTTTCTTTCAATAGGCGAGTCGGAGGGGGGCGCCCACGCGCTGCGCCTCGATGTCGGCGCGGTGGAAGGGCAGCGGATGCCATTGCTTGGCGGCGAACAGCGGCAACTGGTCGTAGGCGCGCGACGATGCGGGGTCGCTGCTCTGGCCGTAGGTCAGTATGGCCTGTGCCACCGGCCCGCGCTGGTCGAAGCCCACCACCTGCATGTAGCTGCTGCCGTAGTTGATGTTGTAGCCCTTGGGATCGATCAGCGACTGGCCCTGGCTCTCCACCTTGTTGAGCACGCCCTCGAACTCGTCGCCGCCGTGGATCGCGACCTTCTGGCCGCGCACCGTGCGGGTCTGCACTTCGGCCAGCGGCACGTCGGCCGCGAAGCCGGCGGTGCGCACGATGGCGACCGCGTCGCCCAGCGCCTTGAAGACGGCCTCGCGCGTGGCCGGCGTGGCCATGTCGAGGCCGGCCGGTGTCGCGACCGGACGGGTCGGGTCGAAGGGCACGCGCCAGACCTTCGGCACGTCCTTGGCCTTGCGCCAGAACTCGCGGAACAGCGGCGCGCCCTTCGATGCGCCGTTGCTGGTGCGGTCCCAGGCGGCGAGCACGCGGCAGCCGAGCGCCTGGTCCTGCGTGAGCGCCGAGGCGCCGGCGTTGCAGGCCGCCACCAGGTCATCGGCGACCAGCATGCCGGCCAGGTTGCGGTCGCGGAAGATCACGCTCCGCAGCTCGGCCGCGCCCATCTTGTCGCCCCGCAGGCCGTCGTTGCCGGCCAGCCGGGCTTCGATTTCCATGATCCCGCTGCGCGTGCGCAGCCGCTGCGGCGTGCCGGTGAAGCCAACCAGCGGCGAGATGCCGGCGGGCGCTTCGATGTGCGGGTTGCTGAGCCAGAAGCTGTCGTTGCTGTTCTGCACCCAGTCCGGCGTCACGACGACCGGCATGCGCGCCGGAGCGGTCACGCCGGGCATCGCGGCTGCGGCGTCGCGGTTCCAGGCGCAGGCCGAGCGCGAGCCGTCGAGCACCGGCAGGCCGGCGGCGTTGAGCAGCGCGGCGGCACGGGGTGAGGGTGCGCAGGCCTTCAGCATTTCGGCCGACACGTCGGGCACTACCGAGAGATCGGCGTACATCGCATTGCCCTCGCGGTCGGCCGCGATGGTGTTGATCCACGGCATGCCCTGGTTGCCCATCGCGGCGCGCAGTTCGCCGACGTTGCGCGCCAGCGCCATCTGCATCCAGCTCTGGGCCGAGCGCACGTTCTGCGTGTTGGCGTCGCGGATCGCGTAGGCGGTGGTGGCGGTCCAGCCGAGGCCGGCGCGCGGCAGCGAGACGACCGGGCCCCATTCGGTGCCGTAGAAAGTCTTCGGCGGTGCCGGGCCGCCCACGGCGGGCAGGCTGACGTTCCTGGTCGTCATCTTCTTGCGCTGGCCGTCGACGATGTAGACCGTGGGGTCGGCCGGGTCGAGCTTGAGTTCATACAGCGTGAAGCGCTTGCCGGTGGAGACCGTGTGCGTCCAGGCCACGTCCTTGTTGAAGCCGATCGCGACCACCGGGCTCAGTCCGCCGGTGGCGCCCATCACGTCGAGCTGGCCGGGGATGGTGAGGTGCATCTCCCAGAAGCGGTTGGTGCCGGCCCACGGGAAATGCGGATTGCCCAGCACCAGGCCGCGGCCGTCGGGCGTGGCGTTGCGGCCGAAGGCCCAGCCGTTGGAGCCGAGCTCGCCGCCCTCGGGGTTCGCATTGAAGCTGTGGCGGCCGATCTCCGCGACCGCCTGCTGCAGCGCGACCGGCTCTGCGGCGTTCCGCGTTCCCGGCGCGGGCGGCGCTGCCGCGAGCACCGCGCCGGCCAGCGCGCCGATGCCGCCCTGGATCATCGACATCTCGGTGGTGCGCGACAGGTCGGCCAGCGACATCGGCCGTACCCAGGGCTTGTTGCGGCAGGCTTCGGGCAGGCCGTTCGGGCCCGCATCCTGCAGGTAGCGGTTGTAGCCGGCCACGTAGCCGCGCAGCGAGGCCTTGACGTCCTCGTTGTTGGCGGCGGCGGCACGCGCCAGCGCGGCGTCGTCCATGTGGGCGCGCACGAACAGGTCGATCTGCGTGTTCGGCAGCCGGCCCAGGCCGAGTTCGCCGGTGGCCTGCGCGCCCAGGAACTGCGCGCGCTCGCCGCGCACGGTGAGCAGATGCTCGGCGGTCTGGCACACGTTGTCCTGCGCATGCGCGTAGGCCACGCCGTAGGCGATGCCTTCGTAGTCCGGCGCAGTGATGTGCGCGATGCCGTAGGTGGTGCGTTCGATCGTCACGCTGCGCGAGCCCGGCGCAGGGTTGCTCGCGCAAGCCGCGAGCAAGGCGGCGAAGGCCAGGGCGATCGCGCTCGGTGCAAACCGGGAAGATGTCGTGTTTGTCATGGTCGAAGCCTTGCAGTGAAAACGAAGCTGTCGATTACAGGTTGCCGCTTGCAGGTGACGATTGCGTGATAACCCGGGTGAGCTGTCGCCGACGAGCCAGCGCTACAGCAGCCACTCGATCGGCAGGATCGAGAGGAAGTCGATCCACAGGCGCCGCATGGCGCCGGCGCCCGGCTCCGTCGTGTAGCGGGTTTCGCCCGCCGGGCCGCGGTCGATCCACTCCATGCCGCGTCCGTCGGCCGGCAGGCGCACCTCGTAGGCGAGCGTCGGAACGACATTGTCGATCTCAACGGCCAGCCGCTCGGCGAGCACGGGGCTGTCGATCACGACGCCCATCTCGGTATTGAGGTGCACCGAGCGCGGATCCAGATTGAGCGAGCCGACGAAGATGCGGCTGCGGTCCACCGCGAAGGTCTTGGCATGCAGGCTCGCGGCCGAACTTCCGCCTGGGTTCTGGCGCTTCTCCTCCTCCGGACGCGGCGGCGCAGCGGCGCTCGGCTTGAGCTCGTAGAGCACGGCACCGCCGACGAGCAGCTCTTTGCGGTAGCGGGCGTAGCCTGCATGGACCGCGCCCACGTCGGTCGCGGCCAACGAGTTGGTCAGGATGCGCACCTTCACGCCCTGTGCGGCGAGCGCGGCCAGCTCGCGCGTGCCGCCGGCGCCGGGCACGAAGTAGGGCGACACCAGGTCGAGCTCGCGCTTCGGCTCACCCATGGCCTCCTTGAGCAGGGGGAACATGAGCTGCTCTTCCTGCCCCGCCGCCGACTGCACCTTGGCGGGCACATCGCTCACCACGCGCGCATCGGCCCACTCGAAGGGCAGGCGGCGCTCGGCCACCTCGCGCATCAGCGGCGTCTGGCGCACGGCTTCGAGGTAACGCTGCGTCTCGGCTTGCCGCCGCAGCTGCGCCCACTGCTCGCGCAGCCGCGCTGCGGCATCCGCAGGCGCCGACGGCAGCAGGCTCGCGACCGGATAAGCAGCCTCGCTGTTCCAGTACAGGTCGAACTCGCGCGAGACCTCGCGCACCACCGGCCCGATCGCGATCACGTCCAGGTCCTGAAAGCCGAGCTGCAGATCGGCGCCGTAGTACTCGTCGCCCACGTTGCGCCCGCCGACGATCGCGACCTGGTTGTCCGCCGTGAAGGACTTGTTGTGCATGCGGCGGTTGACGCGCGAGAAGTCAAGCGCGAAGTCGCCGACCCGGAAGCCGCGATTCGCGAAGGGATTGAAGAGCCGGACCTCGATGTTCGGATGCGCATCGAGCGCGGCGAGGGTGGCGTCGAGTCCGCTGGTGTTGTTGTCGTCGAGCAAGAGGCGCACGCGAACGCCGCGCTCGGCCGCCTTGCTCGCGGCCTCGAACAGCAGCTGGCCGGTGGTGTCGCCGCGCCAGATGTAGTACTGCAGATCGAGGCTGCGCTCCGCGGCCTGGGCCAGCACCACGCGGGCCGCGAAAGCTTCCTGCGCGGCGACCAGCGGCAGGATGCCCGACTTGCCCGCATGCGTCGCCAGCTCCGGCGCGAGCGCCTGGCCGAGGCGGGTGCCGGCGGTGTCGGCGAGTGCCACCGACTCGCTGCGCTCGACACGGTCGGGCAGGCTGGCGCAGCCCGAGAGAGCCAGTCCCAGCGCGACGCAAGCGACAACGCGGGCGGCGCGCATCACAGCTTTGGAATGCGCAGCGTCTTGCTGATCATCAACGTGCCCGAGAGCGCGAACAGCAGCGTCAGCGGATGCAGGGCCCAGGGGCCGAGCATCCACACGCCGCCCCAGACCGCGTCGCCGATGCGGCCCTGCCAGGCGGCCCAGGCGAGCACGCCCACCAGCACCACGCTGGTCGGGATCGGCGTGCCCTCGAAGTACTTGACCTTGTCGGCGCCGGCCGAGAGCGCTTCGGCCGTGACGTTGTAGCGCGCCAGGCGGCTCACGCCGCAGCCGACGAAATAGATCAGGATCACGCAATCCCAGCCGCCGTCGAGCCCGGCGGCGAAGGCCAGCGCGGCGGGCGCCACGCCGAAGGAGATCACGTCGGCCAGCGAGTCGAGCTCGCGGCCGAGCGCCGATTGGGTTTGCCGCCAGCGCGCGATGCGGCCGTCGAAGACGTCGAACACGAAGGCGGCGGGCGCCAGCGCCGCGGCCCAGAGGAACTGCGCGAGCGACTGGCTCGCCACATAGGCCATCGAAAGGAACACGACGCCGACGCCGCAGGCCGCGTTGCCGAGCGTGAACACGTCGGCCAGGTGGAAGCCGCGGATCATCGAGAAATGCTTGCGGGCCCGTGCGACGACGGGTGGGGTGGTGGCCATGACTGTTCTTTCGAAGGGAAAGCTGCGCTGCACCTTAGCGCAACTGCGGGGGGCTTTCTGTAGTCGCAATCCGATGCCGGGCCCCGCGTTCAGCCGGGCCGGGCGTGCGCACTCCGGCGTCATGTTCTTCCGCGATGTGGGCGAAGCGGCCGAGCAGTTGCGCCGCCGTCGCGGTGCCGGCGACGCGCTCGCGCAGCGCGGCCGGGTCGATGCCATTTGCCTGCAGCTCGCCGGCCATGCAGTCGATGTAGCCGCGCATGACCTCGGCATCGAATTCGGGATGGAACTGTACGCCCCAGGCGCGCAGCCTGACGCGGAAGGCCTGGTGAGGTTCGAAAGCGTTGCCTGCGAGCAGCACGGCGCCTTCGGGCAGCCGCAGCGCGCGTTGCCAATGCACCTCCTGCGCGTCGAAGCGCGCGGGCAGCCCCTGCAGCAACGGGTCGTCCTTTGCCGTGTCGGCCAGCGCGATCTCGACGGTGCCGATTTCCAGGCCGCCCGGGTGATTGCCGGCCTCGCCGCCCAGCGCATGCGCCAGCAACTGGTGGCCGAAACAGATGCCCAGGACCGGCGTGCCGTGGGCGACCAGTTGCGCCATCCAGGCGCCGGTGGCTTCGCTCCAGGGCTCGCGGTGCGAGACCATCGCATGCGAGCCGGTCACGATCGCGCCCGAGATCTGTTCGGGCGGCGGCAGCGTGTCGCCGCGGCGCGGATCGAGCACCATGATCGGCAGCCGGGTGGCGCCGAGGCCGGCCGCCACCCAGTGCTCGAAGTCGCCACGGGCTTCGCGCAGCGCGTCGAAGGTCTCGCCGAGCTTGATGATCGCGAGGGGTCGGGGGCAGGTGTCTTCCATCTCCCGGATCATGCCGCAGTCTCGAGCGCTTCGATGGCGGCCGCGGCGCGCTCGGCCACCCGCGCCACTACGTCCTGGCGCTGCGGCGCCTCGCGCCAGCGCAGGCGGGCGCTGCTTTCCCAGTCGGGGTGGCTGCGTGCCGGCTGCGCGGCGCGCACGAGCTCGGCCAGG
This sequence comes from Variovorax sp. CF079, assembly GCF_900101545.1. Lineage (GTDB taxonomy): Bacteria > Pseudomonadota > Gammaproteobacteria > Burkholderiales > Burkholderiaceae_C > Variovorax. The sequence goes on along the minus strand of NZ_FMZU01000017.1, from coordinate 47,931 downwards.
GGGCGCTGGGCGGCTTCGGTACTGCCCGCGGCCGCGCTGGCGGCGATGCGGTCGACGGCCGCATGGCCGCGCTGCTCCAACGCGCGCAAAAGCTTGAGCTGCCAGCTTGCGATCACGAACAGCACGCGGTCTTCCACCGTGAGCTCGTGCACGTCGCGCAGCTTGTTGGCGAGCTTGCGGCCCAGCGGCCCCAGGCCTTGCGAGACCGCGCCGCCGATGGCGCCGCCGAGCGCTGCGCCCGCACCCAGCGAGAGGCCATGGAGCGCCAGGTCGGCCACCACGCCGACGGCGGCACCGACGGCCACGCCCTTGCCGAGCAGGACGCTGGCGTCCTTCAGCGCCTCGGGGTGGAAGAAGTCCATGGTCCAGCGGCCTTCGACCATCGGCAGCGGCGCCTCGTCGGCATCGCCCTCGCGGAAACCGTAGAGCGCGAGCAGGTCGTCCGCACATCGCTGCGCCTTGTCGAACACGTCTTTCTGCAGCGCGGCGATCAGGCGCTGGCGGCTGCTTTCGACGGCGAATTCGACGGCCGATACGCTGCGGCGCATCGCGGCCGCATCGACCAGCAGCTCGGCGACGCGCGTCGCCGCCGCCCGACGCCGCTGGGCGAACTCGGCTTCGAGATAAGCGGCCACGCCGTCGAGCTGTGCGCGCCGGTCGCGCAAGAGCGTCGCGAGGTCGCGGTAGAGCTCGCGCTCGGCGCCGACGAAGGGCGCGGCTGCATCGAAGCGCACCACCACGTGCAGGCCGTAGGCCGAGAGCAGTTCTTTCCAGGCGGCCTCGCGAGTCGCCGCATCGCGCACGAAGTTGAGCACCGGCAGCACCGGCCGCGCGCAAGCGTTGAGGAGCTCGATCTCGGCGCGGAACTTGGGCAGCACCGGCTCGCGCGCATCGATCACCAGGAAGGCGGCATCGACCTCCAGCAGTGCCCGCAGCACCTTGGCCTCCTGCTCGAAGACGCCGTGCGCCTCGGGACCCTGGAGGAAGCGGCGCACGCGCTCGGGCGGCGTGAGGTCCTTGTCGTCGAAGGCGGCCAGATGTTCGCGCAGCGCGACCGCGTCTTCCAGGCCCGGCGTGTCGAAAAAGCGCACTGCGGCGCGGCCGCTCACCTGAAGCTCGACGGCTTCGACATGGCGCGTGGTGCCGGGCTGCTGCGACACCTCGCCGAAATTCACGCGCCGCGTCAGCGTGCGTAGCAGCGAGGTTTTGCCTGCGTTGGTATGGCCGACGACGGCGATGCGGATGGGCTCCGTCGTCGTCATGCCCATCCGCGCAACGCGGCCTCCGGTGCGTCGCTGGCGACGATGCCTTCCAGGCCGGCATCGGCCAGCCAGGCATGCCAGCGCTGAGGCGTCGCTTGCGCATCGCCGCCGAGCAGCCACAGCCGGCACTCGCTGCTGAGCGAGGCGACCTCGCGCAGGAAGCGCTCGGTGCCGCGGTCCGGGCTGGAAGCCGCGTTGCAGCCGACCAGCACGCGCCGCGGCCGTAGCCGGGCCAGTGTGTCGAGCAGTTCGCGCCGCGCGCTCGCGCTGCCGTCGATGCGCAACACTTGCGCGCCCGCCGCAGCGAGCGCGGCCGGCGGCCAGGGCAGCTCGTCCGGCAGTTCGAAGCCGATGGCCATCAGCGTGTCGGCGGTCTCGCCCGCGACCAGTCCGGTAGCAGCGTCATGCGGCAGGCGGCCAGGATCGGCATCCACGATCTGCCGCGGCGCCATCGCTTCGAAGCGCGCCAGCAGCCGGCGGTAGTAGGGCTGCGAAAGATCCGGCGCAAGCGCCTTCTTGCGCGCCTGCCAGACCAGCGCGCAGAGCAGCGCGAAGAAAAGGCGCGGTAGCAGCCCGTAGACCACGATGCAGCCGGTGAGCCACAGCGCCCAGGCGCGCTGGCCGGCCGCGGCGGCGAGCGGCGAAAGCACGGTCTGCGCGTCCGGCACCGGAAAGCCCAGCCAGGCCGGCGCCGCCCCGAGCAGCTGCACGCCGCGCACGAAGAAGGCCGGGTCGAGGATGGTCGTCTCCCAGCTCAGCGTGTAGTTGCGGAAGGCCAGCGCGAAGAGCAGGACGGCGAGCATCACCGCGAAGGAGAGCGACCAGATCGCGTGGCTCGCGAAGCCCAACGCCCAGGGCAGGAGGCGCGCGCGCGCCAGGAGGCGCGTGGCCGCGCGCAGCAGGATCGGCGTTTGGCCGCGCTTGCCGCCGGCCACGCGGGCCGTGAGCGCCAGCCACAGCCAGCCGAAGGAGGCGTTGAAAGAGCCCAGCGGCACCAACAATCCGAAGAGCCACAGCAGCAGGGTCAAGAGGTGCAGGCCTAGCAGGCTGGCGAGCGCCACCACCACGTTGATGCTGCGCGCGCTGCCGTCGACCACGCTGCCGGCGAGCGTGAGGCCGCCCGCGACGATCAGCGCCACCAGCGCCAGCAGCACCCAGGAGGCCCAGGCGCGGGCGCGTTCCAGTTCGTTCAGCAGGCCGATGCGCTGCCCGAGCAGGCGTGCGCGTTCGATGATCCGGCCACAGCCGTCGGACCGTAGCGCCATGGCCTCGCGCACTGCCTGCGCGTCGTCGAGCGGGCCCGCCTCTTCGACCAGTTGCAAGGCCTCGGCGATCGTCGCATCCTGGAAATCAAAGCGCTGCGCTGCGGGGTTCAACGGCTTCCTTCAAAGAGAGCGCGAAATTATGCCCGGCGCCCCCCGGCCGCTCGCTCATGAAAAACGGGGCCGCGATGGCCCCGGATCCGCGCCGAAAGGACGCGGAAAAAGCAACGGTGTGTTTATCTCAGCGAAGGCCGAAGAAGGAGAGCACGGCGACCACGACCACGACCAGCCCAACGATGTAGATGATGGAATTCACGGCGAGGACTCCTCTTGTTGAAGACGATTCCAGGGTGACAGGCACAGGATTTCAAGCTGTAGTCGGCTGTCTTCGCGCACTGTAGGACTCGCCGGAAAGCCTTTGGCCTTCTTTTACTCGTCGTCACCATCTCCCAGGAAGCCGCCGCTCTGATGCGCCCACAGCCGCGCATAGAGCCCGCCCTGCGCCAGCAGCGTGCGGTGGTCGCCCTGTTCGACCACGCGGCCCTCGTCGAGCACGATCAGTCGGTCCATGGCCGCGATGGTCGAGAGCCGGTGCGCGATTGCGATCACGGTCTTGCCTTCCATCAGGCGGTACAGGCTGGCCTGGATCGCGGCCTCGACCTCGGAGTCGAGCGCGCTGGTGGCTTCGTCGAGCAGCAGGATCGGCGCGTCCTTCAGCATCACGCGCGCAATCGCGACGCGCTGGCGCTGGCCGCCCGACAGCTTGACGCCGCGCTCGCCCACGTGCGCCTCGTAGCCGCGGCGGCCGTTCGGGTCGCCCAGCGTCTGGATGAAGTCGTGCGCCTCGGCGCGTTCGGCCGCCACGCGGATCGCCTCCGCGCTCGCGTCGGGCCGGCCGTAGGCGATGTTGTCGGCCACCGAGCGGTGCATCAGCGAGGTGTCCTGCGTGACCATGCCGATGTGCGTGCGCAGCGAATCCTGCGTCACGTGCGCGATGTCCTGGCCGTCGATCAGGATGCGGCCGCTTTCGAGATCGTGGAAGCGCAGCAGCAGGTTCACCAGCGTCGACTTGCCGGCGCCCGAACGGCCGACCAGGCCGATCTTCTCGCCGGGCGCGACGGTGAGCGTGAGGTCGTCGATCACGCGGCGGCCGCCGTCGGCGTAGCGGAAGCTCGCATGATCGAAGCGCACTTCGCCACGTGGCACGGCAAGCACGGCGGCATCGGGCGCATCGAGCACGGTGCGCGGGCGCGACAGCGTCTTCATGCCGTCCTGCACCGTGCCGATGTTCTCGAACAGGCTGGTCATCTCCCACATGATCCAGTGCGACATGCCTTGCAGCCGCAGCGCCATCGCGGTCGCCGCGGCCACCGCGCCGACGCCGACCGCGCCCTGCGACCACAGCCAGAGGCCCGTGCCTGCCATGCCGGCAGTCAGGCCCATGCTGAGCGTGTGGTTGGCGATCTCGAAGGCGCTCACCAGCCGCATCTGGCCGTAGCCGGTGATCATGAATTCCTTCATCGCCGCGCGCGCGAAGCCGGCCTCGCGCTGGGTGTGCGAGAACAGCTTGACGGTGGCAATGTTGGTGTAGGCATCGGTCACGCGGCCGGTCATCATGGCGCGCGCATCGGCCTGCGCCTTGCCGATCTCGCCGAGCCGAGGCACGAAGAAGACGAGCGTGGCGATGTAGAGCAGGAGCCAGATCACGAAGGGCAGCATCAGCTGCGGGTCGAGCACGGCCGCGAGCACGATCATGGTCGCGACGTAGACGCCCATGGCCACCAGCACGTCGGCCAGCACGAACACGGTCTCGCGCACCGCCAGCGCGGTCTGCATCACCTTGGCCGTGATGCGGCCCGCGAACTCGTCCTGGTAGAAGGCCATGCTCTGGCCCAGCATCAGGCGGTGGAAGTTCCAGCGCAGCCGCATCGGCAGGTTGACCGCCAGCGTCTGGTGCTTGACCACGGTCTGCAGCGCCACCACCGCGATGCTGGCGACCAGGGCCGCGCCCAGCCACATCAGCGTGTCGCCGCGCTCTTCCCACAGCCGGGCCGGCACCTGCCCGCCGAGCCAGTCGACGATGCGCCCGAGCATCGCGAACAGCAGCGCCTCGAAGGCCGACATCGCGGCCGTGAACAGCGCCATGGCGAGGATCTTGCCGCGCAGGCCTTCGGTGCAGGCCCAGAGAAAGGCGAAGAAGCCGAGTGGCGGCAGTGCGGGTTCGGCGGGGGGATAGGGATGGAGCAGTTTTTCGAAGTAGCGGAACAAGGCGGGCTGTCTCCAGTGAGGCGCCACTGTAACGGCGGGCAGGTGCTTGTGCATGCGCAAGGCCTATGGGTGTGCCATGGGTGCGGAGGCGGGCGGTGTGCCCTGCGCCGGCCGACGTCACCGGCCCTTCGGGCTTCCCTGAGCTGCTCGCGCCAGGCCAGAGCGAACGCCTATCGCCCCGACAAGCGCTCTCCCAGAAAGTCGATGAAGCTGCGCATCTTGGGCGCCATGTACTGGCGGCTGGTGTAGATGGCGAACAGCGTCACCGCCGGCGCGGTGTAGTCGGGCACCAGGCGCACCAGCCGTCCGGCAGCCAGGTCGTCATCGATGAGCCACTCGGGCAGAAAGGACATGCCCATCCCCGCGCGCACCGCATGCAGTGTGAGCGTGGTGTCGTCGGACTTCATCACCGGTTGCAGCCTGAGCGGCACCTGCCGCCCGCCCGGCCCCTTGAGCGCGAGCCCTTCGATATTGACGTAGCTCGGCACGATGGCGCCGAGCTTCGCCAGGTCGGCCGGCACGGCAGGTACGCCGGCGCGCGCGAGGTAGTCGGCCGCGGCGACCAGGTGGAACTGCAGGCGGCACAGCGGTCGCGCGATGAGCGCCGGCGAGGGCTCCTGCGTCGCGCGCAGGGCGAGGTCGTAGCCGTCGGCCGCGAGATCGACCTTGCGGTTCTCCAGGTGCATGTCGACCAGCACTTCCGGAAAGCGCTCGCGGTAATCGGCCAGCACGCGGGCAATGCGCGGCGTGGCGCACCACACGGGCGCGCTGACCTTGAGCTGGCCGCGCGGCGCCTCGTTCTTCTGGCCGATCGCGGCCTCGGCCGCATCGAGCAGGTCGAGCGCGCGCCGGCTCTGCTCGTACCAGGCCTGGCCCGCTTCGGTCAGGCTCAGATGCCGGCTCGAGCGATGCAGCAGGCGCGCGCCGAGCGACTTCTCGAGCTGCGCCACGTGCTTGCTGGCCATCGGCGCCGAGACGCCCAGGCGCTCGGCCGCGGCGACGAAGCTGCCCGATTCGACGACGTCGCGAAACACGCGCAGGCTGGTCAGCCGGTCCATGGTTGATTTCCTGCAGAGAAACGATTCGATGAATCCTAGCCTATCGATTTCTCGAAGGGAAATCTCTAGACTGGCAGTCATGACCACGCAAACCCTTCCCACCTATTTCATCTCCCACGGCGGCGGCCCCTGGCCGTGGATGAAGAAGGAAATGGGCGATGCCTATGCCCAGCTCGAAGCCGCGCTGGCCGACATGCCGCGCCAGATCGGCCGCCGGCCCGACGCCATCCTGATGATCTCGGCGCACTGGGAAGCGCCGGCGTTCACCGTGATGGGCAACCCCAAGCCGCCCATGATCTACGACTACGGCGGCTTCCCCGAGCACACCTACCACGTGCATTACGACGCGCCCGGTTCGCCCGAGCTCGCGCGGCGCGTGCAGGGGCTGATCGAGGCCGCCGGGCTGCCCGCGAGCCTGGATCCGGAACGCGGCTTCGACCACGGCATGTTCTCGCCGATGGCCGCGATCTATCCGAAGGCAGACGTGCCGGTGGTGCAGCTGTCGCTCAAGCGCGGCCTCGATCCGGCCGAGCACCTGGCGCTGGGCCGGGCGCTCGCGCCGCTGCGCAACGAGAACGTGCTGATCGTCGGCAGCGGCCTGAGCTATCACAACCTGCGCAACTTCGGTCCGCAGGCGCATGAGCCGTCGAAGGCCTTCGACGACTGGCTGGCCGCGACCGTGGATGCGGCGCCGGCGCAGCGGGCCGAGCGCCTGCTCGACTGGTCGCAGGCGCCCGCGGCTCGCATTGCGCATCCGCGCGAAGAGCACCTGATCCCGCTGATGGTCGCGGTCGGCGCCGCCGAGCAGGACACCGGCAAGCGCATCTACCACGAGGACGCCTTCATGGGCGGCATCGCGGTGTCGAGCTACCGCTTCGGTGCGGCGGCCGGCGACGCGGCTTGATCGACGCCGGCACAATGTGCCGGTGCCAGATCTCCACACTTTCGACCCCGTGGCCGATGCCCAGGCGCATCGGCTGATTGCCCGCACCGACGCGCTGTCCATTCATCACGATGCCTTGCACGACGGCCTGCGCGTGCGCTGGCGCCGCTTCGGCGACGGCCCGCCGCTGGTGCTGCTGCATGGCGGCCATGGCAGCTGGATGCACTGGCTGCGCAATATCGAGGCGCTGTCGGCCGCGCACACGCTGTGGCTGCCCGACATGCCGGGCTTCAACGACTCTGACACGCCGCCGCGGCCCGCGCCGGGCCAGGAGGCCTTGGGCCCCTCGCTCGATGCAATGGTCGCCACGCTCGACAGCCTGATCGGCGCGCAGACCGAGATCGACCTCGGTGGCTTCTCCTTCGGCGGCCTGGTGGCGGCGAAGTTCGCACTCCGGCGCGGCGGCATCCGGCGCCTGGCCCTGATGGGCAGCGGCGGGCACGGAACGATGCGTCGCATGACGGTCGACATGATCAACTGGCGCGCCGCCGAGGACCGCGAGGAAGAGCGCGCTGCGCTGTTGCACAACCTCGGCGCGCTGATGCTGCACGAGCCCTCGGCCATCGATGCGCTGGCCTTCGCCATCCATGACGTGTCCTGCCACGGCACGCGCTTTCGCAGCAAGGAAGTCTCGATGACGGGCGGGCTGCAGGCCGCGCTCGACGCGCTCGGCGGGCCGCAATTGCTGGTCTGGGGCGAACACGACGTGACGGCCGATTCGCGGCCGCTGGTTGCGCAGCTCACGGCCGGCCATCCTCAGCGCGAGGGCGCGGTGGTCGACGGCGCGGGCCACTGGGTGCAGTACGAGCGCGCGGCCGAGGTGAATGCGCTGCTGCTGCGCTTCTTTGCCTGAGTTACTGCTTCGTCAGCCCCAGCCTGCGAATGATGTCGCCCCACTGGTCGTAAGTCGTGCGCGTGAGTTCGGCCAGCTGCTGCGGGCTCGAGGCCTCGGCTTCGTAGGCCCCCTGGCGGAAGAACTCGCGCGTGGCGGGCATGGCCAGCACCTGCGTCAATGCCGCGTTGAGGCGGGCCACGACCGGCCCGGGCATGCGCGCCGGGCCGTAGAAGCCGAGCCAGCTCGCCATGTCCAGGTCGCGCACGCCCTGTTCCGTCATGGTGGGTACGTCGGGCAGCATCGGGCTGCGGCGCGGTGCGGCCACGGCCAGCATCCGGACCTTGCCCGTTGCCGCGTTCTGGATGGCATTGGGCGCGGCGTCGAAGTAGTACTGCACGCGACCCGCCAGGAAATCCTTCGCCGCATCGGCGCCGCCCTTGTAGGGCACGTGCACCACGTCCAGTCCGGCCTGGCGCGCGAAGGCCTCGCCGTAGATGTGCGAGGAGGTGCCGGTGCCGAAGGAGGCATAGCCCAGCTTGCCGGGATTGGCCTTGATGTAGGCGACGAGTTCCTGCACGTTCTTCGCCGGCACGCTGGCATGCACGGTCAGCACCAGCGGTCCGCGCGCGCCGAGCGAGATCGGCGTCAGGTCCATGAAGGGGTCGTAGCGAACCTGCGCCAGCGTCTGCGGGTTCTGCGCCACCACGGAGGAGGGCGCGTACATCAGCGTGTAGCCGTCGGGCGCGGCGCGGATCACTTCCTCGGTGGCTAGGATGAAGCTGGCGCCGGGCCGGTTCTCCACGATCACCGGCGTCTGCAGTACCTCGGTGAGCTTGCTGGCGACGAAGCGCGCCTGTGCGTCCGATGCGCCGCCCGCGGCCAGGCCGAGCACGATGCGGATGGTTCTTCCTTTTTCCGGGAACGCCGGTGTCTGGGCCAGCGCGGCGAAGGCGCCCGCGCCCGCCAGCCATGCGAGGACCCGGCGGCGCGCGATGCCGGCGCATTGGAGCCCCCTTGGCGCTGCGCGCCTTCCCGCCAAGCGGGAGCGAGCTTGCTTGGGGCGGCCCGGCGCGGCGCTCATTGCTTCGCGAGCCCCACCTGCCGGACCATGTCGCCCCAGCGCTCGTAGGTGGCGCGCGTGATGCTGGCGAACTCGGTGGGCGTGGTGGCGCCGGCCTCGTAGCCGCCGGTGCGGTAGAAGTCACGCACCTGCGGCATGGCCAGCACCTGCGTCAGCGCCGCGTTGAGCCTGGCGACCACCGGCGCCGGCATCTGCGCCGGTCCGTAGAAGCCGAGCCAGCTCGGCAGGTCGAGCCCGGCCACGCCCTGCTCGGCCAGGGTCGGGACATCCGGCAAGGCCGCGATGCGCGCTGCCGCTGCGACGGCGAGGATCTTCACCTTGCCGGTGCCGGAAGTGATGACCGCCGACGAGGCCGAGTCGAACATGTACTGCACGCGGCCGCCGATCAGGTCCTTCGCCGCGTCCGAGCCGCCCTTGTAGGGAATGTGCACCGCGTCCAGCCCGGTCTTCTGGACGAAGGCCTCGCCATAGATGTGCGAGGAGGTGCCGGCGCCGAAGGAGGCATAGCTCACCGTGCCCGGACGCGCCTTGACGTAGGCCACCAGCTCGCGCACGTTGTTCACCGGCACGCTGCTGCTCACCGAGAGCACCAGCGGGCCGCGGCCGCCCATCGAGATCGGCGTGAAGTCCTTGAAGGGGTCGTAGGGCACCTGCGACAGCGTGTGCGGGTTCTGCGCCATGGTCGACGAGGGCGCGTAGAGCAGGGTGTGGCCGTCGGGCAGGGCGCGCGCGACTTCGCTGGCGGCCAGCATGGTGCTGGCGCCGGGCTTGTTGTCGACGATCACGCTGGTGCCCAGCAGCTCGCCGAGCTTCTGCGCCACGATGCGCGCCTGCGCATCGGTGCCGCCGCCGGCGGTGAAGCCGACCACGATGCGGATCGGCTTGCCCTTGGCCGGGAAGTCCTGCGCCATGGCCAGCGGCGCCAAGCCCAGCAGCGCGATGCCGGCCAGCACGATCCCGGCACGGCGGGCGCTGAGGAACGCGTCCATGCTTGTCTCCTTGTTCAATTGATCCATTAAACGGACTATCGACTCATTAATATTGAATCATTGACAGGGAATACCCGTATTAACGACCTTTAATGTTTGTTAAATGATCTGCATGTCCAAAATATGACGCTCCATCCAAGCATCTGAATCCATGAAAACTGTGGTCCGCACCGACGAGCGCATCTTGAGCTCCGACATCTTCGATCGCGACAAGCGCATCCAGCGGCCCGACCACGGCATGTGGGCGGAGCCCGGCAAGAACATTCCGATCTACCACCGCTGCGGCGTGCTGGTCGTCGGTGGCGGACCTTCGGGCACGGCGGCGGCGGCCGCAGCGGCCAAACAGGGCGCCGATGTCGCGCTGCTCGAGCGCTACAACCACCTGGGCGGTCTTTCCACCGGCGGCCTCGTGATCTGGATCGACCGCATGACCGACTGGGAAGGCCAACTCGTGATCCGCGGCTTCGCGGAAGAGCTGTTTGACCGCCTGCCGGCCGACGCGGTCGCCGGCCCCTCGCGCGGCGACTGGGGCTCGCAGGACACCGCGAAGGCCGCGCACTGGTCGCAGCGCACCGCCGCCTACCACGGCGTCGTCACCTGGTCGCCGACCATCGATCCCGAGCGGCTCAAGCTCTTGTCGCAGGAGATCGTGCTGGAGCGCAAGGTCAAGCTCATCTACCACTCGTGGGCGGCGGTGCCGATCGTGCAGGACGGCGCGGTCAAGGGCGTGGTGTTCGAGAGCAAGGAAGGGCGCATGGCCATCATGGCCGACGTGGTGGTCGACGCCACCGGCGACGGCGACCTGTTCGCGCGCGCCGGCGCGGCCTACGTCAACGACATCGAGGAGGCCGATGTCCACCATTGCATGAACACCTCGTGGCTGTTCGGCGGCGTCGACATGGACCGCTGGATCGAATTCAAGGCCGGCCAGCCCGAGCAGTTCACCGCCTTCATGGCGCGCGGGCGCGAGCAGCTCGGCCTGTTCGAGCGGCCCTTCGTCTCGTGGCGCAACGACATCGCGCTCTTCATGGGGCCGCGCCAGTCGGGCTACTCGGCGCTCGACGTCGACGACCTGACGGCCGTGGAGGTGCGCTCGCACCGCGCGATGGCCGCGCACCTCGACTACTTCCGCGCCCATGCGCCGGGCTTCGAGAGTGCCTACATGATGCTGAGCGCGCCGCAGATCGGCGTGCGCCATGCGCGGCGCCTGAGCGGCGCGGGTTCGGTGCTGCGCAGCCAGTGGCCCGAGGGCCGGGCGCTGGCCGACGAGGTGGGCGTGTCGCCGGCCGTGTCGCCCAAGTTCCCCAACATCTCGATCCCCTACGGCGCCCTGGTGCCGCAACAGCTCGACGGCCTGCTCGCCTGTGGCCGCCACATCTCCTGCGACCGCAACTCGCACGGCTTCATGCGCGAGATTCCGCAGTGCTGGATCACGGGCCAGGCCGCGGGCGTGGCGGCCGCGCTCGCATCGCGGGCCGGCATCGCGCCGCGGGCCGTGCCTGTCGATGCGCTGCAAGCGGCCTTGCTGAACCAGGGCGTCTACCTGCGCGGTGCCGCGGCCGAGAGCGCAGCGGCGTCGTCGCCGCAAGCGGCCGTCGCCTGAGTCCGCCGGCCATGAACCCGAGCGCATCTACATTGGAGACTCTTACCAAGGGTTCTTCCATGCCAGCAGCAGACCGCAACGACAACTCCCTCAACGCCTCCGAGCGCGCCGACCGCTCGGACACCGTCAGCGCACTGGAGCGCGGCATCTCGGTGCTGCGCTGCTTCAGCGAAGAGCGGCCGGTGCTGGGCTATGCCGAAGTCGCACGCATCACCGGCATCCCGCGGCCGACCGTCAACCGCCTGGTCGCGACGCTGCTCGCGATGGGCATGCTCAAGGCGGCGCAGCCGGCCGATCGCTTCATGCTCGGGCCGGGCGTGGTGTCGCTGGCGCGCGTGTTCCTCGGCAGTCTCGACGTTCGCGCCGCCGCGCGGCCCAGCATGCAGGCGCTGGCCGAAGAGGTGGGCGCATCGGTCTACCTGGCGGTGCGCGACGGCATGGAGATGGTGTTGATCGAGGCCTGCCGGCCCCGCTCGTCGATGCTCTCGGCCCGGCTCGACGTCGGTTCGCGCGCGCCGCTGCCCAATTCGGCGCTGGGCCGGGCCTACCTGTCGGCGCTGCCCGAGGCGCAGCGCACGCAGCTGCTGGATTCGATGCGCCTGCTGCGCGGCCCGGAGTGGGACAGCATGGCGCCCAACATGATGCGCGCGATCGACGAGGCCAAGCGGCTCGGCTACTGCCTGTCGCTCGGCGAGTTCCACCGCGAGATCAACTCGGTCTCGGTGCCTCTCATCGGGCCGGGCGACGAGATCATGGCGCTCAACGGCGGCGGCGCGGCCTTCGTCTTCAGCGAAGACCGGCTGCGCAACGAGATCGCGCCGCGCCTGCACGACATTGCGCTGTCCATCGCGCGCGACATCGGCGGCCACGTGCCGGTGCCCAAACCCTAGGAGACACAGGCCATGCACCTGAGCGATGAAGAGAAAGCCATGCGGGACGGCCGCGACGGCCCTGCCGTGCAGAAGGCGATGGACCTCTTGATGCGCTACGGCGAAGCGCTCGGCGCCGAGCGCCTGGTCGAAACGCACAACGTCTGCGCCACCATCACCTCGACCACGCCCTTCCAGCGCGACTTCGCGCTGGAGCGAGGCGGCGGCATGGACGCGGTGTTCTCCGAGTTCAGCCTCGATAGCCAGGAGGTGGTGGCGATCCCGAAGTTCAAGACCTTCACCAGCCACCTGCAGCTCGGCTTCGATCCGGGGCAGCCCGAGCGCATGGGCGTGAGCGAGGCGATCGTCGAGTTCTACGCCAAGAGCGAACGCCACGCCGCCGGCCTCGGCGCGCAGATCATGAACACCTGCACGCCCTACCAGGTCGGCAACATCCCGACGCGCGGCGAGCATTGCGCGTGGATGGAGTCGTCGGCGGTGGTGTATTGCAACTCCGTGCTGGGCGCACGCACCAACACCGAAGGCCGCGAAAGCACCGGCGCCGCGATGCTGACCGGCCGCATTCCCTACTGGGGCTACCACCTCGACGAGCACCGCCGCGCCACGCACGTGGTGGAGCTCGACATCGAGGTCGAGTCGGTCGAGGACTGGGGCCTGCTCGGCTACTACATGGGTGACCTCGTGCAGGAGCGCGTGCCGGTGGTCCACAGCCGGCGCGGCATCGCCCGGGTGCCGAACCTGCCGCGGCTCAAGCATTTCGGTGCGGCGGCCTCGTCCTCGGGCGGCGTCGAGATGTACCACATCGTCGGCATCACGCCCGAGGCGCTGACGCTGGAGCAGGCGCTCGGCGGCAAGGCGCCGGTCGAGGTGCTGCGCTACGGCGAGGCCGAGCGCCGCGCCACCTACGAGAAGATCAACGCCACCGGCCGCGATGCCGAGGTCCAGTACGTGATGCTGGGCTGCCCGCACTACACGATCGAGCAGATCTGGGAGGCCGCGCAGCTGATCGAGGGCCGCAAGGTGCACGAGAGCTGCGAACTCTGGATCTTCACGCCGCGCGCCATCAAGTCGCTGGCCGACCGCAACGGCTACACCAAGATCATCGAGGACGCGGGCGGCATCCTCATGTCCGACAGCTGCTCGGCCATGAGCCGCGCCGTGCCCAAGGGCACGAAGACCGTGGCGCTCGACTCGGCCAAGCAGGCCCACTATCTGCCCGCCATCCTCGGCGTCGAGGCCTGGTTCGGCAGCACGGCGCAGTGCATCGACGCCGCCTGCACCGGGCGCTGGAACGGGAGCCACGCATGAACGCGGTCGTTGCCGAAGAGACTTTGTTGACCTTGCGTGGCCGCAAGGTTGTGGGCGGCGTCGCGGAGGGCGAGGCCCTGGTCACGCGCGAGCGCATCTCGGGCTGGGGCGGCATCGATCCGCGCACCGGCACCGTCATCGAGACGCGGCACGAACTGCGCGGCCGGTCCTTCGCCGGCAAGGTGCTGGTGTTTCCGGGCGCCAAGGGGTCCTCGGGCTGGTCGGCGATGTTCCATGTCGCGCGGCTGATGGGCATGGCGCCGGCCGCGATGCTGTTCAACGAGATGACCACCAAGATCGCGTTGGGCGCGGTGGTCACGCACGCGCCTTCACTGACCGATTTCGACCGCGACCCGCTCGACTGCATAGCGACCGGCGACTGGGTGCGCGTCGATGCCGAACGCGGCATCGTCGAAGTCACGAAGAAGAACACGACCGGAGACCACGCATGACACGCTCCCTGCGCAGCAACTTCCCGCGCGGCTCCTACCTCTGGTCGGTGCGCAACGCGCACTGGCGCGCGCTCGGCATTCCCGAGGAAGACTGCGAGAAGCCGAAGATCGCGATCGTCAACAGCTCGTCCGAGCTCGCGGCCTGCTTCAGCCATCTCGACCAGGTGGCCGCCGAGATCAAGACCGCTATCCGCGCGGCCGGCGGCGTGCCCTTCGAGATCCGCACCGCGGCGCCGAGCGACTTCATCACCGGCGCCGGCGCGCGCGGCGCCTACATGCTGGCCGCGCGCGACCTGGTGACCAATGACATCGAGGTGGCGGTCGAGGGCGCGCAGCTCGACGGCATGGTCTGCCTCACCTCCTGCGACAAGACGGTGCCGGGCCAGCTCATGGCCGCCGCGCGGCTGAACATCCCGACGCTGCTGGTGCCCTGCGGCTACCAGCCCAGCGGCGAGTACCGCGGCCGGCACATGGACATCGAGGAAGTGTTCATCGGCGCGATGCATGCGGTCACCGGCAAGCTGCCGGTGGAAGAGCTGGTCGGCATGAGCCGCGAGGCGATCCGCGGACCCGGCGTGTGCTCGGGCCTGGGCACCGCGAACTCGATGCACATCGTCTGCGAGGCGCTTGGCATGGCCTTGCCCGGCAGCGCGCCGGTGGCGGCGCTGAGCCAGAAGATGATGGCCGACGTGCGCGCCGCGGGCACGCGCATCGTGCAGATGGTGTGGGACGACCTCAAGCCGCGCGACATCCTCAGGCCCGGCGCTTTTGCCAACGCGGTGCGCGCGGTGCTGGCCGTCGGCGGCTCGCTCAACACGGCCAAGCATCTGCAGGCGGTGGCGACCGAAGGACAGTGCGGTGCCGACGTCTACGGCCTGTTCGAGCAGCTCGGCCCGACGACGCCGGTGCTCGCCGGCGTGCGGCCGATCGGCGAGCACAGCATCGAACAGTTCGAAGCCGCGGGTGGCTGTCGCGCATTGATGAAGCAGCTCGAGCCGCTCCTCGACGCCGCTGCGTTGACGGTGACCGGCGACACGGTCACGCACAACCTGCGGCGTGCCGAGGTGGCGGATGCGGAGGTGATCCGTCCCATCGAACGCCCGGTCGCACCGCTTCCGGCCATCGTGCTGCTGCGTGGCAACCTGGCACCCGAATCGGGGCTCATCAAGACCGGCATCACCCCGCGCAAGGTGCGCCGCTTCACCGGCCCGGCCGTGTGCTTCTGGAGCGCGGACGCGGCCATTGCGGCGCTGAAGCAGGGCAGCATCCGCCCCGGCCAGGTGGTCGTGATGCGCGGTGCCGGCGCCTGCGGCGGCCCCGCGATGGGCGGCGGCGCCTCGCGGGTGGTGTTCGCGATCGATGGTGCCGGGTTGGGCGACGAGGTCGCGCTGCTGACCGACGGCCATCTCTCGGGGCTGGTCTGCAAGGGGCTGGTGGTGGCCGAGGTCTCGCCGGAGGCAGCGCTGGGCGGTCCGCTGGGGCTGCTGCGCGACGGCGACTCGATCACCATCGACCTCGACGAGCGCCGCCTCGACGTCGATCTGAGCGACGCGCAACTGCAGGCGCGCCGCGCCGACTGGCAGGCACCGGCGCCGATGCACGACACCGGCTGGCTGCAGCAATACCGGCGCAACGTTGGCGCACTCTCGAAAGGCGCAGTGCTGGTGCGCTGCGAACCTCTGAAGCCCACGGGCTAGACCCCGGCCCATCCCACGGTTCACAGGCCTGGTGCGGACGGACACGTCCGCACCCGGCGGCGCAGCCATGCCCGCCCTTCGAGTTTTCAACAAAGAGAAATGCAGGAGACACAAAGATGAAGAGACTGTTGCTGTGGTCGGCCGTCGGGCTGGCCGGTACCGCGGCCCATGCGCAATCCAGCGTCACGGTGTTCGGCGTGATGGACCTCGGCGTTCAGCGCAGCACATCGGGCGGCGTTTCGCTGACTTCGCTGTCGAACGGCGGGCTTTCCACCAGCCGGCTGGGCTTTCGCGGCCAGGAAGATCTCGGCGGCGGGCTGGCCGCGGGCTTCTGGCTCGAAGGCAGCCTCAACCCCGACACCGGAACGGGCCGCGCGAGCAACACCAACAACCAGGCCAGCGGCGCCGGGATCGCGGGCCTGCTGACCTTTGATCGCATGTCTTACGTCAGCCTCTCGTCCAGCGACTGGGGCGAAGTGCGGCTGGGCCGCGACTTCATTCCCACCCACTACAACAGCATCTACTTCGATCCCTTCAACGCCAACGGCGTGGCCCGCGCGGGCAACCTCACCTTCGCGGGAACGGGCACGGGTCCGCTGCCCACCACCATTGCCGGCAGCAACACGGTGAGCTACTGGCTGCCGAGATCGCTCGGCGGCTTCTACGGCATGGCGATGGCGGGGATGGGGGAGAACACGCAGCCGGCGGCGAACGAGCACGACGGCAACTTCGCCGGTGCGCGCATCGGCTTCGCGTCCGGGCCCTTCGACGTCGCGGCGGCGGTGACGCGCACCAGCGCGCTCACCACGGCCACCATGGGCAAGTACACGCATGCCAACGTCGGCGGATCGTGGGACCTCGGCTTCGCGAAACTCTTCGTGCTCTACAACGCCGTGAGGGTGAAGCTGGCCGCCGGCGCGGGGCACAAGAACACGGCGGAGATCGGCGCCCACATCCCGGTGGGCGGCGTCGGACGCATCCGCCTGAGCTACGCCCGCCTCGACGACCGCAGCGACGACACCTTGCGCAATGCCGACCGCTCCGCGCAAAGCGGCAACGATGCGCGGCAATTCGGCCTGGGCTATGTGCACACGCTGTCCAAACGCACGGCCCTCTATGGCACCTACGCGCGCCTGACGAACAAGGGACAGGGGCGCTACGTGGTCAGCGGGGCGCCGGCCGCGCTGATTCCGGGACGCCGCTCCTCGGGGCTGGAGTTCGGCGTGCGGCATCTTTTCTGAACTGAAAGGAGACGGACATGCAACGCAGAACCATCGTGAAGTGGGCTGCCTTGGCGCTGCCGGCGACGGCGGCCTGGGGTGCGGGCGGCTATCCGCAGAAACCGGTGCGCCTGATCGTGGGCTTCGCGCCGGGCGGCGGCGCCGACGCGCTCACGCGCATCATCGCGCAGGGCTTGTCGAAGCAGTTGGGGCAGCAGGTGATCGTCGACAACCGCCCCGGCGCCGACGGCATCCTGTCGGCGCAGGCAGTGGCGAGCGCTGCGCCCGACGGCTACACGCTGCTCATGGGCACCAACACCGCCATGGTGGCCGCGCCCACGCTGCGGCCGAACCCGCCCTACGACCCCTTCAAGGCCTTCACGCCGATCAGCTCGGCCGGCCAGTTCTCGATGTTCCTCGTGGTGCCTTCGGATTTTCCGGCGAAGAGCGTCAACGAATTGCTGGCAGCGGTCGCGGCCAGGCCCGGCGGCTACAACTCGGCCTCGAGCAACAGCGCATCCGAACTCGCCATGCTGCAGTTGCTCGGCGAGCAGCGGAAGGTGGTCAACGCGCGCTACAAGGGCGACATGCAGGCCATGACCGATCTCCTGGGCGGGCAGATCCACATGATGTTCACCACCGGCACCCTGGCACCCGGCTTCGTGAAGGAAGGGCGCATCCGCGCCCTCGTCACGCTGCAGCCCCAGCGCAGTGCTTTGCTGCCCGAGGTGCCGACGGCGAGCGAGCTGGGCCTGGGCAAGCTCACCATCACGCCGTGGGCCGGCTTCTTCGGGCCGCCGGGGCTGCCTGCAGCGATCACCGACAGGCTTTCGACCGAGCTGCAGAACACGCTGGCGCGGCCCGAAGTGCGCGAGCAGCTCGTGCAGCAGGGCTTCGAGGGCTACGGCATGAGCCCGGAGAAGTTCGCCGCTTTCTTTCGCACGCAGTACGACGCCTTCGGCGCGACGGTGAGGCAGCACAAGCTGAAGTTCGAGTAGCAGCTCAGCGGTCGATGCTGTGCGCGTGGCGCTGCCAGAAGGCGGCATCGGGAAAGCCGCCCGCACCGGCCGCCGCGTTGTCCGCCATGTGCTCGGGCCGGCTGGTGCCGGGGATGGTGCAGGTCACGGCCGGGTGGCTCAGCACGAACTTCAACAACAGCTGCGCCCAGCTCGCGCAGCCGATCTCGGCGGCCCAGCCGGGCAGGGGCTTGCCGCGCAGCCGGCGCATGAGGCTGCCGCCGCCGAAAGGCATGTTGGCGATGACCGCGACGCCGCGCTCGGCCGCGAGCGGCAGCAGGCGTTGTTCGGCCTCGCGCGCATCGAGCGAGTAGTTGATCTGCAGGAAGTCGAGCTTCTGCTCGCGCAGCACGGCCTCGACCTCGGCGTAAGCCGACGAGGTGTAGTGTGTGATGCCGAGATAGCGCACGCGGCCCTGCTCCTGCCAGCCGCGCAGCGTTTCGAGGTGGGTGCGCCAGTCGACCAGGTTATGCACCTGCATCAGGTCGATGTGTTCGGTGCGCAGGCGCTGGAAGGACTGCGCCATCTGCGCGATGCCGGCCTCGCGGCCGCTGGTCCAGACCTTGGTGGCGAGGAAGGCGTTGTCGCGATGCCCGGCCGCGGCCAGCAGCTCGCCCGTCATGGCCTCGGCGCGGCCGTACATAGGCGAGCTGTCGATCAGCTTGCCGCCGGCGGCGAACAGCGCATCGAGCACGCCGGGCAGGCGCTGGTGCTCGGCGCTGCCGGCGGCGACATCGAAGCCCATCCAGGTGCCGCAGCCGATGACGGGGAGGGCTTCCTGGGTGGAGGGGATGGGGCGGGTGGTCATGCCTCAGGCGAGCGTCAGCTCGACGTGCACGCGGCGCCCGATGGCGGTCGCGATGTTGACCAGCGCGTCGAGCGAAAAACGGGATACGCGGCCTCGCAGCAAGTCGTTCATGCGCGGCTGCGTGATGCCGCAGTGCGTGGCGGCTTGTGTTTGAGTCCAGCCATTTGCTTGCACGATGGCCGCGATTTTTTGCATCAGCTCTGCGCGCGTGCGGAGATTGGCTGCCTGCTCGGGCGTGTCGGCGATCGCATCCCAGACGCTGGCGTAAGTGGTGGTGCTCATTGGATAAACCTCCGCGCTGCGCGCTGCGGTATTCGCCTTGGGAACGGCCCGGCGGTTCATGCTTGCTCCTTGATGCATTGTTGAAAGCGGCGTCGTGCGGTTTCGATGTGCTGTCGCGACGTGGCCTGTGTTTTCTCTTGGAAGGCGTGCAGAACGATCACGGCGTCAGCCATCCGTGCGGTGTAGATGACGCGATAGGTGCCGGCGCTGTCCCAAACTCTGAGTTCTTCGACGCCCTTGCCGATCGCGGGCATGGGCTTGAAGTCATCAGGCTGCTGGCCACGCTGCACCTTGTCGAGTTGATAACCGGCATCTTGTTGGGCATCCGGCGGAAATTCCTTCAAGCATTTGAGATGCGTCGCCCAGAAAGCGGATCGGCTTCATGAGTATATTCAAATGGATATAGATCGATCAAGCGTGTCTTGAGGGCGCGCGGAGGGCAGGGGATTAAAAAATCCTGAGACGGCCCAAGAATACTGTATAAAAATACAGTTATTCGATCCATCATGGGCCTCCCTTCCTTCGACTCCTTTTCCTCTTCTGCGCGCCACAAGGTCTGGCGCGGGGACGAGCTGGGCCTGGCCGACGGACAGGTGGTCGGCACCGGCCATGCGGCGCTCAATGCGCAGCTGCCCGGCGGCGGCTGGCCGGTGGGGGCGATGACCGAGCTGCTGCAGTCCGCGCCCGAGGCGCATGCCTGGCAACTGCTGCTGCCTGCGCTGGCGCAGGCGGTGCAGGGCGGCAACGGCCCCGTGGCCTTGATCGGCGCACCGCAGGAGCCCTTTGGCCCCGCGCTGGCGGCGCGCGGCTTGCCGGTGGAGGCGCTGCTGTGGGTTCGTTGCGAGGCATCGGCGGCCAGGCTGTGGGCCTGCGAACAAGCCTTGCGCTGCGCCGACATGGCCGCCGTGCTGGCTTGGCTGCCGCAGGCGCGCGTGGGCGAGCTGCGGCGGCTGCAGCTCGCGGCGGCGCAGCACGACAGCCTGCTGTTCGTGTTCCGGCCCGAGACAGCGGCCCATTCGACCTCGCCGGCGCGGCTGCGCCTGCGGTTGGCGAGCTGCGAGGACGACAGCGCGCAAATCGACGTCCACATCCTCAAGCGCCGCGGCCCGCCGCTGGCTTCGCCCATCCGGTTGCCGGCGCGCAGCGAACGCATGACGGCGCTGCTCGCGGCCAGCCAGCTCAGGCGCAAGTTGCGGTGGCAGCAGGAGGGCGGGTTGCAGCCGATGGCCGAGGGCGCGACCGTGGTCCGCCTCGGCCTCCACCAGGAGAAAGGCCATGCACTGGATCGCATTGCGCTGGCCGCCTGAGCTCCTCTCCGATACCGCGCTGCCGTTGCCGCCCCTCGAGGCGCTCGGCTGGTGGGCCTTGCAGTTCACGCCGCGCGTCGTCTGGGTCGACGACGAGGCGCTGCTGCTCGAAGTCTCGGCCTGCGAGCGGCTCTGGGGCGGGCGCCTGGCGCTGATGCGCGAGCTGGCGCGAACCAATCCCGCGCCGGTGCCCGTGCAGCGGGCACAGGGCGCGACCAGCCTGATCGCGCTCGCACGGCTGCGCATGTTCGCGCGCGGCGAAGAGCCGCCGGGCGACTCGTCTTCCGACCTGCCGCTCGACACGCTGAGCGCGGCGCGCGATCACCTCGACGTGCTGGCGCACCTGGGTTGCCGCACCTGGGGCGACGTGGCGGCGCTGCCGCGCGGCGGGCTCACGCGCCGCTTCGGCAAGGAACTGCGCGAAGCGCTCGATGCCGCCTGGGGCCTGCGCCCCGAAAGCCATGCCTGGCTCACGCTGCCCGACGCGTTCGAGCAGAAGCTGGAGCTGCCCGCGCTGGCCGAAAGCGCGCCCGAACTCATGTGGTCGGCCAACCGCCTGCTCAGCGCGCTGCAGATCTGGCTCGCCGCGCGCCAGCGCGGCGCGGTGGCGCTCGAACTGCAATGGACGCTCGACCTCCGGCGCTTCAACGGCGTCGACCTGCCGCCGCACCAGCAGGTCACGGTGCGCACGGCCGAGCCCACGCAGGACATGGCGCACCTGCGGCGTCTTCTGGCCGAGCGGCTCGCGCTCACGACGCTGGCCGCGCCCGCCAGCTGGCTGCGCCTGCGCTCGATCGAGACCACGCCCTGGGCCGGCGCCAGCACGAGCTTTCTGCCGGAAGACAACCGCAAGGGCGACAAGCTGCACGAGCTGGTCGAGCGGCTCAGCGCGCGGCTGGGCGCGCAGCAGGTGCTGCGCGCGGTCGCACAGGCCGACCATCGGCCGGAATGCAAGCAGGTGTGGAAGCCCGCATTGCACAAGGCGCGCGCCGATGCGTCGCCTGTCTCGCAGCCGGATGCGCTCTATCCATCGTGGCTGTTGCGCGAGCCCCTGCGGCTGGACATGGAAGGCGAGCGCCCGTGCTACCAGGGCCGCCTGCGCAAGCTGGTCGGGCCGCAGCGGGTGGAGGCCGGCTGGTGGGGCGAGGGCCAGCCCGTGGTGCGCGATTACTACATCGCGGAAAGCCCGAAGGCCGGCCTGGTGTGGATCTATCGCGAGCGGCCTTCGTCCTGCTTCACTTCCGAGGCGCCGCGCTGGTACCTGCAGGGCATGTATGCCTGAACTCAGCGACAAGCAGATCCAGAAGCGCGCACGGGCCTCGGCCACGGTGCATGCGCTGCCGTGGCGGTCGCAGCCCGAGCCGCTGCAGGCGCCGAGCCTGCCTTCTTATGCCGAACTGCACTGCATCACGAACTTCAGCTTCCAGCGTGGCGCATCGCACCCCGAAGAGCTGGTGCAGCGTGCCTACGACCTCGGCTACGAGGCGCTCGCGATCACCGACGAATGCTCGGTGGCCGGCGTGGTGCGCGCGCACGAGGGGCTCAGGGAATACCTCGAAACGCTGGCCCCCACGGAACGACATCCGTTCCGGCTGCTGCTCGGCAGCGAGTTCGCGTTCGAGCGCTTCAAGCTGGTGACGATCGCGCACGACCTCGAAGGCTGGGGCAATCTCTGCGAGTTCATCACCGCGGCGCGCACCACGGCGCCCAAGGGCAGCTACCGCGTGAGCTGGGCGCAAAGCGACGTGGCCTCGCTGCGCGATTGCGAAATTCTTTTCGTGCCGCTGCGCACGCCGGGCGCCATGCCCGATGTTGCAGCGCTCTGCGCCGATGTGGCTGAGGCCGCGCGTCTTTTCGAGGGGCATCTCTGGATTGCGGTCGAGTTGCAGAACGAGCTCGACGACGACCTCTGGCTCGCCGCCTTGCAGCAGGCGAGTGCGCAAACCGGCGTGCCGCTGGTGGCGGCCGGCGACGTGCACATGCACGTGCGTTCGCGCAAGCCGCTGCAGGACGTGATCACCGCCGTGCGCGAAGGCAGGCCGGTGGCCGAGTGCGGCTTTGCGCTGCAGTCCAATGCCGAGCGGCATCTGCGTTCGCGCCTGCGCCTGGCCGAGCTCTATCCGGCCGAGCTGCTCGCCAACACGCTCGAAGTCGCGCGGCGCTGCCGCTTCGATCTCGACGTGATCCGCGAGCACTACAAGTACCCGCTCGAGAGCGTAGCGAGCGGCGAGACGCCGGCCGAGACGCTGGTGCGCAAGACCTGGGAGGGCGCGCGAGTGAAATATCCCGCGGGCATTCCGCAGAAGGTGCAAGCGCAGGTCCAGCACGAGCTCGACCTGATCGTCGAACTTCACTACGAGATGTTCTTCCTCACCGTCGAAGACATCGTGCATTTCGCACGCTCCAAAGACATCCTGTGCCAGGGCCGCGGCTCATCCGCCAACTCGGCCGTCTGCTACTGCCTCGGCATCACCGCCATCGACCCCGATACCGGCCACCTGCTGTTCGAGCGCTTTTTGAGCCGCGAGCGCCGCGAGCCGCCCGACATCGACGTCGACTTCGAGCACCAGCGGCGCGAGGAGGTGATCCAGTACATCTACCAGAAATACGGCCGCGACCGCGCCGCCATCGCCGCGGTCGTGATCTGCTACCGCTCGCGCAGCGCGTTGCGCGACGTGGGCAAGGCGCTGGGCATCGATGCGCGTCTCGTCGACGAGTTCGCCAAGGACCACTACTGGTTCGACCACGTCGTGCTCGACCAGCGCCTCGAAGAAGCGATGCAGCGCGTGAACCTGCGGGAAGACATGCGGAAGCTGTACCAGTGGATCGAGCTCACGCAGCAGCTCAAGGGCTTTCCGCGCCACCTGAGCCAGCACGTGGGCGGCTTCGTGCTCACGCAGACCAAGCTCACGCGCCTGGTGCCGGTCGAGAACGCGTCGATGAAGGACCGCTCCGTCATCCAGTGGGAAAAGGACGATCTCGAGGCCATGGGCATGCTCAAGGTCGACGTGCTGGCGCTCGGCATGCTGAGCGCGATCCGGCGCGCGCTGGCCATGGTCAACGGCTGGCGCAAGACGGCGCTGCAAATGCACCAGATACCGAACGACGACGAGGCCGTGTTCGACATGATCTGCGATGCCGACACCATCGGCGTGTTCCAGATCGAGAGCCGGGCGCAGATGTCGATGCTGCCGCGCCTCAAGCCGAGAACTTATGAAGACCTGGTGATCGAAGTTGCGATCGTGCGGCCGGGGCCGATTCAGGGCGGCATGGTGCACCCGTACCTGAAGAACCGCGAGAAGGTGCGCAAAGGCATTCCCATCGAATACGCGAAGGAAGCTTTGCGCCCCGCGCTCGAGCGCACGCTGGGCGTGCCGATCTTCCAGGAGCAGGTGATGCAGATCGCGATCATCGCCGCCGGCTTCACGCCCGACGAGGCCGATCGCCTGCGTCGCGCGATGGCGGCCTGGAAGCGCAAGGGCGGCATCGACAAGTTCCACGGCAAGCTGGTGGAGGGCATGGTCGACAGAGAGTACGACCGCGCCTTTGCCGAAGCCATCTACCAGCAGGTGCTGGGTTTCGGCGACTATGGCTTCCCCGAAAGCCATGCCGCGAGCTTCGCGCTGCTGGTGATCGTGAGCAGCTGGCTCAAGCTGCACGAGCCCGCCTGCTTCCTGGCCGCGCTGCTCGACTCGCAGCCCATGGGTTTCTACTCGCCCTCGCAGCTGGTGCAGGATGCGCGGCGTCATGGCGTCGAGGTGCGGCCGGTGGATGTGACGGCGAGCGAATGGGATTGCACCCTGGAGTCGCCGGCAGAGGTGCCACCTGCCGTCAACCCGCGCTTCGCCACCCGCCTCGGCAACCTGAGCCAACCTGCCGTGCGCCTCGGCCTGCGCCGCATCGCCAGCCTCAGCGAGGCCGGCGCGAAGCGCATGCTCGAAGCCCGCGCCCAGGCCGCCTTCACCAGCACCGAAGACCTGGCCCTGCGCGCCGAACTCGACGCCAAGGACATGGCGGCGCTCGCAGCGGCCGATGCCTTGATCACGCTCTCGGGCCACCGCCGCCAGCAGGTGTGGGATGCCACCGCGCAGCGCCGTGCGCCGGCGCTGCTCAAGGGCGTGCCCATCCACGAAGCGGCCCTGCAACTGCCCCTCGCGCCCGAGGGCGAGGAGATCGTGGGCGACTACGCCTCGCTGGGCTTCACGCTGCGCCGCCATCCCCTGGCGCTGCTGCGCCCGCGGCTCGCGCGCATGAGGCTATCGAGCGCCGAACAGCTGCGCGAGGTGCCGAGCGGCCAGACCGTGCGCGCCTGCGGCATCGTGATGGGACGCCAGCGCCCGCAGACCGCCAAGGACACCATCTTCGTCACGCTCGAAGACGAGACCGGCAACGTCAACGTGATCGTCTGGAGCCACGTGGTCGAGGCCTGGCGCGAGCCGCTGCTCAAGTCGCACCTGCTCGCGGTGCAGGGCACCTGGCAGCGCGACGTGGACAGCGGCGGCGAGGTGCGCCACCTGGTGGCCACCGGCTTCAAGGACCTGACGCCGCTGCTCGGCCGGCTGGCCAAGAGCAACAAGAGCCGCGATTTCCACTGACAATCGTTCAACGGCCACTGCGGCCAGCAGCGCCGCCCGGAGGTAGTTCTCATGTCTCTTCTTGTCGTTGGCCTCATCCTGTTCCTTGGCATTCATTCGGTGTCGATCGTCGCGCCCGCCTGGCGCGGTGCACAGATCGAACGGCGCGGCGAGCGGGTTTGGAAAGGCATGTACGCCCTGGCCTCGCTCGCCGGCCTGGTGTTGCTTATCTATGGTTATGGCCTGGCTCGCCAGACGCCGGTGGTGCTTTACACGCCGCCGCCCGCGCTGCGGCATGTCGCGCTGCTGTTGATGCTGCCGGTGTTTCCACTGCTGTTCGCGGCCTACCTGCCCGGGCGCATCCAGCGAACGGTCAAGCACCCCATGCTGCTTGCCGTGGCGCTCTGGGCAACGGCGCACCTGCTGGGCAATGGCACGCTGGCCGACGTGTTGCTGTTCGGGGCTTTCCTCGTCTGGGCAGCGGCCGACTGGATCTCCGTCCAACGCCGCGCTGTGCCACACAGCGTGCCTGGCGCTCCGCCGGGTGCTCTGAACGACATCATGGCGCTCGCGGGTGGCTTGGTGGTGTATGCCGGCTTCCTGTTTGGGGCACACCGTTGGCTGACTGGGGTGTCGCTGCTCGCTTAGTCGGCAGAACTACTTCTTCGGCGCGTCCAGCTTCGCCTTCGCCGGGCCGGCCTCCGAGACATCCGCCCATGCCTTGGCATCGAAGCGGAACTCGGCGACGGCGCAGGTGGGCATGTCGATGATCTCGCTCGACAGCCGGTGCGCGAGCTCGGTGAACTCGGGGTTGTGGCCGAAGAGCATCACGCGGTCCAGCTTGTCGTCGAGCGCGCAAATGACGGCCAGCAGGTCGTCCGGGCTGCTGGCGTAGAGCCGCTCATCGACGACGATGTTCTTGCGTGGGTAGCCGATCTCGTCGGCGATGAGTTGCGCCGTCGTCAGCGCCCGCAGCGCCGGGCTCGACACGAGCAGATCGGGTTTCACCCCGCGCTGGGTCAGGCGCTTGCCCATCCTGGGCGCATCATCGCGGCCGCGATCGTTCAATGGCCGCTCCCGATCGGGCAAGGACGGATCGTCGCGACTCGACTTGGCATGCCGCACCAGAAACAAGGTTTTCATGGTCAGCCTTTTCGCCGATGCACTCGGCATGGTGAGGAATATTGTCGGCTGTTGCCTGAGGTGGTGGAAAATTGGATTCCGCCTCCTCGAGCTACCTGGAGTTCCGCCATGGTTGTGCCGTCGCTCTCACCTCGCGAACGCGGATTGCTGATCCTGTTCGCCTTGCTGTGGGTGACCGCCATCATTGGGCCCGCGCTGCCGACGCCCGAAATGGCCGCTGCGGCCTTTGCCGACAACCGTGCCTGGCACGGGCTCCCGAACTCGATGGACGTGCTGAGTAATCTGCCCTTTGCGGCGATCGGCATCTGGGGCCTGCTCCGGCTGCGCCGGCTGGACCGGGCTCACAAAGACGCTCAGGACGCCGTGCCGGGCCCGCAGCCCCCGAACCAGCTCCCCGACAACGCGCTCGATTGCGCCTGGATGTTCTTCGCGGGACTGGTCCTCACCGCCGCGGGCTCGGCCTTCTATCACGTGCAGCCCGACGGTCTGCGGCTGGCCGCAGACCGTGCCGGCATGGCGGTCGCGTTCGCCGGCATCCTGGGTGTTGCGGTCTGCGACAGGGTGAGTGCGCGCGCCGGCTGGCCGGCGGCTTGGTTCACGCTGGCCGGGGGGCTGCTGGCAGTGGGTGTCCATCACGAAACCGGGGACGTGCTGCCGTGGGCACTGGTCCAGTACGGCGGCATGGCGCTGGTCCTGACGCTGGCGCTCGCCAAGCCGGTGAGCGGCGCCATCGGGGTCAAGCTGGGCTGGGTGATCTTCTTCTACGGCCTGGCCAAGCTGTTCGAGTTGTCGGACCACGCGATCTACGAGGTGACGCAGCAGCTGATATCGGGCCACACCCTCAAGCATCTGACGGCGGCGCTCGCGGCCCTGCCTGTGCTGCACGCCCTGGGAAGGCAGACCCTGCGAAACCCTGGAGGCGAAGCGATCGTCACGTCGTAGCTGACCCGCTTGCGCCAGGCCGGTCAATCCCGTACGCTGGGTCGGCAGAGGCAAACACGCGATCCCAACCAGCCGTCCGGCGCGCCTTCCGGGCGGGAGGAGACCACCCATGCCAAGCCGATCGAACGGCCTCGCGGCCGAAATGGAGACGGTGCGCACACTGGCGCTCGTCGGGGCCTCGGCCTCGGGCAAGACCACCCTGGCCGAGGCCCTGCTGTACAAGGCGGGTGCCATCGGCGCGCCGGGCAGCGTCGAGCGGGGCAGTACCGTCAGCGACCACGATCCGATCGAGCGGCGCATGCAGCATTCTCTCAACGCATCGGTGATGCACCTGACGCATGCCGGCACGCGCATCCATTTCATCGACACGCCCGGCGGGCCCGACTTCCTCGGCCAGAGCCTGCCGGCGCTGGAGGCGGTCGAAACGGCGGCGGTGGTCATCAATGCCGCCACCGGCATCGAGCCGATGGCCGTGCGCATGATGGAGTACGCGGCCTCGCGCCACCTCGCCCGCATGATCATCGTCAACAAGATCGACTCGCAGGGCGTCTCGCTGGCGGGCCTGCTGGCCGACATCCAGGCCACCTTCGGCCGCCAATGCCTGCCGCTGAACCTGCCCGACGGGGTCGGCAAGCAGGTGGTGGACTGCTTCTTCAACCGCTTCGGGCAGTCCGACTTCGGCCCCGTCGAAGCGGCGCACCGCGCGCTGGTGGAGCAGGTGGTCGAGGTCGACGCGGCCTTCGTCGAACGCTATCTCGAAGAGGGCGACGTGGATCCGGCCGAGCTGCACGCGCCGCTCGAGCAGGCGCTGCGCGAAGGCCACCTGATCCCGGTGTGCTTCGTCTCGTCGCGCAGCGGCGCCGGCGTGGCCGAGTTGCTGGACGTGATCGTCAAGCTCCTGCCCGACCCGACCGAGGCCAACCCGCCGAACTTCATCGTCGGCGAGGGTGCCGAGGCCAAGCCCGTGGAGGCCAGGCCCGACCCTTCGCTGCACGTGCTGGCGCACGTGTTCAAGGTCACGGTCGACCCCTATGTCGGCAAGATGGGCATTTTCCGCGTGCACCAGGGCACGCTCACGCGCGACAGCCAGCTCTACATCGGCGACGGGCGCAAGCCCTTCAAAGTGGGCCACCTGTTCTTGCTGCAGGGCAAGGACCATGTGGAGGTGTCGCGCGTGCTGCCGGGCGACATCGCGGCCGTGGCCAAGGTCGACGAGATCCATTTCGACGCCGTGCTGCACGACGCGGCCGAGGACGACCGGGTTCATCTCGCGCCGCTGGAATTCCCGATCCCGGTGCACGGGCTGGCGATCGAGCCCAAGCGGCATGGCGACGAGCAGCGCATGTGGGAGATCCTCGGCAAGCTGGTCGACGAGGATCCCTGCCTGCGGCTGGAGCATGTGGTGGTCACCAACGAGACCATCGTCTACGGCCTGGGCGAGCTGCACCTGCGCGTGCTGCTCGAGCGGCTGCGCGAGGTCTACCGCTTCGAGGTCAACACGCGGCCGCCGCGCATCGCCTACCGCGAGACCGTGACGGTGCCGGCCGAGGGCCACCACCGCCACAAGAAGCAGACCGGCGGCGCCGGCCAGTTCGGCGAGGTGTTCCTGCGCATCGAGCCGCTGCCGCGCGGTTCCGGCTTCGAGTTCGCCGACGAGGTGCGGGGCGGAACCATTCCGAGCCAGTTCATCCCCGCGGTCGAGAAGGGCGTGCGCGAGGTGCTCGAACGCGGCGCGATCGCCGGCTACCCGGTGGTCGACGTGCGCGTGGTGGTCTACGACGGCAAGCACCACAGCGTCGATAGCAAGGACATCGCCTTCGCCACCGCCGGCCGCAAGGCCTTCATCGCGGCCATCCAGGCGGCGCGCGCGATCGTGCTGGAGCCGGTGGTGCAGATCGACATCGCCGCGCCGGACACGGCGATCGGCGACGTCACGGGCGACCTGTCGGGGCGGCGCGGCCTGGTCACGGGCACCTCCAACGGCTCGGCGGGTACGGTGCTGATCCGGGGGCAGGTGCCGCTGTCAGAGTTGTCGGGCTACCAGTCGCGGCTCAATGCGCTGACCAGCGGGCAGGGGCGCTACACCATCGAGCTCTCGCACTACGAGGCGGTGCCGCCGGCGCTGCAGCAGACGCTGATGGGACAGCACCGGGTGCGCGACGAGGAGTGAGGCGGGGTCGCCTGCGGTGGCTCATACCGCCGCATGGCCTCCGGTCGCGGCGGGCGTGGCTGCATCGAGAACCGGCGGATGCGTCACGATCGATTTCAACTCGGGCACGGGCTTCGCGAGGCGAGCGAGATCCGGTTGCGGCCGCTGCGTCTCGGGCATGCGCGCGAAAGCGGCTTCCATCGCATGCGCCACCGACAGCAGTTCGGCATCGCCGCGGAAGCGGCCGATGAGTTGAAGGCCGAAGGGCATGCCGCCCGCGTCCACACCGCAGGGCAGCGCGAGCGCGGGGTTGGTGGCCAGCGTTACGACGTAGGTCAGGCCCAGCCAGTGGTAGTAGTTGCGCAGCGGCTGGCCGTTGATCTGATCGAGGTAGGGCAGCGTCCAGGCGAAGGGCGACACCGGCGTGGTCGGCGACAGGATGAGGTCGAAGTCTTCGTAGAGTGCCTGGAACGAACGGAAGATGCGCGTCTGCTCCAGGTGCGCCCAGGTGGCGTCTGCCATCGTCATGTTCGCGCCCATCTCGTAGTTGGCGCGCACGTTGGGCCCGAGCGAGCCCGGGTCGGTTTCGTAGGCCTCGCGGAATGCCGCGACGAAACTTGCTGCACGGACCACGTCGAAACAGCGGTCGGCTTCGCCCATGTCGGGCCGCACCGCGTCGACGCTTCGGAACAGGTGGCGGATCGTTGCGATGCGCTGGCGGAACAGCGTGCGGATGCCGTCGTCCACCGGGCAGACGCCGAAGTCTTCGGTGTAGCCGACGCGCAGCGAAGCCAGGTCCGCGGGCGCAAGCTGCGTGAACGTGCGGCCGTCCACTGCATAGGTGAGCGGGTCGCAGGCATGCTGTCCGACCTGGGCGCCGAACTGCAGACAGGTGTCGGCCACGGTACGCCCCATCGGCCCGATCACCGAGATCGGCGTCCAGCCGAGCTGCCTGCGTTCCACCGGCACCAGCCCCGGCGAGGGACGGAAGCCGACCACCCCGCACAGTGCCGCGGGAATGCGCAGCGACCCGCCGGTGTCGGAGCCGGTGGCCAGCGGCAGCATGCCGGTGGCGAGCGCAGCGGCCGAGCCGCCCGACGAACCGCCCGCATTGCGCATCGGATCGAAGGGATTGCCGGTGGCGCCCCAGACCGGGTTGCGCGTGTTGGCGCCGGCGCCCATTTCCGGCACGTTGGTCTTGCCGACCACGATGGCACCCGCGGCGCGCAGGCGCGCGACGAGCGCGTGGTCGCGCGCGGGCACTTGGCCGCGGAAGCGCGGCGAGCCGTAGGTGGTCAGCAGGCCGGCGGTGTCTTCCAGGTCCTTGATGCCGATGGGCAGGCCGTGCAGGCTGCCGAGCGCTTCGCCGCGCAGCACCTGTGCCTCGGCGCGCCGGGCTTCTTCGCGCGCCCGTTCGATGCAGGTGGCGGTGAGCGCGTTGACCGCCGGGTTCACCGCCTCGATGCGCGCGATGCTGGACTCCAGCACCTCGACGGGCGAAACCTCGCGGCTGCCGATCATGCGGCGCAGTTCGACGGCGGACTGGTCTGGAAGGGTGTTGCCGGATGACATGGATGTGCGAGGCCCAAAGGGAAAAGGTCAGTCGGGTTTGATCTGCGATTGTTCCGCGATCTTGCGCAGCCGGGCGATGTCCTTGCCGACCATGCCGCTCCAGTCCTTGATGGGCGCATAGGCGGGCTCGAAGCCCACGCCCTTGAGCTTTTCGCGCATCTCGGCGTCCTCCATGGAGGCGGCCAGGGCCTGCTCGAGCTTCTGCTTGACCTCCGGCGGCAAGCCGCGCGGCGCGACCAGCACGATCCAGGAGCTCATCTGGTAGCCGGGGTAGCCGCTCTCGGCCACGGTCGGCACATCGGGCAGCAGTGTCGAGCGTGCAGCGGTGGTGACCGCCAGGGGCTTGATCTTGCCGGTCTTGATGTGCGGCACCGCGGCCACCACGCTGTCGAAGGCCAGCGGGATCTGTCCGCCGACCAGGTCGGTCATCGCCGGCGCACTGCCGCGGTAGGGCACGTGCGTGAGCTTGACGCCGGCCGCCGACTTGAACATCTCTCCGGCGAAGTGGGACACGGTGCCGTTGCCGAAGGAGCCGTACATGTACTTGTCGGGCTCGGCCTTGGCGGCTGCAACGAGCTGTTGCACGCTGCTCGCCTGCACCGTCGGATGGGCCACCAGGACTAGCGCCAGGTTGGCCACCATGCCCAGCGGCTCGAAGGCCTTGATCGGGTCGTAGGACAGCTTGGGCTGGATGGCCGGGTTGAGGGTGTAGGTGGAATTGGAGCTCAAGAGCAGCGTGTAGCCGTCGGGTTTGGCATTCGCCACGAACTGCGCGCCGATGGCGGTGCCCGCGCCGGGCTTGTTGTCGACGATCACCGGCTGCCCGAGCCGGGCTTCGAGCTGCCGCGACAGCAGGCGCCCCATCACGTCGCCGGCGCCGCCCGGCGGGAACGGCACGATGATCTGCACCGGTTTTTCCGGATAGCCGGCGGCATGGGCGGACAGCGTGGTCGCGAGGGATGCGCAGGTCCATGCTGCAGCATGAAGAAGGGCGCTGATGCGAAGTTGCATGGAAGTCCTTTCGGTGATGATTCGAAAATTCTCTTTAACGAGAATTCTCATATCCGAGCAAAGCCGAAAACCTGCATGAATCGTGCCAGTAGAAACCCCTGCGGCGCCGGAGTCAACGCAGTCGCCCCGGCCGGAATGCAAGGGGATCCATGCCGTGGGCGAGCAGGTGCGCCGGCGGCGCCTCGTGGTGCAGCAAGGCTGCTGCAAGCTCCGACGCGCCCGCCGCCGTCTGGATGCCATAGCCGCCCTGGCCGGCAAGCCAGAAGAATCCTTCGCAGCTCTCTTCCCAGCCGAGCACGAAGTCGCCGTCCGGCACGAAGGAGCGCAGTCCGGCCCACGCATGGCTCGGGCGACGGATCGACAAGGTGGTGGCGTTCTCGATGTGGTGGATGCCCAGGGCCACGTCCAGTTCCTCGGGCACCACGTCGTGCGGCACAACCGGGTCGGCATTGGCCGGGGAACCCAGCAGTTGGCCGGCATCCGGCTTGAAGTAGAAGCTTTCGTCGATGCCGACGACCGCCGGCCATGCCGCGCAGTCGAGGCCCTCGGGCGCCGCGAAGGTAAAGGCGCTGCGCCGCCGCGGCTCGAGCCCCACGCGTGGAACCTTGCACAGGTCCGCGACCTGGTCGGCCCACGCGCCGGCCGCGTTGACCAGGCAGCGCGCTTGCACCTGCTGGCCATCGGCCAGGGAGAGCTGCCAGACACCCTCGGTACGCACCGCGGCCGCGAGTTCCGCGTTGCAGCGCAGCGTGCCGCCGCGGGCCCGCATGCCCTTGAGGTAGCCCTGATGGAGTGCATGGACGTCGATGTCCTGTGCATCCTGCTCGAAGATGGCCGCATGCACACGGTCGGCGCGCAGCACCGGCACCATCGAAACGGCCTCCTCGCCGGTGATGAGGCTGACGTTCGGGGCGTTGCGCGACAGCGCCTCGAAAGTCGCCTGCAGCTCCTGCAACTGGGCCTCGCTGGCGATGTAGAGCGCGCCGCGCGGCGTGAGCAGCGGATGCGCGGCGAAGCCTTCGGGCGGTTGCTCGTAGAACGCGCGGCTCGCGCGCGTCAGCGCCCGGATGGCCGGCGTGCCGTAGCTTTCCATGAACATCGCGGCGGAGCGGCCGGTCGAGTGATAGCCGGGCTGGGACTCGCGCTCCAGCACGATCACGCTGGAGCGCCCGGCCAAATGGAATGCGAGCGATGCGCCGGCGATGCCGGCGCCGATCACTGCGAAGTCGAAGGAAGGCGGCGTGCTCATGGAATCTGAATTCTCATTTACGAGAATTATCGTTCCGGGGCACAGGTACGGTCAAGCCGCACCACCCCGTGCGCCATAATGCGCCGCCCCATGGTCCGTCCCTTGCGTCCTCCGCCCACGCCGCCCGCGAAGAAATCGCGCCGCACCAGATCGGCCGCCGCGCCCGTCGAATCGATAGGACGCGATGTCATGGGCGAGCGGCTGCGTTCGATCCGCAAGGCCGCCAAGCTCACGCTGAAGGAGTTGTCCGCTCGTTCGGGCGTGGCCTTGTCCACGCTGTCGAAGATGGAGCTCGGGCAGATCTCCATCAGCTACGAGAAATTCGCTGCTGTCGCGCGGGCGCTGAACGTCGATATCTCGCGCCTGTTCGATCCGGCCGCGCGCCGCACGGGCAAGGCGGCGCCGACCTTCGTTCATTCGGCGCTCGACAGTTCGCCGAGCTATGCCAGCGACCAGTACGAATACCGGATGCTGTGCACCGACTATCCGGCGAAGACCATGGAGCCGATGCACGGCCGCATCCTGGCGCGCCACGAAAACGAGTTCGCCGATTTCATCCGACATCCCGGCCACGAGTTCTGCATGGTCTTGTCCGGCGCCGTGCGCATCCGCTTCGAGACCGGTGAGTCGGTGCTGGTGCGGCGCAACGAGTCGGTCTACTTCGACAGCAGCGTGGGGCATGTCTATCTCTCGGTCGGGAAGACGCAGGCGCAGGTGGTGGTGGTCATGTCCGGGTCTGCGGGCCAGCGCCCGTAGCCGCGCCCGCACTCGCCTCGGCCGCTGCTTTTCGCTAACCTTGCGCGATGACAGCAGCACTCGCCTCGCAGGGCATCGACGTCGACGCACCCATCGGGCCGCCGCCGCCCGCGCCCGATCTGCCGATCCCGCCAACGCCCGCGCAACCGCCACCGCCGCCGCCGGAGGGCGACCCGCCGGCGGTTGATCCGCCGATGACCGAGCCAGGCGCGCCGCCGCCGGTGGCCGATCCGCCGCCCGGCGCGGCGGCGCTGGGGCGCCTGCATGCGCGCCGCCTGCGCGAGGTCTATCGCTCGGCCGGCTGGCCTTGCTGCGACGCCATCGAGGTCGACCTGCTGGCCGCCGGCCTGCTGGAACGCGTGCGCTCGGCGCCGGGCCACGAAACGCTGCGTGTCACCGATGCCGGCATCGCGCACATTGCGCGCACGCTGGTCGTCAACCGCGCGGTGCTCTCCAAGCACGAGGCGCTGGTCGAGCAGGTCGCGCGCGAGATGACGCGCGCCGGCCGTGTGGCCTGGCGGGCCTTAAGTTTGCGGGCGCGGCTGCCGGCGGTGAACGAGGGCGACAAGCCGCGCTGGTGCATCGCGCGGCCGGACGTCTTCTCGATCCGCAACACCAGCGTCGAGGCCTATGCGCAACCGATCGTCCACGAGGTCAAGGTCAATCGCGCCGACCTGCTGAGCGACCTGCGCAAGCCCGACAAGCGCGCTGCCTACCTCGACCTCGGCGGCGAGTGCTGGTACGTGCTGGGCTGCGATGCGAAGGGCCGGCCCATCGGCGAGCCCGACGAGATTCCGGCCGAATGCGGCGTGCTGATCGCGCAAGAGGGCCGGCTGGTCGTGGCGCGCTCGGCCGTGCACCGCGCGCTGCCGCGCATGCCCTTCAGCCTCTGGATGGCCCTGGCCAAGGCGCAACCGGTGCCGGGCTTCGACGACGAGTCGCAGGATCTGCTGGCCGGCGTCGACGACTGAGGGTGTTCGCGCGGGCTCTCAGGTCGTGTAGTCGCCGCTGGCCTCGGGCTGGAACAGGATCTCGACCACCTCGGCGCGGCCTTCCTCGCCGCTCGGCAAAGTCCAGCTCGCCACCGCGCCCAGCCGCAAGCCGATCAGGCTCATGCCGACCGGCGAGAGCACCGAGACGAGGCCGGCGCCGGGGTTGGCATCCTTGGGGTAGCAGAGGGTCAGCTTGTGGCGCCGGCCCGAGGGCACATCCGCGATGGTCACTTGCGAATACATCGTGACGACATCCGCCGGCACTTCGCGCGAGCGCAGCAGTTCGGCGGCATCGAGGAGAGCTTCGAGCCCCGGGTGGGATTTTTCGTCGAGCAGCTTGCTGAGACGAAGGTGATCGAGTTCGGTGAGCGTGCGCTCGCCGCGAAGGGTGGTCGTCGATGACATGAAGCACTCCAATCGAATGCGAGCCGCAAAGGGTCGCTGTCGCGCGGGGCTTAAGCCCGGCGATCGATGGTTGCGCTAAACGAGAAGAGGGAAGGGCGATCGCCGGGCGAGGGAAAGTGCGGCTGGCGTGCGCTCAGCGGGCCGGGTCGCCTTGCCGTCGGCTGCGTGCGTGCGCCGGCCTGCCGCGGGGGCGACGGGGGCTGCAGCGGGGCAGTCAGTGACGAGGAGGGCGGTGGCCGGGAAGCGCATGCGACCCATTGTAGGAGGCGGTGCGAGGGCGGCTTGGCGGATGACCCTTCGAGGAGTGCCGAGATCGAGCGGGTCAGGCGGCCGCGCCGCGCAATGCGTCAGCCCATGTGGGAGAGACGCGCTGAGATGCCAGTTCGAGCGGAAGCCCCGGGATCGTCAGCAGCCGCAAAGCCTCGACGGCCGTGTAGTCCTGATTGCCGGCCAGGAAGCGCATTCTGCAGCCGCCGATGGAGATGCTGTCGCCATCGACCAGATGCTGCGTATCGACCTTGACGTCGTTCACGTAAACGCCGTTGCTGCTGGCCAGATCCTTGATCGTCACGAATGGACCATCGAGGACCAGCGCGGCATGGAAACGGCTGACTCTTTCATGCCTGATGACGATGTCGTTGCCCGGGGCCCGCCCGATGATGGTTTCCGGCTTGCGCAGTTTGATCTGCCTGGTGGTGTTGGCGCTGATCAACAAGAGGAGTTTGGGCATGTCTCGCGTTCCGTTCTGTCGTTCTGTACCGGCAGATCGACGAACGCTGGAGCGCCAGGCACGCGTCTGCAGACCTCTGTCCGTCCTTTCAATGGGGGCGGATTGGGGGTCGGCAGAGGTTAGGGATGAGCGCTTCGGGAGTAAAACGCTTTGGGTGAATGGGATGCATCGATGGTGCGAATACGTCCTCGAAGCAACGCATGAAGGCCGACTCCGGGCCGTGACGATCGATACCACCAGCGCAATGAAAACGGCCCCTGCGAGAGGGGCCGTGATGCGCAATGGTCGGGTTTGGAGCGGGTGAAGGGAATCGAACCCTCGTATGAAGCTTGGGAAGCTGCCGTTCTACCATTGAACTACACCCGCAGCAGGCGCGGATTCTACTGCGGTCGCTGCCGCCTGAACGCTCAGCGCGCCACGCGCTGCCTCACTCCGGGAACTGCACCACCGGCCCCGTAGCCTTCTTGCCGGGCGGCACATAGGCGGGTGCCGGCGAACCGCCGGGGCCTAGCGAGCGGGTGAATGCATAGATGGCCTTCAGGTCGGCATCGCTCATGGCGCGGACATTGAACCAGGGCATGGGTGGCCGCGGCCGCATGTTGCGCGCATGGTGGATCCACTGCTGCTCGCTCATGCTGGCCATCAGCAGGCGCAGGTTGGTGGCATAGGTCGTGCCCCAGGGGCCCGCCCAGCCCAGGGCATCGCCCGTGAGCCAGAGCTTCTCGTCGACCTGGCCGTTGCTGGGTCCGTAGTTCGGCGTGTGGCAATCGTTGCAGCCGGCGACCCGTATCAGGTAGCGGCCGCGGCGCAGTTGATCCTTGCCTGCTTCCGCAGGCCCGGCCAAGGTTCCGGCGCAGGCGAGAAGGGCGAATGCGGCGGCAACGAATTTCGGGCGCGCTCTCATGGAGAACTCCTTGGACGAGATCGACGGGGAAGAATCGTTTCCTTCGGTTTGCGCTGAACCGGCCTGGCCGGTGCGAGCGCAGGCTGCGCCGCAGCCGCGACCAGCGCCCGGATCGCCCAGCGCCTGACCTTGCGCGCCTCGGCGTCGTCGAGTCGAAGCACATCCTTGAAGACTACCATGGCCTCGGGACCGATCACCAGTGCGAGCGCGTGCTTGAGGTTCTTCAGCGCCGCCGGCTTGATGGAGCCGTTCGCCGGCGCGAGCGCGGCTTCGAGCAGCGGCGTGCGGCGGTTCTGGCGTGCCGGCAGCTGCGCGTCGGTTTCGCCGCGGGCGCTTCGCTCCAGCGACTGCGCCAGCATCATTCGCAGCGGCGCCTCGTTGGCCGCGATCATCGTGTGCAGCGCGTCGTCCACGTGTTCGAGACGGGCGACCACGTCGTCCGCCGGCGCGCCGCGCAGCGCATCCTCCGCCTGGGGCGTCTCGATGTCGATCGATGCCTCCAGATGCAGCGCCTCGACGTTCGGAAAATAGCGGTAGGCAGTGGCGCGCGAAACCAGCGCCTCTTCGGCGATCTCCTCGAGCGTCGGCCGGCGTCCCTGTTTCGTCAGTTGCGATGCGGCCTGCAGCAGGGCCTTGCGGGTGCGCTGCTTCTGCTGCGGGCGGCCTTCGTTTCCCGCCATGCTCAGCCCACCTGGGGCAACTGCTGCAGGATGGCGCCCAGGTCGACCCAGACGTTCTCCCGGCGGATGTCGCCGTTGTCGGCGAACTCGATCACGTGCAGCAGGCGGAAGGCCAGCGGACGGTCGCGGCCGTCCATGCCGAAGGGGTGGCCCGGCGCCCGGCCGCTCCATAGCGAATCGTCGACCATGAAGTTGTCGCCGTAGAGGCGGCGCCTGGATTCGACCTTGCCTTCGGACAGGTCGGCGAACAGCGTCTCGTAGAACGGGCGCGCGCCTTCGCGGCTGCGGCTGGGGCCGCTGGGCCAGCCGACCACGTCGTGCTCGACGTCGGCCGTGAGCGTGGCCAGCACACCCTCCACGTTGTCCTGGGCTTCGAAATTGAAATGCTCGTCGAGCTTGCGATCCATTTCGCTGCGGGTCAGTGCCATGGTGAATGTCCTCGCGGGTTGAAGTGCCAGTATCGTAATGAGATTTCAGTCTCATTACAAGAAATTAATCTCATTTGATCCGAGAGCGCCCCAGCCCGCCACCGTCCGGACGCACGGATAGATTTCAAGGACGCCGGGTCAGGTGCGGGAGCGGCCAGATCGCAAGAATGAGCCTCCGGCTCTTCAACGCGTTCACTCCGGGAGCACCCCATGACCTCTCTGACCTACCAGACGCTGGACAAGGACGTCCGGCAACTCCAGCAGTCCGACGTCGCCGCTTTTGCGACGCAGATCAGCGGCGGGGTGTTCGGCGCTGCCGATGCCGCCTACGACGAAGCGCGCAAGGTCTGGAACGGCACGGTCGACCGCCGACCGGCGCTGATCGCGCGGTGCATGAAAGACAGCGATGTCCAGGCCGCCGTGCGTTTCGCCGCGGCGCACAAGATGCTGCTCAGCGTGCGCGGCGGTGGCCATCACATCGCGGGCAATGCGGTCGCGGAGGGCGGGCTGATGATCGACCTGTCGGGCATGCGCACGGTCGTGGTCGATGCCGCGAAGCGCACCGCGCGCGTCGCCGCGGGCGCGCTGCTCGGCGACTTCGATCGCGAGGCGCAGGCCCACGGCCTGGCCACGCCGCTCGGCATCAATTCCACCACCGGCGTGGCCGGGCTCACGCTCGGCGGCGGCTTCGGCTGGCTGACGCGCCGCCATGGCCTGACCATCGACAACCTGTTGCGCGCCACCGTCGTGATCGCCGACGGCACCGAGCGCGTCGCCTCGCCCACCTCGGAACCCGAGCTGTTCTGGGCCTTGCGCGGCGGCGGCGGCAACTTCGGCGTGGCGACCTCGTTCGAGTTCCAGCTGCATGAGGTCGGCCCCGAGGTGTACTCGGGCCTGGTGGTCTATCCGTTTGCGCAGGCGCAGCAGGTCCTGCGCGCGTGGCGCGACTTCACCGCCGGCGCGCCCGACGAGCTGAGCGTGTGGACGGTGATGCGCAAGGCGCCCCCGCTGCCCTTCCTTCCCGAATCGGTCCACGGCACGGAGGTGGTGATCTTGCCGCTCGTCTACAGCGGCGATGTCGAAGCCGGCGAGCGCGCCGCCGCGCCGGTGCTGCAGTTCGGCGATCCGCTCGCGACTGCGCTGGGGCCGACGCCCTATGTCGGCTTCCAGTCGGCCTTCGATCCGCTGCTCACGCCGGGCAGCCGCAACTACTGGAAGTCGAACAACTTCAGCACGCTGAGCGATGCGGCGCTCGACCTCGTGATCGATTCCGTCGGCCGGCTGCCGGGGCCGGCGTGCGAGATCTTCATCGCCCAGCTCGGCGGCGCGATGGCGCGCGTGAAACCCGATGACACGGCTTTCGTCGGCCGCGATGCGCGCTACATCATGAACGTGCATGGCCGCTGGTCCGACGCGGCCGACGACGAGCGGGTGCGCGCATGGGCGCGGCAGGTTTTCCAGGATGCCGTGCCGCACGCAACCGGCGGCGGCTACGTCAATTTCCTGACGGAGGACGAGGCCGAGCGCGTCGCGGGCAGCTACGGCGCGAACTACCCGCGCCTGCAGGCCGTGAAGCGGCAATTCGATCCGGGCAACCTGTTCCGCATGAACCTGAACATCGAGCCGGCGCCTTGAGCGCGTTGCGCCTTCGTCAGTGCGCGGCGGCCGAACGCGCGTGCCGGTGCTTGCGCAGCAACTCGAGCGGCACATCCATCGCGTGCGCCGCCGCCGCCTTGGCGCGATCGGCGTACGGATGCTCGGCCCCGACCTCCGCCGGCGACCAGCCGCAGCGGCGCAGCACGTGGTTGAAGGCATGCGCGCTGGTCCGCAGGTCGGACTTCTGCGTGCGGAAGGTGAAGGCGAGCGAGACGGACAGGTCGGGGCCGGTATGGACGCGGTGGGGCGCGATGAAGGGATGGTGCACGCCGAAGCCGGGCCGCAGTTCGTAGCGCATCGCCTTGGCTTCGAAGGAGGGCTTGTAGCTCGGGCGCTGGCTCTCGAAAGCCGCGAGCAGGCGGTCCTTCTCGGCGGCGCTCATGATCTCGTCGTCGCGCGGATTCCAGAGCATCACTTCCTTCTCGCCGCGCACCTGCAGCAGGAAGTTCATCTCGCGGTCCATGTGGTAGGGCGTGACCGCGTCGCGCGTCGAGATGAAGACGTAGGTCGAGTACCAGGTGATCACCGGATCGATGTCTTCGATGGCCGCGGCGATCTCGGCCAGCAGGTCCTCCAGCACCGGCCGGTAGCCCGCATCGCGCTCCGGGTTGTAGATGCAGATGTAGGCCTTGCGTTCTTCGAATTGCTCCAGCACGTCATCGAAGCGCAGGCCCTCGCGGTAGCGCTCGTAGGAGGAGTCGAAATTCGCATCGCCGGGAATGGCGCCGACGCGGTACTGCACCTGCCCGCGCGGCAATCGCCGGCAGAGCGCGAACAATGCGTCCAGCGAGAAACTGGGGTGTTCGCAGAGATGGTGATGGATCAGGAACGGCCGCAGGTTGTACGAACTGCGCACCACGTCGGGCTCGAACTCGAGC
Source organism: Variovorax sp. CF079 (assembly GCF_900101545.1). Lineage (GTDB taxonomy): Bacteria > Pseudomonadota > Gammaproteobacteria > Burkholderiales > Burkholderiaceae_C > Variovorax. The sequence goes on along the minus strand of NZ_FMZU01000017.1, from coordinate 7,581 downwards.
AGGTGTTCCGGCTGTCGCCGCGCTCGTGCTGCAAGGGTGGCGGCCTGTTCTCTTGTGACGAATTCACCGAGCATGATGACCTCCTCAGGCCAACCGATCCTGCCGTGCGCGTGACGCGCCGGCGCCGAGTTGTTCGGCGAAAGAGTACTCCTTTTGTTTTCAATTTTCTAGCGGCTTGGCATCAGCTTCGCTTCGCGCGCCACCTGCGAAGAAGCAGCCCATACACCCCCAGATTGAGCACGGCGACGAATGTGCCCGACGCGATCTGCGCGCCGCGGGTGAGGCCTTCGGGATAGATCGCGCCGAGCAGGTAATGGTCGATGAAGCCGCCGCTGTAGCCGGCCTGGCCGGCCGCGAGCCGCAGTTCGTTCTCGAGCGGCGTCAGCGGGCAGTACCCTCCGGTCCATGCCACCCATGCGCCCCACAGCACCGCCGGCAGGTGCAGCCAGGCGAGCCGCGGCCAGCGCCACACGAGCAGGCCGCCCGCCACCACGAACAGGATGAAAAGGCCGTGCAGCACCAGCACGGCATCGGCCAGCAGGCGGTCGTTCATGGGCCCGAGCATAGGTCTTCGCCATACCAACAGGGGCGGTCGGGGCAGGGGGCCAAACCTATAATCGAATGTTCAAGCAAATCAAGCAGTTAGGTGGGTTCGATGCAGGGGCTGCCCGCTCGGCCGCCTCTCTCAGAAGTCCAGTCCAAGATGAGCCAGCCCACCTTCAGCGTTGCGGACATCCGCAAGTCCTTCCTCGATTTCTTCGCCTCCAAGGGCCATACCGTGGTGCCGTCGAGTTCGCTGGTGCCCGGCAACGACCCGACGCTGATGTTCACCAACTCGGGCATGGTGCAGTTCAAGGACGTGTTCCTCGGCACCGACAAGCGCCCCTACGTGCGCGCGGCCTCGGTGCAGGCCTGCCTGCGCGCCGGCGGCAAGCACAACGACCTCGAGAACGTCGGCTACACCGCGCGCCACCACACCTTCTTCGAGATGCTGGGCAACTGGAGCTTCGGCGACTACTTCAAGCGCGAGTCGCTCACCTGGGCCTTCGAGCTGCTGACCCAGGTCTACAAGCTGCCGGCCGAGAAGCTCTGGGCCACCGTCTACATCGAGGACGACGAGGCCTACGACATCTGGACCAAGGAAATCGGCCTGCCCCCCGAGCGCGTGGTGCGCATCGGCGACAACAAGGGCGGTCGCTACATGTCCGACAACTTCTGGATGATGGCCGACACCGGCCCCTGCGGCCCGTGCTCGGAAATCTTCTACGACCACGGCCCCGAGATCGCTGGCGGCCCGCCCGGCTCGCCCGATGAAGACGGCGACCGCTACATCGAGATCTGGAACAACGTGTTCATGCAGTTCGACATGCAGCCCGACGGCAGCGTGAAGCCGCTGCCCGCGCCCTGCGTCGACACCGGCATGGGCCTGGAGCGCCTGGCCGCGATCCTGCAGCACGTGCACAGCAACTACGAGATCGACATCTTCGCTGCGCTGATCAAGGCTGCCTCGCGCGAAACCGGCGAGAAAGACCTCGACAACAAGAGCCTGCGCGTGATCGCCGACCACATCCGCGCCACCGCCTTCCTGGTGGCCGACGGCGTGATTCCCGGCAACGAGGGCCGCGGCTACGTGCAGCGCCGCATCGTGCGCCGCGCGATCCGCCACGGCTACAAGCTGGGCCAGAAGAAGCCCTTCTTCCACAAGCTGGTGCCCGACCTCGTGGCGCTGATGGGCGACGCCTATCCGAAGCTCGTGGCCGACGAGAAGCGCATTACCGAGACGCTGAAGGCCGAGGAAGAACGCTTCTTCGAGACGCTGGCCAACGGCATGGAAATCCTCGACGCGGCCCTGGCCGATGGCGCCAAGGTGCTGCCGGGCGAAGTGGCCTTCAAGCTGCACGACACCTACGGCTTTCCGCTCGACCTCTCGGCCGACGTGTGCCGCGAGCGCGGCGTCGAGGTCGATGCGGCCGGCTTCAACGCGGCGATGGAAAAGCAGAAGGCCGCCGGCCGCGCCGCCGGCAAGTTCAAGATGGACCGCGCCGTCGAGTACAGCGGCGGGGCCAATACCTTCACCGGCTACGAGCACCTCGAAGAAGAGGCCAAGGTCGTGGCCCTCTACTACGAAGGCGCGCCGGTGCAGGAACTGAAAGAAGGCCAGCCTGGCATCGTGGTGCTCGACACCACACCCTTCTATGCCGAGAGCGGCGGCCAGGTCGGCGACCAGGGCGTGCTGGCGGCCGAAGGCGTGCAGTTCGGCGTCGACGACACGCAGAAGATCAAGGCCGACGTGTTCGGCCACCATGGCACGCAGACGCAGGGCACGTTGAAGGTGGGCGATGCCGTCACCGCGCGCGTCGACACGATGCTGCGCGCCGCCACCATGCGCAACCACAGCGTCACCCACCTGATGCACAAGGCGCTGCGTGAGGTGCTGGGCACGCACGTGCAGCAGAAGGGCTCGCTGGTCGATGCCGACAAGACGCGCTTCGACTTCGCGCACAACGCGCCCGTCAGCGCAGCGCAGATCCTCGAGATCGAGAAGCGCGTGAACGCCGAGATCCTGGCCAACCAGGCGACCCAGGCGCGCCTGATGGACATGGAGTCGGCCCAGCAGACCGGCGCCGTGATGCTGTTCGGCGAGAAGTACGGCGACACCGTGCGCGTGCTCGACATCGGTTCCAGCCGCGAGCTGTGCGGCGGCACGCACGTCGCGCGCACCGGCGACATCGGCCTGTTCAAGATCGTGAGCGAAGGCGGCGTGGCCGCCGGCGTGCGCCGCATCGAGGCGCTGACCGGCGCCAATGCGCTGGCCTATCTGCAGGAGCTCGAGGCGACGGTGAACAGCGTGGCCGCCACGCTGAAGACGCCGGCCTCGGAACTGCAGCCGCGCCTCACGCAGGTGCTCGATCAGGTGCGCGCGCTGGAGCGCGAGGTCGGCGCGCTCAAGGGCAAGCTCGCTTCGTCCAAGGGCGACGAACTGCTCGCGCAGGCGGTGGACGTGGGCGGCATCAAGGTGCTCGCCGCCAAGCTCGACGGCGCCGATGCCAAGACGCTGCGCGAGACCATGGACAAGCTCAAGGACAAGCTCAAGACCGCGGCCATCGTGCTGGCGGCCGTCGACGGCGGCAAGGTGCAGATCGCCGCCGGCGTCACGGCCGACACCATGGGCAAGGTGAAAGCGGGCGAGCTGGTCAACTTCGTCGCCCAGCAGGTCGGCGGCAAGGGCGGCGGCAAGCCCGACATGGCCATGGCCGGCGGCACCGATGCGGCAGGCCTGCCGGCCGCGCTGCAGTCGGTGCAGGGCTGGGTCGCGGAACGGATCTAGCGCACATGGCCGAGCCCGAGTCCGAGCCGGTGCCCGTCGACGTGCTCGTGATGGGTGCCGGCACCATCGGCTGCTTTATCGGCGGCTGCCTGGCGGCGGAGGGCGTGCGCGTGGTCTTCGTCGGCCGCCCGCGCGTGCTTCAGACGCTCGCGCGGCGCGGGATCACGCTCAGCGATCTCGACGGCATGGAGCGCCACGTGCCGCCCGACGCGTTGCATCTCGAGGAGCGGGTGCCTCTGGGCATACGGCCCTCGCTGGTGCTCCTGACCGTGAAGAGCAGTGCGACGGTCGAGGCCGCGGCCGCGCTGGCCGAGGCGCTGCCGGCCGGCACGCCGGTGCTTTCGCTGCAGAACGGCATCTCGAATGCGGCCGTCGCATCGAAGGTCGCACCCACGCTCTATGTGCTGCCCGGCATGGTGCCGTACAACGTCGCGGAGATCGAACCCGGCAGCTTCCACCGCGGCACGGTCGGCCGGCTGGCCGCCCGGCGCAGCAGGGCGCTGCGGCCCTGGCTGGCCGTGTTCGAGCGTGCCGGCGTACCGGTCGACACCTATGACGACATGCTGTCGGTCCAATGGGGCAAGCTGCTGCTCAATCTCAACAACCCGATCAACGCGCTCTCGGGCCTGCCGCTGCGCGAGCAGCTGCTGGACCGCGGCTACCGCCGCTGTCTGGCGGCCCTGATGGACGAAGCGTTGGATGCCCTGGCGTGGGCCAACATCGCGCCGGCGCAGCTCGCGGCGGTGCCGGCGCGGCGCCTGCCGTTCATGCTGCGCCTGCCGACGCCGCTGTTCCGCCTGGTCGCGGCGCGCATGCTGCGCATCGACGACAAGGCGCGCTCCAGCATGGCCGACGACCTGGCGCTGGGCCGGCGCACCGAGATCGACGCGCTGTGCGGCGAGGTGGTGCGGCTCGCCAAGTCGAACGGCGCCCGCGCGCCGATCAACGAGAAGATGGTGGCGCTGCTGGAAGCCTGGCCCGAGCGGCCGGAGCACTTGTCGGCACAACGATTGCAATCGGCGCTGGGTTTGACATAGACGGCAAGGATTCGCATGCAAGTACTGATTCTGGGCAGCGGGGTGATCGGCACCACCGTGGCCTACTACCTCGCCAAGGCCGGCCACGAGGTCACCGTGCTCGACCGCCAGCGGGCGCCGGCGCTGGAGACCAGCTATGCCAACGCCGGCGAGGTGTCGCCCGGCTATTCGGCGCCCTGGGCCGGGCCCGGCGTGCCGCTCAAGGCGATCAAGTGGCTTTTGATGCGGCACAGCCCGCTGGTCATCAGGCCGATGCTCGATCCCGCGATGTGGCGCTGGGGGATCGCGATGCTGTGCAACTGCACGCATGCGCGCTACGAACTCAACAAGGGCCGCATGGTGCGCCTGGCCGAATACAGCCGCGACTGCCTCCAGCAGCTGCGCGCCGACACCGGCATCCGCTACGACGAGCGCGCGTTAGGCACGCTTCAGCTGTTCCGCACGCAGAAGCAGCTCGACGGCACCGGCAAGGACATCGAGATCCTCAAGGCCTACGGCGTGCCCTACCAGTTGCTGGACCGCGAGGGCTGCGTGCGGCACGAGCCGGCGCTGGCCGCGGTGAGGGAGAAGTTCGTCGGCGGCCTGCGCCTGCCGGGCGATGAAACCGGCGACTGCTTCAAGTTCACGCAGGCGCTGGCGCGGCTGGCCGAAGCGGCGGGCGTGCGCTTTCGCTTCGGCGTGGGCATCACCGACATCGCGCGCGACGCCGCCGGCGTGACCGCCGTCCATACCGAGGCCGGCCCCTTTCGCGCCGACCGCTACGTGGTGGCGCTGGGCAGCTACTCGCCGAAGCTGCTGAAGCCGCTGGGCATTCGCCTGCCGGTGTATCCGGTCAAGGGCTTCTCGATCACGGTGCCGATCGCCGACGCGGCGATGGCGCCCGAGTCGACGGTGATGGACGAGACCTTCAAGGTCGCCGTGACGCGGCTGGGCGACCGCATCCGCGTCGGCGGCACGGCGCAGCTCTCGGGCTACGACCTGCGGCTGAACGACCGGCGGCGCGACACGCTGGAGCACGTTGTCACCGATCTGTTCCCGCAGGGCGGCAGCGTCGAAGGCGCGGAGTTCTGGACCGGCCTCAGGCCGATGACGCCCGACGGCACGCCCATCCTCGGCGCCACGCCTATTTCGAAGCTGCTGCTGGCCACCGGCCACGGCACGCTGGGCTGGACCATGGCGGCCGGCACGGGCCGCGTGATGGCCGACCTGATCGGCGGCCGCTCGCCCGAGATCGATATGGAAGGATTGGGCCTGGCGCGCTACGCCTGAACGGCCGCAGGCGCCACGCTGGCGCCCCGGATGCGATGCCGCGCCAGCGCCTCGGCCACGAAGCCGCTGGCCTTCATCTCCTCGACGAAGGCGGCCAGCGCGGCGGCCGCTTCCGCGCCGCGCGAGGCCGGCGTGCCCATCGCCTGCTGGATCACCATGAAGCGCCCCGGCAGCAGGCGCAAGCCGGGCGTGCGTCCGGCCTCGGCCTCGAGCACCTGCCGAATGCCGGCCGCCACCTCGACCTGGCCCGCGTGCAGCCTCTCGAACACGCCCTTGGCGCCCTGCACGCGCTCGATCTGCGCCTCCTTGATCTCGCGCGTGAGGAAGAGGTCGTAGGCGCTGCCGGTGCCGACCGCGATGCGGACATCGCCCTGGTCCACCTGCTCGTTGCGCCGGATCGGCGAGGCCGCGGGCACCAGGTAGCTGCCCTCGATCAGCACATAGGGGGCGGTGAAGCGCAGGCCCTCGCTGCGCGCCGGATCGATCGCGAAGAAGCCGATATCGGCCTGCTCGTTGCGTACTGCATCGACGGACGCGGCCGCCTTCTCGAACACCACCAGCCCGATCGGAACGGACAGGCGTTCTGCAAGAGCACGCGCCAGGTCGACCGAGACGCCGGCCGGGTCGCCGCTGGCTGCTTCCTTGTTCGCGAGGATCGGATTGCCGAGGTTGATGGAGGCACGCAGCGTGCCGGTGGGCGCAAGGGCCGAGACGATGGCGGGGGTGATCGGCGAGCTCATGGTCGTTGCGGGCGTCGGTGGTTGATTGGGGCCGCGCCAGTTTACGGGCCGCGTGCCGCGATCGCTTCGAGCCCGGTGCGTTCGATCACCGGCGCGGCGGCCGGCGAGTTCATGTAGCGGATCAGCTGCCGCGCCGCCTCGGGCTGCTTGGCGCCGGTCGCGATGCCGGCCGAGAACACCGTGACGCGCTGCACTTCCGCCGGCAGCGGTCCGATGTAGTCGATGCCCTTGATGGGCAGCAGCTCGCTGACCTGCTGCAGGCCCAGCGCCGCATCGCCGCGTGCGACCACGGTGCCGACGCGTTCGCTGAGGATGCGCTTGCTCTTCGGCTTCACCTGGTCCTCGATGCCCAGCTTCTTGAGCAGCTCGGTCTCGTAGTAGGTGCCGCTGGCGCTGGCCGAATAGGCGATCGACGGCGCCGCGAGCAGCGTGCGCTTGAGTGCATCGACCGTGCTGATGTCGGGCTTGGGCGTGCCGGTGCGCACCGCGAAGCCGATCGACGAGCGCACCAGATCGACCTGGCTGCCGGACACCACCTTGCCCTGCGCCACCAGCGCGTCGAGGGCAGGGCGCGCAAGGATCACGATGTCGGCCGGCTCGCCGCGCGCGAGGCGGCTCGGGATCGAGTCGCTGGCCGCGCCCATCGAGGCGCCGTAGGCGGTCTGCACCTTGCGGCCGTTGGCTTTTTCGTAGCCGGGCGTGAGCTCGTTGTAGGCGGCGGTGAAGCCGCCCGAGGTCATGACGTGGATCGGTTCGGCAGCGATGTCGGGCTTGCCGCCGAGGCTGCCGCAGCCGGCGAGGGCGAGGGCAGCGAGCAGCAATGCCGCGCGGCGCGTGAGCGTGGGAAAAGTCATTGGCGTCTCCTGGGTTGTCTGCCAGCCATCGTAGGGCTGGAAGCTGTCAGGCGGTCCGCCCCGCTCCGTCACCCCACATTTCTGCGGCGACTTCGACAGGATCGCGCTGCCCGTACGAGGCGTAGATGTCCTTCGCGAACTCCGCCGATTGCTCGGGATCGGCAAGCCCTTCGGACAGGCGGCACCACTCGGCCAGGAAGGCACCGACCCATTGGCTCATGGGATCGGTCATCGAACTAGCTGTCGAAGCTCACACGGGTGGCGATCAGCACGCCATCGACGACCTGCTCGCCCTCGATGGTCACGCGCACCCCGTTGCCCAGGTTCGACGCGGCGCCGTTGACGAACACGAC
>NZ_FMZU01000007.1 GCF_900101545.1 Variovorax sp. CF079 | reverse complement strand
CACCTGGATGCCCTTGTCTTGCAAGGACTTGAGCACGTGCAGGGAAGCGGCGAGCTTTTCATTGGGCGTAGCCATGAGCGGGTGGCTCCAGTATTTAAACTCTACTATTTTGCCACACTATTGCTCTACTTTTGAGTCTTTCTGAATATCTACAATTTTGTTTTGCGCTGGCTCTACTTTGATGCCGGATAAGGTCGGCGAATGAGGCGCGAACGTCCGGAAGTGGCCCGGATGCTGCCACACGCCACAGCCGGTTTGGCGCCGGTTAGGGATTAACGGGCGCCAACGTTCTGACCCAGCGCTCGAACGCCGCGCTTTCGAACGTGTGCACACCGCCTGGCGCCTTCGAGATGATGGTCTTGGACTTCAAGTTGTTGAGCGAATACTGCACGTCGGACGGCGCGAGCGATGGAACGCCGAGAGCTTTGGCAAGCTTCGCAAGCGCCGCCTTTCCGAATGGTTTGGCATGCGGGTCGTTGACGAAGAGCAAAAGGAGCTGGCGCTGCATCGCATCGAGCGACGCCCAGGTTCCTTCGTGGTTTTCCTCCTTGTCCTGCTCTGCCTTTTCGGTTGCCACAGCGCGCTCTAAGGTGAGCGATGGGTCCATGAGCATGGCCACGACCACCGAGAGGAATGGCTCGGGCTGCTGGTGGAATTCTTGGAAGGCTGTCCACCCTGCGGCGACGTCCAGGGTTCGTCCGCTGGCGACCTGGAACTTCTTTGCGACGAATTCGACTAGTTCTCTGCCAAGCAGCGGGAACTCTTGAACAGCGGCGCCCACCGAGAAGAGTGGCGCGGTGCTGTTGGAGAAGACGTTGGCGAGCTGCGTGCGCGATGAGCCGGTGAATACGACTCGCAGCTTGTCGCTATTTTTGGTGATGGCGGTGCGCAGTGCCATTGCCATCAGCTCATTCTCCTTGTTTCGTGCAAGTTCCTGAGCTTCATCGACCAAGAGCAGAAGCTTCTTCTTGGAAACAAGCTTGACAACGAGTTCTTCGATACGCAGGGCGAGTTCAGTGGCTTCCTTTTTCGCGTCGCCTAACTCAACCTCGATGGCGCCCTTCTCACCCGCGCTGCCGGATGCCTTGACCTTCTTGACCGGCTCATGCAGCTTGTGGAGCGCCTTTTGTGCCAACGTCCTCGGCGTGAGCGCTTCCTCCAGTCCCCGAACAATCGCGATGCCGGGGTTCAACCTCGTCTGCCAAAGGTCCACGTACGCGACGGTGAAGCCGGCAGCGTCGGCTGCTGGCGTCAGGTCTTTGCGCAGAAACACCGTCTTCCCAGTGCGCCGGGGCGCGAAAACGGTCGTGCTCACAACCGGCCCGGCTTGCAGCAGGGCTAGGTAGCGCTTTGCGAGCTCCGGTCGGGGGCAGTGCCAAATCTGGTTCAGTTCCATACGAAAAATTATAGTCAACTTTCATAATTATTGAAATGTAGTTTAATTTTTCACAATACTCGCTCTGCCTTCGTCATAGGACGGGACATGTCCGATGGGTGATTCGTTTGCCGATACGTTGCGGATGTCCGGTTCTGGGCCGCCTTCAGGCATCCGGCAGAGGTTCCCGTGCGGACTTCGGTTGCTCGCTCGCCAGCGCTGAACGTGGCGAACTACGCGGAGGGGTTTCAGGGCCGCTTGCAGGGCAGCGCCGCTCAGAAGGCCGAAGGGGGAGTGTCTGTCATTTCTGGAACGCTGGCCTTGTAGATTGTTTTCTGGCTGATGGCCAAAAAGTAGATATCAGACCAACAGACGTAGACGAATTTGGTAGAATGGCCCGTGAAGTAGATGGTTTTGCAACCCACCTAGACAAATCCGGACCTAGACGCTGCTCGAGTAGATGAATTCGCTTGCCGAACCCGCCACTGGTAGCCCGCGCGTCGCGCCGGTCTACCTGGGCTACGAAGCCCTCATTCGGCGCCATCAACTGCAGGTGCCGCCGCTACGCACGGTGAGCGTAGGCGTGGACCGTGCTGTCGAGCGCCATATCATCGCAGCAGACGGAGACGAGCGCATCGAATTGCCTCTTCCACGACTGACCGACACCAACAGCTTGGTGGGCCAACTGACCTTCGCACTCAAGCGCGAGCGACTGAACCTCACCGTGTTGGGCGCCCTCTTCGAGCACAGGGAGACTTTAGAGGGTGTGCAGGCTTGGCTAGAGGACAAGCCCTCGTCGAAGTACGCCCGAATGGCGGGACATTTGGCCCAGTGGCTGACGGGACACGAATTTGCATACAAGTTGCCGCCGGGCACCCCACGCGTGCCTGTGCTCGACCCAAAGGAGTACATCACCGGCCCAGCCGTGCCGGACACCAAGTTTGGCGTGACGCACAACCTGGTGGGAGGCCGCTTCTTCAGCCCTCTGATTCGGCGTACTGAAAGGCTCGACGCGCTACTCGCTGAGGACCTCGGCGCAAAGGTGGCGAACGCCTTGAGCAACCTCGAGCCGGAAATGTTGGCACGAGCCATGGACTTCCTGTACCTATCGGAGACGCGCTCGACCTACAACATCGAGGACGAAATTCCCGACAACAATCGCTCGGCCAAGTTCCGACGCCTGCTGGAACAGGCCGGCGAGCCCGGCGCGCTCAGCGAAGAGCAGCTGGTGCAATGGCAGTCACAGATTGTTGGCCCCTTGTCCATTGAAGCGTCTTATCGCAATAGTCAGAACTGGCTTTCGCGCCCCGGAGGACGCCTGCGGAACATCGCTGACTTCATACCTCCGCCGCCGACGCTCGTGGACTCGATGATGGACTCAGTGGCCGAGGTCGCTGCGTTGGCCGCGGGGCGGGGCCTTCATCCGGTACTGGCTGCTGCTTGTTCCTCGTTCGGCCTGGTCTACGTGCATCCGTTTCTGGATGGCAATGGGCGGCTGCATCGTTTCTTGCTGCACCATGTGCTGCGACAGGCCGGCTTCACGCCTGCCGGTGTGGTGCTGCCACTGTCTGCGCGCATGCTCAAGGACTTGCATCGCTACTCCGCCCTGCTCAAGAGCTACTCGCGGCCGCGCACGGAGCTTCTCGACTACCTGCTGGATGCAGAAAGCGCCACCATCTTGGTACGGTCTCCGCAACCGGCATGGCTGTACGCCTACTTCGACGCCACCGAGATGTGCGAGTTCATCCTCGAGTGTGTGAAGCTATGCGTCGAAGAGGACCTGCTGGACGAGGTGGCCTACCTTCGCGCCCATGACCTTACCGTGCGCGAGTTGGGAAACTGGCTCGACATGCGCCAGTCGCAGCTCAACACACTCATCGACGTTATCGTCCAAGGACACGGCAAGTTGTCCAGGAACAAGCGCAAGCTGGCCGAAAGACTGAGCGATGCCGAGGTCGAACGCATGGAGGCGACCGTCAACAGCCGCTTTGCAGAGTACTTCGAACGGCACGCGCCCTGAGCGGGCAACGATATTGCCTCGATTGGGCTCGGGCGTCGAACGACCGGTGTTGGCCCGGCGACGGACATCAGCCATCGTTTATCGACAAGACTCAAGCGGATGCGAGCCGATCCACCGTATCAGGGAAGCGCTGGACAAGACGGATCAAAAGTGCTGCCTGCGCATTCGGCCTGGCGCGGCCCTGTTCCCAGTTCTCCAGCGTCCTCGGATTGGTGCGCAAGTAGCGGGCGAATACAGGACGGGACAAATGGAGGCTTTCGCGCAGGGCGATCAACTCGCTCGCCGCGATCGCTGGCGCCGGCATGTCCTGAACTTCATGCGTGCGCAGCGTGCGCTTGCCGGCGCGATGCTCTGCGAGGGCCTCGAAGCCCTCAGAAATCTCGGCAGGCAGCGAGGCATTGGAGGCGAACTTCGCTGGCACGACTGACCCAAAAGACGCCCACGTTGCACAACGCATTCCCGCTTCATCAGTTCAACAAGCAGTTCGTCTTGGGCCAGGCCTGGGCGCACCTCCGCCTCCGCCTCCGCCTCCGCCTCCGCCTTTAGGCGATCACGAGCCAGCTTGACCGCGGCCTCCTTGTCGTGGATGGTGGTTTCCTTGAGCACCGACACGTACCAGCCATCAGCGGTTCGCTCTTTGATCCGGTCGACAAAAGCTGCCAGGAAGGCCGCCCGGATGCCACTGTCTTGGTCCATGTAGACCCGCAACGGCCTCGGGAAACCGAAAACCTGACAGAGAAATCCTGGCCAGAAAAATCCCTCCGAGCCCGAACGGGCAGGGAGGGCGGTCTACGAGACCAAGTCGTCGGGATCAACACTTAAGGCCAACGGCTAGGCTCGTGGCCCGGTTTTTTTATCCTACGGCGCCCGAAATACGCGTCTGCGCCTGGGATTCGTCGGCGTCGTGCAAGGCGACTCGGAACACGCTCCCCCGGCCCAGCCTGGAGCGCACGCTGATCGGATGCCCGAGCGCATGCGACAGCCGCGCCACGATCGCCAGGCCCAGGCCGAAGCCATCGGACGTGCCGGCATGGTCGGCCACCTTGTAGAACTCCAGGAACACGTCGCGCAAGTGCTCGCGCGCGATGCCGATGCCGGTGTCCCATACTTCCACGCGCAGGCCGTCGCGCGTGTGCCGCGAGGCCAGCAGGACGCCGCCCTCGGCGGTGTACTTGATCGCGTTGGCCAGCAGGTTGCCGATCATGCGGCGCACGCGGATCGGGTCGGTCAGCACGGTGCCGGAGCTCACGTGCATGCGAAAGGTCAATCCCTTGGCCTCGGCCACCGGCCGGTACTGCAGTTCGAGATCGTGCAGCAGCTGGGCGACATCCACCCGCTCGATGTGCAGCCGCACCTGGCCGGAATCGATGCGCGCGAGGTCGAACAGCGAGTCGAACAGCGCATTGACCGCATGCGTCGCGCGCACGATCTTCGGCGCGATCTCGGCCACCAGCTCGGGCTCGTTGCGCAGCCAGTCGGCGTAGAGCGAGAGCGCCAGCACGGGCTGGCGCATGTCGTGCGCGGCACTGGCGAGAAAGCGGTTCTTCATCGCCACCGCCGACACCGCCGCCTGCCGTTGCTGCGTGAGCGAGTTGATCAGGATGTGGTTGTGGAACAGCAGTTCGAAGCTGTTGCGCGCCGTCTCGTGGATGCGCCGCCCCGCGCGCAGCAGCAGCCACCAGTGCAGCCCCGGCAAGAGCAGGAAACCGTAGTGGAAATGCGGCCGTTCGAACTTGAGTTCGATCACGCGGAAGGCGATCGCCAGCAGCATGGTGACGAACAACGTGTTGACGTAGCGCTTGAGCAGCGGCGGATGCAGCGCCAGCCCGTTGAGCGGAAAGGTCGCCACGCCGGCGACGATCAGCCAGCTCATGAACTGGTTCACCAGCGGCGTGCGCTCGAAGAAGATCAGGATCGACAGGCCCCAGGCGAAGGCGCTGGCGCTCCAGAGAAAGCGGTAGCGCTCGACGAAGTACTGCTGGGCGGCCGAGTCGCGGTCGGCGTAGTGCCGGCCGTAGAGCTGCTCGCCCCAGATGCGGCAGGCGGTGGCGCCGATGCCGATGGCGAGCCAGGCGAACAGCTGCCAGGGCGGCACATGGCCCCAGCTCAGGCCGACCATGGCCGGCATCAGCGCCGCGGCCAGCAGGTAGGAGCCGCGGGACGCCCGCATCAGGCTGCGGATCAACTCGCCGCGCACCCACGGTTCGGCCTCGTCGGCGGATGCCGGTGCCGGCGTGAGGCTCGCGAATGACGAGTTGCCCAACCCTGCGAATGACGAATTACCCATCATGGCTCACTGCCCTCTCCCACTGTCAGTCCGGCCATTAAAAAGCCCCTCGCGAGGGGCCCTGCATCCCACCGCCTGCGGCGGTCGGCGGTGACAAGTGATCTTAACTGCGCACGAAGGAGGATCCGCTATCCGCCGCCGAAGTAGCGCAGCGCCGTGCGACCGAGCGGCGTGACCGCGTTGACGAGCGCGGCCGCCCCGTCGTCCATCGGGATGTCCGCCTTGACATAGCCCGCGTCGCGCAGGATGCGCAGGTGTTCGATGTCCTCCTCGTGCGTGACCGTCATCGGCAGCCCGCCCGCGATGATCCTCCTCAGCAGCTCGTACGCCATCTCTCCTCCTTACCCGCTGTTGTTTCTCTTCTTGACGGGATTGTGCGGCATCGGAATGCGTGAAGCGGCACGCGGTGATCGGGCCTTACCCTGATCGTCAGGCCGGGTGGCAAGGCCAGTCGAGGACCACCGACGTGCCGCCGTCGGCACCCGCTTCGATCCGCAGCGTGGCGCCGATCGCCATCGCTCGCGCCCGCATGTTCGCCGTGCCGTGGCCCGTGGCGCCGAGCATTGCCGGCGCGTCCTGGATGCCCACGCCGTTGTCCGTGAGCACGATGCGCACGCGGGGCGGCGCGCCGTCGCGCCAGCTCGCATGCATGAAGATCCGCGAGGCCCGCGCGTGCTTCAGCACGTTGGTGAAGGCTTCCAGCAGAATGCGCTGGAACTGAAGCGCCACCTGGGCCGTGAACGAGGCGACCGGTGGAATCGCCGCGACATCCCAGTCCAGTGCAATGCCAGCCGCGTCGAGGCGGGGCTGCAACCGGTAGCGCAGCGTGGCCAGCATCGTCGCGAGGTCGTCGTGCGTGGGTTGCAGGGAATCGACGGCCATGCGCATCTCGTCCAGCGCCAGCTTCACGTGCTCCTCCAGCACCGCCGTGCTGGAGCCGCGCTGCGTCACCATGTTGAGCAGGCCGACCAGTTGCGAGCCGACGCCGTCGTGGATCTCCCGCATGATGCGCTGCCGCTCGATCAACACCGCCTGCTCCTGCTGCTGCGCACGCAGCTCGTCGAACGCACCCCGCAACTGCTGCTCGCGCTCGGCCACGCGTTCCGCCAGGTTGGCGTTCAGCGCCCGGTAGTCGGTCACGGAGCGGCTGTAACGCTCGATCACCACGCCACCCAGGATCAGCACGAAGAAGAACATGGCGTGCGAGGTCAGCGTGAATTCGGCGCCACCGAAGAGGCCGATGCGCACGGCGAGCAGATCGTGGGCACCCGCCGTGACGGCCAGGGTGCCGGCCGCCACCAGCACCCACGCGATGCGCCGGCGCGCGACGAAGGCCTCGCGCAGCACCAGCGGCAGACAGGCCATGCTGGTGAGCTGGAGCAGGATGAGGCTGGCGGTCCAGAGGGCCGGCCGCGCGAGCCCGAAGGAAGCGCAGGCGAGCACGACGGCGGTGCCCAGCACCGTGTGGATGGTCCTGACGAGCCAGGGCGGATTGCGGTCCAGGACCAGCAGCACGAAGCGGGCGATGAAGCCGATGTGGCACGCATAGCCCACCGCCACCATCGCGCCCCAGAGCGGCCAAGGCACGGGAACGTCGAGCCAAGCGCGATCGAGGTTGCGGATCACGCCCGAGAAGGCCGCCAGGCTGAAGCAGCCGTAGAGTGCATCGCGCTGCCGCCACCAGAGGCCCGCCGCCAGCCCGCCCATGAGCAGCAGGCTCACGGCGTAGACGATGGACGAGGTGTGCCGCCATCGCCGCTGCGCCGCCTCGAGGGGCTCGATCGCGGCTTCGGAGCCGTACCTGACCGCGCTCAGCCCGGCGCCCCGCTGGCGCTGTACCGTCGCCTCGATCAGCAACTCGTCGGGCTGGCCGGCATGCAGCAGCGCCGCGGGAATCCGGATCAGGTGGCTCGCCTTGGAGGCGTCGTACCCGCGCTCGCCGAGGATGCCGAGGCGGGTGACGACGGTCCCGTTCAGGGAGATGGCAGCCTGGTTGCCGACACCGGACAGCAGCAGTGCCAGCGGCCCGCCGTCCAGCGTGGCGCCGGGAGGCAGCGTGATCCGGTAGCTGACCGTTCCACCGCGCCCCGGGTATTCGCGGTCCCAGCGAAACGGAAGCTCGACCTCCCGGCTGGCGGACGGCAGTCCCTCGGGCCGGAGGGTCGCCGTGGCCGCGCTCACGCTGTGGATCTCGGCGGCGGCGGGGCCGGCAACGACCGCCGTCAGCGCGGCGATCGCCAAGGCGAGGCAGCGCGTCACGGCGCGGACGGCGCCCTGCATGGCGCCGCGGCTACGGAAGCCAGCCCAGGCTTCGCGCCTCGAACACTGCTTCCGACTTGTTGTGGACATCCAGCTTTCCATAGATGTTGCGGATGTGGGTCTGCACGGTGGAGACCGATACGCCCATGCGCACCGCCACTTCCGCATAGGGAAAGCCTCGGGACACCAGGTCGAGCACCTCGAACTCCCGCGGCGACAGGCGCTCGTGCGGAGAGGAGGCTGCGGCGGCCTGGGGCGCGACGGCCGCCGGCCGCTCCTGCTGCTGATGGGCCTGCCAGCGGCGCAGCAGCTGCCGCGCGATGACGGGCGACATCGGCGATCCGCCGGCGCGCAGGTTGCGGATGTGGGTGGCAAGATCGGCTTCGGTGCCGTCCTTCAGCAGGTAGCCGCTCGCGCCGGCCTCGAAGGCCTGAACCATGTTGCCCTCGTCGCCGAAGATCGAGACCACCATCACCGCGCAAGCGGGCTGCGTGCGCCGGCAGTCGCGGATCACGTCGAGGCCGGATCGATCCGGAAGGCCCAGGTCCACCAGCAGCACGTCGACCGGATTCTCGGCCAGCCATTCGAGGATCTCCCGCGCCGTGCCGGCACTGTGGGCCAGCTCGAGGGACGGGTCGGCCCTGACCACGCGCGCAATGCGCTCGCGCATGCTGAAGTCGTCTTCGACGAGGGCAATTCGTGTCTGGGGCATGGTGGGCGGAACGCTCGATGCGGCGGATTGTTGCATCAGAAATGGCATGACACCCGTACGCCGGCACGGGGCGGCAAGACTAGGTCCACGTGGCGCGGTCGATGCTGCCGGCGTACTGAGTCACGCCCGATTTGAAGATCTCGATGCCCACCCGATTCGCGTCGACGTTCAGCAAGCCCCAGTTGCGCTGCTCGGCGCCGACGGTGACGGCCGTGCACACCGCGGCGCCCGACGAGGTGGCCTCGAACAGGAACCGCCCGTTGGTCAGGCGGTAGGAGGCCAGGTTGTTGTCGTGAATGTCGCCGCTCAGGATGAGGATGCGATGGTTCATGGCCAGCGCCTGCATCCGCCCGTACTCGTCCTTGCAGTCGAGCCAGGTTTCGCCATTGCGCGCATCGAACACGATGCCCGATGCGATGAGGTGAACGGTGGACGGATCGGCGGCGTTGCAGGCCGCCTCGATCGCACTCATCTGGGCGGCACCCAGCAAGGCCTTGCGGCCGCGCCGCGTCTTGTAGCTGCGTCCGTCGGTGAGGTGCAGCAGCACGTTTTGGCCGAGCGCGACATTGCTGTAGCCGGGCTCGGGGGTCGTGGCATCCCATATGAATGGCGCGGGCGGGAAGCTGCCCGGGGCCAGGCGTGCCGCCAGCGCCTTGCGGTAGGCCGCGAACACGGCCCGGCTCGGCGGGATCAGGTGGCTGAGGTGCGGCTGGCCAGCGATCTCGGCGCCGCAGGCGCCGTTCCAGAGAAAGTCGTGGTCGTCCCAGATCGCGTGGGTCGTGAGCTGGGGTTGGGCAACGAGCGCCTGAAAGCTGGGCCGCGCGATCTGCCGCGCGAGCCGCCCATGAGCGTGCACGGCGAAATCGTGCGCGCTCATGCTCTTCACCTGCGACATGCTGGCGCCGTCGGCATCGTAGTAGGCGGAGTCGCCCAGGAGCACCAGCACGTCCGGCTGGCGCGCCGCGATCTCGTCCCATGCAGATTGATCGGGGAAGCGGAAAGAAGTCATGCAGGAGGCGAAGGCGATGCGCATGGATGCTCCTTGGATGGGGCCGGCGGTCGAAGCTTAGGCCGCCGACACGATGGCTGCCATCCTGCGTTTGGGGGACCCCCTCGCCTGGCGTGCCCTGCTATCCCAGCGCCCGCAGCTCCCGCAACGCCACCGCCAGCATCGCCGCATCGGGCGCCGCCACGGCGCGCAGTTCGCCCAGCAGCTGCGCCGCGCGCTCGAGCGTGCGCCCGTTGCTGGCCTGCCAGGCCTCGACCAGCGCCGCCGGCGACTCGCCCTCGCCGCCGCCGGCCAGCACCGCGCCGGTGATCGAGCGCTGCAGGCCCGACAGATCGTCCTGCATCGCGCCCTTGGCCAAGGCCTGCCAGTGCTGGTCGCCCGGGAGCGCCGAAATCCGGTCGCGCAGCCAGGGCATGCCCAACCGGTTGGCAAGATCGAAGTAGATCGCCGCCACCAGTTCCACCGGCCAGCGCGCGCTGCCGGCGATCTCGGCGATGTCGAGCGTGGCGTAGAGCGTGCCGAAGGTGACCACGCGCTCGGCCAGTTCGCGCGGCACGCCCTTGGCAACGTAGTGCGCCATCGCCGCATCGACGCGGCTGCGTTCGTCGGCGTCGAGCAGCTGCGGCAGCCGCGCCGACAGCGCCTCGACGTTGGGCTTGAAGTGCTCGATGGTCGCGGACATGTCCTCGGCCAGGCGCCGCGAGCGCAGGAACCACATGGTGCCGCGTTCGAGCTGCCGGCTGGTGTCGATCAGCATGCTCGACTGCACCTCGTCGTCGACCTGGTTGTCCAGCGCCTCGATCGCCAGCCACAGCGGCACCATGCCGAAGATCTCGCGGTTCATCAGGTAGGCGCGCACGATCTCGAAGGCGCGTGCGCCGGTGGTCTCGGCCAGCCGGTGCACGAAGGTGCTGCCGACGCGGTTGACCGTGCTGTTGGTCACGTGGGTGGCGATGATCTCGCGCTTGAGCGGATGGCGCGGCATGTAGCCGGCGAACTTGGTCGCCAGCAGCGCCGGGAAGTAGCGTTCGAGTGCCGTCGCGACCCAGGGGTCGTCGGGCAGCGTCGAGGCCAGCAGCTCGTCGTAGAGCCAGATCTTGCTGTAGGCCAGCAGCACCGCGCGCTCGGGGCTGGTCAGGCCCTGGCCTTGGGCGCGGCGCTCGGCCAGTTCCTCGTCGGAGGGCAGGTACTCGATCGCGCGGTTCAAGCGCCCGCCCTTCTCGAGGTACTGCATGAAACGCGTCTGCGCATCGAGCAGCTGCGGCGCGATGCGGCCGGTGACCGACAGCACCTGGGTCTGGAAGATGTTGTCGCGCAGCACCAGCGCGGCGACATCGTCGGTCATCTCCGGCAACAGCGTGTTGCGCTGCTTCTCGGTGAGCTCGCCCTCGGTGACCGGCAGGCCGAGCAGGATCTTGATGTTGACCTCGTGGTCGGAGGTGTCGACGCCGGCCGAGTTGTCGATCGCGTCGGTGTTGATGCGTCCGCCGGCAAGCGCGTACTCGATGCGCCCGAGCTGCGTGCAGCCGAGGTTGCCGCCCTCGGCGAAGACCTTGCAGCGCAGCTCGCGGCCGTTGACGCGCAGCGCGTCGTTGGCACGGTCGCCGACCTGCGCGTGGCTCTCGCTCGTCGCCTTCACGTAGGTGCCGATGCCGCCGTTGTAGATCAGCGCCACCGGCGCCTTGAGGATCGCGTTGACGAACTCGGTGGGCGTGAGCGCATCGGCCGTGATGCCGAGCACCTGTTTCACCTCGCGCGTGATCGGAATCGACTTGGCGCTGCGCGCATGGATGCCGCCGCCCTCGGAGATCAGCTTGGCGTCGTAGTCGGCCCACGAAGAGCGCGGCAGCTTGAACAGGCGCTCGCGCTCGGCGAAGCTCTTGGCCGCGTCGGGACTCGGGTCGAGAAAGATGTGCCGGTGGTCGAAAGCCGCCACCAGCAGGATGTGCGGCGACAGCAGCATGCCGTTGCCGAACACGTCGCCCGACATGTCGCCGATGCCGGCGACCGTGAACTCGGTCGATTGCGTGTCGATGCCCATCTCGCGGAAGTGCCGCTTCACCGACTCCCAGGCGCCGCGCGCGGTGATGCCCATGACCTTGTGGTCGTAGCCCACCGAGCCGCCGGATGCGAAGGCGTCGCCGAGCCAGAAGCCGTATTCCTTGCTGATGCCGTTGGCGTAGTCGCTGAAGGTGGCCGTGCCCTTGTCGGCCGCGACCACGAGGTAGGGGTCGTCCTCGTCGTGCCGGCGCACTTGCGGCGGCGGCACGATCGCGTCGCCGACCCGGTTGTCGGTGATGTCGAGCAGGCCGCGCAGGTAGTCCTGGTAGCAGGCCACGCCTTCGCGCATGAAGGCATCGCGGTCGCCCGCAGCGGGCGCGCGCTTGAGCACGAAGCCGCCCTTGGAGCCCACCGGCACGATCACCGTGTTCTTGACCATCTGCGCCTTGACCAGACCCAGCACCTCGGTGCGGAAGTCTTCCGGCCGGTCCGACCAGCGCAGCCCGCCGCGCGCGACGCGGCCGCCGCGCAGATGCACGCCTTCGAAGCGCGTCGAGTAGACGAAGATCTCGAACATGGGCTTCGGCGCCGGAAGGTCGGGCACCTTCGACGAATCGAACTTGAACGAGACGAAGCTGCGCCGCTTCCCTGCCGCATCGCGGCGCCAGAAGTTAGTGCGCGTGGTGGCCAGGATCAGCGCCAGGTACTGGCGCAGCACGCGGTCTTCCGAGAGGTTGGCCACCTGCTCGAGCGCGGCCTCGATCTCGCGCACCTTGTCGTCGGCGCCGTCGGCCTGCGCCGGATCGAAGCGCAGCTTGAACAGCTCGACCAGCGCGCGCGCGATCGGCCCATTGGCGACCAGCGTGCCTTCAATGAAGGACTGCGAGAGCGCGAAGCCGATCTGCCGCATGTACTTGGCAAAGGCGCGCAGCACCACGATCTCGTGCGCCGGCAGACGCGCCGCGAGCACCAGGCGGTTGAAATCGTCGTTCTCGACCTCGCCGCCCAGCACCGCGCCGAAGGCTTCCTCGAACACCGGGCGCAGCGCGTCGATCTCGATGTCGGCATCGCCGATCGTGCTCTGCAGGCCGAAATCGTGGATCCAGATCGGCGCTGCGCCCTGCGGCGCGAGCCGGTGCGGATGCTCGTCGAGCACCTTCATGCCCAGGTGCTCGAGCATCGGCAAGCTGGCCGAGAGCGTGAGCGGCTCGCCGCGCCGCAGCAGCTTGAAACGCAGCGTGCCGGGCGGCGCCTCGAGCGGCCGGTAGAGGTTCATGCCGAGCGGCTGCGCGTCGCTCAGCTGCGCCATCAGCTCGATGTCGTACACCGCGGCGCGCGCCGCGAACTCGTCGCGGTAGCCGGCGGGGAAGGCGCCGCCGAAGCGGCGCAGCAATTCGTTGCCGCGCGCCTCGCCGGCCGATTCGATCAAGGCTGACTTCAGGTCGTCGTCCCAGCGCCGCGCCGCGGCCACCAGGCGCTGCTCGACCTCGCGCACATCGAAGGGCGGGATGCTGCCGGGCTTGGTGCGCACGGTGATGTGGATGCGCGCCAGCACCGACTCGGACAAGTGCACGTTGAACTCGGAGCCGATGCCGTTGAACTCGCGCATCAGGATGTCCTGCCACTTCTGGCGCAGCTCGGTGGTGTAGTTCTCGCGCGGCGCATAGATCAGGCAGGAGAGAAAGCGCTCGAAGGGATCGCGCCGCACGAACAGGCGGAAGCGCTGGCGCTCGCCCAGGTGCAGGATTCCGGTCGCGGTGTGCAGCAAATCGTCGTCGCTGGTCTGGAACAGCTCGTCGCGCGGATAGGTCTCGAGGATGTTGATCAGCGCCTTGCCCGAGTGGCTGCCCGCGGCCAGGCCGGCGCGCTCGACCACGTCGGCGACCTTGCGCCGCAAGAGCGGAATCTCGGCCGGGTTGGCGCTGTAGGCGGTGGAGGTAAAGAGGCCCAGGAAGCGGTCTTCGCCGCACACCTGGCCCGCGTCGTCGAAGCGCTTGACGGCCACGTAGTCGAGGTGGCCGGGGCGATGCACGGTGGAGCGCGAGGTGGATTTGGTCACCACCAGCAGGTCGGGACGGCGCGCATGGGCGCGCACCTCGGGCGGCAGCGCGGCGAAGGCGGCGTTGGCGCTCGGCGTCGGGCCGTCGCGCAGGATGCCCAGGCTCGAATCGGGCACGATCTTCAGCACGTCCTCGCCATCGATCTTGTCCAGCTCATGGCTGCGGCAGCCGAGAAAGGTGAAGTGGTTGTCGGCCAGCCAGCGCAGGAAGGCCTGGCCTTCGGCAAGCTCCTGCGGCGGAATCGGCGGCGCGCGCTCGTCGAGGCCGCGGACGATGTCCAGCACGCGCTCCTGCATCTTCTTCCAGTCGACCACGGCCAGGCGAACGTCGCCGAGCACGCGCGCCAGGTCGGCGGCCAGCGCCTCGAGCCGGGCCGGCTCGGGCACGCGGTCGACCTCGACATGGATGAAGGATTCGCGCCGCGCATCGGGCGACGCGCCCTCGCCTGCCAGCCCCTGAAGCGTACCGTCGCTGCCGCGGTTCACGGCCACCAGCGGATGAATGGTCAGGTGCAGCGTCAGCCCGTTTCGGTTGACTTCCATCGTCACCGAATCGACGAGAAAAGGCATGTCGTCGTTGACGATCTCGATGATGGTGTGCGTGGACTGCCACCCATGCTCCGCGATCGTCGGGTTGAACACCCGAAGCTTCGCGCGCCCCGGCTCGCGCTTTCGCGCGAAGCTCCAATGCGAGAGCGCCGCGCCGTACAGATCGGCCACCTGGCGCTCGGCCAGGTCCTCGGGATCGACCTGGCCGAAGTACTGGCGCGCGAAGGCGGCGAGTTCGTCCGCCGCCTCGGCCGGGACCTTGGCCCGAATCAGTTGCACCACTTCTTCGAGGCGCTCGTCCCTGCGCCCTGATTCGACTGTCTGGGTGGTCATCAGCATGCTTGTCTCCGGGTTGGCGTCGTAAATCTACATCGCAATGCGGGCAAAAGAATGACTTGCGCTGCCGCGGCCGGCGTTGGAGACTGGAAAACTCGAACGGAGGGCCACGCCATGAGCACCGAACTTCAAGCCACTGTGGACGCGCTGGTTCAGAAGGGCAAGGGCATTCTTGCCGCCGACGAAAGCGGGCCGACGATCGCCAAGCGCTTCAAGGCGATCGGCGTCGAGTCGACGGAGGAGAACCGGCGCGCCTGGCGCAGCCTGATCCTGGCGGCGCCGGGGCTGGGCCAGTACATCAGCGGCGTCATCCTCTACGAAGAGACGCTGACCCAGCGCAGCGGCGAAGGCGAAGCGCTGGCGCAGCTGGCCGCCCGGCAAGGGATCGTGCCGGGCATCAAGGTCGATGCCGGCAAGATTCCATTGGCGCTGGCGCCGGGCGACGAGATCACGCAGGGCCTGGACGGGCTCGCGCAGCGCCTCGACGGCTACAAGCAGCACGGCGCGCGCTTCGCCAAATGGCGCGCGGTCTACAACGTCTCCGACGTGCTGCCGAGCCGGGCGGCGATCGAGGCCAATGCCGAAGCGCTCGCGCGCTACGCGGCGATCTGCCAGGCCCAGGACGTGGTCCCGATCGTCGAACCCGAAGTGCTGATCGACGGCGATCACACGCTGGCGCGCTGCGCCGAGGTTACGCAGGCCGTGCTGCTCGAGGTCTTCCACGCGCTCTACCGCCACCGGGTGGCGCTCGAGCACATGCTGCTGAAGCCGAGCATGGTGGTGCCGGGCAAGGCCCATGCGCAGCAGGCTGCGCCGGATGAAGTTGCGGCCGAGACGCTGCGCGTCCTGCGGCGCACGGTGCCGGCGGCTGTGCCGGGCATCAACTTTCTTTCCGGGGGCCAGTCGCCGGCCGAAGCGACGGCCAACCTGGACGCGATGAACCGCATGGGCGCCCAGCCTTGGCATCTGAGCTTCTCATACGGACGTGCATTGCAGGACACCGCGATGCAGGCCTGGCAAGGACAGCCGGCCAACGAACGCCGGGCTCAGGATGCGCTGCAGAAGCGCGCGCGATTGAACGCCGCGGCATCCATGGGAAAGTACAGCGCTTCGATGGAAAGCACCGACTAGGGCTTGCGCCAAACGCTCGCCAGCCACGGCTGCTGTTCGAGCGGCAGGCCGGCGGGACGGTAGTAGTGAGCGACTTCGGCGAATCCGGCGACCGACATGTGGCTACGCCACGCCTCCAGATCATGAAAGGCGCTGTAGCGCGCACCGCTCCAGCCTTCCTCGCCAACGCCGCGCGGGTTCGAGCTGAACAGCACGCCGCCCGGCTTCAGCGTCGCGTGCAACTCCCGCAGCACGCGCGGCAACTCCTGCGTGGGGACATGGAACAGCGCTGCATTCGCGAACACGCCGTCGAAGCGGCCTGGCGGCAAATCCAGCGCAAGAAAATTCTGCTGCAGCACCTCGCAGCCGCTGTAGGCGCGCGCCATCTCCGCCAACCGCGGCGCTCCCTCCAGCCCGGTCGCGAGATGCCCGAGCCGCTTGAAGGCCAGCAGATCGCGCCCAGGCCCGCAGCCGAAGTCGAGTATCTCGAACGGCGGCGGCGCCTCGATCGCCCCGAGCAGCGCCGCGATGTTCTGGCTCACGTCGTGATCGCGCGTGGCGGCCCAGAAATCTTCGGCCCGCCGGTCGTAGTGCGAGAGCGTCGACGCGGCGATCCGTTCGAGGTCTTCGGCCGTCAGGGTCACAGCGTCGCAACGCGGCCGGAGATCAGGCGCGCTCCCCGGTGATGTAGTGCTGCAGCTGTTCGATGATGAACTTCTGCTCCGAGATGATGCCCTTCACCAGGTCGCCGATCGAGATCAGGCCGGCAAGCTTGCCCTCGTCGATGACCGGCAGGTGGCGCACACGGCTCTGGGTCATCAGGGCCATGCACTCCTCGCTGGTCTGGTCGGGGCGCACGTAGATGACCGAGGTCGTCATGATCTCGCGCAGCGGCGTGTCCTTGGACGAGCGCGCCATCAGCACGACCTTGCGTGCATAGTCGCGCTCGGTCAGCATGCCGACGATGCGGCCCTGCTCCAGGACCAGCAGCGCCCCGATGTTCTTCTGCGCCATCCGCTCGACGGCTTCGAACACCGAGGCCGTGGGTTCGATGGTGTGAACCGTCCGGTCGCCTTTTTCCTTGAGGATTTCTGCCACGGTCTTCATAGGTCATTTCTCCGCAGAGGGCGTTGCGCCTCAGACTACTCCAAGCTCGAAATCAATGCACGGGCGGCGGCCGCGGCATCGGCCTGGCCTGCGCGCGCGAGTTCCTGCGCGAGGGTGCGAAGGTCAGCCTGGTCGGCCGCACCGCGGCCCATCTGGACGACGCGGTGGCCCAGCTGCGAACGGAAGGGCACACCGAGGTTCGCGGCCACAGCGCGAATCTGAGCGACGCAGGCGCCGCGCTGGCCATGCTCGACGCTGCGGAAGCGGAGCTCGGCCCGATGGATGGCGCTGCGACGCCGATGGTGGTTTGAAGGAAGAGCCGAGGCGGCTAACGCAACCCCTGGAACGATCCGGCGTCCTTGGTCGCGGGCCGTGTTTCGATGAGCCAGTCGACCGGCTCGCCGGCCTTCCGCGTGTCTGCGAAATCAGCCATCGGCACCGCCGGCCATCCGGGGCTCCGACTCATCAGACGACGGTGCTCGAACATGGAGAGCAGGTACTTGACGCGTGCCGCGCCCAGATAGGGGAATCGCATGTGTATCTCCGTCCTGGCTTTTCGACGCTTGCGTACACGACAACCCGGTGAGGCGGGCTGCGGGACTGGGATCTCCCTGGCGAGGCGCAACAATAGCGGAACGCGGCTCGAACGCCAAGTCGGAAGATGTGACTAATTGGAGAGCCGCCCTTCATCTGCCGGAGAGGTGGCCGTGAAGGTCGTGCAAGTGGCCGACGGTCCGGGAGGCCCTGCCACCCGGCCAATTGGCGACGCGCGCCGCGGCCAGCCTGTCGATCCGGTCCTGCCGCTTCAGCGCGGACTCGATTGCGGCCCGCGTGCGCTCTCTTCGAATTTCGAGCCAAGCCAGCGGCGTCGCGATGACGAGGCCCGCGAAGGACGCGAGCGCCGCCACCAGCGCGGCAACCACCACCAGCAGTTGCAGGTCGTGCAGGTCGAAAGCGCTGGGATTCACGGTCCCCGCCGGAACAGCGGCCGGAACAGGCGGGGGCGGAAAGGCAAGCTCTATCCAGAACATGCCAAGCGCCAGCATCGTCGCGAACACGAACGTCCAGGCGAAAAATCGCTGGTACCTCTTGCGCACCACCACGGGCGAATCCATTGCGCGCTCTCCGGGCTCGACGGAAGCTCGATGGTGCGAGGTGGCGAGGCGGGTGCTGTCAGACAAAGTAAGCACCAACCGCCGGACTGTGTCGAATCACAATATCGCGATAGTCGCCGGCATCGCGCGGCGGCTCTGCTAGAATCCCGCCTCCCCGAAACGCCCTGGCCTCTTTCGGGATCGCCTGCGCAGGCAACGCCGAATCTCACGGCGGCACGTCGAACCAGAGCCACCACGACGAAAAAAACAAACGGTGACTCCTGCATGTGAATGTGCCGTAACGTGGGCCGCGTAAGTGCCCACGGCCAACATCCAAAGCCCGCCTCCGCGCGGGCTTTTTCATGCCCTGAGAACAGGCCGCCGCTCGGACCGTGCGCGCACACGCCGCATGTACTACAAAATGTGTACAACTTTGCCGCGCGTTGTGATGGTTGCGTCAACACCGAGTGGAAGATTCTCCACCGCGGCAGTGGACAAGACTGTGGAAAAGGATGTGCGCATCGCTGCAGACCGTTGCCACGCGGGCGTCACGATGCTGTGCCTGCAAAAGCGACATCTGGCCCTTGGCCTTTCTCCCAAACTACTCCCAAATTACTCCCAACTCGGGGCCTACATTGACACCTGTCAGCCCTGGTTCCTCCAAACCCTCCTTTCATCTGTGAAGGGCTGACCTTGGCCCGCTTCGGCGGGCCTTTTTTTGCCCCAGCGCCAACCGACTCGGCCGCAGGCGTGTGAAATATTCACATTTCTTAACCACTTCTTGTATATTGATACGCCGCTGTACGCCAAAGCCATTAAGGAGCCACGCGATGGACTCGGATTTTCATCTTCGCAAGGTACAAACGCTCAGCCCCAAGGCAGCAAAGATCGCATTGCGGATACTGGACGCTGACCCCAACATTCCTGCCGAATCAATCCTGGCGCTGCGCCCTGCCCTGGTTGAGCGATGCAGCGAATCGCAGTCTTTCGGAACCACCGACTGGATGACGATCGCTGCGATCGAGCGCCCCGCCATCCGTCGCTTCACCGAACGCTTCGAAAGCCGCGAGCAACGCCATGCTCGACTTTGGGTGACGAGTCTTCGCCAGGAGTCGCGGAAAGCCCCTCGTCCGTTGCTTGCCGACAGCGCCTACGGCTCACTTTGACGGGGCATGGCGCAGAAATGCAAAGCGGGCCGCGAGGGGGCCTGCGCTGCCGCCGCCCGGCGAAACATGGTTCGCCTTGTGTTCCGGAACGCGGGTCGAACCCGCGAGCTCCAGGGCGTCGCACGCACGGCCAGCCACTCGGGGCTGCCCAAGGTTTCAGCGCCCGCGAGGTCGTAGCAGGCGTAATAGCGCGGCGAGCCTGCGGCGTCGATATACCGGGCCGCTCGGACGGTCCCTGGCACGGCAGCCAGTCCGGGCAGATGTTCCTGCGCGTACCAGGCATTGAGGTCGTCCTCGAACTCGGGAAGCACGTCCGTCTCCACAACGTAGTGGTGCGAGGCGACTTGGCCGGCAGAGGCACCCCGCACCTCTTGCAGGCAGGCGAGCCGTCTCCATTCGCTGGCACCACCTGGGGTGAGTGTCGGCGACGCACTCCCCGATCCGTAGAAGTAGATCAAAGGGCCATCCATCGCGTGCCACGTCTGAACTTCAGGCGGCAGCGCGTGGACCGGCGCGAACGGCTGATCGACCACGGATGCGTCGTACTTGAGAAGCCATAAATCTTGCATTCGCGGCTCCCCGTCAATGTGCAACGTTCAGGGCAACCAGCAGGCGCGACACCATGTTGTAGGCCGCCACGGTCGCCACGACTTCCACCACGCCCTTGGGGTCGAAGTGCTGCTGGATCCGATCCATGAGCTCTTCCGGAACCACGACCTGACGGGTCATGGCATCGGTCAGCTCCAGCACCAGGCGCTCCAGCGGCGCAAACACGTCGGACAATCCGTCCTGCCGGACGGCGTCGATCTTCTCGGCGCCGACGCCGGCCTTCTGCGCATGCGGCACGTGCGCGTCGTACTCGAATCCGGCGCCGTTGAGGACAGCGACCCGAAGGATCATCAGCTCGCGAAGATCGGCGGGTACGCCGGTCTGGTTGCGAACCGCCGTGAGCATGCGCTCCCAGCCTGAGGCGATCGGCCCGCTGTTGAGGAGCACCTGGTAGAGCAGCGACACGCGGCCGCGCTGCGCCATGATGCGGGACTCGACTTCGGCCAGCTCGGGGCGTGTGCCGGGCTGCACGAGGGGTACGCGGATACGGGCAGTCGTCATCACTCGGCCTTGATGTTCTTGGCGCGGATCAGCTTCGCCCACTTCTCGGCGTCCCGCTTCTGGATGGTCGCCAGTTCCAGGGGCGTGGATCCGGCAGGCTCGGTGCCCGTCTTCAACAACTTCTCGCGCACGCCTGGGTTGGCCAATGTGTTGCGCACCGCCCTGTTGAGCGCCTCGATGATCTCGGGCGGCGTCTTGGCAGGCGCAAACAGCGCGTACCAGTTGTTGGTGTCGACGCCCTTGATGCCTTGCTCTTCCAGCGTCTTCACGTCCGGCAGCGAAGGATGTCGCTTGCTCGACGCCACGCCCAGCGCCTTGAGCCGTCCACCTTGCAGGTGCCCGAGCAACCCGGGCACATCACCGAAGAATCCGCTGATCTGGCCTCCCATCAGGTCCGTGATGGCCGGCGCTGCGCCTTTGTAGGGGACATGAAGCAGCTTGGCGCCGCTCGAATCGGCCAACTGCTCGATCGCCAGATGCGGAATGCTTCCTGTGCCGGAGGAGCCCATCGGCGTTGGCTCGGCGCGCTTCTTCGTCGCCGCCACGAAGTCGACCGCATCCTTGGCCGGGCTGGTCTGCTGGGTCACCAGCAACTCGACGTTGTTGACGACCAGCGAGACCGGCGCGAAGTCACGCTGCATGTCGTAGGGGAGCTTCTCATACAGCGAAGAATTGATCGCAGCCGCGCCGACGCTGGTGAACCATAGCGTGCCGCCGTCCGGGGCCGACTTCATGACATCGACGGCACCGATCGCGCCGTTGGCGCCCGGCTTGTTGTCGACGATGACCGTGCGGCCCAGCTCCTTGCCGAGCTGCTCGGACAGGGTCCGGGCGACCGAGTCGACAGGTCCCCCGGAGGTGAAGGAAACGACGATCCGCGTCGTCTTCGGCTGTGCGTGGACTGCGGGCATCAGCGCGATGGCGAACGCGGCCGTGAGCAGGATGCGTTGAATGGTCATGAATGTCCCCGTCTTGCAATAACTCGAATCTCAGTCGCAGCGCGCGGTCATGCCGCCGTCGACGATCAGTTCGGTGCCGGTGATGAACCGCGCCTCGTCGCTGGCCAGGAACAGCACCGCGCTCGCCGTGTCGCGGCCGTCGCCCATGAAACCGAGTGGAATGCGTTTCTGGCGCTGGGCCAGCAGTGCGTCGACGTCGCCGCCCGCGCGCTGCTTCGCCAGGCGTGTTTCGACCATCGGCGTGTGCAGCTGTCCCGGCACGACGCTATTGACCCTGACCCCCTTGGCCGCGTGCTGGACCGCGATCACGCGCGACATCTGGATGACGCCAGCCTTGGTCGCGGCGTACGCCACCTGCGCACTGCCGGTCCAGCGCAGGCCCGATGTCGAAGAGATGTTGACGATTGAACCCCCGCCCTTCGCCAGCATCGTGGGAAGCACATGCTTGCAGGTCAGAAACACGCTCTTGAGGTTGATGTCGATCTGCAAATCCCATGTCTCTTCGGCCAGCTCCACCGGCCCGCCCGCCGCGGACCCCCCCACGTTGTTGACGAGGATGTCGATCGTCCCGTAGGCGTTCAGGCAGGCAGCCGCCATGGCCGCCACGCTCTCGCTGTTCGTGACGTCGCAGACCCACGGCGTGATCGACGCGCGGGCGGCACCGGCCAGCTCGAGTGTCTCGTCGAGTCGGGCGCCATCGCGATCGACCGCCAAGACCCTGGCGCCCTCCTCGGCGAGGCGCACGGCGATGGCGCGGCCATTCCCCCAGCCAGCGCCGACGCAACCGGCGCCGGTCACGATGGCTACCTTGTTCTCGAATCGCAGGCTCATGTCCTGTCTCCAAATTGATAAAGGCGCTCCGGGTTGCCGACCAGCAGCGCATGGCGCGCGGATTCCGTGGGTGCCATCTCGGCAATGAGGTCGACGAGCTGCTGCTCGTCGGGTACGGGTCCGGCGTGGTTCGGGTGGGGCCAGTCGTTGCCCCATACGACCCGGTCGCCGAACTCGGCGACCAGCGTTCGAGCGAAGGGTTGGGCGTCGGTGTAGGGCGGGCCCAGCCGCGTGATGCGGTCCATTGCGCTCACCTTGACCCAGAAGCGTTCGTCCGCCATCAGCCGGAGCAGCGCCTGGAAGTCCGGCTGGTCAAGACCCAGCGCTGCATCGATGCGACCGATGTGGTCGATCACCACTGTCGTGGGCGAGCGACGCAGCGCGGGCGCCAGGTCCGTGAGCAGCGCGGGATCGCCGTGAATCTGCAGATGCCAGCCGAGCGGCGCGAAGCGGCCCGCCAACGACAGGACCTCCTCGATGGGTGCGTGCCGGCCGAGGTGGCCCATGAAGTTGAAGCGGACGCCACGGAAGCCCGCGGCGTCGAGCCGCTTGAGTTCTGCGTCGCCGACGTCGGTCGGCAGCAGGGCGATCGCGCGGTAGCTCGAGGGCCGCGGCGCGACGGCGTCCTCGGTGGCGCGGTTGTCGAAGCCATGGCAGGCCGACTGCACGACCACGCAGCGTTGCAAGCCGAGTCGGTCGTTCAACGCGTACAGGGCCTCCTTCGGCGCATCTGCTTGGGGAACGAAGGTGGCGTCAGGGGCGTACGGGAAGCGCATGCCGGGCCCGAACACATGGCAGTGGGCGTTGCAGGCCCCCGGGGGAAGGGTTGAGGTCATGAAGGCAGTGTCCCCATTGCAGCTGTCCTCCGTAATGACATCCTTCCTATATCAGCTATGCTTATTGGCTATGGAATTGCGACAACTCCTGTACTTCGTCACCGTGGTCGATGCGGGAAGCTTCAGTCGCGGTGCCGTGGCGCTGGATCTGGCGCAACCCAGTCTGAGCAGGCAGATCGCCTTGCTGGAGGCGGATCTCGAGCAACGGTTGCTGGTGAGAACCGGACGCGGCGTGACCACGACGGACGCAGGGGAAGCCCTGCTCGTTCATGCGCGCGCGATGCTGGAGATCTCCCGTCGCGCCCGGGACGAATTGCGAGAGATGGACGAAAGTCCCGGCGGGCGGATCGTGGTCGGCATGCCGCCGCGGGTGGCGCTGGGCTTGAGCACGGCCCTCATCCAGCGGTTCAGGGAAAAGTTTCCGCGCGCCGTCATCACGGTCCTCGAAGGCCTGAGCGTCGCACTGCGCGAATCCCTGATCGCGGGACGGCTGGATCTGGCGCTGCTCTTCGATCCTGCAGCCTCTCCCCAGCTGGCCTTTCAGCCTCTGATGCGGGAAAAGCTGCTGCTGGTGGCGCCGCCGAAGAGCAAGCTACCAGCCCGTGTCGGATTGTCGGCGCTTGCGAACTACCCCATGGTGCTGCCGAGTGCGCCAAATGCGATTCGCCACTTGCTCGACTCCGTCCTGGCGCCGCGTCACATTGAACTCCAGGTGCTCGCAGAGGTGGGAGCCGTCCACACCGTGCTCGCGCTCGTGGCGACCGGGATCGGATGCACGATCCTTCCGGAGAGCGCCCTGGGCGCGACCGGCGACGAAGCCCTGCCACGCGCACCGATCGGGCCGCCCAGCATCTGGAATGTGCTGGTGCTTGCGACACCGATGGCACGTCCGGCAACGCGTCTGATCCGGGGTACTGCACAAATCCTGCAAGAGCTGGACTTCCGGCGTCGCTAAACGCCATCTCACTTTGGCGCCAAAGCAAATGAAGCGGCGGCAGGGCCGCTAGCAGCCGCTCGCGGTCGGCTAAAGTTTGCCCGCAAGCAGACAGAACGGACTGGCCTGGCCAGCCCTCATGTCAAACGTTAAGCATCTCGGAACTACCATGGTCACCTGCTACCTGCGCTATGTCATCGATCCGTTCAAGCTCAAGGAGTTCGAGCACTACGGAAAGATCTGGATTCCTCTCGTCGAAAAGTTTGGAGGGCAGCACCATGGCTACTTCTTGCCCTCGGAAGGCGCGAACAACATTGCGCTGGCCATGTTCACGTTCCCAAGTCTTGCGGCATACGAGGAATATCGCGCGTTGTCTGCCACAGACCCAGAGTGCCAAGCTGCGTTCAAGTATGCGCAGGACACTCGCTGCATCCTCAGCTATGAACGCAGCTTTTTCAGGCCTGTATTCAAATGAATCGGCCTAACCAAGCGTTGCAGTGGACCGCCTTTGGCTTCCGCTGGACTCATTCGTTAAGCAACCACTTTTGCCCTTCCATTTGAATCCACGATAGGCACCGCGTTCATCCAACGCGATCAGGCGACTGTTGGAGATCGCCACGCGATGGGTGTAGCGAGACAGGTAGGCCAGCACCGCCTCGGGTCCGGCGAAGGGGCGCTTCGCATGGACGACCCATTCCACTCAACCTATCGTTTCGCCCAGCAAGGCGACTTGTGGTCCCCACGTGTCCGAAAGCGCAAATCCATCAGCACCGCGAGGTTCATGGTGATCTCCTCGAGAGGCGGGGTTGCGAATCAAGAGAGCCGGCACAAGCGGAATGCCTCGTAGATGGAGGCGTGGATGTCGCGCGAAGCATGCGCATCGCCGATCCGATAGAGCTCGAAGCGCTTGCCGGGTCCGGCCGCGGGCCAAGCCTGCGGAACACCCTTGGCGAACTTGTCCAGATCCAGCTCCCCATCGTTGACCGATGCGGGCTTCAGGTCATCGTAGACATCGCACACTGGGAGCACACCCAGTTCCACCACCACGTGGTCCGCCTCGAGCGCAATGGTTGCGCCGGTCAACTCGTGCACGAATGCTGCGCGGCGCCGACCCGATACGGCCGACACACTGATCAGCCTGAGATCGTGGCGGACATGAACGCCCAGCTCGGTCAGCTTGCGGCGCCACACGATGTCGTCTCCTCGTCCGCCCAGTTCCATGCCGAGCTGGCCATCCAGGGTGACCAGGGTCACCTGACGGCCGGCGAGCGCATGGCGTTCGGCGCAAACATAGGCGTTGTGGCGTCCGGTCCCGTCATAGACCAGTACCTCGCCGCCGGAAGGTGGCTGCTGGGTCAGCGCGTCCACCACCGAAAGACAGTGCTCATGGCCCTCAAGTTCATCGAGCCACGGGATGCCTCCCGTCGCGACAATCACGGTGTCGGGCTCCAGCCCGGTAACATCGGCAGCGTCCGCGTAGCTGTTGAGTCTGATGTCCACGCCGAGGCGAGTCAGGGCGTCCACCCGCCACTGGATCACGCCGAGGATGTCCTTGCGCCATGACGCAAGCGCCGCCAGCAGCACCTGGCCGCCAGGCCGCGATCCGGCCTCGAGCAGGACGACCTCGTGTCCGCGCAGTGCGGCCACCCGGGCCGCCTCCAGTCCCGCGGGACCCGCGCCCACGACAACCACTTTCCTGCATGGACCGGGCGAGCGATCGACTTCGTGAGGCAGCCAGGTCTCCCGCCCCGTGGACGGGTTGTGGATGCATGCGGTCTCATGACTGCGGCAGAACGAGGCACCCACACAGGGGCGCACTTCGTGCTCCCGGCCTTCCATCAGCTTTCGAACCAGGTGCGGGTCGGCCATGTGGGCGCGCGTCATCCCAACCAGGTCGAGCAGACCTTCGCTGATCGCATAGCGCGCGGTGGCCAGATCGGCGATCTTGGCCGCATGAAAGACCGGCAGCCTCACCTCCTTCTTGAACGCGGCCGCCTTTTGCAGCCAGGGCGACGAGGGCATCGACATGGTCGGCATGTTGTCGGTGATCAGGGCTTGGGCAGTGTCCATGCGCCCGTAGACCACATTGAAGAAATCGAAGAGCCCGGAGCGTTCGAGAATGCCGGCGGCGCGAACGCTCTCCTCGAAATCCAGTCCGTCCTCGATGGCATAGCGGATCCCGACGACGAAATCCTCGCCGACCTGTTTTCGGATCTCCTCGTGCACCCTCAGGATGAACCGGCAGCGGTTTTCCAGCGAACCGCCGTATCTGTCGGTTCGCACGTTGACCGATGGGCTCAGGAACTGCCCAAGCAGATGGCCGCCCGCCAGCGTTTCCAGCCCGTCCAGGCCTGCCTGCCGGCAGCGCGATGCCGCCTGCCCGAAATAGCGGATCACCCGGTGGATGTCCCGCTCCGTCATTTCACGCGGAATGCTGCGATGCAATGTTTCGCGCCTGGCAGATGGCGCGATGGCCGGCAACCAGGCGCCTTCATACGGGCTCCCGCGTCGGCCCATGTGAGTGAGCTGGCACATGAGTGCCGTGCCATGGGCGTGCATCCGCGCGGAAAACTGCTGGAGATGGGGAACCACCTCGTCGACGCCCATGTTGATCTGCCGGAAGACACTCGGGCTGTCGATGCCGACGTTGGACGAGCCGCCGAACATGCTCATCGCGATCCCGCCAATGGCTTTTTCTTCGTGGTACCGCTGATAGCGTTCCTGGGGAAAGTCACCCTCCGTCAGGCCGCTGGCGTGGCTGGTGCTGATGATGCGGTTCTTGAGGATGACCCTCTTGATGGCGAACGGGGTCAGCAGCGGGTCCTGTCGCCGCACCGATTTCTCATCATCAACGGAGTGGGCAAACAGCTGCACATCCTCTCCTTATCGCGCTCGGTTGAGTCCGGCCTGCATAGACATTGTGTAATCGAACACGAGGCCGATCCATTTACATCTTAGGCAGAGATCGCTAACATGATGTTATGGAAGCGCAGCAGACGATACGCTCCGCCAATGCCTTGCGCGTGTTTGAAGCCGCCGCACGCTGTGCGAACTTCACGCTCGCCGCCTCCGAGCTCCACGTGACGCCCGTGGCGGTCAGTCGCATGGTGAGCCGGCTCGAAGACACCTTGGGCATCCGTTTGTTCACGCGCTCTCGGCTGGGCGTTCAACTCACTGAAGAAGGTGAGGTCTTGCATTCGGCGGTGTCGGCCGGCTTCAGCCAGATGGAGACGGCGCTGCGCGAGATCAGGCGCCGCCGTGCAGATCGGGGCACCGTCACGCTGTCGTTGTCGAGCGCGTTCATCTCCCACTGGTTGATGCCGCGCTACGCACGTTTTCAACAGGCCGTCCCGCACATCAACCTGCGCTTCGAGGTGATCAGCGGCGTTCTCCGTGGCGATGTCGACGAGGTGGACCTGGGACTGCGCTTGTACGACCCCACGAGGAAGTGGCAGAGCTGGGAGTTCTTTCCGGAAGTGGTGCTCCCGGTCTGCAGCCCGGAATACCTGCATCGGGTGGGTGCCGTCGGTGAATCTGCCGATGTGAGCCAGCACACCCTGATCCATCTGACCACGACAACCATGGATTGGGAAGAATACGGGGCTCGCACCGGCCTGGACTGCCGGCGCCCCGGCAACTCCCTCAGCTTCTCCGATTCGGCACTCGTGCTGCAGGCCGCCTTGCTCGGTCAAGGGATTGCGCTCGGTTGGGTGTCGGCGGTATCCGGTGCGCTGCGCGAGGGCCTTCTGGTGCCGGCCTCCAGCCGCCTGATCCGCACCGAAAAGGAGTACCGGCTGGTGGCAAGGCCCGGGTCGATTCGACAAGAAGTGCGCCGCGTGCTGGATTGGCTCGTCAGCGAAATGCGCGAAGACGTTGCGACCATCACGCAGCAGTACGCATTGTTCCGGGACACTTGACCGACGTGTACATCGCCCCCCACTGCTGCCTGCCAGCAGGTGTCGAATGTGACCTAACGCCAGTCTTCGGCCCTTCGAAGCGGCACCTGTACTTCGGCTGCGCGCGCCCTCAGCTGACCGCACCCGCCGTCGACATCCTGGCCGGCCGAATAGCGCAGCTTCGTCAGAATGCCCCGCTGGCGCAGCGTGCGAGCAATCTGTTCGCAGCGCTCCCACGACGGTCGACTGAACGCCACGCCATCCACCGCATTGAAGGGGATCATGTTCAGCACGCCGTACCTGCCGGAGAGCAGTCTGACGATGCCTTCAATCTCCTCTTCCCCGTCGTTCACACCTTCCAGCAGCGTCCACTGGTATTGAATCGGGTAGCCGGTGGCCCGGGCATAGCGGTCGGATGCGGTGACCAGTTCCTCGGGAGTCATGTTCGGCGCGCGCGGAAGGAGCTTTCTGCGCAGCTCAGCCTTGGTCGTGTGCAACGAGAGTGCCAGCGCAGGTCTGACGCTTCCCTGGTGCAGCCTCTCGAACACGCGTGGATCGCCCACGGTGGAGAACACCAGGTTCTTGTGGCCGATGTTGCCCGCCGTGCCGAGCAGGTCGATCGCCTCCATCACGTTGTCCAGGTTATGGGCCGGTTCGCCCATGCCCATGAACACGACCTTGCGTACCGGCCGGCGCAGCCGCGCGAGGGCGACCTGGGCAATGATTTCGGCGCTTCCCAGTTGGCGCAGCAATCCCTCGCGGCCCGTCATGCAGAACTGGCACCCGACGGCGCACCCGACCTGCGACGAAATGCACAGACCGTCCCGAGGCAGCAACACACTCTCCACGGTCTGACCGTCCGCGAGGGCAACGAGCAGCCGCTCGGAACCATCGGCGCCGGGATGGACCGCGTGGATGCGCGCCAGTCCCGCAAGCTCAGCTTCAATGGACGGCAGGGCAGCCAGCAGCGACGACGGAAAAAAGCTCTCTGGTCGACGCTTGCCGCTGTTTCGGGGTAGAGCATGGGACCACAGCCGCAAGATCCGGTGCTCGTGGATGGGGCCCGCTCCGGCTTCCCGCAGTCGCCGTTTTAGTTCGTGGATTCGCATGCACTGCCTAGGGCAAATGGACTCCTGGACACATCAGTGATCCAGTCGTGCTGGCGTCCAGGACGTACAGAGTGATGGTCGACATGCGACAGATTGTGCACGGCAGCTCGAGTGGGGTTCATGCGGCGCGGGTCGCCCACGTCGCGCTCAGCAGCAATAGGAATCCGGCCACGGCAGCCAGCCCATGGACGATGACAAGCCACTTCGGCAGCGGCAACTGCTTCCGGTGGTAGTTCAGGTTGAGGACGGCACCCCCCGCTGCCGCCAGGAGAAAGAGAACAAGCGCGCCGAGGGCGGTCGCAGGCAAGCCCACTGTCGCTGCCGTGTAAAGCAGCAAGGTCACGGCCGCGGCGGCCAAGACCTACTCTGACCCACCGTTGAAACGAAAAAGCCCTGGCTGTTTCCAGTCAGGGCAAGAAGGTCGGTGGTCGACCTTGGAGAACGGTATCTCCCTTAGGCTTTCTAACTGAGCCCAAGTTCCCAACGTCTCCCTGGCCGGACGCTTGTTGCTCGACGCCATGGCCCTGGCAAGTCTGCACAACGAAGAAGCGAAAGTCGAAGGTTCTTCATGGTGACCAGCTGGCCACACCTGGACCGGGAGTTCGATTGTGCAGCGACAATCCGCGGATGGCCCAAGGCAAGCGCATCTCGGCAGACATTGGTGGCGACGCCCTGCAGGCGATCAAGGACATGGGTGCCGCGGCCAAGCTGGCCCGCACCAGTGCCGGCGACGGCCAAGCCGCCGCTGCCGCCCGATTGGGCGTGCACGTCCAGACGATCGCCCGGATTGAATCAGGTGAACCAGGCGTCGCGATCGGGCACGTGCTGGGCATGCTTGCGCTCTACGGCATCGCAACGAAGTTGCAGCCGCCAGACAGCGGCCAGCTCGCATCCTGAGTTGTTCCGACTGCTGAGCGCAGGGTACGTAACGTCTGTCTATGGGGCCTCTCTCGCGGCCCTCAACCTCGCAGCGCGCCAGTTGCCCCCATGGAAGACGTGCGAACGCCCCGACCATAATCAGGCAAAGCTTCCTTCGATGTCCTCCGCATCCCACTCCCTTTGGTCCCCGTTGCGTCTGCCCGCATTCCGGGGCCTGTGGACCGGCAGCGCGATCTATTTCACCGGAAACGCCATGCAGGTCATGGCGGCTTCATGGCTCATGGTGGAGCTCACGGGCTCCTCTTTCCTCGCAGCGTTGGTGCAGACCGCCGTGTTCCTGCCAATGTTCCTGCTGGCACTGCCGGCCGGCGTGCTGGCCGACACCACGGACCGGCGGCGGCTGATCCTGAATGCGCTGGCCGTTCAGGTGGCCGTCGTCGTTGTCCTGTCCCTGCTCGCATTGGGAGGGTGGGCGGGACCGGCGACCTTGCTGCTGTTCACCTTTGCCGCCGGCTGCTGCACGGCGCTGCTGTCACCAGCCTGGAACACCAGCGTCGCGGACACAGTGCCACGCGAGGACATGCCGCAGGCCATCACGGCGATGTCGATCGCCTGGAACAGCGCGCGGGCATTGGGGCCGTCGGTCGCGGGCTTCATATTCGCATGGCTCGGTGCGGGCTGGGTGTTCGTGGTCGCGGTGGTGAGCGCACTGGTGATGATGCAAGCGGTGCGGCGCTGGCCCCCTGCCCCGCACGCCCAGTCGCCCCTGCCGGCGGAGCGCCTCTGGAGCGGCACCGTCGCGGGTCTGCGCTACGCAAGGCACTCGCCGACGATCCTGGCTCAGTTGCTGCGCACCGTCGCCTACAGCGGCGCGGGCTCGGCGCTGTGGGCGCTGTTGCCGGCCATCGCGGCGCAACAACTGAAGTTGGGCGCCGCCGGATTCGGCTTCCTCATGGGATGCCTGGGCACAGGCGCGGTTGCTGCAGGCCTGGTGCTGGGCAAGTTGCGTGCGCGCCTGGGGCTCGAGCGCCTCGTCGCCCTGGGGTGTATGGTCTTCGCAGCCGTGATGCTCATCGCTGCGTTCGTGCGCATTCCCACCGTGGTATTCGTGGCACTTGCCATCGGCGGCGCCGCCTGGATGGCGGTCATGGCCACCTTCAACACCGCCACGCAGTCGAGCGCGCCGCCGTGGGTCCGTTCGCGCGCGGTGGCACTGCACACGGTCAGCGCGCTGGGCTCGTTCGCCATCGGCTCGGCATTCTGGGGCGCGGTTTCAGGCATCCTGGGGCTGGCGATCGCCTTGAGCATCGCAGCCCTCGCCATGGCAGCAGGCATCTTTCTCTCCCGCTGGCTGCCGCTGCGGATGGGCGCTTCGCCGGAGATCACGCCCGTCGCGCTCTGGGAGGATCTTTTCGTCAAGGATCAGCCTCTCCCGGACGATGGCCCGGTGTCGGTGGAGATCGGCTATCGCATCCGCGCCGGCGAAGCCGAGGAGTTCTTGAACGCCGTGACCCAGCTGCGCGCCTCGCGGCGCCGCGACGGCGCCACCCTATGGCGCGTCTATCGCGACCTCGGCGATCCGTCGCGCTATGTCGAGCGATTCATCGTCGCCTCCTGGGCCGACTACCTGCACCAGCGCGCCCGGGCCACGCTGGCCGACCAGGAGGTGGAGGCTCGTGTACGGATGTTCCTGCGCGACGGCGAGGCGGTGACGACCCAGCACTACATCGCTGAGCGGTGAAATCGTATTCGCGAGCGGCTGGCTCGCAGCGGGAGCGGACGTTGACGAAGGCAAGCCCACGCTCGACTGGAATTCAACATTCCAGGTGTGATGTTCGGCGGCCGGTACGACGGCTCTCCCATCATCGTGAAGGACGGTACCCAGCCGCCTTTGGGCCGCCAAGCGCGCCCTCCTCCGGGTCGGATGCGTTTTCCTGCAGCCATTCCATGAAGCTGGCCACTTCCTTGCGCTGCAGGTGACGGGAAGGGCACACCAGGAAATGGGCCTGCACCTTCAAGCACCAGCGCGGGTCGAAGACCTTCACCAAGCGGCCCTGATGAAGGTGGCCTGCCGCGATCGACGAGCTGTCCAACGCCACACCAAGCCCCTGCACCGCGGCATCCAGCGCCATGGAAGTGCGATCGAAGCGGTAGGCGAACTGCCCCGCCGAGAATTCGATCTTGCGGCTGCGGAACCAGTCCCCCCACTGCACGACGTTGACCACCGACTGGATGAGCGGGACGTGCAGCAAGTCCTCGGGTGTCCGGAGTCGATGCCGCTCGATGAAATCGCGGCTCGCCATCGGCTGGATGCATTCCTCGAACACCGACTGGACATGGAGGTGCGGCCAGTTCGGAATGCCGTAGCGTATGTCGATGTCGACCTGTCCGCTCGAAAAGTCCGAATGCACGACGGAAGACGACAGCGATAGCGCAATCCCCGGGTGGGCCTGCGCGAAGTCCGCGAGCCTGGGCATGAGCCACAGACTCGCGAAGCTCGGTGCCGCGTGCACATGCAGAGCGTTGCGTACTCCCTTGCGCACGTTGTCCGTTGCAGCGCTGATCGCGTCCAGCGCGACTGACACGCGAGCCATGTATTCGCGGCCTGCATCGGTCAGCGAAATGCTGCGCACCGAGCGCTCGAACAGTCGTACGTCGAGAAGCTGTTCGAGCTTGGCGATCTGGTGGCTCACTGCCGAGGGCGTCAGATGGAGTTCGAGCGCCGCCGCGCTGAAGCTCGTGCGACGCGCTGCGGCCTCGAAGGCGAGAAGACAACTCAAAGGAGGAAACGACGATCGCATCGGGTTAACCCTGTATGACGGCAATTCACTCATCGCTGAAGAAGTGTCGTTTGTCTTCATGCGTGGTGATGTCCATAGTTACCCCACTCGCACATCACTCACCACGGAGACAATTCATGCTGCTTACCGATCGCGTCGCCCTCATCACCGGTGGCGCCGGCCTCAATGGCCTGGGATTCGCCACTGCGCGCCTGCTCGCGTCGCAGGGCGCCCGCGTCGTCATCACTGACCTCGAAGCCGCCGCGCCGGCGCAGGTCGCCGCCACGCTCGGCGACGAGCACCTGGGGCTGGTTGCCAACGTGACGATCAAGTCGGAAGTCGATGCCGCGGTCGCACGCGTTCTCGATCGGTTCGGGCGCATCGACATCCTCGTCAACAACGCCGGCATCACCCAGCCGCGCAAGACGATCGACATCAGCGGCGCCGACTACGACGCCGTGATGGACGTCAGCCTGCGCGGCACGCTGCTGTTCTCCCAAGCTGCCATTCCCGTCATGCAGCGCCAGGGCAGCGGTTCGATCATCTGCATCTCTTCCGTTTCCGCTCAGCGCGGCGGCGGCATTCTCGGCGGCCCGCACTATTCGGCGGCCAAGGCCGGCGTGCTCGGGCTGGCGCGTGCGATGGCACGCGAACTCGGCGCGGATGGCATCCGCGTCAACTCGATCACCCCCGGCCTGATCGGCACCGACATCAGCAAGGGCAAGTTGACCGAAGAGCGCAAGGCGCAGATCGCCGGCGAAATCCCGCTCGGCCGGATCGGCGTCGCCGCGGACGTCGCCGGCGCCTGCCTCTTCCTCGCCAGCGACCTGTCGAGCTATTGCACCGGCATCACGCTCGACGTGAATGGCGGCATGTTGATTCACTGATCCATCCCCATTACTACACCGGAGACAAAACCATGAAGCGCAGGAATATCGCCGTTCTCGTCGGCGCACTGATCACCACCGGAAGCCTCGCCTTCGCGCAGGCGCCCATCAAGCTCACCTTCGGCCACGGTGCGGCGCCGGGCAATCCGCGGCACGACGCGGCCGTGAAGTTCGCCGAGACGGTGAAGGCCAAGACCAACGGCCGCTTCGACATCCAGGTCGCCCATTCCGCGCAGCTTGGCGACGACGCCGCCATGATCACTGCGCTACGCTCGGGCACGCTCGACATGTCGGCCAACAGCCAGGGTGCGATGGCCAACGTGGTACCCGAATATGCCGCGCTGGGCCTGCCCTTCCTGTTCACCGACATCCAGAAGGCCTGGCAACTGCTCGACGGCCCGATCGGCGAGGACCTGGCCAAGCGCACGGCCGCCAAGGGCATGGTCGTGCTGGGCTTCTGGGACAACGGCATCCGCCACGTCAGCAACAGCAAGCGGCCGATCAAGACGCCGGCGGACATCAAGGGCCTGAAGATCCGCACCCCGCCCGATTCGATGACCATGGACATCATGCAGGCGCTCGGCGCGGACCCGCAGCAGATCAAGTTTTCCGAGCTGTACGTGGCGCTCCAGCAGGGCGTGGTCGACGGCCAGGAGAACCCCCTGACAAACATCGCGTCGGCCAAGCTGTACGAAGTGCAGAAGTACCTTTCGCTCACCGGCCACAAGTACGAGGCCAATCCCTTCGTGATGGGCAAGCGTTCATGGGAGAAGTTGAGCACCGCGGACCAGAAGGTCTTCATGGAAGCCGCTGCCGAAGCGACGCAGATGCAGCGCAAGCTCTCCAAGGAAGCCGACGAGAAGTTGGCCACCGAACTGAAGTCCAAGGGCGTGCAGATCGACGCGGTGGACCGCAAGGCCTTCATCGAGGCGACGAAGCCGGTCTACACCAAGTGGGCTGCAGGCCCGGCTGGCGACTTCGTCAAGCGCGTGGTCCAGCAAGCGCAATAAGCCACCCAGGCAGGCGAATGAAGCGGCGCCAGGCAAGGCGCTGCGATGGTGCCTGTCGTCCACGAAAACCGCGACTGCGTCCTGGCGCGTCCTTCACGAGGGCAATTTCATGTCTTTCCTTCAATTCATCGACCGATGCGTCGGCGCAGCGTGTCGTGGCGTTCTGTACATCACGCTGAGCGTCGTGTTCGCGATCCTGAGCGTCAATGTCGGGCTGCGCTATGTCGCGGGCACCAGCCTCGCCTCGGCGTCCGAGCTGCCCGAGCTGATGTTCCCGTGGCTCATCATGGCCGGCGTGGTGCTGGCGGCCCAGCAGGGCTCGCACATCGCGGTGGTCATCCTCACGCAAAAGCTCGGCGCCGCGCGCCGCTGGGTGCTGGCGGGCGGCTCGCTGGCCGTGGCGGCGCTCTACGCATCGCTGGCGGCCGCCGCCTGGCCCCTGATGGAGATCGCGGCCGACGAACGCAGCCCCATGCTGCAAGTGCCCGGCTCGGTGAGTGTCTGGGCTCTGATGCTGGGCTTCGCACTGCTCAGCCTGGTGACGCTGTGCAAGTTGCCCACGCTCTGGGCCGGCTCCCCCCCGCAGGGGTTCGATGCCGTCGAGGCCGTCGCTCACGGAGCCTAGCCATGACCGCACTCATCATTCTGCTGTTCATCGTCGTCGCGCTGCTGTCGATCCCCATCGCGCACGCGCTGGTCCTCGCCTCCGTCGGCGGACTTCTCATCATCGACAAGGTGCCCGTGCACCTGGCAGTCGAGCAGATGCTCGCCCAGACGCAGAGCTTTCCGCTGATCGCGATTCCCTTCTTCATGATGACCGGCGCGCTGATGGTCAGCGGCCGGCTCGGTCAGAGCCTGGTCAGCCTGCTGTCGATGATGATCGGCCGTGTCCACGGCGGTCCCGCGCAGGTCGGTGTGCTGTCGTCGACCAT
The DNA here is from genome assembly GCF_900101545.1 of Variovorax sp. CF079. Taxonomy (GTDB): domain Bacteria; phylum Pseudomonadota; class Gammaproteobacteria; order Burkholderiales; family Burkholderiaceae_C; genus Variovorax. The sequence continues at coordinate 240,216 of NZ_FMZU01000007.1, read as the reverse complement.
CTTCGGCGGCGTCTCCGGCTCGGCCGTGGCCGATGCCTCGGCGATCGGCTCGATGCTGATCCCGTGGCTCAAGAAGCTGGGCTATCCGGCACCCTTCGCAGCCGGCACGCTGGCTGCGGCCGCGACCATCGACATCCTGATCCCGCCGTCCATCCCGATGATCGTGTATGCCCTGGTCTCGGGTGCATCGATCGGGGCGCTGTTCGTAGCGGGCATCCTGCCCGGCCTGCTGATGTGCGCGGGCTTCATGGCGGTGTGCTACGTGCAGGGCCGGCGCCGCAACTTTCCGCGCGATACGACGCCGTTCCAGTGGCCTGCGTTCTGGCGCTTGCTCGCCCACGCCGCGCCCGCGCTGGCAATGCCGGTGCTGATCATCGTTTTCCTGCGCTTCGGCATCGCGACGCCGACGGAGGTGAGCGTGATGTCCACGCTGTACGCCCTGGTCGTCTCAGGCCTGGTCTATCGGGATCTCACGCTGGCCAAGATCAAACACGCGGCGATCGAAGCCGGAATCTCCACCGGCGTGGTGCTGCTGATCATCATGGCCTCGAGCGTCGTCGGCTGGATCGTGACCTACGAACAGCTGCCTGCCGAGTTCACACGCTTCGCGAAGGAAACGCTGCAGTCGCCCTGGCTGATCATCCTGGCGATGAACCTGATCATGCTGGCCACCGGCATGTTCATCGATCTGCCCGCGGCCGTGCTGCTCCTCACGCCGATGTTCGTTCCGCTCGCCGCCGCGGTCGGCATGGACACGGTGCGGCTGGGGATCATGATGATCGTCAACCTCTCGATCGGGCTCTACCACCCGCCGATCGGCACCACGCTGTTCATCACCAGCACCATCGCGAAGGTGCGCATCGGCGACGTGGTGAAGGAACTGATTCCCTTCTATGCCGTTGCGATCGGCCTGCTGATCGGCTTCGCCTATCTGCCCTGGCTCACGATTCGCTGAACCCGCTCTCGCTCCACTCTCATCTCAAAGGACCATTCATGTCTGATCCATCGACTCTTTCCGAGCGTGCCTACCGCATTCGGCGCTATGCGCTGCGGATGGGTGAAGTGCAGGGGCAAGGCTACATCGGCCAGGCCCTGGGCTATGCCGACGTGCTGGCCGTGGCCTATGGCCACGCCATGAAGTACCGCCCGGAAGACCCGCAATGGGAATCGCGCGACCGCTTCCTGCTCTCGCACGGCCACTACGCCATCGCCTTCTACGCGGCGTTGATCGAGGCGGGGATCATCCCCGAGGACGAACTCGAGACCTATGGCAGCGACGACAGTCGCCTTCCCATGTCGGGCATGGCGACCTACACGCCTGGCATGGAGATGTCCGGCGGATCGCTCGGCCAAGGGCTGCCGATCGCGGTCGGAATGGCACTCGGCCTGCGCCAGAAGCGCAACCCCGCCTTCGTCTACAACTCGATGTCGGACGGGGAGCTGGACGAAGGCTCGACCTGGGAAGGGGCGATGGCGGCTGCGCACCACCAGCTGTCAAACCTCATCTGCCTGGTCGATATCAACAACCAGCAGGCCGACGGTCCGTCAGGCAAGGTGCTCGGGTTCGAACCGCTGGCCGACAAGTGGACTGCCTTCGGCTGGCATGTGCAGCGGGTCGACGGCAACGACCTGCCCGCGGTCGTCGCGGCGTTCGACGTCGCGCGCGCGCTGAGCGACGCCAAGCCACGCGTCATCCTCGTCGACACGCTGATGGGCAAGGGCGTGCCCTTTCTCGAGCAGCGCGAGAAGAACCATTTCATCCGCGTCGATCCGCCGGAATGGCAGCAAGCGATCGACCATCTCGACCAGGCGCAACACGAAGGAGCCGTTTGATGAACACCACGACCGACAAGAAGCCGCGGCTGACCACATCGGCGATGATTGCCTCGATTGCCGGCGAGGGCCAGCGCGTCAAGGCGGCCCCGTTCGGCAAGGCCTTGGTGGAACTGGCGCGAGAGCGCCCCGACATCGTCGGCATGACGGCCGATCTCGCCAAGTACACGGACCTGCACCTGTTCGCCCAGGCGTACCCCGAGCGGTTCTTCCAGATGGGGATGGCCGAGCAGTTGCTGATGGGCGCCGCCGGCGGGATGGCCAAGGAGGGCTTCATTCCCTTTGCGACCACCTATGCAGTGTTCGGCACGCGCCGCGCCTACGATTTCGTGCACCAGGTGATCGCGGAAGAGAAGCTCAACGTCAAGATGTGCTGCGCGCTGCCGGGGCTCACCACCGGCTACGGACCCAGCCACCAGGCGACAGAGGACCTCGCGATGATGCGAGGCATTCCAGGCATGACCATCATCGACCCTTGCGATGCGCTGGACATCGAGCAGGCCGTGCCGCAGATCGCAGCACATCCGGGGCCGGTGTACATGCGCCTGCTGCGCGGCAGCGTGCCGCTCGTGCTCGACGAGTACGACTACAAGTTCGAGCTCGGCAAGGCCAAGCTGCTGCGCGATGGCAAGGACGTGCTCATCATTGCGAGCGGGTTCATGACGATGCGTTCCTTGGAGGTAGCCAAGCAGCTGCGTGCCGACAACGTGGATGTCGCGGTGCTCCATGTGCCCACGATCAAGCCGTTGGACGAGGCGACGATTCTGTCCGAGGTCAAACGATCGGACCGTGTGGTGGTCGCCGCCGAGAACCATTCGGTCATTGGAGGTCTTGGTGAGGCTCTGGCGAGCCTTCTGCTTCGCTCCGGTGTCACGCCGACATTCCGGCACGTCGCGCTGCCTGATGCATTTCTTGATGCGGGCGCATTGCCGACGCTCCATGATCGCTATGGCATCTCGGCGACTACCATGGCCGAGCGCATACGCGCCTGGATATAACCGCGAGCGGATGTGTGGCGCAACACGATGGTGCTGGCGCCCTTGGCGCGGTTGTTCTTCAAGCGCCGGCACTGTGGCCAGCAAGTCCGGCACGGGCACGCGCATCCATAGTCGGCATTGCAGCGAAAGCCGTCTTTGCCGGCAGAATGCTCAACTTCACCCATCGCGCCCAGTAGCAATGCGGAGGTTCCCAATGAACGGCGATCGGCTTTCGCACGGCCTGTGGGAGGCCTCGGCGCCGCTGGCGCCGAAGACGCAACCGCTGACGCAGCGGATAACGGTCGACGTCGCGATCATCGGCGGGGGATATACCGGATCATCGGCGGCACTTCACCTCGCCGAGGGCGGCGCGAGCGCCGCGGTGCTCGAGGCATTCGACATCGGCTTTGGCGCCTCCGGCAGGAACGTGGGCCTCGTGAATGCCGGCATGTGGGTCATGCCATCCGTGCTGCTGGGTGAGCTCGGCAAGTCGCACGGCCAGCGCCTGCTGGGCATCCTGGGCAATGGGCCTTCCATCGTTTTCGATCTGATTGCCCGCCATGGCATCGAGTGCGAGGCCGTCCACAACGGAACGTTGCATTGCGCAGCGGGTAAACGCGGCGTCGCCGAGATTGCCGAGCGCGCGCGCCAGTGGCTGGAACTCGGCGCCCCGGTGGAAGTCCTCGATGCGCAGCGGACCCTGGAACTCACCGGAACTCGGGCCTATCCGGCTTCGTTGCTGGACCGCCGGGCCGGCACCGTCCAACCGCTCGCCTATGTGCGAGGCCTGGCCGATGCCGCACTGCGTGCGGGTGCGCGCATCCACACGCAGACGCGCGTGACAGCGGCCGAGCGCGTCGGGTCCCAGTGGCAATTGGTAACGAGCAGCGGCGGAATGGTGTCCGCGAGATGGGTCATCGTCGCCACCGATGCTTACACCGGGAGCGACGGGCTGTGGCCCGGCATCCAGGCAGAGCAGGTGCGATTGCCCTATTTCAACTTCGCCACGGCGCCGCTGCCGCGGGCAAGCGCAGAAAGCATCCTGCCCGAACGCCAAGGCGCATGGGATACACGCCAGGTTCTGTCCTCGTTCCGTCTCGACGCCGCGGGGCGGCTCGTCTTCGGCAGCGTCGGCGCTTTGCGGGGCATGGGACGGGAGATCCACCACGACTGGGCGCGACGCGCGCTCGCCAGGATCTTTCCGCAGTTGAAGGACGTGCCGTTCGAGCATGAGTGGTATGGAACGATCGGCATGACGAGCAACGCCCTCCCCCGATTTCACGAGCTTGACCACAACGTGGTTTCGTTCAACGGTTTCAATGGCCGGGGTATCGCACCGGGAACGGTGTTCGGCAGGGAACTCGCGAAGCTCGTGCTGGGCGCGGTCCGCCGCGATGACCTGCCGTTGCCGGTGACACAAGTGGCCCCCACGCTGTGGCGCAACGCGAAGGCGCTGGGCTATGAAGCGGGCGCCCGCGCATTCCACTTGGTAGACGCGCGGATCTAAGGATCACCCAGGAGTTCGTGCAGGCTGCTGTTGAGACGGGCTAGGCCGCCTGCACGGCAGCGAGCCAGAGCTGCGCTCCTTGCTGCGGCGTCGACGCCCAGGTCACGTTGTAGGTACCGGCCACGCTCACCCGCCTGACGGCAACGGCGCACTGCACCAATGCACCAGAGGCCAGTACCGAATCGACCACCGTGAAGCCGCTGTCGGGCACGGCCGTCTTGTCCAGGTCGACACCTGCATCGCCCCACCACCATGCGACGAGCAGCGCAGGGCCGGTGGTGGTGACACTGGCGCTGGTCAGGGGCTGGCCAGACAGCACCTCGCGCCACTGCACATCGCGCACGAAGCCGCCTCCGGTGATCTCGACAACGCTCAGGGTCGTTTCGTCGGTGACTTTAGGCTTCACCACGGTGACCGCGTGGCCGCCCATGCCCCGGGCCTGCTCGCAGGCATACAAGGCCGTCCCTGAGTTTGGCCAGAGGGTGTAGGTGTGCGCCACATCGAGCTGAACGAAGGCATTGCCCACGTTGTCCGTCGGCGCGATGGCAGAAAGCAAACCCCGCCCGACGCAGGCCAACAGGGTGCTTCCGGTCGTGCGCGTGGACATGCCGGAAGTGGACAGCGATGAGGACGACACGCCGTCACGGTTGAAGTCGAGCACGTGGGCGCCGAGGGCTGGCGCCGTTGGAGCAGGAGCAGGAGCAGGAGCAGGTGCGGGTGCAGGGGCAGGAGCGGCTGCAATTGCGGCTGCAGCTACTGTTGTCTGGGCGCCGGAGCCTCCGCCGCAGGCCGTGAGCGCTGCACTTCCAGATGCCATGCTGACCATCGCAAGCGCCCACATACGGCGCAACAGGCCGCGGCGCTCGTTCAGCAGTGCAAGTGCCTCACTGTCGGAGGGTTCATTCATGGAGGCACCCCGTTCTCTTCGGCCTCCGATTGTGAAACACCGCGGTCTGCGAACCAACCCACATCCGCCGCCCAGGTGTTACCGACAGTCAGTTGCCGACGAATTCGAACCTGAGCTTCTCAAGCTTCGCGTCCCTTCAGGCGAATGCCCTGTGCCTGGCGTTCGATGTGTTGGTCGCTGGAGCGCGTGCTTGCTGGCGAGGTTGAGCTGAGCGGCGCGCCTTCACTTCAGCAGGTGGCCGAGAGGCCGCTGAGTTTGGTGGGCAACGCCGCGGTGCGCTTCCTATGGGCACTTGGGCGCACAGACGAGATGGTTCTTGCCGAGAAAGCGCCGCGAAGTCATCCCGGTGCGAAGAACGAACTTCCCGCACTTGAAGCAGGACATCATGGCTTCGGCGCGCGGCGTGGTGATGATGGAGCCTGGCGCCTTCTTGACGTAGCGCAGGCCATCCTGCGTGAGTTGGGTGTTGGACATGCGGCATTTTACCCGGACGCAATTTGACACAGATGCCTTGAGAGAACCAGGCTTCCCCCGGAAAAGGAGCCTTCACCAGTCACCACGACAGGCGGAGAAGGACATGTTGAACTTCGGAAGGCGTTATGCCGCATCGCGGATCTTGAAGAGCCTGATCATGAACAAGGTGCTGGTGCCGGAGTTCTCACAGCGTGCTGCGGCGAACCATCCCCAGATGGTGGTCTTCTCGTCGGACCTGATCGGCCAGGGCATCAATATGTACGGCTACTGGGAGTTTGAGGAACTCGAGGTCCTCGCGCAGTGGCTCAAGGCGAACGGCCACGTAGGCGGTGCGATGCTCGACGTCGGCGCGAACATCGGCAACCACAGCATCTTCATGTCGCGGTACTTCGAAGCCGTTCACGCGATCGAGCCGAACCCCAGGTCGTACGAGGTCCTTGCCCTCAACGCAAACTTGGCAGAAAACATTCACTGCCACCAGGTTGCAGCATCGGACACAAACGGGACGCTGCGCTTCGAGCAGGAGGCGGGAAATATTGGAGGCACGTACGTGCTTCCAGAGGGCTGGCAGCCCACAGGAAAGGCGATGGAGTTGCCCTGCCGCCGGCTTGACGAGGAAGTGGCGGACGTGCGCGACGTTCGGCTCGTCAAGATCGACGTCGAAGGCCACGAATATGCGGCAATCCAGGGAATGAAGGGCATTCTGGACCGCGACTCGCCCATATTGGTCTTCGAGCAGCACTTCGGCGAGTTCGTGGATGGCAAGTCGAAGGTAGTGGAACTGCTGCGCAGCTATGGCTACACGGAGTTCCATTCCATCGATCGCATACCCTCAACGCACAATGCGGGGAAGCTCGGAAAGCTCTGGTTCTTCGCATGCTCGCTGGTGCGGGGCATGCGCATTGAAGTTCGCCCCCTCGATGAGGTGCCGCCCGGGTTCTACGAGATGCTGATCGCGCGCAAGCCGTTGCTTGCGGAGAAGACATAGGCTCGGCCTATGGACATATCCACGTTTCGCATTTTTCAGCCACCGCGGCAACCAGGAAACTTGCGTCACAGGGTCGGTCAAGGGCCCCGAACGCATTCCATCAGAAACAAGTCCGCTCATGTCCGACCGCGACAACACCCTGGCGCATGGCACGAATCACCGACGGACTACCTTGCGGGATGGCGTAGCGTCATTGCTGGATGCAGGCGTGCGAGTTGATCCTAGTGAGACTGTCACCCTTAACCATCAGTTAAGACCGACTAAACAAGATGCGAATTGTCGGCGTGCCTCCGAATCGTGAGGATGCAAGGCGCCGACGCCGTCGGACCACCACAAAAAGCAGGAGACAGCATGCACCCCAGAAGCCTGATCGGGCGTCAGTCGCGCCTGCCCTGGCTCGCGGCTGCGGCCACGGCGGCGACCGTTGCTGCCGCGCCGGCCGAGGCCCGCGTCACTCGCATCGTGATCGACAGTGTCACGCCACTCACGGGGCAGGCGATCCTGTACGAGCAAATCCGCGGCCGCGCCTTCGGCGAGCTCGACCCGAACGATCCGCACAACAGCGTCATCACCGACATCAAGCTGGGAACGGACGCCGATGGCAAGGTGCGCTACGAGACCACATTCAATCTGGTGAAGCCGGTCGACATGAACCGCTCCAGTGGCTTCCTCTGGCATGACGTGCCCAACCGTGGCGGCGCCGGCACCATCGTCGTCGACGAACGCGAGCTGGGCGATATCGGCTTGCGCAGCGGCTGGCAGGCGGACAACGCCGGCAATACAGGCATTGCCGCCAATCGCGCGGCGGGTACCAATCACTGGGTGGCGGCGCCCATCGCGAAGGTCAACGGCTTGGCCGTCACAGGCAACGTATTCGCGCGGATCGTCAACCAGAGCGGCGCGGACTCCAAGCCGCTGACGGTGCAATCGAACCCTATGCCCTACCTTCCAGCAACGCTGGACACGACCAAGGCGACACTGAAGACGCACACCAAGGAAACCGTCGACGGCGTCATCACCGAGGGTCCGAGCATCGCCGCGGGCGACTGGGCGTTCGCGAAATGCGACGCCAGCAATCCGTTCCCCGGTACTCTGATCGACAACAACCCCGCCAACGCGCCCGGCAATCTGCCCGTGCACATCTGTTTGCGGAACGGCTTCGATCCCAACCTGCTGTACCAGGTGGTGTACCCGGCGCAAAACGCTTACATCCTGGGCGTGGGCATGGCGGCATTCCGCGACGTCGGCACCTTCTTCCGCTACGAGACTACCGACGACTTCGGCACGCGCAATCCGATCGCCGGCTTCGTCAAGGGCACGGCCGTGCGGGGTGTGTCGCAGTCCGGAAACATGGTACGGCAGTTCATCTTCATGGGTCTGAACCAGGACGAACGCAACCGCAAGGTCTACGACGGGGCCTGGCCGATCATCGCGGGCCGCCGGGTGGCCGCCAACTCGCGCTGGGCCCAGCCGGACGGCGTGCTGGAACTCTACCAGCAGGGCAGCGAAGGCCCGCAGTGGTGGGTGGACTGGGCGGACCCGGTGCGCAACCAGCCCGCCGGCAGCATCTTCTCGCGTTGCAACACGAACAACACCTGCCCGAAGGTGATCGAGCATTTCGGGTCGGCCGAGGTGTACGCACTGAAGCTGACGCCCGAGTGGATCGGCACGGCCGGCGACGCGGACATCCCGCTGACTCGCAACGTTCGCCGCTACTACGTGCCGAGCACCAACCACGGCGGCGGCGCAGGCAGCTTCACGCACATCCCGGCGACCACCACCGGCCCCACCTGTCCCGGCAACAACTTTGGTCGCGCCACGTTGGCGGCGAACCCGGTGCCGCACACGGAGATCACCAACGTGCTGCGCCTGGCCATGCGCGACTGGGTGCTTAAGGGTACGCCGCCGCCGCCGAGCCGGTGGCCCACGCTCGCGGGCAAGACGCTGGTCGACGCGAACAAGGAGGCGATGGGTTTCCCGGACGGCGTGCCCGGCATCCCGGATTCGATCTTCCTGCCGGAGAACTTTGCGTTTCCGGTGTTCGACTACGACTGGGGCCCGCAATTCAACCACGCGGAAGCTTCCGGCGTGCCCACCAACGTGCCGCCGCCCATCAAGAAGGTCATCCCGATGAAGGTACCGAAGGTCGACGCCGACGGCAACGAGATCGCGGGCGTACCCACCGTGCTCGTGATGGCTCCGCTGGGCACCTACCTGGGCTTCAACATCACCGCTGCGGGTTTCCATCAGGGGCAAGTGTGCAACTATGTGGGGGGCTATGTGCCGTTCGCCCGGACGCGTGCCGAGCGGATCGCCCATGGCGACCCGCGCCTCTCGCTCGAGGAGCGCTACGGCAATCACGAGGGCTACGTGGCCGCGGTGCGAGCCGCCGCCGAGAAGGCGTTCTCCGAGGGCTTCCTTCTCCCCGCGGACCGTGAGCGCCTCATCCGTCAGGCGTCCGACAGCGCTGTGCTCCGCTGACGAGGAGAGAAATGCGCTACCAGCATCGCCTTCTCAGGATTCATGAAGTGCTGGCGGAGACGCTGCTGAGCGAAGCCGCGCTCTCGATCATCTCCACGAGCGCGGCTGCGGACGTCGACAGTTCCGGGCGGCTCCGCATTGCCAGCAGCAGCACGCGTTCCATCTCGATGCCCTCGAGGCCGACCTGCACGAGGTTGAGGGCTTGGGCATAGAGAGCGGCAGCCGCGCGTGGCAGGATCGCCAGGCCGAGCCCGCATGCGACCATGCGGCACATCGAATCGAAGCTGCGCACCTGCACCCGGATGCGTGGTGTGCGCTTCACCGCGTCGGCCGCCGCCATCACCTTGCGCGTGAGCGATGCGCTTCGCGCCAGAGTGACCAGGTCATAGTCGAACACGTTCACTGTGGAGGCGTTCTGCTGACTGCCCAGCGCGTGACCTGCCGGCACGAGCAGGACCAACTGGTCGACATTGCAGACGATTGTCTCGAGGCCTTCGTGCGGCACGTTGTCGCCAATGACGGCAAGCTCCGCCAAGCCTTTCTGCACGGCGCGGATACCGTCCTCGCTCAGGGCATCTTCCATGTCGATCACGACATGGGGGTAGCGGCGGGCGTACTCTGCCAGCACGCTTGGCAGGAAGCCTCCGAAAGCGGAAGGATTGGCGCACAACCGCAGGTGACCGGTGGCACCCGAGCGGAAATCGTCGACGGCCTGCACGAGCTGTTCCAGGCGCGCAATCACTTCGATCGCGTGTCGGTGCAGGGTCTGTCCCTCCGGCGTAGCGGTCACGCCGCGCTGCCCCCGCTGGAGCAGGGCGATGCCGCAATGCCGTTCGAGATCGGCGATGCGCTTGCTGGCCGCTGGGAGCGAAACGCCGAAGCGATCTGCGCCCGCGGTCAGGCTTCCTGCATCGACGACCGCGACGAAAAGGCGCAGGGAGACGAGATCGAAACGATTCAGGTTGATCATGACGAGTGGATTTGACCACTGCGCCGAGTGAGACCGCCCGGGCAAGAAAAAACCCCGGAAACCTAGGCTTGACGCGGGGTTTGCGGGGTTTTCTGAAGCTTCCTGAGACAGCTTGAAATCCGTCACTGGAGGGAGGGAGACGTTCGCATATCGGGCTGCAGGGCGCATTGACGGCCTCTTATCATCGCGCTCCTTTCCTCCTCTCGCCCAGCCATGGGCCGTTACTCCCAATGCTCCGCGCCCTCATCTGTCTGCTGCTCGCCCTTCCCTTTGCCGCCCAAGCCCAGCCCCGAACCTGCCTCGTCGTTGGCATCAGTGACGGCGACACCCTCACGGCCCGCTGTGGCTCTCCAGGCTCATACGAGCAGGTGAAGGTCCGGCTTGCAGCCATCGATGCTCCTGAGTCACGTCAGCCCTACGGCCAGCGAAGCAAGCAGGCTCTGAGCGCGCTTTGCTACATGGAACAGGCTCGGATCTCGCCACGCGACACCGACCGATACGGCCGGACTGTGGCGGATGTGAGATGCCGCGGTGAGGACGCCGGCCGGCACCAAGTAGCTGGCGGCTGGGCTTGGGTCTACGAGCAGTACACGACCCGCGACGACGGCGCGCTGTTCAAGATGCAGTACACCGCCCGTGCGCAGCATCTAGGGTTGTGGGCCGATAGGGAGCCCCTGGCGCCGTGGGAATGGCGGAAGGTACAGCGCGGCGGCTGACGCTGGTGATGTTGGGCAGTGGAGGTGTCTGTACCATCATGAGTGCAGCCCAAAGTTCGGGCAGTCCATCAAGATTGATGTGATCATCAAGGACATTGATGGAACTCACCGACGCTACCATGCGAACGTAAGTGACTTGAATCACGTCGCGACGCAGCGTAACTCGCCCGCTGCCCGACAGACGGCCCGCTTCGGCGGGCTTTTTCATGCCTGTCTGGTAGTGCAACATGTATGCACGCCACCCAGGCTCGCCAAGTGAGCGTTTCGCGTTCTTGCAGGCGGTGTCGGTGAGCGGCATCTGGGGGCATTTTCGAGGGGCACCGCTCGGATCGCGGTTTATGCCCCCAACTGTGCCCCCCGTTTTGGCTCGGGCTGTCAAAGCACTTTGGCGGACAACATAGGCAACAAAAAAGCCCTAGAGCGTAGATTCTCAAGGGCTTTTCGGTCGTCCGTGGCGCTTGTCGGCGCTACTTCTGGAGGAGAGGGAGGGATTCGAACCCTCGGTCCGTTCGCACGGACGCCTGATTTCGAGTCAGGTACATTCGACCACTCTGCCACCTCTCCGGTGTCTGTCGAGCCCGCGATTCTAGCAGAGGCTTTGGGCGCTTTTCAGGCCCGCAGCACACCCAATCCGCCCAGATAGGGTCGAAGCGCCTCCGGCACGGTGATCGAGCCATCCGCGTTCTGGTGGTTCTCCAGCACCGCAACCAGCGTGCGGCCGACCGCCAGGCCCGAGCCGTTGAGGGTGTGCACCAGCTCGTTCTTGCCCTGTGCGTTCTTGAAGCGGGCCTGCAGGCGGCGGGCCTGGAAGGCCTCGCAGTTCGAGACCGAGCTGATCTCGCGGTAGGTGTTCTGTGCCGGCAGCCAGACCTCGAGGTCGTAGGTCTTGGTGGAACCGAAACCCATGTCGCCGGTGCACAGCAGCACCACCCGATAGGGCAGCTCCAGCGCCTGCAGCACGGCCTCGGCATGGCCGGTCATGGTTTCGAGCGCCTCGTAGCTTTTTTCGGGATGCGTGATCTGCACCATCTCGACCTTGTCGAACTGGTGCTGGCGGATCATGCCGCGCGTGTCGCGGCCCGCGCTGCCGGCCTCGGAGCGAAAGCACGGCGTGTGCGCGGTGAGCTTGATGGGCAGTTGCGACTCGGCCACGATCTCGTCGCGCACGAAATTCGTGAGCGGCACTTCGCTGGTCGGGATGAGATAGAGCGCCGAATGATCGGGCGCCGGCTCGCCGTCCTGCCCGCCCTTCTTGGCGGCGAACAGGTCGCCTTCGAACTTGGGCAGCTGGCCGGTGCCGCGCAGCGTTTCGGCGTTGACGATGTAGGGCACGTAGCACTCGGTGTAGCCGTGCTGCTCGGTCTGGATGTCGAGCATGAACTGGGCGAGCGCCCGGTGCAGGCGCGCGATCGGCCCCTTCATCACGGTGAAGCGCGAACCTGCGAGCTTGACGCCGGTCTCGAAGTCCAGTCCCAGCGGCGTGCCGAGATCCACATGGTCCCTGGCCTCGAAGCCGAGCGCAGGTGCATCGGCGCCGTTGCCGCCCTTCGGGCTCCAGCGCCGGACCTCGAGATTCGCCGTTTCGTCATCTCCGACCGGCACACTCGGATGCGGCAGATTCGGGACCGCGAGCAGCAGAGCCTGAAGTTCAGGCTGGATGGCATCGAGCCGCACCGCCGACGACTCCTGTTCGGCCTTGAGCGCATTGACCTCGGTCATCAACGCATCGACCGATTCGCCCTTGGCCTTCAGGGGCCCGATCTGCTTGTTGAGCGCGTTGCGGCGCGCCTGCAGCTCCTCGGTGCGGGTCTGCAGGGTCTTGCGCTCGGCCTCGAGTGCGCTGAAGCTGGCCACGTCGAGAAAGGTCTGGTTCTTCTTGCGGGTTTCGAGGCGGGCAACGACCGAGGCCAGGTCCTTGCGTAACAGAGTGATATCGAGCATCGGGCGATTTTAGGCGGGGCGTAGGATCGCTCTCCCCCTTTCAACTGACTCAAGGAGATTCGATGGAAGCCTATCTGTCCTTCAACGGAAATGCGGCCGAGGCACTGGCCTTCTACGCCAAGAGCCTGGGCGGAAAGATCCTCTTCAGCATGAGCTTCGGCGAGAGCCCGATGGGCGCCGAAACGCCGGCCGACCACAAGAACAAGATCATGCATGCCACCCTCGAAGCCCGCGGCAAGCAGATCATGGCCTCGGACTTGCCGCCCGGCATGGCCTTCGACGGCTACAAGGGCTTTTCGCTCTCGGTGCAGGCCAAGGATGTGAAAGAAGGCGAACAGCTCTTCAAGGCGCTGTCCGAGGGCGGGAAAGTCACCATGCCCTACGCCGCCACTTTCTGGTCCCCCGGCTTCGGCATGCTGGAAGACAAGTTCGGCGTGCCGTGGATGGTCAACGTCGACCAGCCGCCGGCCTGAGGGCCTGTTCAGTCCCTAAGCCAGGCTCGCCGGGTCCACGTTCGCGCCGCAGACGATCAGGCAGAGCTTCTCGCCTTCGCGCGGTACATAGGCGCCGCTTTGCAGCGCGGCCAGCGGCAAGGCGGCCGCCGGCTCGACGGCCAGCTTGAGCTCCTTCCAGAGCCACAGCTGCGCCGCGCGGATCGCCTCGTCGGGCAGGAGCAGCGCATCGCGCACATGGCGCTGCGTGATGTCCCAGGCGATCGCGCCGATGCGCCTTGCGCCGAGCGAATCGGCCGCGACGCCGCCGACCTCGACATCGACCGGCTCGCCCGCTTCGCGCGCCCGATACAGCGTCGGCGCGCGCTCCGGCTCGAGCGCGACCACGCGGCTGCGCTGCTCGAACCAGGCCGCCAGCCCGCCGATCAGCCCTCCGCCGCCGACGCTGACCAGCACCGCGTCCGGCAGGCCGCCCTGCTGCTCGATCTCGCGACCGAGCGTACCGGCGCCGGCCACCACCTCGGGCTGGTCGTAGGCATGGGTGAGCAGCGCACCGCTTTCGCGCTGCCGTTCGAGGCAGGCGGCCAGCGCATCGCCGTACATCTCGCCGCCCACCACCACCGTCGCGCCCAGCGCACGCAGGCGCGCGCGCTTGGCTTCGGGCGACACCGTGGGCAGGAACACCTCGCAATGCACGCCGAGCGCGTGCGCGGCCGCCGCTGTGGCAATGCCGGCATTGCCGCCAGAAGCCACGATCGCGCCGCTTTCCGGAATCTCGTTGGCCAGCAAACGATTCATCATGCCGCGCGCCTTGAAGCTGCCGCTGGCCTGCAGATGCTCGAGCTTGAGCCAGACCTCGACGCCCGGCACTTCCACACCCAGCGCACGGCCCGACAGCTTCCACAGCGGCGTCTCGCGCAAAAAATGCGGCGCGCGCTCGTGCAGGCGGCGGGCGGCGGCCTCGATGTTGCGGCGCCAGTCGATGGTTGCGGCGCCGCTCACGAGATATGACCCGGTGCGGGAATGTCGTCGAGCTTCAGGCCCTTGGGCAGCGGGAACTTGAGCGTCTCCTCGATGCCGTCCATCTTGCGCACCGACACCGCCCCCAGCGCCTTGACGCGCTCGATCACCTCGCGCACCAGCACCTCGGGCGCCGAAGCGCCGGCCGTCAAGCCGACACGGCTCTTGCCCTCGAACCATTCGGGCTGGAGCTCAGCGGCCGAATCGACCATGTAGCTCTCGGTGCCCAGCCGTTGCGCCAGCTCGCGCAGCCGGTTGCTGTTGGAGCTGGTCGGGCTGCCCACCACGATCACCAGGTCGACCTGCGGGCTCAGCAGCTTCACGGCGTCCTGCCGGTTCTGGGTGGCATAGCAGATGTCCTGCTGCTTGGGCTCGCGCGCGTTCGGAAAACGCGCGCGCACCGCGGCCGAGATCTCGGCCGCATCGTCGACCGACAGCGTGGTCTGCGTGACGACGGCCAGCTTGTCGGTCTGCGCGGGCGATACGTGCGCGACGTCATCCACGTCTTCCACCAGGTGGATGCCGCTCGACAGCTGCCCCATCGTGCCTTCGACCTCGGGGTGGCCCTTGTGGCCGATCATGATGAACTCGTAGCCTTCCTTCGCGAGCTTGGCGACCTCGACGTGCACCTTGGTCACCAGCGGGCAGGTGGCATCGAAGACCTCGAAGCCGCGCTCGCGCGCCTCGGCCTGCACCGCCTTGCTGACGCCGTGCGCGCTGAACACCAGCGTAGAGCCCGGCGGCACCTCGGCCAGGTCCTCGATGAAGATCGCGCCCTTGGCCTTGAGCTCGTTGACCACGTAGGTGTTGTGCACGATCTCGTGGCGCACGTAGATCGGCGCGCCGAACTTGGCGAGCGCGCGCTCGACGATCTCGATCGCGCGGTCGACGCCGGCGCAAAAGCCGCGCGGTTCGGCCAGGATGACCTCTTGCACGCCGGTTGAACTGGCCCCCACGCTCGGCACTGGCGTGTCCTCGCTGCCCCCCGAGGGGGCCTTCGCACCTTGGGGCGGCCCGGCGGTGCTCACAACACGCCGATCAGTCGGACCTCGAAGGTCACGGGCTGACCTGCGAGCGGATGGTTGAAGTCGAAGCGCACCGCGGTCTCGTTCGACTCGATCACCGCGCCGGCGTAGCTGCCGCTGCCATCGGGCGTGGGGAACTGCACCACGTCGCCGACCGCGTACTGCTCGTCGGGGTCGCCCATCTGAGCGAGCAGCTTGCGCGCCACCCACTGCTGCATCTCGGGGTTGCGCTCGCCGAAGGCGTCGCCGGCCGGCAGCTCGAAGGTGGCGTGCGTGCCTTCTTCCAGCCCCAGCAGCCGCTGCTCGACCGCGGGCGAGAGCTCGCCGGTGCCCAGCGACAGCGTGGCGGGCTTGTCGTTGAAGGTGTTGATGATGTCGCCCGCCGGCCCGGCCAGCCGGTAGTGCAGCGTGAGAAAGGAGCCGGGCGTGACGACGGCGGTGGTGGTGGAGGACAAGATGGGGGATCGCTATAGACTGGGCCTGTATTTTAGGGAGGGGCCCTTGAGCCCGCATAAATCATGTCTTTCAAGGATCTGCCGGCCGGGGCGCGCCCGCGCGAAAGGCTCATCGCGCAGGGCGCCGCTGCGCTCGGCGATGCCGAGTTGCTGGCCCTGCTGCTGCGCACCGGCGCGGCGGGCAAGAACGTGCTGCAGCTCGCCCAGGAGTTGCTCGACAGCTTCGGCGGGCTGGCCGGGCTCCTCCATGCCGGGCTCGACGACCTCAAACGCATCAAGGGCCTGGGCGGCACCGCCAAGCGCGCCGAGCTGGCGGCCGTGCTCGAGCTGGCACGCCGCGCCCTGGCCGAGCGCCTGAAGGAGCGCGCGGTGTTCGACTCGCCCGATGCCGTCAAGCACTACCTGCAGCTGCACATCGCCGCGCGGCCGCACGAGGTGTTCGCGGCGCCGGACCACATGATCGTCGCCCGTGGCCAGACCCTGTCGATGGCCGAGCGCGGCCTGGTCTGAGCAAGAGACGACGAAGCCTTATCCTGAGCTCCATGCCTCTCCCACCCAAAGCCATCAAGAGCCTCGCCGACCTGAAAACGCTGCAGCACAAGCTGGCCGAACAGCGCGAGCGCGAAACCGCCGCGGCCGCTGCGCGCGCGGCCGCCGAGAAGAAGCGCCTGGCCGAACAGGACCTGTTCGCGCGCGCGATCGGCGCCACCCAGCCGCTGCGCCGCAAGGCCGCCGTGCCGCTGGCGCCCGAGCCGCCGGCGCCGATCCCGGTGCAGCATCAACTGGACGAAGAGCGCGTGCTGCGCGAATCGCTGTCCGACGAGTTCGACGTCACCACGCTGCTCGACGCCGACGATGCGATGAGCTTCCGCCGCCCGGGCATCCACACCGACGTGACGCGCAAATTGCGCGCGGGCGAATGGTCGATCCAGCGCCAGATCGACCTGCACGGCATGCGCAGCGACGAGGCCCGCGAGGCGCTCGGTGCCTTCATCCGCGATGCCTACAAGCAGGGCCTGCGCTGCGTGCGCGTGGTGCACGGCAAGGGGCTGGGCTCGCCGGGACGCCAGCCGGTCCTCAAGGCCAAGGTGCAGCGCTGGCTGATCCAGAAGAGCGAGACGCTGGCTTTCGTGCAGGCCAAGCCAGCCGAGGGTGGAGCCGGCGCGCTGCTGGTGCTGCTGGCGCCGGCGCGGCGCTAGCCGCTTCTGTTTCGCATCCAGTCGGCGGTCTGGAAGAAAGAGTCACGAAGCCGGGCACGCAAGGCTTCCGGCACCCCTGTCTCCCCCATCGCCTGGTCCATGCAGGCCAGCCACTGGTCGCGCTCCTTGATGCCGATCGAATGCCCTCCGATGCTCTGCGGCAGGTGCCGCGCGCGCAGCATCGGATGGCCGAAGCGGTCGGTGTAGTGCTGCGGCCCGCCGAGCCAGCCGCAGAGAAACCAGAACAGCCGCTGGCGCGCGTTGTCGAGCGTCGTGCCATGCACGGCGCGCAGTTGCGCATAGGCCGGTTCCAGCTCCATCAGGTCGTAGAAGCGCTCGACCAGCGCGTGGACCTTGGCTTCGCCGCCGATCCATTCGAAGGGCGTGTCGAAGGGCGGCTTGTCTTGAATCTGCATGCCGGCAGTATGCATATGTGAAAGAGCTATTTCTCGGCGCAGGCTTTTGTTGCTATGGTGCGGGCCGACTTCCACTGGAGATAACAACATGCGTTTCCGAATCGCCGCTTCCGCCTTCGCCGCGGCCGCCCTGCTCCTGGGCACCGCCGTCCATGCCGACCAACTCGCCGATATCAAGAAAAAGGGCCAACTGGTCGTCGGCGTGCTGGGCACCGACGAGCCCGCCACCTTCATCGATCCCAAGACGCGCGAGATCATCGGCTACGAGGTCGATCTGGTGAACGCGATCGCCAAGAAGATCGGCGTCAAGCCGGTGCTGAAGCAGATCGCCGTCGCGGCGCGCATTCCCGAGCTGCAGCAGGGCCATGTCGACCTGGTGGCCGCCGGCCTCACGCACAACAAGGAGCGCGAGGCGCAGATCGACTTCTCGCTGACCACCTTCGTCACCGGCCAGAAGGCCATCGTCAAGAAGGACAGCGGCATCACCGCGGTGCCGCAGCTCTCGGGCAAGAAGGTGCTGACCATCCGCGGCGGCACGCAGGAGCCCAACATCAAGAAGGCCGTTCCAGGCGCCGAGGTCGTGACCTTCGACACCAGCCAGCAGGCCTTCCAGGCGCTGCAGCAGGGCAAGGGCGTGGGCTATGTCGACGACGAGGCCGCGCTGCTCAACAGCTACGCCAAGCTCGGCCCGCAGAAGGCGCAGTACGTGGTGCTGCCGCAGAACCTCAGCACCGAGGCGCTCGCCATCGGCATCAGGAAGGGCGAGACCGGCCTCAAGGCGGTGGTCGACGAGACGCTGCGCGAGCTCGAGAAATCGGGCGAGGCCGAGAAGATCTTCTTCAAGTGGTACGGCCCGAAGACCAAGTCGGGCTTCGACAAGCGCAGCTTCAAGATCGAGACCGACAAGATCGACAGCTGAGCCCGCGCCGGGCATCCGCGGCGCCGGATGCGTAGGATGTGCCCCGCGCCCGTACGACGCGGGTGCCGACGTATCCGTTCATGCTGCCCTTCGACTACACCCTGCTCATCACGGGGAAGTACCACGACATGCTCGTCGCGGGCTTCCTGCTGTCGCTGCAACTGCTGGCCGCCTCGCTGATGCTGGCGCTGCCCATTGCGCTGGTGGTGGCGCTGCTGCGCCTGGCGCCGGCCGCGCCGCTGCGCTGGCTGGGCTTCGCCTATGTCGAGTCCATACGCAATATCCCGCTGCTCGCGCACATGCTGTTCTGGTACTTCGGCGCGCCCGAGCTCCTGCCCGAGGACATCAAGCAGCGCCTCTACAGCGGCCGCATCGAGGCGATGAGCGCGGTGGTCGCGCTGGGCCTCTACGCCGCGGCCTACATGGCCGAAGACATCCGCAGCGGCATCCGCGCGATCCCCGCGGTGCAGATGGAAGCCGGCCGGGCGCTCGGCTTCGGCTTTCTCGCGACCATGCGCCGCATCATCCTGCCGCAGGCGCTGCGCGTCACGATCCCGCCCCTCATCTCGCAGACGCTCAATCTTTGGAAGGGCACCAGCATCGCGACCGTGATCGGCGTGGCCGAGCTCATGTACCAGGCCGGGCAGGTCGAGAGCGCGACCTTCCGCAGCGCCGAATCCTTCGCCTTCGCCACGGCGGCCTATCTCACGGTGTCGATGATCATCACCGGCGCGGCCAGCTGGTACCAGCACCGCTTTCCGCCGAGGGCCGCATGATCGAGCTGGTCCAGACCTACTGGATCTACTTCCTGATCGGCCAATACCCCAACGGCCCGTTGGGCGGCCTCGCACTCACCGTGCTGCTGGCCGCGCTGGGGCTGGTGCTCGCCCTGCCCTTCGGCCTGCTGCTGGGCCTGGCGCGCGTCGCCCCCTGGCGCTGGCTGCGCTGGCCGGTCACCACCGTGGCCTTCGTGGTGCGCGGCACGCCGCTGCTCATGGTGGTGTTCTGGGCCTACTTCTTCCTGCCCAGCGTGACCGGCGTCAAGACCGACCAGTTCAGCACCATGCTGATCGCGCTGGTGGTGTTCGACGGCATCTACATCGGCGAGATCGTGCGCGCCGGCATCCTGGGCGTGCCGCGCGGCCAGGTCGAGAGCGCGCGTTCTCTGGGCCTGGGCTACGGCCGCGCAATGCGCTTCGTGGTGCTGCCGCAGGCGCTGCGCAGCATGCTGCCATCGCTGGTGAACCAGTTCGTCTCCACCATCAAGGAGACCTCGCTGGGCTACATCATCGGGCTGGCGGAGGTGTCCTTCATCGCCTCGCAGATCAACACCCAGGTCTTCACCAAGCCGGTACAGGTCTACCTGGTGCTCGGCTTCACGTACTTCGTCATGTGCTTCGGCCTCTCGCGCTTCGCCTACTGGCTGGAGGCGCGCACCAGCCGGCGCACGCTCGTCCGCTCTGCACCGAAAGCACCCGCATGATCCAGTTCGACAACGTCAACAAGTGGTACGGCGACTACCAGGCGCTGGTCGAGGTGAACGAGAGCATCGCCCGCGGCGAGGTCGTGGTGGTCTGCGGGCCTTCGGGCTCGGGCAAGTCCACGCTGATCCGCACCATCAACCGGCTCGAGCCGATCCAGTCGGGCCACATCACGGTCGATGGCCGCGACATCCATGCGCGCGGCATCGACCTCAACGACTTCCGCTCGCACATCGGCTTCGTGTTCCAGCAGTTCAACCTGTTCCCGCATCTCACGGTGCTCGGCAACTGCACGCTGGCGCCGATCCAGCTGCGCGGCCTTTCGCGCGCCGAGGCGACGGAACGCGCGATGGCCCTGCTCGATCGCGTCGGCCTGGCCCACAAGGCAAGCGCCTTTCCGTCCGAACTCTCGGGCGGCCAGCAGCAGCGCGTGGCGATCGCACGCGCGCTGGCCATGCAGCCGCCGCTGATGCTCTTCGACGAGCCCACCAGCGCGCTCGACCCCGAGATGGTCGGCGAGGTGCTGCTGGTGATGCGCGACCTCACGCGCGAAGGCATGACCATGGTGGTCGTGACGCACGAGATGGGCTTCGCGCGCGACGTGGCCGATCGCGTGCTCTTCATGGACGCCGGCCGCGTGCTCGAACGCGCGACGCCCGACGACTTCTTCAACCGGCCGCAACACCCGCGCGCCCAGCAGTTTCTTGCCGACATCCGCACGCCCTTCGCGCATGCCGTTTGATACCCTGGACATCGCCATGACTTCGCTGCCCCTGATCGACATCGCGCCGCTCACCGCATCGACGCGCGAGCGCGCCGCGGTCGCCGCGCAGATCGGTGAGGCCTGCCGCGCGCACGGCTTCTTCTACATCACCGGCCACGGCATCGACCCCGCGCTGACGCAGCGGCTCGAAGACCTGAGCCGCGCCTTCTTCGCGCAGGGCGAAGCAACCAAGATGCAATGGCGCATGGAACTCGGCGGCCGCGCCTGGCGCGGCTACTTTCCAGTCGCGGGAGAACTCACCTCGGGCCGGCCCGACTGGAAGGAAGGGCTCTACCTCGGCACCGAGCTGCCCGACGACGATCCGCTGGTGCTGGCGCGCACGCCGGTGCACGGGCGCAACCTGTTCCCCGACCTGCCCGGCTTCAAGACCGCGATCCTCGACTACATGCAGGCTGCCACGCGGCTCGGCCACACGCTGATGGAAGGCATCGCGTTGAGCCTGGGTCTGCCCGCCTCCTACTTCGCCGAGCGCTACACGGCCGACCCGCTGATCCTGTTCCGCATCTTCAACTACCCGACGCAGCCGGTGCCCGCGAACCTCGACGTGCAATGGGGCGTGGGCGAGCACACCGACTACGGCCTGCTCACCATCCTGCGGCAGGACGACATCGGCGGACTGCAGGTGCGCACGGGCCAGGGCTGGATCGATGCCGCGCCGGTGCCCGATGCCTTCGTCATCAACATCGGCGACATGCTCGACCGCATGACCGGCGGCCTCTACCGCTCGACGCCGCATCGCGTGATCCGCAACACCTCGGGACGCGACCGGCTTTCGTTCCCGCTCTTCTTCGACCCCAACTTCCATGCGCGCGTGCGGCCGATTGAAGGCCTGCCGAAGCCCGCCGTGGTCGACGACAGCGCCACGCGCTGGGACCGCGCCAACGTGCATGCCTTCAACGGCATCTATGGCGACTACCTGCTCGACAAGGTGTCGAAGGTGTTCCCGCAACTGCGCAGCGCGGTGCTGTAGGCGCGCGGCAGTCCGGACTCAGATCTTCGCCAGCGCCTGCTGCAGATCGGTGCGCAGATCGTCCAGGTCTTCCACGCCCACCGACAGCCGCACCAGCCCATCGCCGATACCCAGCCGCGCGCGCGTCTCGGCTGGAATGGTGGCGTGGGTCATGATGGCCGGGTGCTCGATCAGGCTCTCGACGCCGCCCAGGCTTTCGGCCAGCGAGAAGATCTGCACCGCCTCGAGGAAGCGCCGCGTGCCGGCCAGGTCGCAGCGCAGGTCGATCGAGATCATGCCGCCGAAGCCCTCCATCTGGCGCCGGGCCAGCTCGTGCTGCGGATGCGAAGGCAGGCCCGGGTAGTGCACCCGCGCGACCTGCGCCTGCCGTTCGAGCCACTGCGCCAGCACGAGCGCGCTGCTGCAATGGCGCTCCATGCGCAGCGCCAGCGTCTTCACGCCGCGCAGCGTGAGGAAGCTGTCGAAGGGCCCGGCGATCGCACCCACCGAGTTCTGCAGGAAGCCCAGGCGCTCGCGCAGCGCCTCGTGCCGCGCTTCCCGGCCGACGATGGCGACGCCGCCGATCACATCCGAATGGCCGTTGAGGTACTTGGTGGTCGAGTGCACCACGACGTCGAAGCCCGCCTCCAGCGGACGCTGCACCCACGGGCTCGCGAAGGTGTTGTCGGCCACGCTCAAGATCCCGCGTTCGCGGCAGATCTCGGCGATGGCGCGCAGATCGGCCAGGCGCAAGAGCGGGTTGGTCGGCGTTTCGACCCAGACCATGCGCGTGTCCGGCCGCAGCGCGGCGACGAGCCTGGCGGGATCGGTGAGGTCGACGAAGCTGAAGCGATGCCCCGCGCTGCGCGCCCGTACACGCTCGAACAGGCGAAAGGTGCCGCCGTAGACGTCGTCGCCCGAGACGATGTGCGAATTGGCGTCCAGCAATTCGAGCGTGGTCGAGATCGCGGCCAGGCCGGAGGCGAAGGCGAAGGCCGCCGAGCCGCCTTCGAGGTCGGCGATGCAGCGCTCCAGCGCCCAGCGCGTGGGGTTGTGCGAGCGGCCGTAGTCCAGCCCCTTGTGCACGCCGGGGCTCTGCTGCACATAGGTCGAGGTCGCATAGATGGGCTGCATGATCGCGCCGGTCGAGGGGTCGGGCGACTGGCCGGCATGGATCACGCGGGTGGCGAAACCCTTCTTCGGGGTGTTGGGGGGGTCCTGGGTCATTTCAAGCTTCTCCGCAGGTGATTCAACAGGTCGACGCGGGTGATGAGGCCGTGGAATCCGGACTCGTCCGCGATCATCGCCACCAGGCCGCGGTCGAGCACGGCCTCGAGCTCGGCCAGGCTGGCGCCGGACGGCAGAGTCTCGGGCACATCGGTCATCGCGCTCTTCACGCTCGAACGGAAGCGGCCGGCGTCCGCATGCACGGCCAGCAGCAGATCGGATTCGTCGATCACGCCGACCAGTTGCGCGCCTTCGAGCACCGGCAGCTGCGACACGTCGGCCAGCCGCATGCGCTGGAAGGCGGTGAGCAGCGTGTCCTCGGGGCCGACGCTGATCACGCTGCCGTCCTCGAAGCGGCGCGAGACCACGTCGCGCAGATCGCCATGGTGCTCGCGCACGAGCAGGCCCTGGTCGAGCATCCACTGGTCGTTGTAGACCTTCGAGAGATAGCGCGTGCCGGTGTCGCAGACGAAGGTGACGACGCGCAGCGGCCGCGTCTGCGCGCGGCAGAAGCGCAGCGCTGCAGCCAGCAGCGTGCCGGTGGAGGAGCCGGCGAGGATGCCCTCGGCACGCAGCAGCTCGCGCGCGGTGCCGAAGCTTTCCAGGTCGGTGATCGAATACGCATGCTTCACGCCCGACAGATCGGCGATGCCCGGGATGAAGTCCTCGCCGATGCCCTCGACCGCCCACGATCCGGCTTCGCCCACCGTGCCGCTTCGCGTGTACTCCGCGACCACCGAGCCCGCCGGATCGGCCAGCACGAAAAAGAGCTGCGGCTGCAGTTCGCGGAAGTAGCGCGTGAGCCCGGTGATGGTGCCACCCGAGCCGACGCCGACCACGATCGCATCCACGTCGTGCCCGCATTGCTGCCAGATCTCGGGGCCGGTGCTGGACTGGTGCGCGAGCGGGTTGTCGGGGTTGTTGAACTGGTCGGCGAAGAAGGCGCCGGGGATCTCCTTCGCGAGCCGCGCGGCGAAGTCCTGGTAGTAGTCGGGATGGCCCTTGCCCACGTCCGAGCGCGTGGTGTGCACCTCGGCGCCGAGCGCCTTGAGGTGCAGCACCTTCTCGGTCGACATCTTGTCGGGCACCACCAGCACCACGCGATAGCCCTTGGCGCGCGCCACCAGCGCCAGGCCCAGGCCGGTGTTGCCGGCCGTCGCCTCGACCACGGTGCCGCCGGGTTGGAGGCGGCCGTCGCGCTCGGCCGCATCGATCATCGAGAGGCCGACGCGGTCCTTGATCGAGCCGCCGGGATTCTGCGACTCGAGCTTGAGGAACAGCGTGCAGGGGCCGGTGTCCAGCCGCGTGACCTGCACCAGCGGCGTGTTGCCGATCAGGTCCAGCACCGCGGGTCGGGTTTCAGTCGTCATGTCGTCCACCTTGTGCAGTCGACATGATCGTAGTCGCCCTGCGCCTACTCCGCTGCCCGCCGCAGCGTGTCGACCACCGGCCGGCGCAGCACTTCGCGCAGGCCCCACCAGCCGGCCGCGAGCGCGAGCACGGCGCCGGCCAGCGAGCCGGCGATGGGCACCAGCGGCGAAGCGGTCCAGGTGAAGTCGAACACATAGCGCGCCAGGCCCCAGCCGATCAGCGAGGCGACGATGCTCGCGAGGAAGCCGGCCAGCAGGCCCACGCCCACGAGTTCGGCGCGCTGCACCTGGCGCAGCAGGCTGCCGCGCGCGCCGACTGCGCGCATCACGGCGAACTCGCGCGCGCGCTCCTCGCGCGTGGCGGTGACGGCCGCGAACAGCACCACGAGGCCGGCCGCGAGCGTGAAGCCGAACAGGAACTCCACCGCGCGGATCACCTGGTCGAGCACGCGCTGCACCTGGCCGATGGTGGCGCTCATGTCGACGTTGGTCACGTTGGGGTAGCTGCGCACCAGCGCGTTGTCGAAGCCCTTCACGTCCGGCGCGCGGAACGCGCCCATGTAGGTGACGGGCACCTCGGGCAGCGCATCCACGGTGTACATGACGAAGAAGTTGGCATGCAGCGAACCCCAGTCGACCTTGCGCAGGGAGGTGATGCGCGCATCGTTCTGCATGCCGCCGATGTCGAAGCGCAGGCTGTCGCCGAGCTTCATCCCCAGGGTCTCGGCCAGCCCTTCCTCGACGCTCAGCTCGCCGGCGGCGCCGGGCTTCCATGCGCCGGCCGTGACGACGTTGTGCGCCGGCGCCTCGGCGCTGGTGCTCAGGTTGAACTCGCGGTCGACCAGCCGCTTCGCGCGGTCGTCCGCGTAGTCGTCGGGCGAGACCGACTTGCCGTTGATGGCGACGAGGCGCCCGCGGATCATGGGATACCAGTCGAACTTCCTCACGCCGTTGTCGCGCAGGGTCTTCTGGAAGCCCTCGCTCTGGTCGGGCATGACGTTGATCACGAAGCGGTTCGGCGCGTCGGGCGGCGTGGCCTTGCGCCAGCTGGCCACGAGATCGGTGCGCAGCAGCACCAGCAGCACCAGCGCCAGCAGGCCCACCGCCAGCGCGCTGACCTGCACCACCGCATAGGCCGGCCGCGCCGAGATCTGGCGCGTCGCCAGCACCAGCCAGCGCGGCGCCGTCGTTTCGTTGACGCTGCGGCGCAAGAGCAGCACCGCGATCCAGCTCAGAAGCGCGAACACCGCCACCGCCGCCGCGAAGCCGCCGACCGCGATCAGCCCCAGCTTCAGGTCGCTGCTGGCCGCCACCAGCAAGGCGGCAAAGCCGGCCACGCCAAGCGCCAGCACCGCGATCGAGGCCGGCTTCAGGTTGCCGACGTCGCGCCGGATCACGCGCAGCGGCGGCACCTGCGCGAGCTGCAGCACCGGCGGCAGCCCGAAGGCGAACAGCAGCGTGAGTCCCATGCCGAGGCCGAAGGCGACGGGCCAGAGGGTGGCCGCGGGCAATGCGGTCTCGACCAGGCCCGCGAGCAGCAGCACGAAGACATAGTGCACGCTGTAGCCGATGGCCACGCCGAGCGCGCTGGCGAAGAGGCCGATGGCGGCGAACTCGAAGGCATAGGCCTGCGCGATGGTGCGCTGGCTCTGGCCCAGCACGCGCAGCATGGCGCAATCGTCCAGGTGGCTGGCCGCGAAGCCGCGCGCGGCCAGCGCCACCGCCACGGCCGACAGCAGCGCCGCCAGCAGCGCCACCAGGTTGAGGAACTTCTCGGCCCGGTCCAGCGTCTGGCGCATCTCGGGGCGGCCGCTTTCGAAGGAGTCGAGGCGCATGCCACGCAGCTCGCCCTTCTTGATCGCTGCGTCGGCCCAGTCGCTGAAGGTCTTGACGGCGCGCGCCTCGCCGGCCACGGCAAAGCGATAGCTGACGCGGCTGGCCGGTTGCACGAGGCCGGTGCGCGGCACGTCGGCCTGGTTGAGCATCACGCGCGGCGCGAAGCTCATGAAGCCGGCGCCGCGGTCGGGCTCGAGCGTGATCACGCGCGCGATGCGCAGGCCGGCATCGCCCAAAAGCAGCGTGTCGCCCACCTTGAGCGCCAGCGATTCGAGCAGCGACGCATCGACCCAGGCGTCGCCCGGCGCCGGCACGTCCCGCGTCGGCCGGCCCGGCACGCCGGGCTCGGTGCTCACCTGCAGGCTGCCGCGCAGCGGATAGCCGTCCTCCACCGCCTTGAGCGCGACCAGCTTGCTGGCGCCGCCCTGCTCCTCGCTGGCGCGTGCCATGGTCGGAAAACCGTAGGTGCTGGCGTCCTGCAGGCCGAGCGCACGTGCACGTTCGACGAAAGCCTTCGGCGTCGGGTTGTCGCTCGCCAGCACCGCATCGCCGCCGAGCAGCTGGCGCGCATCGCGCTGCAGTCCGCCCTTGAGCCGGTCGGCGAAGAAACCGACCGCGGTGAGTGCCGCCACGGCAAGCAGCACGGCCACGATGAGGAGCCGCAGTTCGCCGGCGCGCAAGTCGCGCCAGAGGGTGCGCCAGCCTAGGCGAAGAGAAGCATTCATGGGCGAGACGATAGCCGAGCCGCAAGGCCCGGCCAAACCGAAGGGCTTAGGCGGCGCTCGTGACGCGGGCGCCCGCGAGCTCAGGCTGCAACACCAGCCGCTCGGCGCCGGCATAACAGACGAAGCGCTTGTTGGTCGCGCGCCCGATCGCGCACAAGCCCACGCGCATCGCGACCTCATGACCCATCTGCGTGATGCCGCTGCGCGAGACCACGATGGCCACGCCCATCTGGGCCGACTTGATCACCATCTCGCTCGTGAGGCGCCCGGTGGTGTAGAACACGCGGCCGCCCGTAAGCCTTTCTGCGGGCTGCATCGCGATCCAGCCGGCGATGGTGTCGATCGCGTTGTGGCGCCCCACGTCCTCGACGAAGCACTGCATGTGCGCTTCATCACCCTGGCCGAGCGTGAACAGCGCGCAGCCATGCACCGAGCCGGCCGACTTGTAGGTGCTCTCCTGGAGCCGGATGACGTTGACGAGCGCATAGAGCTGCGCCTGCCGCATGCGCGTGGCGGGCAGCTCGAGCTTGTCGATGCCGGCCATCAGCTCGCCGAACACGCTGCCCTGGCCGCAGCCCGTGGTCACCACCTTCTTGGCGGTGCGCTCCTCGATGCGGTCGATGCCGGCATGGGTCTTCACGGCGGCCGCACCCACCTCCCAGTCGACCGTGATCGATTCGACGTCGGCCGCGGACTCGATGAGCCGCTGGTTCAGCAGGTAGCCCAGCACCAGCAGCTCGGGCTGGGCGCCGAGCGTCATCAGCGTGACCAGTTCGCGGCGGTCGACGTAGACCGTCAGGTCGCGCTCGGCCGGGATCGAGACGACGCCGCGTTCGCCGTGCTCGTCGACGACCTCCACTTCGCGCGTGAGTTCGGCGCGGGCCGAAGTCAGGCGCGGAAGCGGCAAGGCAGTCGTCACTGTTTCGGCGTGGGATTCGTCGCCGCCGCTGGCTGGGCGGTGCTCGGCGGCGCAGCTGCCGTGGCGGCCGGCGAATGGGCACCCGCGGCCTCGATCGGCTTCTGCTCGGCCGGCGGCACGAAGGCGAAGGGGCCTGGGTCGGTGCAGGCGGGCGTCGCCGGCGCCGGCGGCAACTGCTTGCCGGCCGCTGCTGCGCTGGCGCGGTATTTGGCCGCCACCTTGTCCTGCGCCTGGCAGAGCTGGTAGGCATCGACCTTGCCTGTCCATGCGGTCTTGGCCGCGGTCTCCGCGGCCTTGAGCTTGGCCTCGGGCGTGGAAGGCGGCGCCGGCAGCTTGGCGAAAGCGGTGGAGGCCAGGCCCAGGGCCAGGCCGCAGACGATCAGCATCTTCTTCATGAGGGGCTTCCTTCGACCCGGACGGTCTTCGCGGGCGCGGCGCCCGAGACCTCGGCGCTGCGCTGGACGGGAATCTTGCCGGCAGCGATGTCGTCGTACCAGAGCTCGTGATGTTCGCGGGCCCAGGTCTCGTCGACATAGCCGTGGCGCATGGCGCTGAAGGCGCCCTTCATGCCCAGCGTGCCGATGTAGATGTGGCCCATGATCATCGCCATCATGAGCAGCGTGGCCACCGCGTGGACCATGTGCGCGATCTGCATCTCGCCGCGCGTGTAGACGAAGCCCGGCAGCAGCTTGTCGAGGAACAGGCCCGAGCCGGCCACGATGCTGCCGAGCACGAGGATGCCGCCCCAGAACACCACCTTCTCGCCGGCGTTGAAGCGGTGCGAAGGCACCTCCTTGCCGCCGAACAGGCCGCCGAAATGAGCCAGCCACTGGAGGTCCGCCTTGCGCGGGAAGTTGTCGCGCACGAAGGTGATGAACATCAGGATCAGCGTGACGACGAACAGCGGGCCGACGAAGTTGTGCACGGTCTTCAGCGCATAGGTCAGCCAGCCGAACAACGCGGCGCCGATGATGGGCAGCAGCAAGAACTTGCCGAAGGCCATCACCAGGCCCGAGACGGCCAGCGTGACGAAGGCGATCGCGTTCGACCAGTGCGTGGCGCGCTCGAAGGGCGTGAAGCGCTCGATCTTGCGGCCGGTTTCGGTGCCGTGCAGGCCGATCGCGCCGCGCGTGAAATAGAAGATCGCGATCGCCAGCAGCACCACGAAGAGCAGCGCCGCACCGTAGGGAATGATCCAGTCGTTGCGCACCTGGCGCCAGGCCTCGCCGGCGTTGGTATAGCGCGAGCCCGGGTACTGCACGAAGCGCTGGATCAGGTTGCCGGCTTCGGGCGCCTGAGACTTCGGCAGGCTGCTGTAGCCCGTCACGCCTTCGCCCACCTGCCGCCACATCGGCGCGTTGTTGCCGGGCTGCACCTTCGCGCGCTCGGCATTGCTTTGCTGCAGGTAGTTGGGATCGGCGCTCGCCTCGGGCTTGACCTCGAAGATGTTCTGGCTTTTGATGCCGCCGGCCTGCTGCTGCGGCGGCGCCGCAGCGGCGGCAGGCGGCTGGGCGACCGCGCCGCCGGCAGCCGGGTTCGGCGCCTGGGCCAGGGCCGGGCCGGCGGCCAGCGCGGCCATGAGGACCAGGGCGTTCAGAAGAGCCTTGTTCATGCAGCCTTCCTTCCGCTCAGTTGTCTCTGACGTAGTCGTTCTGGCCGTTCTGCGCGCGGGTCTTGAGCTGCTGCTGCCAGGCGTTCTTGTCGCCGACCTGCCAACCCGACGCGGTGAATGCCGTGCCCGCGTTCTGCTGCGTGCCGGTGCCGGTCCAGGGCGCGGCATCGAGCTTGACGCCCTCGGCGTTGGTCTGCGGCTTCTCGCCGCAGGCCGCCAGCAGCAGCACGGCAGAGGCCAGGACTGCCGTCGTCGCCAGTGCGCGCCTCATTTCGTGCCTCCGCTGGTCGGCGTGCCGGCCTGCTGCGAACCGTAGGCCGTGCCCCAGCCCCAGACTTCGGCGCCCTTGCCGCGATGCAGCACGCGGGTGCGGAAGATGTCGGCCACCACGTCGCCGTCGCCGGCCAGCAGCGCCTTGGTCGAGCACATCTCGGCGCAGGCCGGAAGCTTCCCTTCGGCCAGGCGGTTGCGCCCGTACTTCTCGAACTCGGCCTGCGAGCCGTTGGCCTCGGGGCCGCCGGCGCAGAAAGTGCACTTGTCCATCTTGCCGCGCGCACCGAAGGTGCCTTGCGAGGGGAACTGCGGCGCGCCGAAGGGGCAGGCGTAGGAGCAGTAGCCGCAGCCGATGCAGACATCCTTGTCGTGCAGCACCACGCCTTCTTCGGTGCGGTAGAAGCATTGCACCGGGCACACCGCCATGCAGGGCGCGTCGGAGCAGTGCATGCAGGCCACCGAGATCGACTTCTCGCCCGGCACGCCGTCGTTGAGCGTCACCACGCGGCGGCGGTTCACGCCCCACGGCACCTCGTTCTCGTTCTTGCAGGCCGTGACGCAACCGTTGCACTCGATGCAGCGCTCGGAATCGCAGACGAACTTCATTCTTGCCATATCGATTCCTCTTTATGCTTTCTCGATGTTGCAGACCGTGGTCTTGGTCTCTTGCATCATGGTCACGCTGTCGTAGCCGTAGGTGGTCGAGGTGTTGATCGCCTCGCCGCGCACCACCGGCGCCGCGCCCTTGGGGTAGTAGGCGAGCATGTCCGCCCCCTGCCAGTGGCCGGAGAAGTGGAAGGGCATGAACACGGTGTCGGGACCCACGCGCTCGGTGACCAGCGCCTGCACGTTGAGCTTGGCGCCGGTGGGCGTGTGCACCCAGGCGCGCTCGCCGTTGCGGATGTTCTTCTCGGCCGCTACCTTGGGGTTGATCTCGATGAACATCTCCTGCTGCAGCTCGGCGAGCCAGGGGTTGGAGCGGGTTTCCTCGCCGCCGCCCTCGTACTCGACCAGCCGGCCCGAGGTCATGATGAAGGGGAACTTCTCGGCCACCTTGTCGGCGATGTTCTTCTGCTGCACGCTCTTGTAGAGCGTGGGCAGGCGCCAGAAGGCCATCTTGTCGTCGTGCGTCGGGTATTTGGCCATCAGGTCCGGCCGCGTGCCATAGAGCGGCTCGCGGTGCTGCGGGATGGCATCGGGGAAGTTCCACACCAGCGCGCGCGCCTTGGCGTTGCCGAAGGGATGGCAGCCGTGGTTCTTCATGAACACGCGGATCATGCCGCCCGAGCTGTCGGTCTTCCAGTTCTTGCCCTCGGCCTTGGGCTTCTCGGCCGCGGTGAGCTCGTCCCACCAGCCGAGCTTCTTGAGCAGCAGGTGGTCGAGCTCCGGATAGCCGGTGGTGATCTCGGCGCCCAGCGAATGCGAGCCGTCCTCGGCCAGCAGGTTCTTGCCGTTGCGCTCGACGCCGAAGTTCGCGCGGAAGTTGCCGCCGCCGTCCATCACGTGCCGCGTGGTGTCGTAGAGGTTCGCGCTGCCCGGATGCTTGAGCTCGGGGGTGCCATAGCAGGGCCACGGCAGCCCGAAGTAGTCGCCCGAGAGGTCGTAGCCGTTGACCTTGTCCTTGCCCGACTTGGCCCTGAGCGTGCGCACGTCGAAGGCGCCCATGTTGCGCATGTGGGCCTGCAGCCGCTCGGGGCTCTGCCCGGTGTAGCCGATGGTCCAGACGCACTTGTTGATCTCGCGCAGGATGTCGTCCGGCACGGGCTCGTCCATGCCCTTGACCTTCTGCATCTTGTAGTTCTTGCTGAGCTCCTTGCCGAAGCCGAGCCGGTCGGCGAACTGCTGCATGATCATGTGGTCGCTGCGGCTTTCCCACAGCGGCTCGATCACCTTCTCGCGCCATTGCAGCGAGCGGTTCGAGGCGGTGACGGAGCCGCTGGTTTCGAACTGCGTGCAGGCCGGCAGCAGATACACCGCGCGATTCGGATTCAGGTCTTCCGAGCGGCCCGGCATCGCCGCCATCGCCGCGGTGGCCGAGGGGTACGGGTCCACCACCACCAGCAGGTCCAGCTTGTCCATGGCCCGCTTCATCTCGAGGCCGCGGGTCTGCGAATTGGGCGCATGGCCCCAGTAGAAGACGCCGCGCAGATTCGAATCCTGGTCGATCAGCTCGTTCTTCTCGAGCACGCCGTCGATCCAGCGCGAGACCGTGAGGCCCGGCTTGGCCATCATCGCGGGCGAAGCGAAGCGGCCCTTGATCCACTCGAAGTCCACGCCCCAGGTGGCGGCGAAATGCTTCCACGAGCCTTCGGCCAGGCCGTAGTAGCCGGGCAGCGAATCGGGGTTGGGGCCGACGTCGGTGGCGCCCTGCACGTTGTCGTGGCCGCGGAAGATGTTGGTGCCGCCGCCCGACTTGCCCACGTTGCCCAGCGCCAGCTGCAGGATGCAGGAGGCGCGCACGATCGCGTTGCCGATGGTGTGCTGGGTCTGGCCCATGCACCAGACGATGGTGCCGGGGCGGTTCTCGTTGAGCCAGGTCGCGACCTTCAGCACCTGGGCTTCCTTGACGCCGCAGGCTTCCTCGACCTTGTCGGGCGTCCACTTGGCCATCACGTCGGCGCGCACCTCGTCCATGCCGAAGACGCGGTCGTTGATGTACTTCTTGTCTTCCCAGCCGTTCTTGAAGATGTGGTACAGGATGCCGAAGAGGAAGGGAATATCCGAACCCGAACGGATGCGCACGTACTCGTCGGCCTTGGCCGCGGTGCGGGTGAAGCGCGGGTCGACCACGATCATCTTGCAGCCGTTTTCCTTGGCATGCAGCATGTGCAGCATGCTCACCGGATGGGCCTCGGCCGCGTTCGAGCCGATGTAGAGCGCAACCTTCGAATTGCGCATGTCGTTGTACGAGTTCGTCATGGCGCCGTAGCCCCATGTGTTCGCCACGCCGGCGACCGTGGTCGAGTGGCAGATGCGCGCCTGGTGGTCGCAGTTGTTGCTGCCGAAGAAGCTCACGAACTTGCGCAGCAGATAGGCCTGCTCGTTGTTGTGCTTGCTGGAGCCGATCCAGTAGATCGAATCGGGGCCGCTGGCCTTGGTCAGCTCCTTGAGCTTGGCGGTGATCTCGTCGAGCGCCGTGTCCCAGCTGATGCGTTCGTACTTGCCGTTCACCAGCTTCATCGGATAGCGCAGCCGGTACTCGCCGTGGCCGTGCTCGCGCAGCGCCGCGCCCTTGGCGCAGTGCGCACCCAGGTTGAGCGGCGAATCGAACACCGGCTCCTGCCGCACCCAGACGCCGTTCTCGACCACCGCGTCCGAGGCGCAGCCGACCGAGCAGTGCGTGCAGACCGTGCGCTTGATCTCGATCTTGCCGGCGCCGACCGCAGCCGGCTTGCCATCCCCGGCGGCTTCGGCCTTGCGCATCAGCGTGAGCTGGCCCGCGGCCAGACCCACGCCGACACCCAGCCCGGAGCGCCGCAGGAAGGCGCGCCGGTCCATGGTCGGCAACGCATTGGCGAGGCCGCGCCGCAGGCTGTGGACGAAGGGCGAGGAGGAGAAAGAAGAGGAACGGGAAGAGGCACTGTCGAGCGCAGCGCCGGTCGCTTTCCGGGTCAACAACATGGTGGTGTTCGTCCTCAGGCCGAAGTGGTCTTGTAGTAGTGCTTGACGTGCTCGCTCAGCGTGTAGCCGCCGCCCTTCTCGGGCGCAGGCTTCGGAACGGGTGTGGCGGCGGAAACGGGCTCCGGCGCGACTTTGGGCAGCACCGTGACGGCTGCTGCAGCTGCGCCGACCGAGGCGGCGCCGAAAAAGAACCCGCGGCGGGACGCCGGCTTGGGACCGGCGGATTGGCTGTCCTGCATTAACAACTCCAGGAGTGGCTGGGTGGAACTAGATATGAAACCAGTTACATATATTTGGATACTAGTCGAGACCCTGATATTTCGTAAATCTATTTCCCTCAGACTCAGTTCAGCATGTCGAAGCCCTGCGCTTCGACCTCTGCGAATGCGCGTGTCAGCACCGCCAGCGCGGCATAGAAGTTCGCCTTCGGATGCTGCGCCACCGCATCGCACATGGCGGGCAGCCAAGACTGAACATGGGTCGAGAAGAAGGCCTGCTGCTGCGTGAGATTGGCGACCGCGACGTCCTCGCCCGCGATCAGGTAGCGCATCACTTCGAACAGGCAGGCGATGTGGTCCTCGGTCTCGGAGACCGCCTGCTCGCGCGCCAGGCCGAGCCGGTCGAGGTCGGTACGCAGCTGGGCCAGCGGCTTGTCGTTGAGAAAGCCGCTCAGGTAGTGCGAACCGAACAGGTAGACCTCGGGCTTGCCGATGCCGCCGAAGAGCGCGTCGTACTCGCTCTTCGCCGCCGCGGCGTCGAGGCCGCGCGCCACGCCCACGAGCTGGCGCCAGGGCTCTTCGAGAAAGGCGCCCGCAGCCGGCGCCTCGGTCGGCGCGACCTGGAAGGCGCCGAGCAACTCGGCATCGGGCGCCGCATACCAGAGCCGCGCCAGCAGGCCGTAGAGCTCGGCGCGCGCAAGCTCCTCGTCGAGCGCGGAGGAAACCGGAAAACTATCGCTCATAACTGCGTGATCTTCATTTCGTTCTGCGCGCTGTACAGGTCGATGACCCGGCAGTCGCTGCACATCTTGAGCCGCTCGAGCGCCTCGCCCTGGAACATCGCATGGCCCGCGAGCTTGCCGAGCATGGCCTCGATCGCCTTCTGCGTGCCGAAGGGCTTGCCGCAGCGGATGCAGCTCCAAGGCTTGGCCTCGTTGAGCACCACCGGCTGCTTGCGCTCGGCCGCGACCAGCAGCCGCGGCACCAGCGAGATCGCGTCCTCGGGGCAGGTGGTTTCGCAAAGACCGCACTGCACGCAGTTCTTCTCGACGAAGCGCAGCTGCGGCGCGTTCGGGTTGTCCTGCAGCGCACTGGCCGGGCAGGCGCTGACGCAGGCCAGGCACATCGTGCACTTGTTCTTGTCGACCTCGATCGTGCCGAAGGGCGAGCCTGCCGGCAGCGGAATCGCGAGCGCCGTTTCGGGCGCCGCCTTCAGCGCCGGCGCCGCGTCGATGAGGTGGTCGAGCGCGAGTTCGAGCGTGCTGCGTTTCTCGGTGCCGACCGCGAAGCGCGCCGCCGTGGCCGGCCGCTGCTGGCGCGTGTCGCGCAAGGCGGCCAGCGCGGCATCCAGGGCCGCGGGCGTCGCCGCCTCGATCAACCGGAAGTGAGTTCCCGTGTAGCCCAGCCCCAGCAGCAGCGCCTGCGCGATCGCCATCTGCTTGCGCAGCGCATCGAGGTAGGCCGGCGCCTCCTCACCGGTCGCGAGCACGGCCACCTGCGAAGCGCCGAAGGCGACCGCGCTGAGCCAGAGGTCGATGCCGGTGCTTGCGGCATGCCAGAGGCCGATCGGAATCACGTTCGCGGGCACGCCCTGCGCGCGGCCGAGCTGCGCGTCGCGCCCGAGCCGTTCGACCAGCGCCTGCCCGCCTTCCTGGCTGTGCAGCAGCAGCACGGCATCGCGCCCGCCCGCGCCTGCATAGGTGGAAAGCAGCGTGCGCAGCTTCAGGCCTTGGTCGGGCGTGCGCGGATAGGTGTAGCCGAGCGCTCCGGTCGGGCAGACGGTGGTGCAGGCGCCGCAGCCGACGCAGAGGTTCGGGTTGACGACGATGCGCTGGCGTTCCTTGTCGCTCGTCACCGCATGCGCGGAGCAGACCTCGATGCAGGCATTGCAGCCAACCACTTCGTTGCGGCTGTGCGCGCAAAGCTTCTGCTTGTAGTCGAAGAACTTCGGCTTCTCGAACTCGCCGACCAGCTCGCGCAAGCGCAGCAGGGTTTGCAGGCCCTGCGCATGCGCGAGGCCGCCGGCCAGGTGGAAATAGCCCTGCGGCGGCGCATGCCAGTCGATGAGCGGCGCGGCGCCGAGATCGAGCACCAGGTCGAAGGCGCCGTCGAGTTGCGCGGGCGCGCGGCTGAAATCGATCGCGCCGGCCACCGCGCAGGCGCGTTCGCAGTCGCGGTGCGAGGTGCACTTGGCGTTGTCGATCTGGTAGTCGAAGCCGATGGCCTGTTCCGGGCAGACGGCGAGGCAGGCGTTGCAGCGCGTGCAGAGATCGAGGTCGATCGCGTTGTCGCGCGTCCACTGCAGCTTGAAGGCGCCGAGCCAGCCGGCGAGCGAATCGATGCGGCCCGCGATCACCGGCCAGCGGCGCTCCTGCGCACCGCCGAGCATGCCGGGGCCCTGCGAAAAGATCGTGACGTCCAGCGCGTCGCCCACCAGCGCAGCCGCCTTCTCCGCTTCGTCGAGCGCACCGACGATCAGCAAGCGGCCCTGGCTCGCATAGCTGACCGTCGACACGGGATCAGGCTCGGGCAGGCTGGCGGCGGCGAGCAGCGCGGCGATCTTCGGCATCGCGCTCTTCGCGTCGCGGCTCCAGCCGCCGGTTTCGCGGATGTTGACGAAGCGGATCGGAGACACCGCATCCGGGGTCTGTTGCGCGAGCTCGCCGAACAAGCGCTTCTCCTGCGTGCAGGCCACCACCACCTCGTCGCCGGACTGGATCGCGCGCTGGAAGGCCGGCGCCTCGCGCCGGCACAGTGCCGAATGGAGAGGCAGGTTCTCAGCCAGTGCCGTCCCGAGCGTCTTCGGCTCGAGGGGCATCGTCTTGTTGCAGTCGCAGATCAGCGTGGTGGTCATCGGTCTCTTGGCTGGCGGGTTGCGCATCGGCAACCGGCGGGCTGGGAACTTCCTCGGGAGGCATCGACTGTGCCACGTCCGGGGGTGCGTGGGCCTCAGGGTCTTCTTTCGATTCTTCTTCCTCGAACAGGTTCAGGAACTTCGCG
Organism: Variovorax sp. CF079; assembly: GCF_900101545.1. Lineage (GTDB taxonomy): Bacteria > Pseudomonadota > Gammaproteobacteria > Burkholderiales > Burkholderiaceae_C > Variovorax. Next base: position 203,921 of record NZ_FMZU01000007.1, on the reverse strand, counting down.
CTCGCCATCTGGCGCAGCACGCTCTCGGGCACCGGGGTCGACTGGGAGTAGTCGTCGATGTAGGTGTCCAGCCCGTCCATCACATTGAAGTGCGGATCGGCGAACAGCTTCTTGAAGGCCGCGTTCTTGACCTCCGGCGCGACGTTCTTCGCGACGAAGGGCTTGAAGTCGGAGTCGATGGTGAGCGCTTCAGCATCAGCCAGCGTAGGCGGCGGCGGTGGCATCTCTCCTTCCCCCTCTGGGGGAAGGTTGGGATGGGGGCCAGGCGTCTCCACAAGCGCAGGCGCCACAACCGGCACGGCCGCCACCGGCTCAGGCGCGGGCACCTCCCCTTCCCGCACCTGCTGCTTGCGCCGCGACCAGCGATCGAAAAAGCCTTCAGACATCGCCCGCTCCCCGGCCGCGCTTCTTCTCGGTCGACACGCTGGCCGCATTGCCGAAGCGGTCGACCAGCGGCTTGAAGCTCTCCGGCCGCTTGCGGCGCTTGGGCTCGAGCACATAGTGTTCTTCGACGAAGGCGCGCAGCCACGCCACCACTTCTTCGGGTGCCGGCACCTGCTCGACATTCTCCTGCGCATCGAGCCAGCGGCCCGCTTCGTTGTAGCTCAACGTCACCACCAGCGGCCGCGCAATCGGCTCCGGCGCCAGCGTCGCCTCTTCTTCCATGCGCCACATCACGAACCAGCAGGGCGCGGGCGTTGTTGCGTTGAGCTGGTAACCCTCTGCTTCATCGCGAAACAATTCGACCTGGAAGCCCGGGTGCAGCCAGCGCTGCGCGCCCTCGTCGTCGCGCAAGAGCCGCGGCGCGTCGCCGAAGCCCGGCTCGTCGGGCACCACCTCGTCGAGCGTCCAGCGCCAGGGCTGCCAATGGCTCGACGGGCCGTGGAGCCGCTCGCGCCGCATCACGACCGCCACGGCGAGAGAAGGGTGTGCGCCCTCGGATGGGGTTTCGGATGGGACCATGCGGCGGACGATAGCCGATGCGCCGCCGGCGACATGCAAGCGGGGTTTCGCGCCGGCGCAGCCGCTTCCCAAGCTCAAAGGCGAACCTTGCCGTCCTGCGTCAGCATCGACAGATCGACGTAGCTCGATGCCGCGTGATTGCGGGCGCTGAAGTCGACGCGAAAGCCGCCGAAGTCGGCGTTCTGGATCGACTCCAGGCCGGCGACCAGCGAATCGCGCGTCGGCGCGCGGCCCGCGCGGCGAAGTCCCTCGGCCAGCACCTTGGCGGCCACGTAGCCTTCCATGCTCGAATAGTTGGGCTTGGCCTCAGGGCCGGCCTTGCGCGCGGCCTCCAGGTATTCGCGCGAGATCGGCGTGTTGGTCGAGAACGGAGAGGGCATCACCTGGCTGACCATGATGCCGCGGGCGTCCTTGCCGAGTTCGTCGCCCAGCGCCTCGGTGCCGACGAAGGACACGTTGAAGAAGGTGCCGCCGTAGCCGGCCTTGCGCGCTTCGCGGATGAAGGCCGCGCAGGCCTTGTAGGCGCCGATCTGCACCACGGCCGTGGGGCCGGCGGCAGTGATGTCTTTTACCGCCTGCGCGACGTTCACCGAATTGCGCTCGACCTTGCCCACGGCCACCGGGTCCAGGGCGAGCGGCTTGAGCGCACGCTTCACGCCCTCCAGCCCGGCCTGGCCGTAGGCATCGTTCTGGTGGAACACCGCGATCTTCCTGAGGCCCAGCGAGGTGAGCTGCTTCACGATCAGCGCGGTCTCGTCGTAGTAAGAGGCACGGACATGGAACACCGTCTTGCGGAACGGCTCGCGCAGGGCCTCGGCACCGGTGAACGGGCCGAAGAACGGAATCTTCGCCGCATCGACCAGCGGCATCGCCGCCAGGCAGGTGGGCGTGCCGACGTAGCCGAAGAGCGCGAAGACCTCGTCCTTGATGAGCTTGTCGGTGTTCGCCTTGCAGCGCTCGGGCTCGTAGCCGTCATCGAGCGTGCGCAGTTCGACGCTGCGGCCGTTGATGCCGCCCGAGGCATTGAGCGCATCGAAGAAGATGCGCGCGCCCTTGTTCATCTGAATGCCCAGCTGCTCGGCCGGGCCGCTGAATGCGGCCGATTGCCCGAGCACGATGCGCGCCGGTTGGGCCCAAGCCGGAAGTGCCAGCGCGGCGCTCGCGGCGGCAAGGCGTTGGATCGCGTGCCGGCGTTGAATCGGTTTTTCCATCGAGTAAGTGAGTCAGGCGCTCATGTAACGAGTAGTCACTTACTGTAACTTAAAATCGATGGGGCCTAGGGGTTAACCCTAGATCAACGGCAGGCGTCGTCCGACGCTTCAGGCCGCGAGCGCCGCGATCTCGGCTGCGCTCAACGCGCCGCTGTAGATACGAAGGTCCTGCATGCGCCCGTTGAAGCAAGGGTCGGCCGGGTACTGCGAGCGGCCGAGCCAGTTCTGGGTGGTGTCGCCGAGCTGGAAGGGCGCGAGCGCAATCGCGTTGTTGCTGCCGGCGGCCACGCCGTCAACGTACAGCGTGCCGGTGGTGCCCGACAGGGTGACCGCCAGGTGCACCCAGCGGCCGGTGGGCAACGCGCTCGCCACGATGCTCTGCTCGCCGTACCAGGTGGTGCCGGTCACCGTGAAGCGCATCGAGCCGCCGGCATCGCGCGGCAGCAGTGCGAGGTAGGCGATGTCGCTGGAGCCGAAGTCGAACACGCGTGTGTTGGTGACGGCGGCATTCCAGTACACCCACAGCGCGATCGTGAAGTCGCCCAGGCTGGAGAGCACACCGGTGGGCAGCGCGAGGTGGCCGCTGCTGCCGTCGAGCGCCAGCGCGCGGCCGCCGCTGCGGCCTTCGCCCCAGCTGGCGCCGCCCTGCAGCGTGCCGTTTTGGCCGTTGCCGCTGCCATCGGCGGCCGTGGTTCCGCTGGCCGCATCCAGCGGCAGTTGCGCGCGCAGCTCGCTGGGCAAGGCCACGCGCGCCACGTTGGAGACGCTGCTCTCGCCGCTTGCGCTCACCGCGGTGACGACGTAGTGCCAGACGCCGTTGCCCGGCGTGTCGGTGTAGGTGCGAGGGTCGGTGACGCTGGCGACGGTGGCGAAAGGCCCGTTCGCCGAAGGGCCGCGCTTGACCTTGTAGCTCGTCGCGCCTGCACTGCCCCACCACGACAGCAGTACCTGGTTGGCGGTGACGTAGGCCGTGAGGCCGCTCGGCGGCGTGCCCGCGGCTACGGGATCGCGGCTGTAGGTCAGCGTGCCGAAGCTCGGCTGGTCGCCGCCCCATTCGCTGCGCTCGGGGCGTATCTGGGCGGCGATGGTCGCCACCCAGGGCGCCGCAAGCCCCTTGCGATTGACGTAGTGGTTGTAGATCGACTCCCAGCACGGGCGCAGGTTGGGCTGCCCGGCCGTCGACACCACGGTGAAAGTCCCCTGCCTGTTGACGTAGGTCGAGAACGGCGGCGAGTAGTACTGGCCGTTGCCGTCCTGCAGGTTCGACATGGCCACATACTCGGCGGCGGCGAGGAAGCGGTTGTTGCCGTAGCCGTAGAGGTCCTCGCCCTGGCTCCAGGCCATTTCGCACAGCAGGCCGGTCAGCGCCATGCCGAGCGTGGCGTGTCCCTGGTCCCGGCCGCTTTCCTGCCATTGCCCCAGGTAGCCGGGGTGGAGCATGTAGACGTTGTGTGCCGCCGCCCCGTTGCCGCGGCCGGTCTTGTAGTAGGCGATGGCCTCGTCATAGAGGTCGGTGCGATCGCAGAAGACGCCGATGGCCAGGATGGCGCAGATGGCGCACAGATCCCAGTTGGCCCAGTAGTTGGTGATGTTCGCGTCGTTGTGCTTGATCAGGAAACTGTGGCTGAGCGGATAGAACACCTCCAGCAGCAGCTTCTGGAAGCGCGCGACGCCTTCGGACGACCAGCCCGGATAGCTGCGCATCATCTCGGCCGCATTGGCCCATTGGTAGCCGTAGATGCCGGCGGCCAGGAAGCGGTCGGAGTTGCCGTTGAGTGCCGTCATCGTCGACGACCACGCGTCGAGGTATTGCACCGCCAGGTCCGCGTAGGCGGTGTTGCCGGAGACCTTCCAACGCAGCGCGAACTGGTAGGCGCGCGCCATGTCCTCGACCATGGTGCGGTGGTTCTCGCCGTCGCCGCCGCGCACCACCGTTGCCAGCGGCACGGGCGCGCGGCCGAGCTGGGCACGGCTGCTGGAGGTGAGCGCGTTCCAGCCGTCGACCCAGGGCTGGGCGCCGGCCGCGATCTTGGTTCGCATGCGCTCGAAATCGGCCTCGGTGTGCAGCAGACCGGGATGCGTGAACTTTCGCGCTTGCGACGTCAAGGTGGAGTTGGTGACAGGCTCGGTCGCAGCGACCTCGGTGGACGTGGCCGTCGAAGTCGCCGCATTCTGTTGCGTGGTGCCGAGCGCGCCGGCGCTGCCGAAGCCGCTGCTCCCACCGTCTCCGCAGGCCGCGGTTCCCAGGGCTGCGAAGCTCACTGCGCCCACGCAGAAGAGGCGGCGATCCAATGAAATGTCGTTGTCGTTTTTTGGCTGGTCCACGTTTGACTTGGCGTTGTTATGTGCTGGATAAGTTACGGCCAGCAACATATATGCCAGTCACTCGAGCCAAGGTCCTCGCGCAGGGCCGCGCCTGGCATGCGTGCCCGCGGTGCGACGTCCGGCGTCAGAAAGACGCTCGCCATGCCAAAAATGTCACATCACGATGCCGCTTTTCAGTGCGCCGTCGCCGTTTCCACCGTTGCCACCGCCCCGGTTCCATAGCCCGCGGCGGCCACCGGCACGCCGCCGCGCAGCACCTGCACCGCGCAGTACTTGAACTCCGGGATCTTGCCCATGGGATCGAGCGCCGCATTGGTCATCAGGTTGGCTGCCGCCTCGTAGTAGGCGAAGGGCACGAACACCGCGCCGTTCGGCGTTCCGTCGTCGCGGCGCACGTGGATCGCCACCTCGCCGCGGCGCGAGCGGATCGTGACCACGTCGCCCGCCTGGAGGCCCAGGGTCTCCAGGTCGCTCTGGTTCATCGACGCCGTGGCCATCGGCTCCAGCGCATCGAGCACGGTGGCGCGGCGCGTCATGCTGCCGGTGTGCCAGTGCTCGAGTTGGCGCCCGGTGATCAGCACGAAGGGGTACTTGGCATCGGGCCGCTCGTCGGCCGGGATGATGTCGGCCGGCACCAGCTTCACGCGGCCGTCGGCGGTCGGGAAGTCGTCGATGAAGACAGTCGGCTGGCCCGGATCGTCCGCGTCCAGGCAGGGGTAGGTCACGCTGGATTCGCGCTGCAGCCGCTCCCAGGTGATGCCACTGATGGCCGCATGCATGGCCTGGCGCATCTCTTCGTAGACGGCGGCCACGCCGGACTCCTCGCCCTCGTAGTTCCAGGCCAAGCCCATGCGTTTTGCGATCTGCTGGATGATCCAGAGATCGGGCTTCGCATCGCCGGGCGGGTTGAGCGCCTTCTTGCCAAGCTGCACCATGCGATCGGTGTTGCTCACGGTGCCGGTCTTCTCGGGCCAGGCAGTGGCCGGCAGCACCACGTCGGCCAGCCACGCGGTCTCGGTCATGAAGATGTCCTGCACCACCAGGTGTTCCAGGCTCGCGAGCGCATGGCGCGCATGGTTGAGGTCCGGGTCGCTCATCGCGGGGTTCTCGCCCATGATGTACATGCCGCGGATCTTGTGCGGATCGCTGTCCGGCGCCAGCGCCTTGTGCATGATCTCGACCACCGTGTAGCCCGGCTTCTCGTCGAGCGGCATGCCCCAGAAGTTCTCGAACCAAGCGTGCACGCCCGGGTTGTCGACGCGCTGGTAGTTGGGGAACATCATCGGGATCAGCCCCGCATCGCTCGCGCCCTGCACGTTGTTCTGCCCGCGCAGCGGATGCAGGCCCGAGCCGGGCTTGCCGATCTGGCCGGTGACCGTGACCAGCGCGATCAGGCAGCGCGCGTTGTCGGTGCCGTGCACGTGCTGGCTGATGCCCATGCCCCACAACACCATCGCGCCCTTGGCCTTGGCGAAGGCCCGCGCCACTTCGCGCAGCGTCTCGGCCGGAATGCCGCAGATCGGCGCCATCGCCTCGGGGCTGTAGCCCTTGACGTTCTCGCGCAGCGCCTCGAAGTTGCTGGCGCGGTCGCGGACGAAGGCCTCGTCGACCAGGCCCTCGTCGATCACCGCGTGGATCAGCGCATTGAGCATCGCGACGTCGGTGTCGGCCTTGAACTGCAGCGTGCGCCAGGCGTGCCGGCCGATGTCGGTGACGCGCGGGTCGGCCAGCACGATCTTCGCGCCGCGCTTGGCGGCGTTCTTCATCCAGGTGGCGGCCACCGGATGGTTGGCGGTCGGGTTGGAGCCGATGATGAAGATCAGGTCCGCATGCTCCACGTCGTTGACCTGGTTGCTCACCGCGCCCGAACCCACGCCTTCGAGCAGCGCCGCCACGCTGGAGGCGTGGCACAGCCGCGTGCAATGGTCGACGTTGTTGCTGCCGAAGCCGGTGCGCACCAGCTTCTGGAACAGGTAGGCCTCTTCGTTGCTGCCCTTGGCCGAGCCGAAGCCGGCCAGCGCCTTCTTGCCGTGCGTGTCGCGCAGGCTCTTGAGCTTGCCCGCGGTGAGCGCGAGCGCCTCTTCCCAGCTGGCCTCGCGGAAGGCGTCGTGCCAGTCGCCGGGCCGCGGTGCGTCGTTGAAGTCCTTGGGCACGCCGGGCTTGCGGATCAGCGGCTTGGTCAGGCGCTGCGGATGGTGCGCATAGTCGAAGCCGAAGCGGCCCTTGACGCAGAGCCGGCTGTGGTTGGCCGGGCCGTCGCGGCCGTCGACGCTGACGATCTTCTCGTCCTTGACGTTGTAGGTGATCAGGCAACCCACGCCGCAGAAGGGGCAGACCGAATCGACCTTGCGGTCGACCTGCTGCGAGCCGATCTGGCTCTTGGGCATCAAGGCACCCGTCGGGCAGGCCTGCACGCATTCGCCGCAGGCCACGCAGGTGCTGTCGCCCATCGGGTCGTCGAGGTCGAACACGATCTTCGAATCCCCGCCGCGCATCGCGTAGCCGATCACGTCGTTGACCTGCTCCTCGCGGCAGGCGCGCACGCAACGGTTGCACTGGATGCAGGCGTCGAGGTTGACAGCCATCGCGGGGTGCGAGACATCGGCCTTGGGTTGCTCGCGGCGCAGGGCCTTGAGCTCGGGGCGGACGGAGATTCCGAGGCGTTCGGCCCATTCGCTGAGCTCGCCGTGCTGGCCGACGGGGAAGCCCCCACCCCCGCCCTCCCCCAGAGGGGGAGGGATGGGGTGGGGGCTCGCAGCCTTCGCCACCGCCTCGTCGTTCCACTTGTACCCGCGGTCCGGCATATCGGACAAGAGCATCTCGACCACCATCTTCTGGCTCTTCAGCGCCCGCTCGCTGCTGGCCTGCACCTCCATGCCCGCCGTCGCATTGCGGCAGCAGCTCGGCGCGAGCGTGCGCTCGCCCTTCACCTCGACCACGCAGGCGCGGCAGTTGCCGTCGGGGCGCAGGCCCTCCTTGTAGCAAAGGTGCGGGATATCGACGCCGTGGCGCTGCGCGGCCTGAAGAATGGTTTCGCCTTCGAAGGCCTGGACGGCGCGGCCGTCGAGCTTGAACTCGATGGTCTGCGGAATCACTTCGGCAAGTCGTGTGGGAGCGTTCACGCGATCTCCTCGGGGAAGTACTTCTGGATGCAGCGGATCGGATTGGGCGCGGCCTGCCCCAGCCCGCAGATCGATGCATCTCCCATGACCTGCGCGAGGTCTTCCAGCGTGGCGTTGTCCCACACCGGCGCCTGCATCAGCGCCGCCGCCTTGGCGGTGCCGACGCGGCAGGGCGTGCACTGGCCGCAGCTCTCGTGTTCGAAGAAGCGCATCATGTTCAGCGCCGCATCGCGCGCGCGATCGTGCTGGCTCAGCACCATCACGGCGGCCGAGCCGATGAAGCAGCCGTAAGGCTGCAGCGTGTCGAAATCCAGCGGGATGTCGTTCATGCGCGCCGGCAGGATGCCGCCCGAGGCGCCGCCGGGCAGATAGCCGTAAAGCGTGTGGCCGTGCAGCATGCCACCGCAGTATTCGTCGATCAGCTCCTGCACCGTGATGCCCGCCGGTGCGAGCTTGACGCCGGGGTTCTTGACGCGCCCGCTCACGCTGAAGCTGCGCAGCCCCTTGCGCCCGTGGCGGCCGAAGCCGCTGAACCACTGCGGGCCTTTCTCGACGATGTCGCGCACCCAGTAGAGCGTCTCGAAGTTGTGCTCCAGCGTCGGCCGGCCGAACAGGCCGACCTGCGCGATATAGGGCGGGCGCATGCGCGGCTCACCGCGCTTGCCTTCGATGCTCTCGATCATCGCGGACTCCTCGCCGCAGATGTAGGCGCCGGCGCCGCGCCGCAGCTCGATGCGCGGCAGCGTGCAGGGCGGGTCGGCCTTGAGCTTGGCCAGCTCGGCCTCGAGCAGCCGGCGGCAGTCGTGGTATTCGTCGCGCAGGTAGATGTAGCAGGCCTCGGTGCCCACGACCTGCGCGGCCACCAGCAGCCCTTCGAGGAAGCGATGCGGATCGCGCTCGAGGTAGGTACGGTCCTTGAAGGTACCGGGCTCGCCCTCGTCGATGTTCACCGCCATGAGTTTCGGCGCCGGCTGCTCGCGCACGATGCGCCACTTGCGCCCGGCCGGAAAGCCCGCGCCGCCGAGGCCGCGCAGGCCCGAGTCTTCCATCGCGCGGAGCACGGCCTCGGCGTCCTCTTCGCCGTTGACCAGCGCGGCCGCGAGCGCATAGCCGCCGTTGGCGCGGTAGGTGGCGTAGTCCGTGAAGGCGGGGATCTCCGCGATCCCTTCGGGCGGCGGCGAGACGCTTTTCTCGGCCAGCGCCGCCGGCACGAAGTTGAAGGTCTCGGGCACTGACGGCCTGGCGTCCAGCGCCTGCAGCAGCCGGTCGGTGGTCGCCAGCGGCACGGCGCGCTGGTGCACCGCCGCGGCCGGCGCCTGCTCGCAGCGGCCGATGCAGGGCGCGGAGATCACGCGCACGTCGTCGCGGCCCGCCGCGCCCAGCAGCGCAGGCAGCCGCGCGAGCAGGTCCTGTGCGCCGGCCAGCTCGCAGGCCAGGCCATCGCACACGCGGATCGTGAGCCCGGGTGCCTGCTCGTCGCCGCGCAGCACTTCGAAGTGGTGATAGAAGGTCGCAACCTCGTAGACCTCGGCCATCGGAACGTTGATGAGCGAGGCCAGCGCCACCAGGTGGCGGTCGTGCAGCCCGCCGTGCGCATCGTTGAGCAGGTGCAGCTGCTCGATCAGCAGGTCGCGCCGCCAGCCGTCATCGGGCCGCGGGCCGATGAGTGCGCGCACCTCCGCCAGCGCTTCGGTCTCGGGCTGCCGGCCCTTGAGCTTGCTCTTGCGGCGGATGCGCTCGCGCAGTTGATCGGGGGTCGCGAGCGGGATCGCCTGGACGGCGTTCTGGGTGCCTGGGTAGTTCATTGCCTCGGCCGTTGTTGCGGACTGTCCGGCCGCGCGAAGGCACGGCCTGCCCGACTGTCGCCCCGCCTGCGGTTTTCGGCAAATTGAATCCGCACATGGGGCGATTCAATAAAGAAATGATGCGGCGCACCTCACTAGCCGCGCAGCGCTCCGCTGTGCGCCGCGACTTCCTGCTGCCAGGCCGGGCTCTGGACCAGCGCCAGCGCCGCATCGAGGGCGCGCGAGGGCCGCACGGCCGTCTGCGTCATGAAGCCGATCGGCGTGCGCACCTCCGGCGCCACCAGGGGCAGCGCCTCCAGTTCGCCGTGGCTGCGCACGGCATCGACCATGCCGCCGGGCAGCACGGCGCAAACGTCCCCGGCGCTCACGCTGAGCGCCAGCGTCAGCACCGAATTGGTCTCGATGGCCGGCTTCACCGAGACGCCGGCATCGGCGAAGGCCTGGTCGACGATGGAGCGGTTGTGCATTTCCGGCGTCAGCAGGCACAGGGGCAGCCGCCCCGCTTCTGCCCAGGCGATGGGCGCGCCGAACTGCAGCGCCGGCTGGTCGGCGCTCGCCGACCGGCGCACCAGGTAATAGTGCTCGATGCTCTGCGGCCAGGCCGTGAGCTTGACCTCGCCGCTTCGCATGCGCTCGGTGTAGCCGAGGGCCAGGTCGAGCGACAGGTTTTCCAGCCCGGTTTCGAGCTCGAGCGAACTCATCGACAGCACCGTCGGCACGATGCCCGGATGGCGCGCCCGCAGCCGTCCCGCGAAGCGCGCCAGCATCGGCATCGCGGTCGGCACCGCGGCCATGCGCAGGTTGCCGCGCGGACGGTCTTCTTCGCTCTTGAGCAGCTGCTGCAGCACCTCGTTCTCGTGCAGCATGCGGTGGGCCGCGGCCAGCACGGCCTCGCCCTCGTGCGTCAGCCCGGAATAGGTGCGCCCGCGCTTGACGATCACCACGCCGAACTCGGCCTCCAGCGCACGCAGCGCGTTCGACAAGGCCGGCTGCGTGATGTGGCAGGCCTGCGCGGCGCGGCCGAAGTGGCGGTGCTCGTGCAGCGCGCTGAGGTAGCGCATGGACGCGAGCAGGTTCATGAGCGCTTGATCAGGTGTTCTTGCTGACCGTGATGGTCGGGAACTTGGCCGAGAAATCCTTCGCCTTTTCGGCAATGCCGACCGCCACGCGGCGCGCCACCGACTTGTAGATGCCCGCCACCTCGCCGTCGGGATCGGCCACCACCGTCGGCTTGCCGCTGTCGGCCTGCAGGCGGATGTTGATGTCCAGCGGCAGCGCGCCGAGGTACTCCATGTTGTATTGCGCGGCCATCTTCTTGCCGCCCTCGGCGCCGAAGATGTGCTCGACGTGGCCGCAGTTCGAGCACACGTGCACCGCCATGTTCTCGACGATGCCGAGGATCGGCACGCCGACCTTCTCGAACATCTTGATGCCCTTCTTGGCGTCGAGCAGCGCGATGTCCTGCGGCGTGGTCACGATCACTGCGCCGGTCATCGGCACGCGCTGCGAGAGCGTCAGCTGGATGTCGCCGGTGCCGGGCGGCAGGTCGACGATCAGGTAGTCGAGCTCTTTCCAGTTGGTCTGACGCAGGAGCTGCTCCAGCGCCTGGGTGGCCATCGGGCCGCGCCAGATCATGGCCTCGTCCTGGTCGACCAGGAAGCCGATCGACATCACCTGCACGCCGTGGTTTTCCAGCGGCTCCATGGTCTTGCCGTCCTCGCTCTCGGGACGGCGGTCGATGCCCAGCATCATGGGCAGGCTCGGGCCGTAGATGTCGGCATCGAGCAGGCCGACGCTGGCCCCCTCGGCCGCCAGCGCCAGCGCCAGGTTGGCCGCGGTGGTGCTCTTGCCCACGCCGCCCTTGCCCGAAGCCACGGCGATGATGTTCTTGACGTTGGGCATCAGCTGCACGCCGCGCTGCACGGCATGGCTGATGACCTTGGTCGCGATGTTGACCGACACGTTCTCCACGCCGGCCACGCCCTTGGCCGCGGCCACCAGCGCCTTGCGCATCGCCGGCATCTGGCTCTTGGCCGGATAGCCGAGCTCGATGTCGAAGGAGACGTCGCCCTCGTGGATCTGCAGGTTTTTCAGCGCCTTGGTGCTGACGAAGTCCTTGCCCGTGTTGGGGTCGAGGACGGTCTTGAGCGCTTCGGTGAGCGCCGCCTGGGTAACTGCCATTGGTAACTCCTAATGACAGATAGTCTAGTCCGCCGCGTCGCGGCGCCTATTCAGAGCACGCGAAAGCCGTGCGTGCCGTCGGACTCCAGCTGCGCCACCAGGCCGAACTCCCAGTCGAGGTAGGCCTGCATCGCCTCGGGCGGCGCGTCGGTGCCTTCGTAGGGCCGGCGGTAGCGGCCGGTCGCAGGCGTCGCGGCCTTGGCCGGTGCCGGACCCTTGTCACTGCGCGCCGACGCGGCCTGCGGCGCCAGCACATGCACCTCCCACCCCATCTGCGCCAGCCACGACGCGGTCATCGGCGCCCGCACGCCGTCGTCATCGGCCAGCACGATGCGCGCGCCGCGCACCGGCACGTGGTGATCGGTCTCCTGCACCAGCTGCCCGCCCGGCGCGCTCGCGAAGCCGGGCAGGTGGCCGGCCTCGTACTCCTCGGGCGTGCGCACGTCGAAGCGGTAGAGCGTGCGGCCAGGCGCTTCGAGGGTGGCGAGCGCGTGGAGATCGACCCAACGCACGCCGGCACGCCGTGCCACGTCTTCCGCCGAAGCCCGCGCCGCGGCACGGTTCGCTTCACCTGCTTCGGGCGCCCGGCGCGTGGCGCCGTGGTCGAGCACCTGCCCCGCCAGCTTCCAGCCAATCGTCCCGTTGCGCAGCGCCGCCACCGGATTGGGGATGCCCGCATTCACCAGCGACTGCGTGCCGATGATGCTGCGCGTGCGCCCCGCGCAGTTGACGATCACGCGCGTGGCCGGATCTGGCGCCAGCTCGCGCACGCGCAGCACCAGCTCGGCGCCGGGCACGCTGGTCGCGGTGGGGATGCTCATGGTCTGGTATTCGTCGAAGCGGCGCGCGTCCAGCACCACCACGTCGGCCTTGGCATCGATCAGCGCCTTCACCTCCTCGGCCGCGAGCGAGGGCGTATGGCGCTCATGCTCGACCAGTTCGCCGAAGGCCTTACTCGGCACGTTGACGTCGCGAAACAGCTCGCCGCCGGCTTGGCGCCAGCCGTCGAGCCCGCCTTCGAGCAGGCGCACTTGGGTGTAGCCCAGCGCGCCCAGGCGCTCGACCGCGAGCGGCGCGAGGTCGATGCCCTCGTGCTCGCCATAGACCACGATCAGCGTGTCGCGGCGCGGCATGCGGCGCCAGGCATCGATCTCGATGCGCGACAGCGGCAGGTTCGCGGCCCACAGCGGATGGGCCTGTGCGAAGGGGTCTTCCTCGCGCACGTCGAACAAGGCGATCTCGTCGCCCGCAAGCAGGTGGGCGCGCACGGCGACAAAGGACAGCGTGGCAGTCATGGATGGTGAAGTTCGGCGGATCGGTCCCAGAGATTGGGCAGTTGCGTATTCGAGTAGCCGGAGACGAAGGGCTTGCGCCCGCCGCCCGCAGGGTAAGTATGGCGCCGCACCGCACCGATGTTGGCGCCGTAGACATGGATGCTGATCGACACGCGGTCGTCGCAGGCGTTGTGCACGCGGTGCACGTCGCCGATGCGAGGCGACACGGCCTGCACGTCGCCCGGCGCAAGCCACGAGGGCTCGCCCTCGGGGCGCAACTCGCCATGCCGCTCGCGGTAGGCCTGGCTGTACTCGGCCCCGCGCAGCATGCCGATCAGCCCCCACACCGTGTGGTCGTGCACCGGCGTGGCCTGGCCCGGGCCCCAGACGAAGCTGACGACCGAGAAGCGCTCGGTCGAGTCGGCATGCAGCAGGAACTGCTGGTAGCGCTCGGGGTGCGGCCGGGCATAGGCATCGGGCAGCCAGTCGTCGCGCGCCACCAGCCGGCGCAGCAGCGCACCGCCCTCCTCCAGGATGCGCGGTTCGTCGGGATGCGTATCGAGCAGGCGGGCGAAATCGACCACGAACTCGCGCAGCGGCGCCAGCGCGCTCACGCTGCCGGTTTCCAGACCCGCGTGTCGGTGATGGCCCGCACGTCCACGCGCAGCGGCAGGATGCCGTCGCGCGCCGAGCGGTCGGCCACGGCCTGCAGCGCGATGATGTCGGCCTCGCTGACGGGCCGGCCCGTCACGGCCGCGCGCGCGGTGATGGTGCGCGAGGTCTCGAGCGGCAGCCGCGTGAGTTCCGCATAGACCTTGGCATAGGCCTCGGCGTTGGCCTTGGCCCATTCGCCGGCGCGGCCCAGCCGCTGCAGGAAATCGGCGACGGCCGCGCGCTTGGCGGCGTCGGCCAGCGCCGACTCGCTCGCGGTGATGAAGGCCAGCGCGGTGTTGATGCCGCCGCCGTCGCGCAGGATGCGCCCGCCCTGTTGCAGCGCGATCGCGTAGTAGGGATCGAAGATGGCCCAGGCGTCGATCTGGCGCGAGGCGAAGGCGGCCGCCGCATCGGTCGGCAGCACGAAGCGCAGGTTGACCTCCTCGCGCTTCACGCCCGCCTCTTCGAGTGCGCCGTAGAGCTGGTACTGCGAGATGCTGCCGCGCGCGGACGACACCACCACGCTCTGGCCGCGCAGGTCGGCCACGCGGCGCAGCGGCGAGTCGGGCTGCACCACGATCCCCAGCGCCTCGGGCTTGCCGACGCGGGTGGCGACGATCTTGAGCGGCGTCCTGCCCACAGCCGCGGCGAGCACCGGCAGGTCGCCCGCGACCGCCGTGTCGACGGCCGCGCTGCGCTGGGCTTCGAACAGCGGCGCGGCGCCCTGGAAGTTGGCCCAGCGGTACTGGAACGGTGCGCCTTCGAGTGCACGCGAAGCTTCGAACAAGGCACGCAGGCCGCCGGCCTGGTCGCCGAGCACCAGGGTCGTGTGCGCGCGGCCTTGCGCCAGCGCGCTCAGCGGGCCGGCCAGCGAGAGTGCGGCGCCCTGCTTGAGCAAGTGACGGCGCGAGCTCATGAACGCACTCCCAGCGCCGCCTTGCCCGCGCCCACCAGGATCGCATCGTTCTGCGGCGTATGGATGCGGCTGCACAGCACGTCGCGGTAGTGGCGCTCCAGCGGGTTCTGCCGCGCCAGGCCGTGGTTGCCGGTGAGCTGCAGCGCCAGCTCGACGGCGCGGATGGCGTTGTTCGTGACCGTGTACTTCAAGAGGCCGCTGTCGGTGGCGGCCGGCGCATGGCCGGCGTCGACCTCGGCCGTGGCCTGATCAAGCAGCACGCGGTTGCTGCGCAGCAGGGCCTCGATCTCGCCCACGTGCTCCTGCACGCGCAGCAGGCTGGCGAGCGAGGCGCCCAGCGAGCTCGGCGCGCGCCGGTTCAGGAAGCCGACGAGCCAGTCGCGCGCGGCACGCGCCGCGGCGTCGTAGAGCGTGCCCAAGAGCACCACCATCCAGGCGTGCTGCGTGGCATGCGCGTCGATGTCGGTCTGGCTGCCGGCATCGGGCGCCCACTCGGCCGGCGCGCGCAGATCGACCGCGTGATCGAGCGGGATCGCGACCTCCTCGAACAGCACCTCGTGGCTGCCCGAGGCGCGCAGGCCCAGGTGGTCCCAGCTGGCCACCACGCGAATGCCGGGCGCGCCGCGCGGCACCAGGAAGAAGCCGGTGCGCGGCGCCGCCTCGTCGTCGGTGCGGGCCCAGACGGCGAGCCACGTCAGCCCTTCGATGCCGGTGGTGTAGAGCTTGTGGCCGTTGATCTTCCACTGGGCGCCTTCGCGCCGCGCCGTGGTGGCGGGCAGGCCGCCGCGTGCCGGCGACCCGAGTACAGGCTCCACGCGCAAGGCATTGATCAGCGCGCCCTCACGCACCGCATCGCGCAGCACGCGCTCGCGCAGGTGGGCCGGCCAGCGGCTGTCGGTGCGGCCGATCGCATGCTGCTGCAGCCAGCTCATGGTGAGGATCAGCGCGGTCGCGGGCTCGCCCCAGGCCACGGCCGCAAGCACGCGGCGCGCCGCCGCCAGCGAGGCACCGCCGCCGCCATGCGCCTGCGGCGCGACCAGGCCGATCAGCCCCTGCGCCTGCAGCTCGGCGAAGTTCTCGCGCGGGAAGGCGCCGCTCCTATCGTGGTCGGCCGCGGTCTCGGCAAACAGGGCGGACAGGCGGGCCAGCAGCGCGGCGTCCGTTGCGGGGTCGGCCGGCAGGCGGCGCAGGACTTGAGAACTCATGGTGCGGCACCTTAAAGGCCGCGCCGGGTGCGGGGAACGACGAATCCCGCATATCCAAACTCGCATTTCTGCGTTCTCTTCGGCCGCGGCGCGCATTACGGTCACGCCTCCCCAAGGTCCACGAGAAGAGCGCTTTCCATGACATCCATCCTTTCTGCCTGGTCGCGCCGGCAATGGCTGCAAGCCGCCGGCACGGCCGCGGCCTTCGGCGCCGCCGGCCCGTGGGCACAGGCCGCCGCGCCCACCGATCTCTCCGGCCTCACGCTGCGCATCGGCACCTACAAGGGCCTGTGGCGCCCGCTGCTCGAGGCATCGGGCCAGGGCAAGACACCCTACAGGATCGACTGGCGCGAACTCAACAACGGCGTGCTCCACATCGAGGCCATCCAGGGCGATGCGCTGGATCTTGGCTCGGGCAGCGAGATCCCGGCCACCTTCGCGGCGCGCCAGAAGGCCAAGGTGCGCTTCGTCGCCGTGATCCATGAAGACCTGAACAACCAGGCGACGCTGGCGCGCAAGGACGCACCGATCAAGACCATCGCCGACTTCAAGGGCAAGCGCGTCGGCTACGTGCGCGCCACCACCGCGCACTACTACCTGAGCAAACAGCTGGCCGAGGTCGGGCTCAGCTTCAACGACATCCAGCCCATCAACCTGAGTCCGGCGGACGGCCTCTCGGCCTTCGCGCGCGGCGACCTCGATGCCTGGGCCATCTACGGCTACAACGGGCAGCTGGCCCGCACCCAGTACGGCGCGCGCACCATCAAGACCGGCAAGGGCTATCTCTCGGGCAACTTCCCGGTCTATGCCAATCCGCGCGCGGTGGACGAGCCGCTGCGCCATGCCGCCATCACCGACTTCCTGCTGCGCCTGCAGCGCGCCTACGCCTGGGCCAACGGCAACTACCTCGAGTACGCGAAGGCGCAGTCGGCAGAGACGCGGGTGCCGGTGGGCGACCTGATCGAGCTCTTCAACGGCCGCAGCAACGACTACGCGCTGGGCCCGGTCACCAACGCCGCGGTGCGCAGCCACCAGGAGGTGGCCGACACCTTCCAGAAGCTCGGCGTGCTCGACGGCCCGGCCGAGGTGGCGCCGCTGTGGGACCGCAGCTTCGGCGCCGCCCTCTCGCGCAACAACAACCCGGCCTGACCACTTTTTGCATCGAAGGAAGAAACACCCATGAGCGACAGCATCGAATTCATCGGCATGATCCAGGCCCAGAAGGTCTCGGAGATCCACCCCGCGCGCGGCCCGGCGATCGACCGCGACTACGTGCGCGCCTTCGCGCAGGCGCACGAAACGGCCGGCTTCGACCGCGTGCTGGTGCCGCACCACTCGACCAGCCCCGACGCCACGCTGACCGTGGCCTATGCGGCCTCGGTCACCGAGCGTATCCACTTCATGCTGGCGCACCGCCCCGGCTTCGTGGCGCCGACGCTGGCGGCGCGCCAGTTCGCCTCGCTCGACCAGTTCAGCGGCGGACGGCTTGGCGTGCACTACATCTCGGGCGGCTCCGACGAAGAGCAGAAGCGCGACGGCGACTGGCTCGACCACGACCAGCGCTATGCGCGCACCGACGAGTACCTCGAGGTGCTGCGCAAGGTGTGGACCAGCGACAAGCCTTTCGACCATGAGGGCGCGCACTACCGATTCAAGGATGCGTTCTCCGAAGTGAAGCCGGTGCAGACACTGAACGGCCGGCCACACGTGCCGGTGTATTTCGGCGGCGCCTCGGAAGCCGCGATCCCGGTGGCCGGCAAGCATGCCGACGTCTATGCGCTGTGGGGCGAATCGCTGGCCCAGGCGGCCGAACTCACGGGCCGCGTGCGCGCCGAGGCCGCGAAGCAGGGGCGCAACGTGCGCTTCTCGGTCTCGTTCCGGCCGATCCTGGCGGAGACCGAAGCCAAGGCCTGGGAGCGCGCCGACAACATCCTGACCGAAACCCGGCGGCTGCGCGTGGTGCAGGGCTTCGGCCGCGGCGGTCCGCAGCAGAGCGAGGGTGCGAAGCGCCTCTTGGCCGCGGCCGAGCATGGCACGCGGCTCGACAAGCGGCTGTGGACCGCGGTCGCGCAGGAGATCGGCGGACGCTCGAACAGCACCGCGCTGGTCGGCACGCCGGAGCAGGTGGCCGATGCGCTGCTCGACTATCACGCGCTCGGCGTCACCACCTTCCTGATCCGCGGCTTCGATCCGCTCGAGGACGCGATCGACTACGGCCGCGAATTGATTCCGCGCACGCGCGAACTGGTGGCGCAGCGTGTGGCCGCGCAGCGCAAGGCGGCCTGAGCCATGAGCGCCGTTCTTTCCATCGACCGCCCGGCCGCCAGGTCGCAGCAACTTCAACTCAATCCGAACCCGCAGCAGAAATACTGGTTCGATCCGCCTGCGCCGCGCCCCAGCATCGAAGCCGAGCGCCGCCATCGCCAGGAGCGGCTGGCCGGCGCCTTCCGCCTGTTCGCGCGCTTCGGCTTTGCGCAGGGGCTGGCAGGCCACATCACGGCACGCGACCCGGAGCTCACGGACCATTTCTGGGTCAACCCGCTGGGCGTGCACTTCTCGCGCATCAAGGTGTCGGACCTGCTGCTGGTCAATTCGAAGGGCGAGACAGTGATCGGCGAGCGCCCGCTCAACAAGGCGGCCTTCGCGATCCATGCGGCGATCCACGAATACAACCCGAAGGTCATCGCGGCCGCGCACACGCATTCGACCTACGGCAAGGCCTGGTCGACGCTGGGCCGCAAGCTGGACACGCTGACGCAGGACAGTTGCGTGTTCCACGACGACCACGCGCTCTTCGACGATTTCGCCGGCATGGTGGTCGACGAGAGCGAGGGGCTGCGCATCGCGAAGGCGCTGGGCGATCGCAAGGGCGCGATCCTCAAGAACCACGGCATCCTGACGGCCGGCCCGACCGTCGAGGCCGCGGCCTGGTGGTACATCGCGCTCGACAACGCCTGCCACACGCAGCTCCTGGCCGAGGCCGCCGGCACGCCGCATCCCATCGACGAAGCGGTCGCGCGCCACACGCACGGCCAGATCGGCGGGCCCGAAGGCGCGCTGCATGCCTTCGAAAGCCTCTACGAAGGGCTGGTCGAGGCCGAGCCTGAACTTCTTCTTTGATCCGAGGCCCTTCGCCATGAACACATCCTTTTCGCGCCGCCGCGTGCTGCGCGCCGGCGGCGCCGCTGCCGTCATCGCATCCAGCGGCCTGCTCGCCTCGCGCGCCTGGTCGCAGCCGCGCAAGCTCAGCTTCGCCTGGAACGCCACCGCCTTCTGCCTCTCGCCGGTGGTGGTGGCGCAGGAGCGCGGCTTCTTCGAGAAGAACGGCCTGCAGGTGGACCTGGTCAACTACACCGGCTCCACCGACCAGCTGCTCGAATCGCTCGCCACCGCCAAGGCCGACGCCGCGGTGGGCATGATCCATCGCTGGCTGAAGCCGCTCGAATCGGGCTTCGACGTCAAGATCGTCGGCAGCTCGCACGGCGGCTGCGTGCGCCTGGTGGGCGTCAAGGAAGCCGGCATCACCGACCTGCAGAAGCTCAAGGGCAAGACCATCGGCGTCTCGGACATCGCGAGCCCGGGCAAGAACTTCTTCTCGATCCTGCTGAAGAAGAACGGCATCGATGCGGACCGCGATGTGACCTGGCGCCAGTACCCGGCCGACCTGCTCGACATCGCGGTCAACAAGGGCGAGATCCAGGCGATCGCCGACGGCGACCCGACGCTCTACCTGATCGAGAAGCGCAACAAGGACCGCTACGTCCAGCTGGCCTCCAACCTCTCGGGCGAATACAAGGACAAGGTCTGCTGCATCGTCGGCGCGCGCGGCGAGCTGGTGCGCAAGGAGAAGCCGGTGGTCGCGGCATTGGTGCGTGCGATCGTGCAGGCCTCGGACTTCGTGGCCGAGAACCCGAACGAGTCGGCCAAGCTCTTCGCCAAGTACTCGCCCAAGGTGCCGGTCGAGGATCTGCAGGCGTTGCTGGGGACGCTGACGCATGGGCACCACCCCGTCGGCAAAAGCCTGCGCGACGAGGTCGAGTTCTATGCGCGCGACTTCCGCTCGGTCGGCGTGCTGAAGCAGAACACCGATCCGGCGCGGCTCGCGAACCACGTGTCGGTGGATGTGCTCGCATGACCACGGCCGAGCAGGTACTGGACGCGCCGCCGGCGCAGCCGCTTGCGTTGCGCGAACCGGTACTCGCCGGCGTTTGGCGCACCGGCACCGTCGCGGCGGCCGCGTGGCTCGCGCTCGGTGCAGTCACGCTGATCTGGCCCAACAAGGAGGTCGGCTTCAGCGACTGGAATTTCACCACCGAATTCGGTGGCGCCGCGATCGCGGTGGCGCTGCTGCTGCTCGCGATCGCGCTGCTCGGCGCGCGCGCCGGCCGCATCGGACGCGTGCTTCGCCCGGCCGGCCAGTGGCTGGTCGCGGCCCCGCTGCTGCTCGCGCTGTGGGAGGTGGCGACCGCCAAGCTGGGCCTGCTGCCACCGCCCTTCTTCGCCCCGCCGCAAAGCCTGATCGACGTCGCCTACGAGGACTGGCGCCGGCTCGGCCTCTCGACCGCGCATTCGGCGCGCCTGCTGGCGCACGGCTTCGTGCTCGGCGCGGGGGTCGGCTTCGCGACCGGCGTCTGGATCGGCTGGTCGCGCATCGCCGGCTACTGGGTGCATCCGCTGCTGCGCTTTCTCGGGCCGGTGCCGGCCTCGGCGCTGCTGCCGCTGGCCTTCTTCTTCGCGCCCTCGAGCTATGCGGCCGCGGTGTTCCTGATCGGGCTCGCGACCTTCTTCCCGGTGGCGGTGCTGAGCTGGTCGGGCGTGGCCTCGGTCAACAAGAACTACTACGACGTGGCGCGCACGCTGGGCGCGCCCGAATGGTTCCTGGTGCTGCGCGTGGCGGTGCCGGCTGCCCTGCCGCAGGTCTTCGTCGGCCTCTTCATGGGGCTCGGTGCTTCGTTCTCGGTGCTGGTCACGGCCGAGATGATGGGCGTGAAGGCCGGCCTCGGCTGGTACCTGCAGTGGGCCCAGGGCTGGGCCGCCTACGCCAACATGTATGCGGCGCTGCTGGTGATGGCGGTGCTGTGCTCGGGCCTCATCACGCTGCTGTTCGCGGTGCGCGACCGCGCGCTCTCGTGGCAGAAGGGGACGGTCAAGTGGTAGCCGCAGCGACGACAACCGCCGGCGCACGCATCGAGGTGCGCAACGTCGGCCACTGGTTCCAGCTGTCGGCCGGCGTGCTGCAGGTGCTAGACGGCATCGACCTCACGGTGCAGCCGGGCGAGTTCGTCGCGCTGCTGGGGCCTAGCGGCTGCGGCAAGTCGACGCTGCTGCGGCTGGTGGCCGGGCTGGAGCCAGCCACCACCGGCAGCATCACGCAGGACGGCGAGCGCATCGCGCGACCCGGTCCCTCGCGCATCGTGGTGTTCCAAGACCCGACGCTCTATCCGTGGCGCAACGTGTGGGACAACGTGGCGCTCGGGCTGCAGGCGCGCGGCCTGCTGAAGACGCAACGTTCGCGCGTCGACGATGCGCTCAGGCTCGTGGGCCTTGCCGACTTCGCGAAGAGCTTTCCCCATCAGCTCTCGGGGGGCATGGCGCAACGCGTCGCGCTGGCGCGGGCGCTGGTCAACGATCCGCAGCTGCTGGTGCTCGACGAGCCGCTGGGCAAGCTCGACTCGCTGACGCGCATCGCGATGCAGAGCGAGCTGGTCAACCTGTGGCAGCGGACGGGCTTCTCGGCGCTGCTGGTCACGCACGATGTCGAAGAGGCGTTGTTCCTCGCCAATCGGGTGATCGTGCTGAGCGACCGGCCGGCGCGCATCACGGCGCAGCTCGAAGTCGACCTGCCCTACCCGCGTCATCGCGGCCATCCGAGGCTGGCCGAACTCCGGCACGAAGCACTGCGTCATCTAGGTTTGGATGCGACCTGGTAGATCCCGATGACACCGCTGGCCGAGGCCGATGGGCTCAACGCGCTGATCGGTTTTCTGCAGGCTGCGCAACTCGGCCTGCTGCGGCTGCTCGCGTGGCTCGGACTCGCGGGCACCAGCCATGGCCAGCCGGCTTGGCCATGGGCGTTGCGCCTGTCGGGCGAGAACCTGTTGATCGATCTCGGCCAGGCACGGCGGCTCGCGCTCACGCTGCTGGTGCTCGCGGCTGCGCTGTTTGCCTTGTTGCTCGCGCTGGTCTGGCGCCGGCGGCGGATCGTGCTCGTCGCGATGGTTCCGCTGCTGCTGGCCGCCGCACCCTGGCCCGAGGCCCATGTGGTGCTGGTGGCGGCCTATCCCGCGAGCTTCCATCGCTCGCCCACCGGCTTCAGCGCGGCCTCCATCGCGCAGGGACGCGCGCTCTATGCGCAGCACTGCATCGGCTGCCATGGCGCGGACGGGCGCGGCCAGGGTCCGCTGGCAGCCGCACAGCCCGTGTGGCCGCCGAACCTCAGCGGCCCGCTCCTGTGGCGGCGCGCCGATGGCGACCTGCTGTGGCGCGTGCTCCACGGCATGCAGGACAGGCACGGCGCGCCCACCATGCCGGCCTTCGACGGGCTGTTCGGTGCGCGCGAGGCCTGGGCGCTGATCGATTTCATGAAGGCCCAGGGCGCGGGACAGAGCCTGCGCGCGACCGGCCTCTGGGCCCAGCCCATCGGCCTGCCCGATGTCGCGGTGCGCTGCGAAGGCCGCACACCGCGCACGCTCGCGAGCTGGCGCGGCCAGCGCCTGCGCATCGTGGCTTCGGCCGCGGCGGCGCCTTTGCTCGAAGACCCGCGGTTGGTGACCGTGCTGTTGCGACCTCCGGGCGACACCTCCTCGCAGTCCGGCATCGACTGCATCGCCGACCCAAATGCCTGGGACGCCTTTGCACTGGTCGCAGGCACGGAACAACTGGCCGGCACGCAACTGCTGGCGGACCGCGGCGGCTGGCTGCGCGCCCGCAGCGCGCCGGGCCAGGCCGGCTGGTCGGAGGACGACCTGCTGTGCCGCACCGAGGCGGTGCCGCGTGACGCGCAAGACGCTTCGCTCACCGACGGCCTCGGCGCCCTGATCGCGCGCATGGACGCCGAGCCGGTGCGCTTCGTCAAGGGCGGCTTCGTGCACTGAGCCCGCCCTCTTTCATCACATTCAAGGAGTCTTCTTCATGACCCAGGCATCCCGCCGTCGCTTCATCACCCACACGCTCGCCGGCGCCACCAGCCTCGCGCTGCCGGCCCCCGCGCTGCATGCGCAATCGCGCCCCGTGCTCAAGGCCGGCGACCAGAAAGGCGGCCTGCGCGCGCTGCTCGAAGCGGCCGGCAGCCTCGAGGGCCTGAGCTACGACATCCAGTGGTCCGAGTTCCCGGCCGCCGCGCCGCTGGCCGAAGCGCTCAATGCAGAAGCCGTGGACTCGGGGCCGATCGGCGATGCGCCGCTGATCTTCGCGCTCGCGGCCGGCACGCGCGTCAAGGCGATCGGCGCCAACCGTTCCGATGCCTACGGCACGGCCGTGCTGGTGCGGCCCGACTCGCCGCTCAAGAGCGCGGCCGACCTCAAGGGCAAGAGCATCGCGACCAACCGCGGCTCGATCGGCCACTACATCACGCTGAAGGCCATCACAACGGCCGGCCTCAAGCCGGAGGACGTGAACCTGCGCTTCCTCGCCCCGGCCGATGCCAAGCTCGCGCTGACGCAAGGCTCGGTCGATGCCTGGGCCACCTGGGAGCCCTACACCGCGCTGGCCGAAACCAGCGGGCATGCGCGGGTGCTGGCGAGCGGCCGCGGCCTGCTGCCGGGCCTGAGCTACCTGGCCGCCACCGATGCAGCGATCGCCGCCAAGCGGCCGGTGCTGCAGGACTTCCTGCAGCGCGTGGTGCGCGCGCAGCGCTGGTCGTACCGCAATGTCGATGCCTTCTCGGCCACGCTGGCACGCATCATCGGCATCCCGGCCGACGCCGCGAAGCTGCAGTTCGAGCGTCGCCAGCAGAAGTGGGTGCCCATCGATGCGCGGGTGATTGCCGACCAACAGGGCACGGCCGACTTCTATCACCAGGTCGGGCTCATCAAGCAGCCGCTGGATGTGCGTTCCACCTTCGACCTGTCCTTCTCTGCGAACGGTTAGATGAGTTGATTATTTGGAATCAACGAATCGGTCGTTCCCAGATCCGAGGCCCCTGCGGACAATGGCGCGCCACGCCCCTTGCGGCGCCGTTCTCCGTTCGAGCCCTATGAATTTCCAACAACTGCGCTCGGTGCGCGAAGCCGTGCGCTGCGGCTTCAACCTCACCGAAGTCGCCCACACGCTCCACACCTCCCAGCCCGGCGTGAGCCGGCAGATCCGCGAACTCGAGGAAGAGCTCGGCATCGAGCTCTTCGTGCGCGCCGGCAAGCGCCTGACCGGCCTGACCGAACCCGGCGGCCATGTGCTGCCGATCATCGAGCGCATGCTGATGGAGAGCAGCAACCTGCGGCATGCGGGGCAGGAATTCGTCGCGCGGCAAAGCGGCCTGCTCTCCATCGCTGCCACGCATTCGCAGGCGCGCTATGCGCTGCCGGTGGCGGTGCAGGAGTTCCGCAGCCACTTCCCCGACGTCAAGCTCCATCTGCACCAGGGCTCGCCCAAGCAGATCGCGCAAATGCTGATCGACGGCGAGGCGGACGTCGGCATCGCGACCGAGGCGCTGGGCGACTATCCACAGCTGGTCGCGCTGCCCTGCTACCGCTGGACGCATTCGGTGATCGTGCCGCCGGGGCATGCGCTGCTCGATGCAGCGCTCACGCTGGAGGCGCTGGCCCGTTATCCGCTGATCACCTACGACACCGGCTTCACCGGCCGCACGAAGATCGACCGCGCCTTCGAGGATGAAGGCCTCGCGCCCAGCATCGTGCTGACCGCGATGGACGCCGACGTGATCAAGACCTATGTGCAGCTCGGCATGGGCGTGGGCATCGTCGCCGGCGTCGCCTACGAGGCCGAGCGCGACACGCAGCTGCGCGCGCTGGATGCCGGCCCGCTGTTCGGCATCAACCTCACCAAGCTCGCGGTGCGGCGCGGCAGCTACCTGCGCGGCTATGTGCATGCCTTCATCGAATCCTTTGCGCCGACGCTGACGCGCGAGGTGGTGGAGCAGGCGCTGGCTGCGGATTCGCCGGTGCACGACGAAGCCTAGGACCGTGCGAAAGGGCCGAAGGGCGGGTACGCTTGGGCGCCCTTCATGCCACCACCGCCCGAATCCGCCCCCCTGCCCGCCACCGGCCTGCTGCTAACCGGCGGCGGCGCCCGCGCCGCGTACCAGGTCGGCGTGCTCGAAGCCATTGCCGACCTGCGGCTCGCTGCGGGTGCGGGGACGCAGGGCAATCCCTTCGCCGTGATCACCGGCACCTCGGCCGGCGCCATCAACGCCGCGGCGCTGGCCTGCGGCAGCGACGACTTCGATGCCACCGTGCGGCGCATCGCCGACGTGTGGCAGGGCTTTCGCACCGAGCAGGTGTACCGCGCCGATTCGCTGGCCATGCTCGATGCCGGCGCGCGCTGGCGCCTGCTGCTGGGCGTGGGCCAGTTGCTGCGCAAGTGGCTGCGCCTCGCGCCGCGCTCGCTGCTGGACAACGCGCCGCTGGCCGAGCTGCTCGAGCGCATGGTGCCGCTGGACCGCCTTCCGCAACTGATGCGCGACGGCCACCTGCAGGCACTGGCCGTGACCGCGTCGAGCTACAGCTCGGGCGAGCACGTCACCTTCTTCGACGCGGCCGCACCGATGGAACCCTGGGTGCGCTCGCAGCGCATCGCGGTGCCGGGGCACATCACGCACGCGCATCTGCTGGCCTCCTCGGCCATTCCCTTCGTATTCCCGTCCACCGGCCTGGACCTGGGCGGCCATACCGAGTACTTCGGCGACGGCTCGATGCGCCAGTCGGCGCCGATCGCGGCCGCCATCCACCTGGGCGCGCAGCGCATCCTCGCCGTGGGCGCCGGCCGCATGAGCGAGCCGCGCGAAGCGCCCGCACCCAACACCTTCACCGGCTATCCGACCATGGCGCAGATCGCGGGCCATGCACTGTCGAGCATCTTCCTTGATGCGCTGGCGGTCGACGTCGAGCGCCTGCGGCGCATCAACCAGACGCTGGCGCTGATCCCGCCCGTTGCGCGGCAGAACACGAGCCTGCGGCCGGTCGAGCTGCTGCTGATCTCGCCCTCGGAGCGCATCGACGCAATCGCCGCGCGCCATGTGGGCGCCTTGCCCGGCGCGGTGCGCCGCCTGTTCGGCGGCCGCGACGCGCTCTCGGGCCACAACGAGGTCAAGGGTGCGGCGCTCGCGAGCTATCTTCTCTTCGATCAGGGCTTCACGCGCGAGCTGATGGCGCTCGGGCGGGCCGATACGCTGAAGCAGCGCGACGAAGTGCGTCGCTTCTTCGGCTGGGCGCCGTCCTGATCAGCCGTCGTTGGCGATGCCGAGCTCGGAGCAGATCCGCGCCGTCAAGGTCTTGAGCGCGGCAACCTCCGCCTCGAGCCGCGCCACGTTGAGTTTCAGCGCCGCCACTTCACCGAGCGAGGCGTCTTGCGGACCGCTCGCGGTGCGGGTCTCCGGCGTGCTCTCGGGCGGCTCGCCGGCGAGCAGATGGGCCCAGCGGCTCTCGCGTGCTCCGGGCAGGCGCGACATCTTCAGCACCAGCGCGCCGGCCGGCCGGGCCGCGAGCTCGTCGAGAAAAGCCTCGACCGAGGAGATGTCGGCGAAGTTGTGCATGCGCTCGCAGGCAATGCGCAGTTCGCCGGCGGTCTGCGGGCCGCGCAGCATCAGCACCGTCAGCAGGATGGCCGACTGCGAGGGCACGCGCAGCACCCGCTCGATGTTGTGCTCGTAGCGCGAAACGCGCCCGCCGCTTGATTCCATGACCAGGCTGTAGCCCTTGAGGCTGTCGAGCGCGGCCTGCACGTCGGTGTCCGAGGCCTCCATCAGCGGGTTGCGGCTGGTCTTCTGGTTGCAGCCGGCCACCAGCGCATTCAAGGTCAGCGGATAGCTGTCGGGCACGGTGCGCTGCTTCTCGGCCAGCACGCCGAGCACGCGGGTTTCGATCAGGGAGAGGGTGGGGAGGGTCGGAGTCATGACCGAGTCAACTCGCGGAGCTGGGACGCCGCTTGCGCGCGGCGGCGCGCGGCGAGGGAGTGGTGCGTTCGGGCTGCTCTGCCAGGCGGCCCGTGACGTACTTGTGAAGCACGCTGGCAATCAAGGTTTGATAGGGCATGCCTTCTTCGAGGGCCTTGACCTGGATGTCGTTCAAGTCGCCGGAGGAAAGGCGGATATTGACGCGCCGATCCTTGATGGCGGTGGCCCGCGCCACCGCCTTGAACTTGGCAAGCTCGCTCTTGGTGGCGACCGACTTGAGTTTTCCCTTGTCGTAGGCGCTGGAAATTTCGCTTTCGTTGTCGTCAATGTTCTGCATCTGATTCACCCGTATTCAAGTAGTCGCGTGTCGCTTTGCGGCTCGGGATGACGTTCTTCAAGAAGAAATAGTCTTCCTCTTCGACAAACGGCACCAAATACGCATAGCCGTCATAAGCCACGACGAGTACTCGCTGCCTCGGATATTTCACCTGATTGGGGTGGGCCAGGATATCCAGCAAGCCGCCCGATTCGATAGCGACAACAATGCTCTCGAAAGAGACTCCTCGATCTGCCCTGAGCATGTCGTTTTTCTCCGGGCTCCACCGAAAAGACTTCATGCCGGCATCCTAGCCTGCTGTGTGCCTTTTGTCACCACACCGCACCCACGGTTGGTTTGCTAGGCGGCTCAGCAATGCTTCTCGACCAGCCGCACGACCGTGTTCCAGGCCCGCGTGCTCGCCGGTGCGCCCAGCAGCTTTTCGAGGAAGGCGTTCGGGCTGCCCGGCGTGTTGCCGACGACGCGGCTGATGCTGAAGGCCTCGCCCTCGGTGGCGTGAAGGACTTCGACGTCCAGGCGCTTCGAGACCAGCGGCAGCGCGGGCAGCGCCCCGCGCCTGGCGCCGAGGAAGGACACGCAGACTTCGTAGACGCTGCCGCGATCGACGGCTGCGAAGGGATCGAGAGCCACGAGCTCGGCCAGGCGGTCCACGCTGCGCAGGAAGGCCGGCTCGCGCAATCCGCACTCGGCCGCAAGCGCCTCGCAGGCCTGCGCCAGCACCTTGCGCGCCTCGGTCTTGTTTCGCGCTTCGAAGACCAGCGTGCCGTTGGTGAGGAAGGAGGAAGCCGACCCGGCACCGGCCGCCAGGAAGGCGGCCTCGAACTGCGCCCGGGTCGGGCAGTTCGGCCGTCCCAGGTTGAGATTGCGGAAGAAGACAGCGTGCTTCATGTCCCGGCCAATCTATCAGCAGCGCCCGGCCGCCTAAAATGCCCCTCCCGCCGGCTCCTCCGTTCCCCCAGAAAGCGCCTCCCCGATGTCCCAGCGCAAGCTTTTCGTCACCACCGCCCTGCCGTATGCCAACGGCAAGTTCCACGTCGGCCACATCATGGAATACATCCAGGCCGACATCTGGGTGCGGTTCCAACGCATGCAGGGCCACATGGTGCACTTCGTGGGCGCCGACGACGCGCATGGCGCGCCGATCATGATCGCGGCCGAAAAGGCCGGCAAGACGCCGCAGGAATTCGTCGGCGAGATTGCCGCGGGCCGCAAGGAATACCTCGACGGCTTCCACATCCGCTTCGACAACTGGCACTCGACCGACAGTGCGGAGAACACCGAGCTGGCTCAGGGCATCTACAGGAAGCTCAAGGCGGGCGGCATGATCGCCACGCGCACCATCGAGCAGTTCTACGACCCGGTGAAGGGCATGTTCCTGCCCGATCGCTACATCAAGGGCGAATGCCCGGTGTGCCACGCCAAGGACCAGTACGGCGACGCCTGCGAGGTCTGCAGCAGCGTCTATGCACCGACCGAGCTGATCAACCCCTATTCGACGCTCACCGGCGCAACGCCCGAGCTGCGCAGCTCCGAGCACTTCTTCTTCAAGCTCTCCGACCCGAAGGTGGTCGACTTCCTGAAGAAGTGGACGCAGGACGGCAAGCTGCAGCCCGAGATGGCGAAGAAGGCCAGCGAGTGGTTCGAGGCCGGCATGGCCGACTGGGACATCTCGCGCGAGGCGCCCTACTTCGGCATCGAGATTCCCGATGCGCCGGGCAAGTACTTCTACGTCTGGCTCGATGCGCCCGTGGGCTACCTCGCGAGCCTGAAGAACCACTTCGACAAGGGCCAGGCCGCCGCCCACTGGCACGAGGCTTCGCGCACATCGCAAAGCTTCGACGAGTTCGTCGCCGATCCGGCGGTGGAGCAGGTGCACTTCATCGGCAAGGACATCGTCTACTTCCACACGCTCTTCTGGCCCGCGATGCTGCAGTTCAGCGGCCGCAAGACGCCGAGCCAGGTCAACGTGCACGGCTTCATCACGGTCTCGGGCGAGAAGATGAGCAAGAGCCGCGGCACCGGCATCGACCCGCTCAAGTACCTCTCGATCGGCATGAACCCCGAATGGCTGCGCTACTACATCGCGGCCAAGCTCAACGCCAAGGTGGAAGACGTCGACTTCAATCCCGACGACTTCATCGCGCGCGTGAACGCCGACCTGATCGGCAAGTACATCAACATCGCGAGCCGTGCGGCCGGCTTCGTCGCCAAGCGCTTCGGCGGCCATCTGGGGCAGGTCAGCAGCGACGGCCTGCATGTGCTGGAGGTGCTGCGCCTCGAAGCGGAGAACATCCGCACCCTCTACGACAGCCGCGACTTCGCGCGCGCGCTGCGCGAGATCATGGCGCTGGCCGACCATGTGAATGCGTACGTCGACGCCAACAAGCCGTGGGAGCTCGCGAAGCAGGCAGGCCAGGAGGCGCGGCTGCACGACGTGTGCTCGGCCTGCATCGAGGCCTTCCGCCTGCTGACGCTCTACCTCAAGCC
This sequence comes from Variovorax sp. CF079, assembly GCF_900101545.1. Taxonomy (GTDB): domain Bacteria; phylum Pseudomonadota; class Gammaproteobacteria; order Burkholderiales; family Burkholderiaceae_C; genus Variovorax. The sequence goes on along the minus strand of NZ_FMZU01000007.1, from coordinate 174,373 downwards.
CGTCTTGCCGACGCTCGCCAGGAACGTCGAGGAGTTCCTGAAGATCGATCCACTGGCGTGGAGCGACGTCCATGCGCCATTGCGCACGGGTCACCCGATCGGCGAATACAAGCACCTGATGCAGCGCGTTGACGCCAAGCAGCTCGACCAGCTGTTCGAGCCGCCCGAGCCGGCCCCGGAAGCCGCTCCCGCCACCGCGCTCCCCGGCGGCGAAGGCATCGCCCCGACCATCACCATCGACGACTTCGCAAAGATCGACCTGCGCATCGCGAAGATCGTGGCCTGCCAGAAGGTCGAAGGCTCGACCAAGCTGCTGCACCTGACGCTCGATGCCGGCGAGGGCAAGACCCGCAACGTCTTCTCCGGCATCGCCTCGGCCTACGAGCCCGAGCAGCTGGTCGGCAAGCTCACGGTGCTGGTCGCCAACCTGGCGCCGCGCAAGATGAAGTTCGGCATCTCCGAAGGCATGGTGCTGGCCGCCAGCCATGCCGACGAGAAGGCAGAGCCCGGCATCTACGTGCTCGAGCCGACGAGTGGCGCAACGCCCGGCATGCGGGTACGCTAGCGCCGCTCATGAACCGCTTCTTCCCGATCGCCGCGCTGATCCTGGCTTTCTGCCTGCCCTTGGGCGGCTGCGCAGTGGTCAGCGTCGCCAGCACGGTGGTGAGCGTGGGCGCCGGCGCGGTCGGCCTGGCGGCCGATGCGGCGATCGGCACCGCCCGCATCACGGGCAAGGCAGTAGGCGCCGCGGCCGATGCCGTGCTGCCCGACAGCGAAGACCGTTGAGCGAAAAAGGCGCATCCACAATAGCGTCATGACCTCGCCATTGAAGCTTGCGCCCTTCCGCCCCCGACTGATCGACACGCTGGCCGGCTACGACAGGGAACGCTTCTTCAAGGACCTCGGCGCCGGCGCCACGGTGGGCATCGTGGCGCTGCCGCTCGCAATGGCTTTCGCGATCGCCTCCGGGCTCAAGCCCGAGGCCGGCATCTGGACCGCGATCATCGCCGGCTTCCTGATCTCGGCCCTGGGCGGCTCGGCGGTGCAGATCGGCGGGCCGGCCGGCGCCTTCATCGTGATCGTCTACGGCATCGTCGAGCGCTACGGCGTGGCGAACCTGTTGATCGCCACCGCTTGCGCGGGCCTGCTGCTGCTGCTGATGGGGCTGTTCCGGCTCGGCAACCTGATCCGCTACGTGCCGGTGTCGATCGTGATCGGCTTCACCAACGGCATCGCGGCGCTGATCCTGATCTCGCAGCTCAAGGACTGGCTCGGCCTCTCGATCGCCAAGATGCCGGCCGACATGTTCTCCCAGCTGCACACGCTGGCCAAGAACCTCGGCAGCTTCAATCCCTACGCCTTCGGGCTCGGCCTGGCCTGCCTCATCGGCCTGTTCGCCTGGCCGAAGCTCCTGCACGACAAGACGCGCTTCGGCTATGCGGTGCACCTGGTGCTGGGCCGCATGACCGAGCTGCGCGCCGTGCGCGCCGGTTCGCGCATGCCGGGGCCGATCGTCGCGCTGGTCACGCTGACGCTGGTGTCCTGGGGCTTCAGCCTGCCGGTGGAGACCATCGGCACGCGCTTCGGCGGCATTCCCGAGGGCGTGCCGGGCTTCGCACTGCCCGATTTCTCGTGGGAAACCGTCAAGCAGTTGGTGACGCCCACGATCACCATCGCGCTGCTCGGCGCGATCGAGTCGCTGCTGTGCGCGCGCGTGGCCGACCAGGCCAGCGGCCAGCCGCGCCACGATCCCAACCAGGAACTGATGGCGCAGGGCATCGCCAACCTGGTCACGCCTTTCTTCGGCGGCATGCCGGCCACCGGCACCATCGCGCGCACCGTGACCAACGTGCGCGCCGGCGCCAGCTCGCCCATCGCCGGCATCGTGCACGCGCTCACGCTGCTGGTGGTGGTGCTGGTGGCAGCGCCGCTCGCGCAGCACGTGCCGCTGGCGGTGCTGGCCGGCATCCTGGTCTTCGTGGCCTGGAACATGGGCGAATGGCACGAGTTCTCCCCCTACATGCTGCGCCGCTTCAGCCAGCATTACCGGTTCCTGATGCTCGGCACCTTCTTCCTCACCGTGGTGTTCGACCTCACGGTGGCGGTGCAGGCGGGCATCGTGCTGGCCTGTGCCCTGTTCATCCGGCGCATGAGCACGCTGTTCAGCATCGAGATGGTGTCGCTGCAGCCGCCGGTGCTGACCTTCAGGCTCTACGGTGCGCTGTTCTTCGGCGCCGCAGCCAAGCTGGACCCGACCGTGCAGGCCGTCGAGCGGGCCCCGCGCGGCATGACGGTGGTGCTCGATGCGATGCAGCTGATTTCGCTCGACGCCACCGGCCTGGACGCGCTGCGCCAGCTGCACAAGGCGGTGCTGGCGCGCGACGGCGTGCTGCGCATCGAGTCGCTGCAGCCGCAACCGCTCGAAGTGATCGTGCGCTCGGGCTTCGCGGACGAGATCACCTCGGGCGCGCCGGGCCAGGCCGCGCACTAGTTCGAATTGGCTTCGGTGCTGCGGTCGGGCGAAGAACCGGTGCGCACCACGCGCTGGTCGTCATTGAGCGTGGCGACGAACACCATCGGCGAATTCGGCGGCTGGAGCCAGCGCCATTCCCAGGCGGTCTCGTTCTTGAGCGGGTACGGCGTGCGCCTGGCCGGCTTGCCCAGCAGCCGGCGCAGATCTTCCATCGCCATGCCGGGCTGCACCCGGGCGAAGTTCTCGGGCGTGAGCACCTGGCGCAGCGCGCTCATCTTGCCGTCGGGGCCGATGGTGATCATGTAGTTCTTCTGGCCCTGGGGCTGGCGGTTGTACTCGAAGACACGGCCGCCCGGCGCGTCCCAGATGTTTTCCGGCTGGCCGAAGCGGGTCCGCACATCGGCCTCGGTCGAGACGCCTTCTTCCAGCTCGCTGATGCGCTGTCGATCGCAACCCCCCAGGCACAGCACCGCCGCCAAAGCGGCGAAGTGGGCAAGCCTGGGGGTGAGCCTCATTTATTGTGCGAAGCAATACATCAAGCCGCCGCCGCCGGTTGACTTGAGGGCGTCCAGGCTGCAGCCGCGGGTGGGGTGCGAGGAGTTCCAGGACTTCGCGGGCGCACTGTCGTCCAGCCCCCTGCGGTCGTGGTGACCCACGATGGCCGAGCCTTCGCCACTCTTGGTCCAGTTGCCGCAGGTGTTGTCCTTGCCGTCGCTCACGGCACGGCCGTCGGGCGAGGAGCCGGTCAGGATGTCGTGCAGGGTGACCGCGTCGCCGCTTCCGCTGATGATCTGGCCCTTTTCGGTCAGCGCCGTCTGCTTGTTGAGCTTGTTGTCAGGACCGTGCAGCCCGTCGACATTGCTGGCGATCAACTCGCCCTTGGCGTTGAGCCACGGGCCGCTGCCGATCCGGTCGCGCGCATTCACCGCCGGGCTGCCGGCCAAGGCGCTGTTGCTCAGGTAGGCGCGCCAGGTCCGGTTGCCGGCGCCCGCGCTCGCCGCCAGGCTCTGGCAGTAGCGGTCGGCGCCCGCGAGGCCGCCGAAGTCGGCGCCCTTGCCGGGGTTCGTGCTGGTCAGGAAGAAGCTCATCTTGCTTTGCGGCGTACCGGTCATGCCGCTGCAGGCCGCCAGTGCAATGGCCGCCGCGGCCGTCGAAGCGAGGTACAGCGAAAGTCGGCGCATGGGCAGTCTCCTTGTGGTGTTTGGGAGTCGCCACGCTAGCGCATGGCGACCCCTCCAACAATGAGGAATCCACCGGTGCCGGATGGCCGGGATTGAGCCCCGGTAAAATTCGCCGCAAAGGTCCAAACCCCCATGTCCATCTTCGCCCGCCCCCACTACACCTCCGAGATCACGAACTTCATCGAAGAGATGAAGGAAAAGAAGCCGACCCTCGAAGCCGAACAGCGCGCCGGCCGCGCGCTGCTGTGGGACAAGCACCTCGACCGCGACGCGCTCGAGGAGTACGGCCAGGCCAATGTGCCGCAGCAGCCCTACGTCTACCAGACGCGCGTGAAGTAACAAGTGCCCATCCGGCCTGTAGCGCACTCCCGGGCCACCATGGCGGGCGACGATGCCCGTGCCGTGGAGGCAGAGGACGTCGTCGACGACGACGCGCCGCCGATCGCGGCCATGCCCGAGGTGATCGACCAGGTCGCGCTCGCGCGGCTCTACGGCGAGCCGCTGTTCGCGCTGCCCAACGACCTCTACATCCCGCCCGAGGCGCTGCAGGTCTTCCTCGAAGCCTTCGAAGGGCCGCTGGACCTGCTGCTCTACCTGATCCGCAAGCAGAACTTCAACATCCTCGACATCCCGATGGCGGGACTGACGCGGCAGTACCTGACCTATGTGGACCAGGTGCGCCAGACCAACCTCGAGCTCGCGGCCGAGTACCTGCTGATGGCCGCGATGCTGATCGAGATCAAGTCGCGCATGCTGCTGCCACCCAAAAAGACGGCCGAGGGCGAGGAGGTCGAGGACCCGCGCGCGGAACTGGTGCGCCGCCTGCTCGAGTACGAGCAGGCCAAGCTGCAGGCCGCTTCGATCAGCGCGATGCCGCAGGCCGGGCGCGATTTCTGGAAGGCGCAGGTCTACATCGAGCAGTCGCTCAAGCCGCGCTTTCCCGACGTGAACGTGGTCGACCTGCGCGAGGCCTGGGCCGACATCCTGAAGCGCGCCAAGCTCGTGCAGCACCACAAGATCTCGCGCGAGGAGCTCAGCGTGCGCGAGCACATGAGCATCGTGCTGCGCCACCTGCAGGGGCGGCAGTTCGTCGAGTTCGAGAAGCTGTTCGACGTCACGCGCGGCGTGCCGGTGCTGATCGTCACCTTCATCGCGATGCTCGAACTCGCGAAGGAAACGCTGATCGACATCACGCAGGCCGAGGCCTTCGCGCCGATCTACGTGCGGCTGGCCTACGCCCCGGCATGATGTTGCTCTATTCAGCGCGCCGGCCGGGCGTTGCCCGACGCGTGGTCATCAATTCGAGGCCGGCGAAGCCAGGCCCATTCGGGAGACACCGCGGAACCGGCTTCGCCGGCCCGCTGGTGGCGACCCCGGTGAGGGCGGTGGCGGCCACACGAAGTGGGCAAGCCTGGGGGTGAGCGATATATGCATGAGTTCGACGTCCTCATCGTCGGCAGCGGTCTGGCCGGCCTCAGTGCCGCGCTGCACCTGGCGCCCACGCACCGCGTGGCCGTGCTCACCAAGCGCGCGCTGAACGACGGTTCCAGCCAGTGGGCGCAGGGCGGGATCGCGGCGGTGCTGGGCGAAGACGACAGCCTGCAGTCCCACGTGGACGACACGCTGGTCGCCGGCGCCGGGCTCTGCGACCTGGCCGCCACCCGCTTCGTGGTCGAGCACGCGCCCGAGGCCATCGCCTGGCTGCGCGAACTCGGCGTGCCCTTCTCGCTCGAGAACGGCGAACTGCACCTGACGCGCGAAGGCGGCCACAGCCAGCGCCGCATCGTGCACGTGACCGACGCCACCGGCGCCGCGGTACAGCGCACGCTGATCGAGGTCGTGCGCCGCACGCCCGGCATCACACTGTTCGAAGAACACACGCTGGTCGACGTCATCACCGGCCGCAAGCTCGGACTGGCCGACCCGGCCTGCCTGGGCCTCTATGCGCTGAATGCAGCGACCGACGAGGTGGTCACCTTCCGCGCACCCCACACCATCCTGGCCACCGGTGGCGCCGGCAAGGTCTATCTCTACACCACCAACCCCGACACGGCCACCGGCGACGGCATCGCCGCGGCCTGGCGCGCGGGCTGCCAGGTGGCGAACATGGAGTTCATCCAGTTCCACCCAACCTGCCTCTACCACCCGCATGCCAAGTCCTTCCTCATCAGCGAGGCGGTGCGCGGCGAGGGCGGACTGCTCAAGCTGCCCGACGGGACCCGCTTCATGCCCGCGCACGATGCGCGCGCCGAGCTGGCGCCGCGCGACGTGGTGGCGCGCGCCATCGACTTCGAGATGAAGAAGCACGGGCTGGACTGCGTGCACCTGGACATCTCGCACCAGAGCCCGGCCTTCCTGCAGGAACACTTTCCCAACATCCTCGCGCGCTGCGCCGAACTGGGCATCGACATCACGCGCGAGCCCATTCCCGTGGTGCCGGCCGCGCACTACACCTGCGGCGGCGTGCTGAGCGACCTCGCCGGCCGCACCGACGTGCCGGGCCTCTACGCCATCGGCGAGACCGCCTGCACCGGCCTGCACGGCGCCAACCGGCTGGCCAGCAACTCATTGGTCGAATGCATGGTGTTCGCACGCGCGGCCGCACAGGCCATCGCCGAGGCGCCGGCGCACGCCGGCGCCGAGCTGCCGCCCTGGGACGACAGCCGCGTCACCGATGCCGACGAGACCGTGGTCATCTCGCACAACTGGGACGAGCTGCGCCGCTTCATGTGGGACTACGTGGGCATCGTGCGCACCAACAAGCGGCTGGAGCGCGCGGCTCACCGTATCGCGCTGCTGGACAGCGAGATCCAGGAGTTCTACGCCCACTTCCACGTCACGCGCGACCTGCTGGAGCTGCGCAACCTGGTGCAGGTGGCCGAGCTCATCGTGCGCTCGGCGCAGGCGCGGCGCGAGAGCCGCGGCCTGCATTTCAGCCGCGACTATCCATCGCTCGCCGCGCCCGCGGCACCGACCATCCTGGTACCGCCGGCCGCCTGAGGCGCCGCCCGGTTCGAACCTACGGCGCGCTGCGCCACTGTTGAAGAAGCCCACCATGTCGAACGCCGCCGGCTCCGCCACTCCCTACGGCACCCTGCCGCCCGCCTCCCCGCCCTCGCTGCGCAAACCGCTCAGCCTGCCGCGCCTGGCGGACCTGCATGCGCGCGGCGAGAAGATCACCATGCTGACCGCCTACGACGCCACCTTCGCCGCCATGGCCGATGCGGCGGGCGTCGAATGCCTGCTGGTCGGCGACTCCCTGGGCATGGTCTGCCAGGGGCTGCACAGCACCGTGGGCGTGACGCTGGAGGCCATGCGCTACCACACCGAGAGCGTCTTTCGGGGATTGCACCGGGTGCAGGGCACGGCCTGGCTGATCGCCGACCTGCCCTTCGGCAGCTACCAGGAATCGCGCGAGCAGGCCCTCGCCAGCGCCACGGTGCTGATGCAGGCCGGCGCCCACATGGTCAAGCTCGAAGGCGGCGGCTGGACCACCGAGACCGTGCGCTTCCTGATCGAGCGCGGCATCCCGGTGTGCGCTCACCTCGGCCTGACGCCGCAGACGGTGCATGCGCTGGGCGGCTACCGCGTGCAGGGCAAGGGCAGCGAGGCCGCCGCCCTGCTCAAGCGCGAGGCCCATGCGCTGCAGGACGCGGGCGCCGCGATGCTGGTGCTGGAGATGGTGCCGGCCGCCCTGGCCGCCGAGCTCACGGCCGAACTGAAGCACTGCGCCACCATCGGCATCGGCGCCGGCCGCGGCACCGCCGGCCAGGTGCTGGTGCTGCACGACATGCTGGGCATCAACCTCGGCAAGATGCCGAAGTTCGTGCGCAACTTCATGGCCGATGCGCCCGGCATCGCAGAGGCTCTTGCAGCTTATGTGCGCGCGGTGAAGGACGGCAGCTTCCCCGACGACCAACTCCACGCCTGGTAGGCAGATCACGACCATGCACATCGCCCGCACCCTCCCCGAACTGCGCGAGCACCTGGGCCGCTTCCAGCGCCCGGCCTTCGTTCCCACCATGGGCAACCTGCACGAGGGCCACCTGGCCCTGGTGCGCCAGGCCAAGCCGCTGGGCGACGTCACGGTGGCCAGCATCTTCGTCAACCGGCTGCAGTTCCTGCCGCACGAGGACTTCGACACCTATCCGCGCACCTGGGACAGCGACTGCGAGAAGCTGCGCTCGGCCGGCTGCGACCTTCTGTTCGCGCCCGACGAAAAGGCGCTCTACCCCGAGCCGCAGACCTGCAAGGTGCATCCGGACCCAGTGCTGGCCGACATCCTCGAAGGCCATTTCCGGCCCGGCTTCTTCGTCGGCGTCTGCACCGTGGTGATGAAGCTCTTCAGTTGCGTGCAGCCGCGCGTCGCGGTGTTCGGCAAGAAGGACTATCAGCAGCTGATGGTCATCCGCCACATGGTGCGGCAGTTCGCGCTGCCGATCGAGATCGTGGGCAGCGAGACCCGGCGCGCCGAAGACGGCCTCGCGCTGTCCTCGCGCAACGGCTACCTGAGCGAGGCCGAGCGCGCGGAGGCGGTGCAGTTGTCGAAGGCGCTGCAAGCCATGGACAGCGCGCTGCGTTCGGGCGAACGCGACTTGGCTGCGATCGAAGCGCGCGCGATGCAGTCATTGAAAGAGCGCGGCTGGCAGCCCGACTACCTGGTACTGCGCCGCCGCGCCGACCTGCAGGCGCCGGCGCCCGGCGAGCCGCTGGTTGCGCTGGCCGCGGCGCGCCTGGGTGCCACGCGGCTGATCGACAACCTGGAAATCGACCTCTGAGTCTTCATGAGTTACAGCGTCAAGGAAATCTTCTACACCCTGCAAGGCGAAGGCGCCCAGGCCGGCACGCCGGCCGTGTTCTGCCGCTTTGCCGGCTGCAACCTGTGGAGCGGCCGCGAGAGTGACCGCGAGAGCGCCATCTGCCGCTTCTGCGACACCGATTTCGTCGGCACCGACGGCACGCTGGGCGGCAAGTTCGCCAACGCCGAGCTGCTTGCCGACACCATCGCCGCGCAATGGCCGGCCGGCGACGCCGAGCACCGGATGGTCGTGCTCACCGGCGGCGAACCGCTGCTGCAAGTGGACGCGGCGCTCATCGCCGCGCTGCATGCGCGCCGCTTCCGGATCGCGGTGGAAAGCAACGGCACTGTCCTTGCGCCCGAAGGCATCGACTGGCTTTGCATCAGCCCGAAGGCCGGCGCGCCCTGGGTCCAGCGCACGGGGCAGGAGCTCAAGGTGGTGTGGCCGCAGCCCGGCCTCGACCTGGACGCGTTGCAGGCCGACAGCCACTTCGCGCACCGCTTCCTGCAGCCGATGGACGGTCCGGCACAGGCCGAGAACACGGCCCTGTGCATCGACACCTGCATGCACCGCCCCGGCTGGCGGCTCAGCCTGCAGACCCACAAACTGACCGGGATCCGCTGAAATTTAGCTCTCCCCCAGGCTCCCCCACTTCGTGTGGTCCGCCAACCCCCTCTCCGGGGGCAACACCAGCGGCCCGGCAAAGCCGGTTCCGCGGTGTTCCCCGACTGACGCCAATGTCCACCCAACTCACCATCAGCCAGCGCTTCTTTTTCGACGCTGCCCACACCCTCAGGCGCGAGATCGACGCCGAAGGCAGCCGCCGCATCCACGGCCACACTTACCACGCGGAGGTCGCCGTACGCGGCCCGCTCAATGTCGAAACCGGCATGGTCATCGACCTCGGCGTGTTGCGCGGGCATCTGAATGCCGTACGCGCGCAACTCGACCATCACCTGCTCGACGATGTGCCGGGCCTGGGCATCCCCACGCTGGAAAATCTTTGCCTGTTCATCGCCAAGGCCCTGGCCGGCATGCGGCCGCCGCCCTCGCGGGTGCGCGTCTGGCGCGATGCGCTGGGCGACGAGTGCGTGCTGGAGCTCGGCGCCTGACGCCGGAGGCTCGGCTCAGGCCGCGCCGATGCCGGCGACCAAGCTGCCGGCCGGCTGGCCGTTTTTCAGCCCCGCCGTGAAAGCCAGCATGCGATCGATCGGCACGCGAGCGCGAAGGCCCAGCGCCGGGTCGACATGGATCTCGCCGGCGCCCGTTTCGAGCACGCGCGCCAGGTCGGCCAGGCCGTTCATGGCCATCCAGGGGCAGTGCGCGCAGCTCTTGCAGGTGGCGCCGTTGCCGGCCGTGGGCGCCTCGATGAAGATCTTGCCGGGATTGAGCGTGCGCAGCTTGTGCAGCATGCCGCTGTCGGTGGCGACGATGAACTCGGCTGCATCCATGCGCTGCGCCGCATTCAGGATGCCGGAGGTCGAGCCCACCGCATCGGCCAGCGCGATCACGTCGGCCGGCGCTTCTGGATGCACCAGCACCTTGGCCCGCGGATGGGCCTCTTTCAGCAGTTCCAGCTCGAGCGCCTTGAATTCGTCGTGCACGATGCAGGCGCCTTCCCAGCTCACCATGTCGGCGCCGGTTTCGCGCCGGATGTAGTCGCCCAGGTGCCGGTCGGGCGCCCAGAGGATCTTGCGGCCCTGCGCCGCCAGCGCACGCACCACGTCGAGCGCGCAGCTTGAAGTCACCAGCCAGTCGGCGCGCGCCTTCACGGCCGCGCTGGTGTTGGCGTAGACGACCACCGTGTGGTCCGGATGCCGGTCGCAGAAGGCGCTGAAAGCATCGGCCGGGCAGCCGAGATCGAGCGAACAGGTGGCGTCGAGATCGGGCATCAGCACACGCTTTTCGGGCGACAGAATCTTGGCGGTCTCGCCCATGAAGCGCACGCCCGAAACCACCAGCGTCCTTGCCGCATGGTCGCGGCCGAAGCGTGCCATCTCGAGCGAATCGCTCACCAGGCCGCCGGTTTCCTCGGCCAGGTCCTGCAGGTCGGGATGCACGTAGTAGTGCGACACCATCACCGCATCGCGCTCGCGCAGCAGGCGGCGGATACGCTGCTTCAGCGCTGCGCGTTCGGTTGGCGACGGCTCGGGCGGGACGCGCGCCCAGGCATGGCGCGTGTCGCAGGCGGCACCGGCTTGGGCCGGCTGCTCGTAGTCGACGCTGATGACGGAAGTCGCCACGGCTCAGCCCTCCTGGAAGCGCATCGAAAAATCGATGGCCTTGATGTCCTTGGTCAGCGCGCCCACCGAGATGCGATCGACGCCGGTCTCGGCCAGGGCACGCACGCTCTCGAGTGTGACGCCGCCGGAGATCTCCAACACCGCGCGGGTCTTTCCGGCCGCCTCGTTGCGGCGCACGGCTTCGCGCAGGGTCGGCAGGTCCATGTTGTCCAGCAGCACCATCCGCGCGCCCTGGGCCAGCGCCTCGTCGAGCTGGTCCAGCGTCTCGACTTCGATTTCGACGAACTTTGCCTGGCCGGCCACGCGCGCGGCGGCTTGCAGCGCGGCGCTGACGCCACCCGCGGCGGCGATGTGGTTTTCCTTGATCAGGATGGCGTCGTACAAGCCGATTCGGTGGTTGGTGCCGCCGCCGACGCGCACCGCGTACTTCTGCGCCAGACGCAGGCCCGGCAGGGTCTTGCGGGTGTCGACGATGGCGGCGCGCGTGCCGCGGACCGCTTCGACGTAGGTGGCGGTGCGCGTCGCGACGGCGCTCAGCAGCTGCAGGAAGTTAAGCGCGGTGCGTTCGGCAGTGAGCAGGGCCCGCGCATCGCCCGAAATTTCGAGCACGGTCTGCTCGGCCGCGCACTGCGTGCCTTCTGCACCATGCCACACGATACGGGCCTGCGGATCGAGCTGCCGCACGACCGCCTCCACCCACGGTGCGCCGCACAGCACGGCGGGCTCGCGCAGCAGCACTCGCGCCGTGGCGTGCCCGCCGGCGGGCACCAGGCCTGCCGTGAGGTCGCCGTCGCCGGCGTCCTCGCGCAACGCCCGCGCGGCATCGGTCTGCGCGAGCTCGGCCACGCGGGCCGGGGAAAAATCGAAAAAGTTGTCGTCCATTGTTCTGTTTGCTTAGCCGGGCCACACGGGTTTCATCCGGATTCCACGCCCGGCTCGCGCCCCATCAGTTCAGCGACCGCCTCCGCAGGCCGCACGCGGCCGTCAAGCAGCGCCACCACGCTGTCGGCGATCGGCATTTCGACGCCCAGGTGGCGCGCGCGCTGCACCACGGTGCGCGCACAGTAGACGCCCTCGGCCACATGGCCCAGCGAATCCACCGCCTGGGCCAGCGTCCGGCCCTGGGCCAGCAGCAGGCCGACCTTGCGGTTGCGCGAGAGATCACCGGTGGCCGTGAGCACGAGGTCGCCGAGGCCGGAGAGCCCCATGAAGGTATCGGCCCGGGCGCCGAGGGCGACGCCGAAGCGCGTCATTTCGGCCAGGCCGCGCGTGATCAGCGCGGCGCGCGCATTGAGGCCGAGCGCCAGGCCGTCGGCCAGGCCGGTCGCGATCGCCAGCACGTTCTTGACGGCACCGCCGACCTCGACGCCCACGATGTCGTCGTTGGCATAAACGCGCAGGGTCGGGCCGTGGAAGGCCGCGACCAGCGCATCGCGCAGCTGCGTATGGAGACTGGCGGCAACCAGCGCCGTGGGCCGGCCTTGCGCGACTTCCTGCGCAAAGCTCGGGCCGCTCAGCACGCCGGCCATCAGATCGGGCGCGACGACGGCCTGGATCTCGTGGCCCAGCAGCCCCACGGCGCCCGGGTCCGCACGCGCCGGCTCGACGCCTTTGCAAAGCCAGGCCACCGGGTAGGCGGCGTCGCGCAAAAGAACGAGCTGTTCGCGCAAGGCCGCCATCGGCGTCGCGACGATCGCGAGATCGGCGCCCTCGAGCGCGGCGAGCGCATCGCCGGCGCGAATGGTGAGTGAGGGCGGCAGCGCAATGCCGGGCAGATAGCGCTGGTTCTCGCGCGCCGCCGACATGGCCTCGGCCTGGGCCGCATCGCGCGCCCACAGGGTGACCGGATGGCGGCCGGCCGCATTGACCGCCAGCGCCGTGCCCCAGGCACCGGCGCCGAGCACGCAGATCTTCATCGGCGGCGGCGCAGTTGCGTTGCGCTTACTGCGTGACGATCGGCGAGGGCTGGCCCGCCGCCTGGGCCTGCTGCTGTTCGAACATGGCCTGGAAGTTGATTTCGGCCAGGTGAACCGGCGGGAAACCGCCGCGCTGGATCACGTCGGCCACGTTGCCGCGCAGGTAGGGGTAGACGATCTGCGGGCAGGCGATGCCGAGGATCGGGCCCATCTGGTCTTCGGGCAAGTTGCGGATCTCGAAGATGCCGGCCTGCTTGGCCTCGACCAGGAACACGGTCTTGTCCTGGATCTTGGTCTGCACGGTGGCCGAGACGGTGATCTCGAAGATGCCGTCGGTCACGGGCTGGGCATCGACGCCGAGTTGGATGTCGACGGTCGGCTGCTCCTGCTCCAGCAGGATGGCAGGCGAATTGGGCTGCTCGAGCGACAGGTCTTTCAGATAGACGCGCTGGATCTGGAAGACGGGATCTTGGGCTTGCTGGTCGGCCATGGCTGAACTTTCGAGGGTCAAAACAACGCCCGCCGGGGAGAAGGTCCCGAGAGCGGGCTGGAGATGGGTCTGCGAGGATGCGAAAAGGGCGATTATCGCCCCGCGGCTTCAGGCGCCCTGCAGCAGCGGGATGAGGCCGCCGCGGCCGTCGAGCGCGATCAGGTCATCGCAGCCGCCGACGTGGGTGTCGCCGATGAAGATCTGCGGCACGGTGCGCCGCTGGGTGGTGTTCATCATCGCGACGCGGGCCTGAGGGTCGCTGTCGACGCGGATCTCCTCGATCTGATCGACGCCCTTGGCCTTGAGGATTTGCTTGGCTCGAATGCAATAGGGGCAAACGGCGGTGGTGTACATCTTGACGGCTTGCATCGTGCGTATATCCGGGAAGTTCAGGCTTTTTCAATCGGCAGGTTAGCCTCTTTCCAGGATTTGAGTCCGCCGGCCACCGCTTGCGCTTGCTCGTAGCCGAGTTTCTTGGCCGTGGCCACCGCGCGCTGGGCCCGCGCACCGGTGGCGCAGATCAGAAGCAGCGGCACCGATTTGTTCTTGACCGCGGCAGCGAGTTTTTCGTCGAGTTGGTTGAGCGGCACGTTCTTCGCGCCGGTCACATGACCGGCTGCATACTCCTCGGGTTCGCGCACGTCGACCACCACCGCGCGTTCGCGGTTGATGAGCTGCACCGCGCCCTGCGCCGTGAGCGATCCGGCGTTGGCCCCGCGCAGCAGCGGCCAGGCCAGCATGCCGCCCGAGCTGAGCGCGATCAGGATCAGCATCCAGTTGTCGAGGATGAATTTCACGGTGTTCCTTGAGTAGCAAACCTCGGATTTTAGAATGTCGACTTTTCGCTTGCGTTCCAAAGGCCTTCCCCCATGCACAAACTGGTACTGATCCGCCACGGCGAATCGACCTGGAATCTCGAAAACCGCTTCACCGGCTGGACCGACGTCGACCTGACGGCCACCGGCATCGAGCAGGCCAAGCAGTCCGGGCGGCTCCTGAAAGCCGAGGGTTACGACTTCGACGTCGCCTACACCAGCGTGCTCAAGCGCGCCACCCGCACGCTCTGGCATACGCTGGACGAACTCGACCGCACCTGGCTGCCGGTGGTGCACTCCTGGCGCCTCAACGAGCGCCACTACGGCGCGCTGCAGGGCCTCAACAAGGCCGAAACCGCCAAGAAGTACGGCGACGAGCAGGTGCTGGTCTGGCGCCGCAGCTACAGCACCCCGCCGCCGCCGCTGGAGCCGAACGATCCGCGCTGCGAACGCGCCGACGTGCGCTACGCCAAGCTGCCGCCGGAGCAGGTACCGCTGACCGAATGCCTCAAGGACACCGTGGCGCGCGTGCTGCCCTTCTGGAACGAATCGATGGCGCCGGCGATCCGCGCCGGGCGCCGGCTGGTGGTGTCGGCACACGGGAATTCGATCCGGGCGCTGGTGAAATACCTCGACGGCATCTCCGACGACGACATCGTGGGCCTCAATATCCCGAACGGCATTCCGCTGGTCTACGAGCTGGACGACGAGCTCAAGCCGCTGCGGCACTACTACCTCGGCGACGCCGCGGCGGCCGAAAAAGCCGTGGCCGCGGTGGCTGCGCAAGGCAAGGCGTGACGAAAACCGCTCCAGCTTCGACGGGTACGCGGAACCCCGGCAGACAACTTGCTTCCAAGCTGTGTATATTGGATTGACAGGCGACAAGGACGTTTACACATGGGCCAGAAATTGAAAATCACCGGCTGGGTTGCAGCCGGCGCCGTGGCCGGCGCACTGACCACCGTCTCGTTGCAAACCGTTGCACGAGGCTCCCTGGCCCCTCTACCTCTCGAAGAACTGCAGCAGCTCGCTGCGGTGTTCGGCATGGTGAAGAGCGACTATGTCGAGCCGGTCGACGAGAAAAAGCTCATCTCGGATGCGATTTCGGGCATGGTCGCCGGGCTCGATCCGCATTCGCAGTATTTCGACAAGAAGTCCTTCAAGGAATTTCGCGAGGGCACCACCGGCCGCTTCGTCGGCGTGGGCATCGAGATTTCGCAGGAGGACAACCTGATCAAGGTGGTGTCGCCGATCGAGGGCTCCCCCGCCTTCCGCGCCGGCCTCAAGCCGAACGACCTGATCACCAAGATCGACGACACCGCGGTGCGCGGCCTCTCGCTCAACGAGGCCGTCAAGCGCATGCGCGGCGAGGCCAACACCAAGGTGCTGCTCACGATCTTCCGCAAGGACGAGAACCGCACCTTCCCGGTGACCATCACGCGCGAGGAGATTCGCACGCAGTCGGTGCGCGGCAAGGTGATGGAGCCGGGCTACGGCTGGATCCGCCTGTCGCAGTTCCAGGAACGCACGGTCGACGACTTCGTCAAGAAGGTCGACGAGATCTACAAGCAGGAACCCAACCTGAAGGGCCTGGTGCTCGACCTGCGCAACGATCCGGGCGGCCTGCTCGATGCGGCGGTGGCCATCTCGGCCGCCTTCCTGCCCGAGAACGTCACCGTCGTCTCCACCGACGGCCAGCTGTCCGAGAGCAAGTCAGTCTACAAGGCCGCGCCCGAGTTCTACCAGCGGCGCGCGGGCAGCGATCCGCTGCGCACCCTCCCTGCGGCGCTCAAGACGGTGCCGCTGGTGGTGCTCGTGAACGAAGGCTCGGCTTCCGCCAGCGAAATCGTGGCCGGCGCCCTGCAGGACCACAAGCGTGCCATCGTGATGGGCAGCCAGACCTTCGGCAAGGGTTCGGTGCAGACGGTGCGCCCGCTCGGCCCCGACACCGGCCTCAAGATCACGACGGCGCGCTACTACACGCCGAGCGGCACCTCGATCCAGGCCAAGGGCATCGTGCCGAACGTGCTGGTCGACGAAAGCGCCGAGGGCAGCCCCTTCGCCGCGCTGCGCATGCGCGAGGCCGACCTCGAAAAGCACCTGGCGAGCGGCCAGGGCCCGGAGAGCAAGGACCCCGAGCGCGAAAAAGCCCGCGACGAGGCCCGTAAGCGGCTCGAGGAAGAAGCCAAGAAGCCGCCGCAGGACCGCAAGGTGCCCGAGTTCGGCACCGACAAGGACTTCCCGCTCATGCAGGCCTTCAACCGGCTCAAGGGTCAGCCCGTGCTGGTGAGCAAGACGCAGGTGATCGTCGAGAACAAGGAAGAAAAGAAGGAAAACTGATCCCGGGCGGCTCCCCGCGGGAGCCACCGCCCCCCGGCGATCGACCGCGCAGCGCATGGAAGACCAAGACCTGCTGCGCTATTCGCGCCACATCCTGCTCGAAGAGTTCGGCATCGACGGCCAGGCGCGCGTCAGTGCGGGCCATGCGCTGGTGATCGGTGCCGGCGGGCTCGGCTCTCCGGTGCTGCTCTATCTCGCCGCGGCCGGCGTCGGCCGCATCACGCTGGTCGACGACGACGAGGTCGATCTCACCAACCTTCAGCGCCAGATCGCCCACGGCACGGAGCGGGTGGGCATGCCCAAGGTCGAATCGGCCGCCGAGGCGATGCGCGGCATCAATCCGGACATCCGCATCGAGACGCACCGCCTGCGCGCCGACGATGCGCTGCTCGCGCGGCTGGTCGCCGAGGCCGACGTGGTGATCGATTGCAGCGACAACTTCAGCACCCGGCATGCGGTGAACCGGGCCTGCGTCGCCCATGCCAGGCCGCTGGTGGCCGGCGCGGCGATCCGCTTCGACGGCCAGCTGAGCGTGTACGACGCGCGCGATCCGGCCTCGCCCTGCTATGCCTGCCTGTTCCCGCCCGATGCCCACTTCGAGGAAACGCGCTGCGCCGTGCTCGGCGTGTTCGCGCCGGTGGTCGGCACCATTGGCACCTTGCAGGCCGGCGAGGCGCTGAAGCTGCTGGCCGGCATCGGCCCCTCGCTGGCCGGCAGCCTGCTGATGTTCGACGGGCGCCGGACGGCTTTCGACACCCTGCGCGTCGCCCGCGATCCGGGCTGCAGCGTGTGCGGGCACCGGCCGGGTGCCGGCTGAGAAAAGCTACTGCTTCTTTGCCTTGGCAGCGCCAGCGGCTGCCTCCCGGGATACCGGCCGCTTCGCCAGGGCCAGCACCTCCTGGCAATCGGCATCGACGCCGGGGCCGGTTTCGACGGTCGCGGCGAGCGCGAGCAAGGGGTTGATCGTGCCCAGCGCCAGCGCAGCGATGCCGCGCGTCGCCAACGGGCCGGCCTGGACGCCCGCCGACGGCGATGCAAATGTGCCGCCGACAACCAGCGGACCGCGCAGCGAGAGGATGCTCTTGTCCTTGGGTTGCGGCCGGATCACGAAATCCAGCGTCTCGTTCGCGAGGCTGGCATGGCCACTCACGTTGAAGACCGTGTCCTCGGTGTCGAACACCAGGCTGCGGCCGTTCATCGTCCCCTTGTCGACATCGAAGGCGAGCGCCGCGCAGCGCAACACGACGTTCCGGTCGCCGCGCAGCAAGAACTTGATGATCTCGCCGCCGTCCAGGCCCATGAATTCCAGCAGCAGGTTGCTGAACTGCCCGCGGCCCGTGAGAGCGGCCACATCCCCGGAGGCGCTGCCCAGCCAGCCCGCGACCGAGTTTCCGCGCCCGGACAGGTTGATCCGCCCATCGAGTTTTCCGAAGCTGGTGCGCAGGGTCTCGACCTTGGGAATCAGGCGGTTGAGCTGCATGGCGCGCACGTCCAGCGCCGCTCGGATGTCGGCCGGATTCTGGGTGGCATCGATGCGGATCGCGCCGGCCAGCCTGCCGTTGGCGACGCCCACATCGAGCGGGTCGAGCGTCAGCACGCCATCCTTCAGCTTCACCTGCACGCTGCCCTTGTCGAGCGGCAGCTCGCGCACGTTCCGGATGCGGTCGGCCACGTACTTCACCTCGGCATTCATGGCGCGCAGGCGCTCGAAGTCCAGCGTGGCGGTGGGCAGCACCTTGCGCCCGGGATCGCGCCGCGCGCGCTTGACTTGGGCAACGCTGGGCGGCGGCGCCACACCTTCGACTGCATTGGCCGAACGGGCCGTCGGCGGCAAGCCGATCAGCGGGCCGAGGTCGTCCATGTCCATCACGCGCGAGCGGAGGCTGCCCGCGAGATAAGGCGGCTTCTGCGACTGGTCGAACCGCATGTCGCCGCCGATGTCGGAGAGGCCCAGCTTGCCCTTGAGGCCTTGCACCTCCCACAGCTTCGCGCGCTTTTTCAGCTCGCCGCTGAGGGCGTAAGGGGAAGTCTGGGGCAGCGCGATGCCCAGCAACCGGTACAGATCGCCGAGGTTCTGGCCCTTGAGTTCGAAGCGGGCGTCGACGCCATCCAGGCTGGCGAGTTCGGCCACCGTGCCTTGCGCCTTCAGCCGGGTGTGACCCGCGACCGCACTGATCTCGAGCGGGAACGGCGGCTGGCCCGCCGCGTTGAGCTGCAGCACGTTGCCGGTACGGCCCTCCGCCGTGAGCGGCTGGCGCTGGTAGCGGCCCTTGATGCGGTAGCTGAGCGGCATGTCGCCACGGCTGGTGTCGAAGCTGAAATCGGCGTGCAGGTCCACGCCCCAATGCTCCGCAAGGAAGTCGAGCCCGCCGCCGTCGATCTGCAGGAGGCCGATCGTCGGCACTGTCGCTTCGTCCGAAGTGTCCTTGCCCAGCGCCCAGGTGCGCCGCCCGTCCTCTTCCATCTGAAGGCCCAGCGACGGCGAAACCAGGGCCAGGCGCGGAATCACGACCTTGCGCGCCAGGAGCGGCCACAGCCGGAGGTCCAGTTCGGCGCTCTGCGCACGCACGAGATAGGGGTCGCGGGCCCAGGAAGGATTCGCGAATTCGATGCCGTCGAGCTTGACGGTGGCGCCGCGCCAGCCGAGATCGACATCCAGCCGCCGCGTGATCTCGAACTTGCGGCCGGTCTTGTCGCTGACGTAGCGGTTGATCGGCTCCCGCAGCGCGTCCCAGGGAAAGAAAGCCAGCACCAGCAGGAGGGCCACGAACAGCCCCAGCAGCACCGCGCCGAGCTTGATCCAGATCGAGCGGCGCGGCGTGTGGGCGGTGTTCGGGGTCACGGTGCTGGCATCTTCTTGTCCGGCGTCGAGACGATGGATGCAGGGGATGCGAGGAAGCAGATGGCGGTGATGCCGACCGCGGCCGCGTTTTTCGCCGCTTCGGCGAGCTTCAGTTCGGCGTTCGCGGGCTCGCCGATCACCACGACTGCGGCGGCCGCCAAGGTCAAGAGGCCGACGGCCACGTAGTTCCACACGATGTTCATCTCGGCGCCTTCCGTTGGAGAAAGGATGCGAAGGCATGGAGCGATCCGCATCGGGATCGAGGGTAAGGGGGCGCATCCGGCGCCGGGGTCGGCGCTCGACCGCAGCCGCTGTGGGGCAAAGCCTACGGCCGCAAATCGTTCACCGCCGTAAGAACAAGCCTACAGCCGCAGGGCGTCGAACGCTGCATGATGCGGGGCTGTTGATTTGTAGCATTTTGCGAAACGGCTTTCGCGGGGACCCACGGTCCACGGAGCTCGATCGCCAGAGAGACGCGCCGGTTCTCCAATGGACCCCAGATTGAACACCTACATCGTCGAAGACAACGTCACGATCCGCGAGAATCTCGTCGGTACTCTGGAGGAGCTCACCTGCATCTCAGCCGTCGGTTTCGCCGAAACCGAGACGGAAGCCGTCCGCTGGCTGACCGAGAACAGCGACCAGTGGGAACTGGCCATCGTCGATCTGTTCCTGAAACAAGGCAGCGGCCTGGGCGTGCTGCAGGCTTGCGTGTCGCGCCGGCCCGACCAGAAAGTGGTGGTGCTCAGCAACTACGCCACCCCCGACATACGCAAACGCTGCGCCCAGTTCGGTGTCGATGCCGTGTTCGACAAATCGAACGAGATCGACGCGCTGATCGACTTCTGCATCGGGCAGTCCTCCGCGCTTCGCCAGCCGTCCAGCTCGAGCTGACGCCCCGCATCGCGAACGATGGTCTTTTCCAGCATGCGGCAGCCCCGCAGGGATGGAGCCGCCGCCGGAATCTCAATCGATCAACTTGTTCTTCAGCGCGTAGTACGTCAGGTCGCTGTTGGAAGAGAGATTCATCTTCTCCATCAGGCGCGTGCGGTAAGTACTGACGGTCTTGACCGAAAGCGAAAGCGTCTTGGCAATATCGCCCGCCGTCTCACCCTTGGCCAGCTTGAGAAACACCTGAAACTCGCGCTCGGACAATTGCTCGTGCGGCGCCGCGTCGTCCTTGCGGTCGAGCTGGCGCGCCAGCAGCTCGGCCACCGCCGGCGTGATGTAGCGGCGGCCCAGCGAGATGGTGCGGATCGCGTTCACGATCTCCATCGGGTCGCACTCCTTGTTGAGATAGCCGCTCGCGCCCTGGCGGATCAGGTTCATCGCGTAGTGCTCCTCGGGGTAGCCGCTCAAGATGAGGATGCCCACGTCCGGCGCTTTGGCGCGGATCATCGCCAGCGCATCGATCCCGCTCTGTCCGGGCATCGAGAGATCCATCACGAGCACATCCAGCTCCGTGGTGCGCACCAGCTCGATCGCTTCGCGTCCGCTGGCCGCCTCGCCCGCCACGCGCAGGTCGACGTGTTCCGAGAAGAACTGGCGCAAGCCGGAGCGCACGATGGCGTGGTCGTCCACAATTCCGATCTTGATCATCTGGTACCTTCTTTGTCGTATCGCTGTTTCTTGCGTCGCGGCATGCCGCCCCCTGATCCACGTCGATTATTCCCGAATTTGAACTGCCCGCATCCCGCGGAGACCCCATGCGCTGGTTAGCTTTCCCGAAGATGGCCCTCGGCCTCACGCTCGCGACGCTCGCCGCGCTCGTGCTCGTGGGCATCAACGAGGCCGGCTACCGCCAGTCCACCCAGGCCCTGACCGAAGTCGGCGAGGCGCAGCGCGTGCGCCTGGTGCTCAACATGCTGCTGCAGAACATCATCGATGCCGAAACGGGTCAGCGCGGCTATCTGTTGACGGGCGAGGCGCGCTACCGCGAGCCGTATGACGTTGCCGTGAAGCAGGTGGATGGTCAACTGGCCGCCCTGCAGGTGCTCTATGCCGGAAAGCCCGTCGAGACGGCGCGCCTGACCCAGCTCTCGAAGCACGTCTCGCGCAAGCTCGCGGAGATGGACATGAGCGTGCGGCTGCGACGCGACGGCAACGACGACGCCTGGAAGTTCGTGATCACAACCGACGTCGGCCGCGAGGAGATGGAGGCCATCCGCCAGCAGGCCGGCGAACTGATTTCGATCAGCAACGAGGCGCTGATGCTGGGCCAGGTCCAGATCGCGAAGTCGCTGCGCTTTGCGCGCATCGGCATCGGGCTGGTGGCATTGGCGGGCCTGCTGGCCTTCTACCTGTATTTGCGCCAGGCCCATGTGCTGCGTTCGGCCGGCGAGCGGCAGCAGGAGGCGCTGCAACGCGAACGCAATGCCCTGGAGGACGAGGTCCGCGAACGCACCGCGACGCTGGCCGAGCTCGCCACCCACCTGCAGCAGGTGCGGGAAAGCGAGCGCGGCTTCCTGGCGCGCGAGCTGCACGACGAGCTGGGCTCGCTGCTGACCGCGGCCAAGCTGGACGTGGCACGCCTGAAGTCGCGCCTCATCGATTCGCCGGACGCGATCCAGCGGCTGCAGCATCTGAACGAGCTCCTCAACAGCGGCATCGCGCTCAAGCGCCGCATCATCGAAGACCTGAGGCCCTCGTCGCTGGCCAACCTCGGGCTCATCGCTTCGCTCGAAATCCTCGGCCGCGAATTCGCCGAGCGCTCGGGAACGGAAATCGAGATGGTGCTCGAGCCGGTGGCGCTCAACGAAGCCGACCAGCTCACCATCTATCGCATGGTCCAGGAAAGCCTGACCAACATCAGCAAGTACGCGCAGGCGACCGAAGCCAGCATCGTCATGAAGAACTACGGCAACCATGTGATCGTGGAAGTCGCCGACAACGGCAAGGGCTTCGACGCCCGCAGCACCCGGCCTTCATCCCATGGCCTGGCAGGCATGCGGCATCGCGTGGAAGCCGCCAAGGGCAAGCTCACCATTTCGTCGGCGCCCGGCCAGGGAACGCGCCTGAGCGCGATGCTCCCCGCCTCCCCGCCTCGCTCCTCCAAGGCAGCCTGAATACGCGGCTCGGGAGCGGCCCGACCGTGATTCGACCCTCTCCTACGCCCCCAGGCCGCTGCTGCTGACAGGGCTTCGGCGCCCCCCCACTTAACGTGAATCCCACGCGGTTTCACCCTCTGAACCGGCCGGCCGCCATTCACAACGACGAGACCATCCTCCAAAGGAGTTCAGCATGTTGTATTACGCAGTCGTATTCCTGGTCATCGCCCTGATCGCCGCGCTGTTCGGCTTCGGCGGCATCGCGGCCAGCGCCGTCGGCATCGCGAAAATACTTTTCGTGATCTTCATCGTGCTGGCCCTCGCCAGCTTCATCGCGGGCTTGATGCGACGATGACAGCCTCGTTACGATGAGCAGGTTCTCACAACAATCTCCGGAAGGACTATTTTCATGAACACGACCACCAAGACCCCTTCGCAGATCGCCGAAGAGGCGCGCCAGACCGCCGCTGACGCGATCGACACCACGCGCGCCTACGCGCAGAACGCAGTGAACGCCGCCGGAGAGAAGGTTCGTGACCTGCGCCGCGACGCGGAGCCCGCCGTGGAGCAGATCGCGGCACGTGTGCAGCAGGCGGTACAGCGCGGCCTGGATGCCGCCTCGACGACCAGCGCGCGTGCGCAACGCCGCTTCGAGCAGGCTGCCGACGTCACGGGCAAGTACATCGCCGACCAGCCGGTTCGCTCCGTGCTCGTCGCCGCCGCGGCCGGTGCCGCCATCACGGCGCTGATCGTCCTCGCCAGCCGTCGCAGCAGTCGCGACGACTATTGATCTGAAATTCCGCTTCCCGCTGCCTGCCGCACCATGCTCCATCCCATTTTCTCCACGGTGCTCGGGCATCCGGAGCTGATCGCGGATCACGTCGCCAACTACGCTGCGCTGGCCAGGCTGGAAACGGCGCAGGCGAGCCGGGGCCTGATCGCGCGGGTCGTGGCAGGCGCGCTTGCAGCCGCCAGCGCGATGCTCGCCCTGGGGCTGATCGGCGTCGCCGCCATGCTCGGCGCGCTGCACGGAAGCTTTCACTGGGTGCTGGTCGTCGTTCCGGGCATCGCGGTACTGATCGCGCTCGTCTCGGCCTATGTTGCTTCGCGCCCGAGCGAATTTCATGCTTTCAGCGATATCCGCGCCCAGCTCGACGCGGACGTCCAGGCGCTGCATCTGGCGGGAGAAGGTCGTGGCCATTGAGCGCCAGGACCTGACGCCGCAGCAACGGCTCGCGATCTCCCGCCGGGCGCTGGTGCAGCAGCTGCGAGGAAGCGAAGCCGCAGCCGATGCACCACGGCCAGCCTCGGGGCGGCGCCCCGCGCAGCGCGAAAGCGTGCTCGACCGGGTCGACTGGGCGTCGGTCGCGCGCAATGCGACCCGGCGCTGGTGGCGCAGGCACCCCGCCAACGCCGTCGGCCAATTGGCGCGACCGCTGCTCGACCGCTATGCGCGCGAACAGCCCGCCAAGCTGATGGCGGCGGCAGCGGCGGCGGGTGCGCTGGTCGTGCTGGTCAAGCCCTGGCGATTGCTGTCGATCACGGCAGTGCTCGCCGCGGCCCTCAAGACATCGGACGTGGCCGATCTCGTGACCACGCTGATGCACAAGAACCCCGGCCCCTCACGAAAGGATTCCCCATGAATACCGCAGTCAAGGAGCGCCCGTAACATCTGACGCTCGACCAGACCGCCATCGACGCGGCGTCCAAGCACCTCGACGACGGCGCCGTGACGCCCAGCTACGGGCCGTGGCGCGACGACATCGTCAAGCTGCTCAATGACGCGCTGGCCACCGAGCTGGTCTGCGTGCTGCGCTACAAGCGCCACTACTTCACCGCCAACGGCGTGGCCTCGCCGGCGATCGCCGACGAGTGCCTCGTGCATGCGAACGAAGAGTCCGCCCATTCCGACAAGATCGCGGAACGCATCGTGCAGCTCGGAGGCCAGCGCGACTTCAATCCGAAGACATTGCTCGACCGCAGTCATGCGGACTACGACGAGGCGACGGAGCTGCAGGCCATGGTGAATGGGCGTCAGAGCTTGTCCGCGCCGCGCTTGATGGCGTCCTTGGCCTTCTCTTTGGCATCGCCGTAGGTGCTTTGCACCTTGCCGCCGGCCTGCTCGACCACGCCTTCGCTCTGCAGCTTCTCGCTGCCGCTGACCTTGCCGGCCGCTTCCTTGAGCTTGCCCTTGGCTTGGTCGACACGGCCTGCCACTTGGTCCTTGTTCATGTCGCTTCCTTCGCAAGATGAGATGAACGGGTGGTTCGACCGAACCACTGAAAGCCAATCTAGCGGGCCCGCATAGGCCCCCGCGTGCCGAAGCCGGCTTGATCTGCCGTAGGACTTCAGGCGGTGAGGATCCAGCCCTCCAGCGGGTCCATCGCCGCCGGCAGGCCATAGCCCGGACCGGCGCTCGACTTGCGGGCCGCACCCCAGGCGGCCTGCACGATGCAGAGCACCGCGTCGATGCAATCGCCCTTGGCATCGGCCAGCAGCTGATCGCGCTCGGCAGCGCCGAGAAAGAGACGCAGGCCGAGACGCGTGGAACCTCGTTCGAGCGCGGCGAGCAGATCGATCCTCGCCGCGCGCCGCTGTGCGTTCTGGGCAGCGGCATCGTCGCTCTTGTAGCTGCGCCGCCCGATCAGCTCGCGCGCAAGAAGCCCCGGATAGCCTTCCAGCGCAACACGCGCCATGCCGCCGCCGGCCGGCGCGTGCAGTCCCGGCAATGCGGCACCTGCCGCGAGCAGCCGCGGCACGCCGGCGTGCAGCATGAAGGCGACCGGTGGGTTGATCCATTTCATCGAGGGACTAGAGCCCGCCGGGCCGTCCGTGGCGCGGTGCGCGAACTTCCCGCCGGCGGGGCGCGCCGCGCAGAAGGCAGCGAAAGTCTCGCGGATGCTGTCGCGGCTCAAGCCGGCATAGTGCGCGATGAGCGCCCGCCATTGCGGCGGCCATCCGAGCTGTGCGACCAGTTCACGCGGCAAGCCGAAGGGGAAGTCGAAGGCGCCGACCCATTCGGGCGTATCCGCCAGCCATTGGCACCAGGCGTCGAGAGTCGCGAAGCGTTCGAGCCGCGAGAGCCGGACGCCGCCCTCCTGCGCGGCTCCGAGCGCGAGCACGATGGGCTTGCGCGATGTCGGTGCGCTCGAAAAATCGCAGCCCAGCAACAGCATGGCCGATGCAGCCTCGGCCGCCGCGCGCGACTCAGTGCCGGCCGACGATGGCGGCGGTGGCCATCAGTTCCTCGAGCAGCGCGAGCGATACCTTCCCGGAGACCGAATACGGATCGAGCTCCGGCTTCTCCGAGTACTTGAGCAAGGTCGAGATATTGAGCTTGGACAGATTGACCTGCCCCATCGTCCAGCCGCCGAAGCGGCGCTCGGAGATTTCTTCGTAGTGCAGCAGCACCACGTCCTTGTGGCGGGGATCCCGCTGGATGTGGCCGTACAGCTCGCTGATCGCCGTGCGGCCGCCTTCGATGGCCTGCAGGAACACGCCTGCGCCATAGCAAAGGATGCCGGTGATGCCGCACGCAGTGTTGTGCGAGCGCGATTGCGCGAGGATCGCTTCGATGGCGTCGGAGCTGGTATCGACGGCGCGGCTCACATAGAGAAGTCGTACGAGCATGGCGTTCAACTCCGGCGGGGAAGAAGGGAAAGGAATTCGCGGCGCAGGTTGGAGTCTTTCAGGAACGCGCCGCGCATCACTGAATTGATCATCTTGCTGTCCATCTCCTTGACGCCGCGCCACTGCATGCAGAAATGCTCGGCCTCGACCACCAGCGCCAGGCCGTCGGGCTGCGTGCGCTCCTGAATCAGGTCGGCCAGCTGAACCACGGCTTCTTCCTGGATCTGGGGCCGGCTCATCACCCACTCGGCCAGCCGCGCGTACTTCGACAGGCCGATCACGTTGGTCTGCTCGTTGGGCATGACGCCGATCCAGAGCTTGCCGATGATCGGGCAGAAATGGTGCGAGCAGGCGCTGCGCACCGTGATCGGGCCGACGATCATGAGCTCGTTGAGGTGCTCGGCGTTCGGGAATTCGGTGAGCGAGGGCTGGGCCACGTAACGCCCCTTGAACACCTCGTTGACGTACATCTTCGCGACGCGGCGGGCCGTGTTGTCGGTGTTGTGGTCGTTGTCCAGGTCGATCACCAGGCTCTCGAGCACATGCTTCATCTTGCCTTCGACCTCGTCGAGCAGGCGCTCGAGTTCGCCGGGCTCGATGAACTCCGCGATATTGTCGTTGGCATGGAAGCGCTTGCGGGCGGCCAGAAGGCGCTCGCGGATCTTCACGGACACGGGCGTGCCCTCGTCCTCGGCCCCTTCGTCGGGGCGCTCTACGGCGTCGGTTTTCCTTAGCATGAGAGCATCCTAACAGTGAATGTATTCAGGGCGAATGACCCTGCAGCGCGCTTCCCGCCTGCGCGCAAAGCTATTGTTTTGATAGCACGAAATCCGTCACCAGCGGCAGGTGATCGGACATGCGCGCCCAGATCGGCCCGCGCGGCACCGTGGTGGCGACCGGCTCGACCTGGCGGCCGTAGATGAAGTCGAGCTGGGTCACCGGCAGGCGCGAGGGATAGGTCAGCGTGCGCGGTCCGCGCAGGTCGCCGGTGTCGCGCAGCCCCATGGCGTTCATCGCGTAGCGCATGCGCGCGCCCCAGTCGTTGAAATCGCCGGCCACGACCAGCGCCTCGCCGGGCGGGATCTCGCGCTCGATGAATTCCCGCAACAGCGCGACCTGGCGCACACGGCTGCCCTTGATGAGGCCCAGGTGCACCACGATCGCATGCACCGGCTGGCCCTCGACGTCGATCGCCACGTGCAGCAGCCCCCGCTGCTCGAAGCGATGGTCGGAGATGTCCTGATGAGTCTTGCGCAGCACCGGCCAGCGCGTGAGCAGCGCGTTGCCATGCTCGCCGTGCCGCGTGATGGCGTTGGTCTCGTAGACGGCCGTGTAGCCCTCGGGCGCGAGAAAGTCGGCCTGCGGCAGCTCGGGCCAGTGCCTGAAGCGGGCGGCGGCCTGCCGGTTCATCTTGCGCACTTCCTGCAGGCACACGATGTCGGCATCGAGCTGCTCGATGGCATGGCCCAGGTTGTGGATTTCGAGGCGCCGTGCGGGGCCGATGCCTTGCACACCCTTGTGGATGTTGTAAGTCGCCACCCGGATGCTGTTGGTCGGCGCGTTCATTGCGCAAATTGTGGCAGCAGCAGGATCGCTTCGGCGTTCGAAGGGGAAAAGCAGGCGTCGGCCGCCTCGCGGTAGGGCAGCCAGCGCCAGGCCGTGTGTTCGCGCGGGTCCAGGCGCGGCGTCAGGCGCTCGGGCACGCAGAGGCCGAACAGGTGCTCGGTGTTGTGGGTGACGCCCGGCGCATAGCGGGCGCGCCAGCGGGGGTAGATCTCGTAGATGTTCTGGAGCCGCCAGTCGCGCAGCTGCGAGGCGAGCGCGCTGCCTTCGCCGCAATCGATGCCGGTCTCCTCCGCAACCTCGCGCGCCGCGGTCAGCGCCAGCGGTTCGTCGATGTCATCCTTGCTGCCGGTGACCGACTGCCAGAAGTCCTCGGCATCGGCACGCCGGATCAGCAGCACGTCGAGCGTCGGCGTGTGGATCACGACCAGCACCGACTCGGGAATCTTCCAGGGCCGCCCGCTCACTAACCAACCTTCGCGCCGCGCGCTTCGGTATTCGCCTTGGGGGCGGCCCGGCGGCTCATGCTTGGCCCCGGCCCGCTCAGGCGGCCAGCTGGGCGTTGCGCAACCGGATGTGCAGCTCGCGCAGCTGCTTCTCGTCGACCGGGCTCGGCGCCTGCGTCAGCAGGTCCTGCGCGCGCTGGGTCTTGGGGAAGGCGATCACGTCGCGGATCGACTCCGCACCGCTCAGGAGCATCACCAGCCGGTCCAGGCCGATCGCGATGCCGCCGTGCGGCGGTGCGCCGTACTGCAGCGCGTCGAGCAGGAAGCCGAACTTGTTCTGGGCGTCCTCGGCACTGATCTTGAGCGCGCGGAACACCTTGCTCTGCACCTCCTCGCGGTGGATACGCACCGAGCCGCCGCCCATCTCGATGCCGTTGAGCACCATGTCGTAGGCCTTGGCGATGCACTTCTCGGGCGCAGTGTCCATGAGGTCTTCATGGCCGTCCTTGGGCGCGGTGAAGGGATGGTGCACGGCCGACCAGCGCTGGCCTTCCTCGTCGAACTCGAACATCGGGAAGTCGACGACCCAGAGCGGCGCCCAGCGGTCCTCGAACAGGCCGTTCTTGCGGCCGAAGGCGCTGTGGCCGATCTTCACGCGCAGCGCGCCGATGGCGTCGTTGACGATCTTTTCCTTGTCGGCGCCGAAGAACAGGATGTCGCCGTTGCGCGCACCGGTGCGCGCGATGATTTCCGCCAGCGAGGCATCGTTGAGGTTCTTGACGATCGGGCTCTGCAGGCCCTCGCGCCCCTGCGCTGCGTCGTTGACCTTGATGTAGGCCAAGCCCTTGGCGCCGTAGATCTTGACGAACTCGGTGTAGGCATCGATGTCGCCGCGCGACAGGCCGCCTTCGGCGCCGCCGCCGGGCACGCGCAGCGCCACCACGCGGCCGCCGGGGGTGCTGGCGGCCTGCGCGAAGACCTTGAACTCGACGTTGCGCATCACGTCGGTCAGTTCGGTGAACTCGAGCTTGACGCGCAGGTCGGGCTTGTCGGAGCCGTACTTGAACATCGCGTCCGCATAGCTCATGACCGGGAACGGCGGCAGCTCGACTGCGGCCGCCGCGCGAAACACCTTGCGGATCATGCCTTCGAACATCTCGCGAATCTCTTCCTCGGCCATGAACGAGGTTTCGATGTCGATCTGCGTGAACTCGGGCTGGCGATCGGCGCGCAGGTCCTCGTCGCGGAAGCACTTGACGATCTGGTAGTAGCGGTCGTAGCCGGCCACCATCAGCAGCTGCTTGAAGAGCTGGGGCGACTGCGGCAGCGCGAAGAAGCAGCCGTCGTGCACGCGGCTCGGCACCAGGTAGTCGCGCGCGCCTTCGGGCGTGGACTTGCCGAGCATCGGCGTCTCGATATCGATGAAGCCGTTGGCGTCGAGGAACTTGCGCACCTCCATCGTGACCTTGTAACGCAGCATCATGTTGCGCTGCATCGCGGGGCGGCGCAGGTCCAGCACGCGGTGCGTGAGGCGGGTGGTTTCCGAGAGGTTGTCGTCGTCCAGCAGAAAGGGCGGCGTGACGGAAGGATTGAGCACCTTCATCTCCTGGCACAGCACTTCGACCTTGCCGCTCTTCAGGTTCTCGTTGACCGTGCCCTCGGGCCGCGCGCGAACCAGGCCGGTGACCTGTACGCAGAACTCGTTGCGCAGGCCCTCGGCCGTGGCAAAGGTGGCGGCGCGATCGGGATCGCACACCACCTGCACGTACCCTTCGCGGTCGCGCAGGTCGATGAAGATCACGCCGCCATGGTCGCGGCGGCGGTTGACCC
This sequence comes from Variovorax sp. CF079, assembly GCF_900101545.1. GTDB lineage: Bacteria > Pseudomonadota > Gammaproteobacteria > Burkholderiales > Burkholderiaceae_C > Variovorax. Next base: position 144,758 of record NZ_FMZU01000007.1, on the reverse strand, counting down.
ACCCGCACAGGGTGACGGTTTGGCCCAGCAGGGCTTCGGTCACGAGACCGCTGTAGTGAGAACGCATGGCCATAGGTGGATTCCGGCGCCGACAGTGGCGCGTTTTATTTGATCGCGATGGTTGCGGGGCCGCCGGGAACGACCACGCCCATCGACACGATGTACTTGAGCGCGTCGTCCACGCTCATCTTGAGTTCGATGCAGTCGCTGCGCTTGAGCATCACGAAATAGCCGCCCGTCGGGTTGGGCGTGGTCGGCACGTAGACGCTGAGGTAGTCGCCACCGCCGAGGTGCTCCACCACGTCGCTGCCGGGAGCACCGGTCACGAACGCGATGGTCCACACGCCTTCGCGCGGCCACTCGACCAGTACTGCGGTGCGGAACGCATTGCCGTTCTCGGAGAACAGCGTGTCCGACACCTGCTTGACGCTGGAGTAGATCGAGCGGACCACCGGAATGCGGCGCACCACGGCATCGCCCCATCCCAGCAGGCGCTTGCCGACGAAATTGCTCGCGATCGCGCCGACCGCCAGCAGGATCGCCAGCGTCAAGAGCACGCCCAGCCCGCGCACCCTGTGGTCGTTGAGCCACTTCTGCCAATCTTCCGGCAGCAGCCACAGCGTCTGGTCGAGCGTGCCGATGATCCAGTTCAGCACGCCCAGCGTGATGACCAGCGGCACGATGACCAGCAAGCCGGAAAGCACCCATTTGCGCAGCGCGAGCATGGCGTGTGCGGCTCGATCAGTCGTTCTTGGCCGCGGCAGCGGCAGGCGCCGGCGCCGGCGCGGGGGATGCGGCAGGCGCAGCGGACGGTGCCGGCGCGCCCGCAGTTTCGGCCGGCTTCGCGGCAGTTCCGTCGGCCGGCGCGCCCGCACCGTCAGCGCCCTTTTCAGCGCCCTTCTTGCCGCCGCCGTCGCGGAAATCGGTCACGTACCAGCCCGATCCCTTGAGCTGGAAGCCGGCGGCGGTGAGCTGCTTGCTGAACGCACCCACGCCGCAGCTCGGGCACTCGGTCAAGGGCGCATCGGACAATTTCTGCAGCACGTCCTTGGCAAAGCCGCAGGCGCTGCACTTGTAGGCGTAGATAGGCATGGGGTCGGGGGGCGGATGAGCGGCCGGCGGCCGCTCGCAAAGCTCTCGATTATAAGCGCCGCCCCACCGCCGCTCAGGCGGGGTCGACGGCCAGCGGACGATGCGGCGTGCGGGTGTTGGAGACCCACTGTGGCGCCAGCGAGCCGGCGAACATGCCGGCGAAGGCCGCCAGCACACCGGCCAGTTGTGCCGGGAACTGCTCGCCCCAAGGCATGGCCAGGAACAGCAGCCAGACCCCGATGCCCAGCACGACCGCCGCAATGGCGCCCTGGGTCGTCGCGCGCTGCCAGTACAGGCCGCAGACCAGCGGCACGAAGGCGCCCACCAGCGGCACCTGGTAGGCGCCCGAGACCAGCTCGTAGATCGGCGTGCCCTGCATGCGGATCGCATAGGCGAGCACGGCGACGCTGAAGAGCAGCACCGTGATGCGCATCGTCATCAGGTTGGATTTGTCGCTGCCGGCCGGCCGGAACTGGCGCCAGATGTTCTCGGTGAAGGTCACGCTCGGCGCCAGCAGCGTGGCCGAGGCCGTCGACTTGATGGCCGACAGCAGCGCGCCGAAGAAGAACACCTGCATCACGAAGGGCATCTTCTCGAGCACCAGCATGGGCAGCACCTTTTGCGGATCTTCCTTCAGCAGCGTCGCGGTCTGCTCCGGCATGATCAGGAGCGCGCTCGCCACCAGGAACATCGGCACGGCGGCGAACAGGATGTACGCGACGCCGCCGATCACCGGGCCGCGCGTCGAGGCCTTCACGCTGTTGGCCGACATGACGCGCTGAAACACGTCCTGCTGCGGAATCGAGCCGAGCATCATGGTGATCGCGGCGGCGAAGAAGAAGATGATGTCCTTGAAGTTCGGCTCCGGCCAGAACCGGAACAGGTCCTTGCTGGCGGCGAAGGCGATCACCTTGTCGGCACCGCCGGCCATGTTGCCCGCGAACATCGCGATCACCGCCAAGCCCAGCACCAGGATGATCATCTGGATGAAATCGGTCACCGCCACCGACCACATGCCGCCAAACAGCGTGTAGGCCAGGATCGAGACCACGCCGATCACCATGCCGATCGGGATGCTGATGACGCCGCCCGACAGCAGGTTGAACACCAGCCCGAGCGCCGTAACCTGCGCGGAGACCCAGCCGAGGTAGCTCAGCATGATGATCAGCGAGCAAGCGATCTCGATGGTGCGGCCGAAGCGCTCCCGGTAATAGTCGCTGATGGTGAGCAGCGTCATGCGGTAGAGCTTGCCGGCGAAGAAGAGCCCGACCAGGATCAGGCAGGTGCCGGCGCCGAAAGGATCCTCGACCACGCCGTTCAGGCCCCCTTCGATGAACTTGGCCGGGATGCCGAGCACCGTTTCGGAGCCGAACCAGGTGGCGAAAGTGGTCGTCACGATCATGTAGAGCGGCAGATGGCGCCCGGCGATCGCGAAATCGGTGGTGTTCTTCACGCGCTTGGCCGCATACAGGCCGACGGCGATCGTGAGCAGCAGGTAGATGATGACCAGGGTCAGCAGCACGACGAAATCTCCTTTCAGAAAAGACGCACGCGCACCAGCACCTGCATCGCGATCAACCCCAATACAAAACCTATGCCACCGTAGATGATGGCCTGCAGGAGCCGGTTGGTCCGCTTTTGAGCGGCCAGCAGTTCCATCAGTTCGCGCCGGTGGTCGGCCGGCCGATTTTCGAGGAAATCGTGCAGAAGCCGAGGCAATTGGGGCAGCAGCTTGGCGTAGCGCGGCGCCTCGGCGCGCAGCTGCTCCAGCAGCTTGCGCGGGCCGATCTGGTCGCTCATCCACTTCTCGAGGAAAGGCTTGGCCGTGTGCCAGAGGTCGAGTTCGGGATCGAGCTGGCGGCCCAGGCCCTCGATGTTGAGCAGGGTCTTCTGCAGCAGCACCAGCTGCGGCTGGATCTCGACGTGGAAACGGCGCGAGGTCTGGAACAGGCGCATCAGGACCATGCCGAGCGAGATCTCCTTCAGCGGCCGGTCGAAGTAAGGCTCGCACACGGTGCGGATCGCGCCCTCGAGCTCGTCGATGCGCGTGCCTTCGGGAACCCAGCCGCTTTCGAGGTGCAGCTCGGCCACGCGCTTGTAGTCGCGCCTGAAGAAGGCGGCGAAGTTCTGCGCCAGGTACTCCTTGTCGGACTCGGTCAGCGTGCCGATGATGCCGAAGTCCAGCGAGATGTAGCGCCCGAAAGTGGCCGGGTCCAGGCTGACCTGGATGTTGCCCGGATGCATGTCGGCATGGAAGAAGCCGTCGCGAAACACCTGCGTGAAGAAGATGGTGACGCCGTCGCGCGCCAGCTTCGGGATGTCGACCCCGGCCGCCCGCAGGCGGTCGAGCTGGGCGATGGGCACGCCCTTCATGCGCTCCATCACGATCACCTCGGGATGGCAGAAGTCCCAGAGCATCTCGGGGATCATCACCAGTTCGAGCTTGCTCATGTTGCGCCGCAACTGGGCGGCGTTGGCGGCCTCGCGCACCAGGTCGAGCTCGTCGTGCAGGTACTTGTCGAACTCGGCCACCACCTCGCGCGGCTTGAGCCGCTTGGCATCGGTCGACAATCCCTCCACCCAGGCGGCCATCATGGCCATGAGTTCCAGGTCCTTCTCGATCACGCCGCGCATGCCGGGCCGCAGTACCTTGACCGCGACCTCGCGCACGGCGCCGCCGGGGTCGCGGATGGTCGCGAAATGCACCTGCGCGATCGACGCGCTGGCCACAGGCGTCTCGTCGAACTGCACGAAGATCTCGCCCACCGGCCGACGGAAGGCGCGCTCGATGGTCGCGATCGCGACCTTCGAATCGAAGGGCGGCACGCGGTCCTGCAGCCAGGCCAGCTCGTCCGCGATGTCGGCAGGCAGCAGGTCGCGCCGCGTCGACAGCACCTGCCCGAACTTCACGAAGATCGGCCCCAGGCTCTCCAGCGCTTCGCGCAGGCGCTGGCCGCGCGGCGCGTCGAGATTGCGGCCGATCGAGACGACGCGCGCCACCACGCGCAGCCAGGGCTTTTGGAAGCTCGTGAGCACGAGCTCGTCGAGGCCGTAGCGCAGCGCGACCAGGACGATGACGATGCCGCGGTAGAAACGCCTCATTCGGGGCCTGCGGGCCCGGCGGCCTTGCCGCCGCGCTCACCGACGAACTGCCGCAGTGCCGCCACCACGCGCCGGGCGCCGGTGGCAATGGTGTGGGCGGGAACATCGCCGATCACGCGCGCCAAGTCATCCTCGACGTCCCAGCGCACGTGGTCGACCAGCCAGTTGACCTCGGCCGCCAGTTGCACGTCGCCTTCGATGCGCACCGGCGGCTTGTCGCCGCGGAACGCGGCCCGCGCGAGGCCGAACGGGGATTCCTCGGTCACCGCGAGCGTGAGCTCGGAGAGGGCGTCCTCGGGCGCCAGGTCGAGCAGGCCGGCCGGCGTGGCCACGAACTTCATCGTGACGAAGCGCCATTCGAACTGGACCACCCGCCCCTGCTGGCGCATCAGCCGCTGCTGGGCCTCGGGTTCCTGCTGCAGCACGTGGTTGAGAAACAGCACGGCGCGGTGCTGGACCTCGTGGACGACCCAATCGGGCGGCTGCAAGCGGCTGCCGACGCGGTTGACGAAGTCGTCGAGAAAAGAAAATGGGGACGATGGTGTGACCATGTCCCCATTATTCCTGAGCCGTCGGCCTCCCGGCCGCGGCGCTGCGTGCTTTTACTGCAGAGCTTGCACGCCGGCCACCAGCCAGCCGCTCGTGCCGCTGGTCGGCTTGGTCATGTTCCAGACTTCGCGGAAGGGGCTCGGGCCGGAGGACACGTCCTCGCGGATCATGCCGGAGAACTCGACGCTGGCCAGATAGGCTTCGGGCAGATCCTCGATGCCCAGCAGCTTGGCATCCAGCATCACGACCTCGGTCTTGTTCGGCTGGCCGCCGGTGTGGTTCTCGCGCTCGGCCAGCTGCTGGCGGATCTCGCCGACCATGCCGTCGGTCATCATCGAACGCAGGGTTCCGATGTCGGCGCGGTCCCAGGCGTCCTGCAGGGTCACGAAGTTGCGCTTGGCAGCGGCGAGGAAACCGTCGACATCGAAGCCGGCCGGGATGCCCCAGGACTGCGAGCCGCCCAAGGCCGAACCGATCAGGCTGCCACCGGCCGCTGCCGCGCCCGCCATCGACGAACCGCCGGTGCTGCGCTCGGCCGGGTGATCGGGCTGCTGCGCCGGGCTGGCGTCGAAGGCCGCGGTGTTGCGCTCCCACGGACGGGCCGAGGCGTCGTTGCCGACGTTGTTCGGGCTGTACTGCGAAGGCGCCGTGGCGTCAGCGGGATGGCCTGCGCCCTGGAACGCGAAGCCGCCGCTGCGGGACGCGCCGTTGGCGCGCGAACGCGCCGCGAAGATGCGCCACACGACCACGGCCGCGACCACCAGCAGGAGGATCAGCAGGATGTTGCCAAAGGCTGCGCCGAGGCCGAGCGAATGCGCAAGCCAGGCCAGGCCGAGGCCCGCAGCCAGGCCGCCGAGCATGCCGGCCCACGGACGCTTGGGCGCCGCCGCAGCGGGCGCGGCCGCGGCCGGCTTGGCCGCAGCGCTGTTCACGTTCTGTGCGGGGGCGCCGGGCGCGGCCGGCGCAGTGGGCGTTGCCTCGCGCTGCGTCACGTTGCCCGACTGCTTGCCGATCGACGTTCCGCCGCCCAGGCGGCGTGCGTCGGCGTCGATGCTCACAGCGGCCAGCGCGCACACCAGCAAAACGGACCAAAAACTCTTCATGACGTCTCCTCTTTCGGCAAAAAATTTCTTCATCAGCACTTGATTCCAACATGCAGGGCGACAACGCCACCGGTCATGTTGTGATAGTCCACATGTCCGAAACCGCCCTCTTTCATGAGGGTCTTGAGCTCCTCTTGCGAGGGATGCATCCGGATCGACTCGGCCAGGTAGCGATAGCTCGCATCGTCGCCCGCCACCACCTTGCCGAGCAGCGGCAGCACCTTGAACGAATACCAGTCGTAGACCTTGGAAAGCGGCTTGGCGACCTTGGAGAACTCGAGCACCAGGAGCTTGCCGCGCGGCTTCAGCACGCGGTTCATTTCCTTCAGTGCGAGGTCCTTGTGCGTCATGTTGCGCAGGCCGAAGGCCACGCACACGACATCGAAGTGATCATCCGGGAAGGGCAGCTTCTCGGCATCGCACACCAGCGTGGGCAGCGCGACGCCGCCATCGAGCAGCCGGTCGCGGCCGGTGCGCAGCATGGCTTCGTTGATGTCCGTATGCACCACCTCGCCGCTTGCGCCCACCTTCTTCGCGAAGGCCAGTGCGAGGTCGCCCGTGCCGCCCGCGATGTCGAGCACCTTCGAGCCCTCGCCCACGTTGGCGACCATCACCGTGTAGGCCTTCCAGGCACGATGCAGGCCCGCCGACATCAGGTCGTTCATGAGGTCGTAGCGTGTTGCGACCGAGTCGAACACGCCGCGCACGCGCCGTGCCTTGTCGCTTTCCTCGACCGATTCGAAACCGAAATGGGTACTGCTCATGCACCCGATGTTAGGCCGGAAGCGTTCACATCAAGCCGACGACCCCGCAGGGACGGCGGTCATTCGTTGCTTTGGGCCAAAGAACGCGGCGCTCAGTGGCTGCCACAGGCGTGGCCGCCCTTCTCGGCCATCGGCGCATCGCGGTCGACGCCTGCAGCGGCCAGGCGCCGCTCGTACTCGGCCCAGAGTTCGTCCTGCTTGGCGCCGAGTTCGTACAGCAGGTCCCACGAGAAGATGCCGGTATCGTGGCCGTCGGAGAAGCTCGGTTGAACCGCGTAGTTGCCGACCGGCTGCAGGTCCAGCAGACCGACGTTGCGCTTGCCGGTCTGCAGCACTTCCTGGCCCGGCCCGTGTCCCTGCACCTCCGCCGAGGGCGAATAGATGCGCATCAGCTCGAAGGGGATGCGGAAGGTAGCACCGTCGGAGAAGCCGACCTCCAGCACGCGCGACTGGTTGTGCACGGTGATCGATTGCGGCGTCGGCGCGCCGGCTTGCAAACCTGCCATCAGAAACTCCTTGTCGCCAGGCGCTGGATCATCTCGCGTTCCAGCGATGGCAGTTTGACCTCGATCCCGGCCTCGCGTTCCGGATTGGGCTCGCGCTGCACTTCGGCCCAGACCGACCCCGGGAAACGCGGGTCCCAATCGAAGCGCGCGATCACGTGCCAGTGCAGGTGGGGAACCATGTTGCCCAGCGCCGCGAGGTTGATCTTGGCCGGCGCCAGGGCGTTGCGCAGGCTTTGCTCCACGGCGACCACCGCATCCATGCACAACGCGCGGTCTTCCGGCCCCAGATCGGACCACTCGGCCACGTGGTCTTTCCAGACGACGCGATAGAACGCGGGAAAGCCCGCTTCCGCAGCATGGATGACGCGAAACTTCGCAGCCTCGAAGACCAGACGTCCGCCAGGCTCGTCGCACAAAGGGCAGCCAGCCGCGCGCGTCATACCAGCACGCGTTCGATGCCGCCCTGATTGGCCGCGGCCACGTACTCGGGCATCCAGTCGTCGCCGAGGATCTTGTTCGCCATCTCGACCACGATGTAGTCGGCTTCGAGCAGGCCATTGTTCAGGTCGTTGCCGTAGCGGCTCAGGCCCTGCAGGCAGCTCGGGCAGCTGGTGAGGATCTTGACGTTGGCCTTGGGGCCCACCATGCCGCTGTCGCGCAGCGCGGCCTCGCCCTTCTTCAGCTCCTCTTCCTTGCGGAAGCGGATCTGCGTCGAGATGTCCGGGCGCGTCACGCCCAGCGTGCCGGACTCGCCGCAGCAGCGGTCGTTCTTGAGCACGTTGTCGCCGACCAGCGCCTTGACGGTCTTCATCGGATCCTGCAGCTTCATCGGGCTGTGGCAGGGGTCGTGGTACAGGTAGCCGCCACCAGCGGCGCCACCTAGCGTGATGCCCTTCTCGAGCAGGTACTCGTGGATGTCGATGATCCTGCAGCCCGGGAAGATCTTGTCGAACTGATAGCCCTGCAGCTGGTCGTAGCAGGTGCCGCAGCTCACCACCACCGTCTTGATGTCGAGGTAGTTCAGCGTGTTGGCCACGCGGTGGAACAGCACGCGGTTGTCGGTGATCATCTTCTCCGCCTTGTCGTACTGGCCGCTGCCGCGCTGCGGGTAGCCGCAGCACAGATAGCCGGGCGGCAGCACGGTCTGCACGCCCGCATGCCACAGCATCGCCTGCGTGGCCAGGCCCACCTGCGAAAAGAGACGCTCCGAGCCGCAGCCCGGGAAATAGAACACGGCCTCGGTCTCGGAGGTGGTCGCCTTCGGGTTGCGGATGATCGGCACGTAGTCGGCATCCTCGATGTCCAGCAGCGCGCGCGCGGTCTGCTTGGGCAGCCCGCCCGGCATCTTCTTGTTGATGAAGTGGATCACCTGCTCCTTGACCGGCGCCGGGCCCAGCGTGGCCGGCGGGGCCGCGGTCTGCTTCTTCGCCAGGCCCCGCAGCAGGTCGTTGGCCAGGCGTTGGGCCTTGAAGCCGATATCGACCATGCCGGTGCGCATCATCTTGATGGTCTGCGGATTGGTGGCGTTGAGGAAGAACATCGCCGCCGCATTGCCGGGCCGGAAGGACTTCTGGCCCATCTTGCGCAGCAGGTTGCGCATGTTCATCGACACGTCGCCGAAGTCGATGTCGACCGGGCAAGGCGTCAGGCACTTGTGGCACACCGTGCAGTGGTCGGCCACGTCCTCGAACTCTTCCCAGTGCTTGATGCTGACGCCGCGCCGGGTCTGCTCCTCGTAGAGGAAAGCCTCCACCAGGAGCGAGGTCGCCAGGATCTTGTTGCGCGGCGAGTAGAGCAGGTTGGCGCGCGGCACGTGCGTCGCGCACACCGGCTTGCACTTGCCGCAGCGCAGGCAGTCCTTCACGCTGTCGGCAATGGCGCCGATGTCGCTCTGCTGCATGATCAGCGATTCGTGGCCCATGAGGCCGAAGCTGGGCGTGTAGGCGTTGGTCAAGTCGGCATGCAGCGGGCCGCCATCGCCGAGCACGGGACGCAGCAGCTTGCCCTTGTTGAAGCGCCCTTCCGGGTCGACCCGCTTCTTGTAGTCGGTGAAGGGCTGCAGCTCCGCGTCGGACAGGAATTCGAGCTTGGTGATGCCGATGCCGTGCTCGCCCGAGATCACGCCGTCGAGGCTGCGTGCCAGCACCATGATGCGTGCCACCGCGGCATGCGCGGTCTGCAGCATCTCGTAGTTGTCGCTGTTGACCGGGATGTTGGTGTGCACGTTGCCGTCGCCCGCGTGCATGTGCAGCGCGATCCAGACGCGGCCCTTGAGCACGCGCTGGTGGATGGCATTGCACTCGGCCAGGATCGGTGCGAACTCGGCGCCGCTGAAGATGGCCGCAAGCGGCGCACGGATCTGCGTCTTCCAGCTCGCGCGCAGCGAGTGGTCCTGCAGCTGCGGGAACAGCGCTTCGATGTCATCGAGCCAGCCCTGCCACATCGCCCGCACCTCGCGCACCAGCGCCGCGGCCTGGGCGGCGCGGTCTTCCAGCAGCTCGGCCGACGCAATCTCGCTGGCATCGTCGCTTCTGCCCAGCGGCAGGTTGCCGCGCACGAAGAAGGCTTCGAGCTCGTCGGCGAGCGCAAGCTTGTTCTGAAGCGAGAGCTCGATGTTGATGCGCTCGATGCCGTCGGTGTACTCGGCCATGCGCGGCAGCGGGATCACCACGTCCTCGTTGATCTTGAAGGCGTTGGTGTGTTTGCTGATGGCGGCCGTGCGCTTGCGGTCGAGCCAGAACTTCTTGCGCGCCTCGGGGCTGATCGCGATGAAGCCTTCGCCGCTGCGCGAGTTGGCGATGCGCACCACCTCGGAGGTCACGCGCGCGACCGCATCGGCATCGTCGCCGGCGATGTCGCCGAACAGCACCATCTTCGGCAGGCCACCGTGCTTCTTGGACTTGGTCGCGTAGCCCACTGCCTTCAGGTAGCGGTCGTCCAGATGTTCGAGACCGGCCAGCAGCACCCCGGAGCGCTTCTGCTCCGCGAACATGAAATCCTTGATCTCGACAATGCTGGGCACCGCGTCCTTGGCATTGCCGAAGAACTCCAGGCAGACAGTGCGCGTGTGCGCCGGCATGCGATGCACCACCCAGCGCGCGCTGGTGATGAGGCCGTCGCAACCTTCCTTCTGGATGCCGGGCAGACCCGAGAGGAACTTGTCGGTCACGTCCTTGCCGAGGCCTTCCTTGCGGAAGGTCTTGCCGACGATCTCGAGCCGCTCGTTGCGCAGCTTGGTCTTCCCGTCGGCCGCGAAGTACTGCAGATCGAAGACCGCGCTGTCGGCGTCGTGGATCTTGCCGAGGTTGTGGCCGATGCGCGTGACTTCGAGCCACTCGGCCTCGGGCGTCACCATGCGCCAGGAGGCCAGGTTGTCGAGCGCGGTGCCCCAGAGCACCGCCTTCTTGCCGCCCGCGTTCATCGCGACGTTGCCGCCGACGCAGGAGGCTTCGGCCGAGGTGGGGTCGACCGCGAACACGAAGCCCGCGCGCTCGGCCGCATCGGCCACGCGCTGGGTGACCACGCCGGCTTCGGTCCAGACGGTGGGCACCGGCGCATCGAGCCCGGGCAGCGAGACCATCTCGACCTCGGTCATCGCCTCGAGCTTCTCGGTGTTGATGACGGCGCTGTTCCAGGTCAGCGGGATCGCGCCGCCGGTGTAGCCAGTGCCGCCGCCGCGCGGAATGATGGTGAGCCCCAGCTCGATGCAGCCCTTGACCAGCCCGGCCATCTCGACCTCGGTGTCGGGCGTGAGCACGACGAAGGGGTATTCGACCCGCCAGTCGGTCGCATCGGTCACGTGCGACACGCGCGAGAGGCCGTCGAACTTGATGTTGTCCTTGGCCGTGAGCCGGCCCAGCGCGCGCGTGGCCTTGCGCCGGAGCGCCGCCACATCGCGGAACATGGTGTCGAAGGCCTGCACCGCCTGGGCCACCAGCGCGGTCAGCTCGCCGACCAGCGCGTCGCGCTGCGCGGCCGCGTCCGGCGTGCGGCGCTTCTGCACCTCGGACAGGCGGTGGTTGAGCGCATCGACCAGCTGGCCGCGCCGGCGCGGGTTGTCCAGCAGATCGTCGACCAGGTAGGGATTGCGCTGCACCACCCAGATGTCGCCCAGCACCTCGTAGAGCATGCGCGCCGAACGGCCGGTGCGGCGCTCGGCCCGGAGCGTCTGCAGCAGTTCCCAGCCGCGCTCGCCCAGGAGGCGGATCACGATCTCGCGATCGGAAAAACTCGTGTAGTTGTAAGGGATCTCACGCAATCGCGCGGGCTCTTCGGCCTGCGACAACAACGCCGTCAACGCGGTCGGAGCATTCATCGGGGAGTGGCCTCGGTCGGGCGCTGCGCGCCCATGAACCAGGGGCATGAATTTTAAGTCAGCCCCGCGCACCTTGCCGGAGGGGTCTAGAAGAGGACCCGGCTGCGAATGGTGCCGGACACCTTCGCCAGCTTTTCGAGCGCGAGATCGGAGTACGCGGCATCGATGTCGGTCACCACGTAGCCCACCTTCTCGTTGGTCTGCAGGAACTGCGAGGCGATGTTGATGTTGTTCTCGGCGAACACGCGGTTGATATCGGACAGCACGCCCGGCACGTTGCGGTGGATGTGCAGCAGCCGGTGCTTGCCCGGGTGCGCCGGCAGCGCCACCTCGGGGAAGTTGACCGAGGAGGTCGAGGTGCCGTTGTCGCTGTACTTCACCAGTTTCTCGGCCACTTCGAGGCCGATGTTGGCCTGCGCCTCCATCGTCGAGCCGCCGATGTGCGGCGTGAGGATCACGTTGTCCAGCCCGCGCAGCGGCGACTGGAACTCGTCCTTGTTGCTGCGCGGCTCGACCGGGAACACGTCGATCGCGGCGCCCAGCAGCTTCTTTTGCTTGAGCGATTCGGCCAGCGCATCGATCTCGACCACGGTGCCGCGCGAGGCGTTGATCAGGATCGCGCCCGGCTTCATGGCCGCGAGTTCGGCCGCGCCGATCATCCACTGCGTGGCCTGGGTCTCCGGAACGTGCAGGCTCACGATGTCGCTTTGCGCCAGCAGATCGTGCAGTTCGCGCACCTGGCGCGCGTTGCCCAGCGGCAGCTTGGTGACCACGTCGAAGAAAGCCACCTGCATGCCGAGCGCCTCGGCCAGCACCGACAGCTGCGCGCCGATGGAGCCGTAGCCCACGATGCCCAGCGTCTTGCCGCGGATCTCGAAGGCGTTCTCGGCCGACTTGAGCCAGCCGCCGCGATGCGCCACCGCACTCTTCTCGGGCACGCCGCGCAAGAGCAGGATGGCCTCGGCCAGTACCAGCTCGGCCACCGAGCGCGTGTTGGAGTAAGGCGCGTTGAAGACCGCCACGCCGTGCTCGCGCGCCGCATCCAGATCGACCTGGTTGGTGCCGATGCAGAAGGCGCCGACTGCGACCAGCTTCTGCGCAGCGGCAAACACGTCGGCCGTCAGCTGCGTGCGCGAGCGGATGCCCAGGAAGTGCACGTCGGCGACGCGGGCCTTGAGCTCCGCCTCCGGCAGCGCGCCGGCGAGCGTCTCGATGCTCGTGTAGCCCGCGGCCCGCAGCACCTCGACCGCCGAGGGGTGGATGCCTTCGAGCAGAAGGAACTTGATCTTGCTTTTGTCGAGGGAGGTCTTGCTCATGGAAGCCCCGGCGACGGGCTGAAAAATCGGAGGGCGATGCTAGCATGGTGCGGCGCAGCAAGCGGGGTGTGCGGCCATGCGCCAAAAGGGTTTCCCCGGTTGGACGAGCCCCCTCGCCGTGCGACAAATGTGACGCAGCCGTGTCATACGCGCCGCCTAGCATCCGCGCTTTTCTTTCCCCTCAGGAGTCTTCATGCGATTCAATACGCTCGCCGTCGCCTCGGCGTTGGCCGCCACGCTGTCCATCCCGGCGCACGCCCAAACCGAGATCCAGTGGTGGCACGCCATGAGCGGGCCCCTCGGCGAATGGGTCGCCGACCTCGCCAAGCAATACAACGAGAGCCAGAAGGAATACAAGGTCGTGCCCGCCTACAAGGGCACCTACGATGAATCCATGACCGCCGCCATCGCGGCATACCGCTCGGGCAATGCGCCCCACATCCTGCAGGTGTTCGAAGTCGGCACCGCGACGATGATGGCTTCCAAGAACGCCATCAAGCCGGTGGGCGATGTGATGAAGGAAGGCGGCGCCAAGTTCGACCAGAAGGCCTACATTTCGGCCGTCGCCGGCTACTACACGGCACCCAACGGCCAGATGCTGAGCTTCCCGTTCAACAGCTCGACGACCATCTTCTATTACAACAAGGACGCCTTCAAGGCCGCCGGCCTCGATCCCGACAAGGCGCCGACGACCTGGCCCGAAGTGGTGGCCGCGGCGGCCAAGCTCAAGGCCAGCGGCCACAAGTGCCCCTTCACGACCAGCTGGATGAGCTGGACCCAGCTCGAGAGCTTCTCGGCCTGGCACAACACGCTGTTCGCAACGCAGAACAACGGCTTCGGCGGCACCAATGCCCGCCTCGCATTCAACTCGCCGTTGCACCAGCGTCACTTCGAGAACCTCGCGAACATGGCCAAGCAGGGCCTCTTCGTCTACAAGGGCCGCGGCAACGTGCCGGACGCCGCCTTCCCGGCCGGTGAATGCGCGATGTTCACGGGCTCCTCCGGCCTGTACGCGCGTGTCTCCAAGGACGCCAAGTTCGCCTACGGCATTTCGACGCTGCCCTACTACCCCGACGTGCAAGGCGCGCCGCAGAACACTGTGATCGGCGGCGCCAGCCTGTGGGTGATGGCGGGCAAGAAGCCGGCCGAATACAAGGGCGTGGCCGACTTCTTCAACTTCCTGTCGAAGGCCGACGTGCAGTCCGCCAGCCACAAGCGCACGGGCTACCTGCCTATTACCACTGCGGCCTACGAGCTGACCGACAAGTCCGGCTTCTACAAGGAGAAGCCGGGCACCGACGTGGCGGTCACGCAGATGATCCGCAAGACGACCGACAAGTCGCGCGGCATCCGGCTCGGCAACTTCGTGCAGATCCGCACCATCATCGACGAGGAGACCGAGCAGATCTGGTCGGGCAAGAAACAGCCGAAGGAAGCCCTCGACGCCGCGATCCAGCGCGGCAACGAGCAGCTCGAGCGCTTCCAGAAAGCGAACAAGGGCTGACGCCTTTGCCGGCCTGGACGTCAGGCGCCGTGAATTCGGCGCCGCAGTAGACTCTCGCCCGCCTCGCTCCACCCGGAGCCCGGCGGGTTTCTTCATTCGAAGGCTTCATGGAAAAACGCGTTCTGTTCCGCTCCTCGTGGCTGCCGTGGCTGCTCATCGCGCCCCAGATGGCGGTGATCCTGGTGTTTTTCTTCTGGCCGGCGAGCCAGGCCGTCATGCAGTCGATGCAGTCGGAGGACGCTTTCGGCACCTCGACCGTCTGGGTGGGCCTGGAGAACTTCAAGACCCTGTTCGAAGATCCGGCCTACGTCGAGTCGTTCCAGATCACCGCGCTGTTCTCTGCCCTGGTGGCGGGCTGCGGCATCGCGATCTCGCTGATGCTCGCGATCTTCGCCGACCGCATCCTGCGCGGCGGCCTGTTCTACAAGACCTTCCTCATCATTCCCTATGCCGTCGCACCGGCCATCGCGGGCGTGCTGTGGATCTTCATGTTCTCGCCGGCCATCGGCATCGTGGCCTACGGGCTCGGCCTCATGGGTTTCCAATGGAACCACCTGCTCAACTCGGACCACGCGATGTCGCTGATCGTGGTGGCCGCCGTGTGGAAGCAGATTTCCTACAACTTCCTGTTCTTCCTCGCCGGCCTGCAGTCCATTCCGAAGGCGCTGATCGAAGCCGCGGCCATCGATGGCGCCGGCCCGCTGCGGCGCTTCATCACGATCCAGTTTCCGCTGCTTTCGCCGACCACCTTCTTCCTGCTGGTGATCAACATCGTCTACGCCTTCTTCGACACCTTCGCGATCGTGCATGCGACCACCGAGGGCGGCCCGGGCCGCGACACGGCGATCCTGGTCTACAAGGTCTGGCACGACGGCTTCCGCGCCCTCGACCTCGGCGGCTCGGCGGCCCAGTCGGTGGTGCTGATGGCGATCGTCGTGGTGCTGACGATCATCCAGTTCCGCTATGTCGAAAAGAAAGTCCAGTACTGAAATGAGAGCGAGCCATGGTTGAACGCCGCCCCGGCCTGACGCTGCTGTCGCATCTGGTGCTGATCTTCGGCATCCTGATCGTCGTCTTCCCTATCTACCTGGCCTTCGTGGCCTCGACCCACACGCGCGACGAGATCGTGAAGGTGCCGATGCCGGTCACGCCGGGCAGCCACCTGGTCGAGAACTACAAGGCGGCGCTCACCGGCACGGCCGAGACGCAGGGCTCCAAGGCGGCTGTGGGCCGAATGATGTGGGTGAGCCTGGTCACGGCGCTGGTCATCAGCATCGGCAAGATCGCGATCTCGCTACTCTCGGCCTTCGCGATCGTCTATTTCCGATTTCCGTTCAAGAAGCTGGTCTTCTGGATGATCTTCGTGACGCTGATGCTGCCGGTGGAGGTGCGGATCCTGCCCACCTACAAGGTGTTGTCCGACCTCAACATGCTCAACACCTACGCCGGCCTCACCATCCCGCTGATCGCCTCGGCCACGGCTACCTTCCTGTTCAGGCAGTTCTTCCTGAGCGTGCCCGACGAACTGGTGGAGGCAGCGCGCATGGACGGCGCCGGGCCGATGCGCTTCTTCAAGGACATCCTGGTGCCGCTGTCGCAAACCTCGATCGCGGCGCTGTTCGTGATCCAGTTCATCTACGGCTGGAACCAGTATCTCTGGCCGCTGCTCGCGACCACCACCGAGGACATGTACCCGGTGGTGATCGGCATCAAGCGCATGATCGCCAGCGGCGACGCGGCCAACGACTGGAACATCATCATGGCCACGGCCATTCTTGCGCTGCTGCCGCCCGCGGTGGTGGTGGTGCTGATGCAGCGTTGGTTCGTCAAGGGCCTGGTGGACACAGAGAAGTAATCGAAAAAGCAACGACACAATGGCTGCCATCTCTCTTCGCAACGTCATCAAACGCTACGGCCACGGGGCCAAGGCCAATCAGGTCATCCACGGCGTCTCGGCCGACGTCAACCACGGCGAGTTCGTCGTCATCGTCGGCCCCTCGGGCTGCGGCAAGTCCACGCTCCTGCGCATGGTCGCGGGCCTGGAGGAAATCAGCGCGGGCGAGATCGCGATCGGCAACCGCGTGGTCAACAACATCGAGCCGGCCCAGCGCGACATCGCAATGGTGTTCCAGAACTACGCGCTGTACCCGCACATGTCGAACTTCGACAACATGGCCTATGGGCTCAAGATCGCGAAAGTGCCCAAGGACGAGATCAAGGCGCGCGTGGACAAGGCCGCCAAGATCCTCGAGCTCAGTCACCTGCTCGAACGCAAGCCGCGCGAGCTCTCCGGCGGCCAGCGCCAGCGCGTGGCGATGGGCCGTGCGATCGTGCGGCAGCCGCAGGTGTTCCTGTTCGACGAGCCGCTCTCCAACCTCGACGCCAAGCTGCGCGCGCAGACCCGCCTCGAGATCCAGAAGCTGCACCGCGAGCTGGGCATCACCTCGCTCTTCGTCACGCACGATCAGGTCGAGGCCATGACGCTCGCGCAGCGCATCATCGTGATGAACGCCGGCGTGATGGACCAGTTCGCCACGCCCGAGGAGGTGTATGCGCGTCCCGCCACCACCTTCGTCGCGAGCTTCATCGGTTCGCCGCCGATGAACCTGCTGAAGCACGCGCCCGGCGTGCGGCCGGGCACCATCCTCGGCATTCGTCCCGAGCATCTGACCCTCGATGCGGACGGCTGGTCGGTGCAGGTCGAGTACGTCGAACTGCTGGGCGCCGAGCGGCTGATCTACGGGCGCATCGGCGACGAGCAGTTGGTCATGCGCACCGACGAAGGCCAGACGCCACCGGTCACTGGCGACACTGTCCGGATCGCCGCGCGCCAGGACAAGCTGCATTGGTTCGATGCAGGCTCGGGCAAGCGCACGGCATGACCCCCTGGCCCTACCCTTTCTGGATCGCCCACCGCGGCGCTGGCAAGCTGGCCCCCGAGAACACGCTCGCCGCCTTCCGCCTCGGTGCCGAGTACGGCTACCGCATGTTCGAGTGCGATGCGAAGCTCAGCGCCGACGGCGTCCCTTTCCTGTTGCACGACAGCACGCTGCAACGCACCAGCAACGGTCATGGCGTCGCCGGTGAGCGTGCGTGGTCGGAGCTGACGCAGCTCGACGCCGGCGCCTGGCATTCGCGCCGCTACGCCGGCGAGCCGCTTGCCAGCCTCGAAGCCCTGATCCGCTTCTGCCTCGCCAACGGCTACGCGCTCAACATCGAGATCAAGCCGACGCCGGGCGTCGAACTGAACACCGGCGGACGCGTCGCGCAGCTCGCCGCTCGGCTGTGGGCCGGCTCGGCCGTCGCGCCGCCCCTCCTGACCTCCTTCGCGCCCGAATCCCTGGAGGGTGCGCGGTCGGCCCAGCCCGAACTGCCGCGCGGCCTGCTGCTCGACACGCTGCGGGAGGGCTGGCTCGACACCGCGCGCCGACTCGATTGCGCGGCGATCGTCTGCAACTATGCGCTGTGGGACGCTGCCACCGTGGCGCAGGTGCATGCCGCCGGCTTGCGCGCGCTGAGCTATACCGTCAACGACGAGTGGTTGGCGAAGCGGCTGATCGAGCTCGGCACCGACGGCATCATCACCGACCGCGTCGATCGATTCAGTCCTGCGGCCTGAGTCCGCGCGCGGGGCGGATGCGAAGCCCTTCTATGATGAAGCCATGAGTTGGATGCACCGCCTCGCGGCCCTGCTGCTGGCCGCCGTCCTCTGCGGCGGCGCCTTTGCACAGAGCACCGCCGCCCCGCCGGAAGCCACGGTGGCCGATCTGCGGGCCCAGCTCGACCGCATTCCCGACTCCGTCGAGAGCAACGCCGAGGTGCGCGAGCTCATCGCCCGCATCAACGCCATCGGTGTCCAGGCCGACAAGTTCATCGCCTCGCGCACCGGGCAGCTCAACGACCTCAACGCGCGCCTGGGCGAGCTGGGCAACCCGCCGGCCGAAGGCGCCGCGGCCGAAGATCCCGACATCACGCGCCAGCGCGCGGCGCTGCTGAAGGATCGCAACGCGCTCGACGCCGACATCCGCCTGGCGCGCCTGGTCACGGTCGATGCGCAGCAGCGCGGCAGCGAGCTGCTGGCCAAGCGCCGCGCGCTGTTCGAGGCCCAGCTCACCGAGCGCGCGCCCTCGCCGCTCGGCCGCCAGTTCTGGTTCGACATCAGCGACGCCTGGCCTGCCGACGTGGAACGCCTGGCCACGCTCGGCGACGAGCTCCGAGCCAGCTTCGACACCGCGCGGGAGCCGGCGCACCGAACGGCAGCGCTGGCGAGCATGACCGTGGCGCTGCTGCTCGTGCTGCTGGGCAACTGGGCCGCCGAGCGCGGGCTGGCGCAACTGGCGGCGCGCGTGCTGCCGGCCGGGCGGCTGCGCCGCTCGCTGCTGGTGCTCGCGATCGTGGCCGTCAACGTGCTGCTGGTGGCGCTGGCGGCGCAGGGCGTGTTCGCCACGCTCGACCGCCACGGCATATGGGGACCGCAGATCCGCAAGCTGGCCCAGGCGGTGGTGCAGTCCATCATCTTCATCGCCTTCGTGGTCGGCCTGGGCCGCGCGCTGCTGTCCAACGGCCGGCCTTCGTGGCGGCTGCCGCCGATCCCCGACGAGAT
The DNA here is from genome assembly GCF_900101545.1 of Variovorax sp. CF079. Lineage (GTDB taxonomy): Bacteria > Pseudomonadota > Gammaproteobacteria > Burkholderiales > Burkholderiaceae_C > Variovorax. The sequence continues at coordinate 125,904 of NZ_FMZU01000007.1, read as the reverse complement.
GGCCCGGCGCCTGGCGCCCTTCCCCTGGCTCACCGCGCTGATCGCCGTGCTGGTCTGGGCACCGACCCAGATCAATGCGGTGGTGGACGCCAGCTTCGCGGCGGTGGTCGCGACGCACGTGGTCACCGCGCTGGCACTGACCGCGCTGATCGGCACGATGCTCTGGCGCCTGCGCGAGCCGCAGGCTGCGCCCGCGGCCGCCCCCACGACGGAGGCGGCCCAGCCGCCGCCCGCCGAGCCCGAACGACCGATGTGGATCAGCTTCCTGCTGAGCGCCGTGGCGCTAGCGGTGATCGTGATCTGGACCCTGGTGGCGGTCGGCTACGTCGCGATGGCGAGTTTCCTCGCCAGCCAGCTCACCTGGACCGGCATCGTCGCATCGGCCTTCTACGTGCTGTTCAAGTTCGCCGACGACCTGTTCATGGCGCTGGTGTCTTCGCGCAGCGACTTCGGCCAGAAGCTGCAGAAGAGCTTCGGCTTCGCGCCGCGCACGCTGGACCAGGCGGCCGTGGTGCTCTCGGGCCTCAGCCGCGTCGCATTGTTCTTCTACATGGTGATCGCGCTGGCCACGCCGCTGGGCACCAGCCCGGGCGAGGTGTTCCAGCGCAGCGGCAAGTTCGGCACCGGCGTGAAGATCGGCGAGTTCGAGCTCGTCCCGGGCGCGATCTTCAGCGCGGTCGCAGTGCTGGCCGTCGGCTTCGTCGCGCTGCGCGTGATCAAGAAGTGGCTGGAGGCGCACTACCTGCCGCAAACCGCGCTCGAGCCCGGCATGCAGAGCTCGATCACGACGCTGCTCGGCTATGTGGGCGGCATCCTGGTGGTCGCCTTCGCGCTGTCGGCGCTGGGCATCGGCATCGAACGCATCGCCTGGGTGGCGAGCGCGCTGTCGGTCGGCATCGGCTTCGGGCTGCAGGCGATCGTCCAGAATTTCATCTCCGGGTTGATTCTGCTGGCCGAGCGCCCGGTCAAGGTCGGCGACTGGGTGGTGCTGGGCAATGCCGAAGGAGATGTGCGGCGCATCAACGTGCGCGCCACCGAAATCCAGCTGGGCGACCGCTCCACGCTGATCGTGCCGAACTCGGAGTTCATCACCAAGACCGTGCGCAACATGACGCTGGCCAACGCCGAGGGCCGCGTGCTGATCCGCCTGCCGATGCCGCTCAACACCGACGCCCAGCGCACGCGCGAGCTGATGCTGGCGGCCTGCGCCGATCATGCCGGCGTGCTGCCCTCGCCCGCGCCCACGGTCACGCTCGAAGGCATCGAGAACGGCATGCTGATCTTCCAGGCGATCGCCTACGTGCAGAGCCCGCGCCTCGCCGGCGGGGTACGCAGCGACCTGCTCTTCGCCATTCTCGACCTGCTCAAGGAGGCCGGGCTGCCGCTGGCGGTGCCCACCATGGTGATGTCGCCGACAGAGCCGCCGGCGCCGCCCGCGCCGACGCCGCCCTTGCCGGTTTGAGCCAAAGGCCGGTTCAGCCGCGCCAGCCGCGCAGGAGCCACCACTGGACAGTGCCGCAGACCGCCACCAGCGCGGCATAGGTCGCGATCTGCCCGTCACGGCCGAAGAAGATCAGGCCGGCGATCAGCACGGCCAGACCGGCAGCGAAGTTGACGGCAAGCTGCGTCCACAGCCCGGTCGCGGCGCTGCGCTTGTGCATGGCAAGCCGAAACAGCAACGCGAGCAGGAGCGCGACGAAGAAGGCCGGCGCCGCGAAGTTGAGCAGGTGAATCAGGAAATCGAGCGCGGACATGGAAGACAAAGGCGCCGCGGGTTTTGGGGGCCATCCGCAAATGCGGCGACCCATGGCGGCGGCGGATTTTATAATCAGCCGTTATGACAGTCTGGGCTCTCGGCTTGAACCACACGACCGCGCCGCTCGACCTGCGCGGTCGGTTCGCGTTCGCGATCGACCAGATAGCCCCCACGCTGCAGAGCCTGCGGCATTCCTTCGGCTCCCACCGGCATCCCGACGTGGAGGCCGCCATCATCTCGACCTGCAACCGCACCGAGATCTACTGCGCCGCCGAGCACCCGGCGCTCGACCACACGGTCGAATGGCTGGCCGAGAGCGGCGGCGTCGCCCCGGCCCTGCTGCGCTCGCATGCCTACACGCTGCACGACGACCAGGCTGCCCGCCACGCCTTCCGCGTCGCTGCCGGCCTCGATTCGATGGTGCTGGGCGAGGCCCAGATCCTCGGCCAGATGAAGGACGCCGTGCGCGCCGCCGAGACGGCCGGCTCGCTGGGCAGCACGTTGAACCAGCTGTTCCAGCGCTCCTTCGCCGTCGCCAAGGAAGTGCGCACCGCCACCGAGATCGGCGCCCACTCGATCAGCATGGCGGCCGCGGCCGTCCGGCTGGCCGCGCAGCTGTTCGAGGATCTGAAGCAGACGCGCGTGCTGTTCGTGGGCGCCGGCGAAATGATCGACTTGGCGGTGACGCATTTCGCGGCCAAGGAGCCGAAATCCATCGTCATCGCCAACCGCACGCTGGAGCGCGGCGAAAAGCTGGCCTCGCGCTTCGGCGGCGAAGCCATGCGGCTGGCCGATCTGCCCGCGCGCCTGGCCGAATTCGACATCGTCGTGAGCTGCACCGCGAGCACCTTGCCGCTGATCGGGCTCGGCGCGGTCGAACGCGCGCTGAAGCTGCGCAAGCACCGCCCGATGTTCATGGTCGACCTCGCGGTGCCGCGCGACATCGAGCCCGAGGTCAAGGCGCTCGAAGACATCTATCTCTACACGGTCGACGACCTGGCGCAGGTCGTGCAGCAAGGCCACGCCAGCCGCCAGGCCGCGGTGGCGGAGGCCGAAGTCATCATCGACGCCGGCGTGCGCAGCTTCATGCACTGGCTGGATCAGCGCGGCACCGTGCCGCTGATCCAGCAGCTCAATGCCCAGACGGACGAATGGCGCGCCATGGAACTGGCCCGCGCGCGCAAGCTGCTGGCCAAGGGCGAGCCGGTCGAGGCCGTGCTGGAGGCGCTGTCGCGCGGCCTCACGCAAAAGATGCTGCACGGCGCGATGGCCGAGCTGCATGCCGGCGACGCCAGCGCCCGCGAGCACACGGCGCAGGCCATTTCGCGGCTGTTCCTGCGCAAAGAGCGTTAGCGACGCCGGCCGTGCCCGGTTGCGCACGCCGCAACCCACGCCCCGTCGCCGTGCGCATCGCGCGGCTTGTTCTTCCCGCTTTCCGCCCGCCTCCCTTGAAACCCTTTCTCCGCCACCAACTCGAGCGCTACGCGCAACGCCTGGGCGAACTCGACTTCCTGCTCTCGCGCGAAGACATCATGTCCGACATGACGCAGTACCGGACCATCTCGCGCGAGCACGCCGAGGTGACGCAGATCGCGGGCCGCTACGCGCGCTACCTGCAGCGCGAGTCGGACCTGGCTGGCGCGCGCGAGATGCAGGACGAACCCGACATGGCCGAGATGGCGCAGGAGGAGATCGCGAGCGCGGAAGCCGAGCTGCGGCAGCTCGAGGACGAACTCCAGCGCCTGCTGCTTCCCAAGGACCCTGACGACGCGCGCAACGCCTTCCTCGAAATCCGCGCCGGCACCGGCGGCGACGAGTCGGCGCTGTTCGCCGGCGACCTGCTGCGCATGTACACGCGCTACGCCGAGCGCACCGGCTGGCGCTGCGAGATCGTGAGCGAAAGCGAGAGCGAGCTCGGCGGCTACAAGGAGGTGGTGGTGCGCATCGCGGGCGACGAGGTCTTCGGCAAGCTGCGCTTCGAGTCCGGCGGTCATCGCGTGCAGCGCGTGCCGGCCACCGAGACCCAAGGCCGCATCCACACCAGCGCCTGCACGGTCGCCGTGCTGGCCGAGCCCGACGAAACGCAGGCCGTGCAGATCAACCCCGCCGACCTGCGCATCGACACCTACCGCGCCAGCGGCGCCGGCGGCCAGCACATCAACAAGACCGATTCAGCGGTGCGCATCACGCACATCCCCACCGGCATCGTCGCCGAGTGCCAGGACGACCGCAGCCAGCATCGCAACAAGGCCAAGGCGCTACAGGTGCTGTCGGCCCGCATCCAGGAAAAAGACCGCAGCGAGCGCGCGGCCAAGGACGCCGCGCTGCGCAAGGGCCTGATCGGCAGCGGCGACCGCTCCGACCGCATCCGCACCTACAACTTCCCGCAGGGCCGGCTCACCGACCACCGCATCAACCTCACGCTCTACAAGCTGCAGGCGATCATGGAAGGCGACCTGGGTGACGTGCTGGCGGCGCTGCAGTCGGCGCGCGAGGCCGAACAGCTGGCGGAGCTGGAAGCGAGCCTGCCCGCGTGATGCCGCCGGTTCCGAATTCGCCCTCCACCGCGGCAGAGATGCTCGCCGCGGCCGCGGCGCTGGGCGTGGAGCGGCTCGATGCCCAGCTGCTGCTGCTGCATGTGCTGGGCCGGCCCTTGGACGACCGTGCCTGGCTGCTGGCGCACGACACGGATGCGCTGCCGGAAAGCGCCTGGCTGCGCTTCGCCGAACTCTGTGCCCGCCGCGCGGCCGGCGAACCGGTCGCCTACCTGGTCGGCGAGAAGGAGTTCCACGGGCTCGGCCTGCAGGTCGACGCGCGCGTCCTGGTGCCGCGGCCGGACACCGAAACCCTGGTCGACTGGGCACTGCAATGCCTGGAAGGCCGCGCAGCGCCGTCGGTGATCGACCTCGGCACGGGCAGCGGCGCGATCGCGCTGGCCATCCGGCACGCCCGCCCCGATGCGCAGGTCACGGCGGTCGACGCCAGCGCGGATGCCCTGGCCGTTGCCCGCGCCAACGCGCAGCGGCTCGGCTTGGCCGTCCGCTTCGTCGAAGCCGACTGGCTGGACGGCGCCGGCACCAGCTACGACCTGGTGGTTTCGAACCCGCCCTACGTCGCGGCCGACGATGCCCATCTGGCCGCCCTGCGCCACGAACCGCGGGGCGCCCTGGTTTCGGGGCCGGACGGTCTAGCCGACATCCGCCGCATCGTCCAGGCGGCGCCCGAGCACCTGCGGGACGGCGGCTGGCTGCTGCTAGAGCACGGCTACGACCAGGCCGCCCCGGTCCGGGAACTGCTGGCAGTCCGCGGTTTCGCCGAAGTCCAAAGCCGCGACGACTTGGCAGGCATCGCGCGCTGCTCCGGCGGGATCTGGCGCACGGTGAAATAATCCGCCCAGCTAATTTTCAGGAGCCCCCCATGTCCGAAGCCCAGCAACGCATCGACGACCTCGTCAAGACCAACGAGCTCGTGCTCTTCATGAAGGGCAACGCCAGTTTTCCCATGTGCGGCTTCTCCGGCCGCGCGATCCAGATTCTCAAGGCCGTGGGCGTCGACACGCGCACGCTCAAGACCGTCAACGTGCTCGAGGACGACGCCATTCGCCAGGGCATCAAGGAATACAGCAACTGGCCGACGATTCCGCAGCTGTACGTGAAGGGTGAATTCGTCGGCGGCTCGGACATCCTGATGGAGATGTACGAGTCGGGCGAACTGCAGCAGATGCTCAACGGCAGCCCGGCCTGAGCTTTTTCTCGGCCGGTCCATGAGCCACGATCACGCCGATCACGGTGACGCCGCCTGGAAGCACGACGGCGTACGCGTGATTCCAGGCAACCAGCTCGATACCAATACGGCCCAGACGCCCGGCATGAACCGGGCCGCGGCGATCAACTTCGCGCGCGTCGGCGCCCAGAAGCTCTGGGCCGGCACGGTGACCATCCATGCCAATGCGAAGACCGGCGCCCACCACCACGGGCACCTCGAATCCGTGATCTACGTCGTGCGCGGGCGCGCGCGCATGCGCTGGGGGGTCCACCTCGAATTCACGGCCGAGGCCGGGCCGGGCGATTTCATCTACGTGCCGCCCTACGTGCCGCATCAGGAAATCAACGCCAGCACGACCGAGGCGCTCGAATGCGTGCTCTGCCGCAGCGATGGCGAGGCGGTGGCGGTCAATCTCGACATCGAACCGGTCGAGAAGCCCGAGTCGGTGCTGTGGGTCGACCCGACACACCCGCACGGTGGCGTCTGAAGTCCCGGCCACAAAACCCCAAAAGCGAGAAAACATAGACACGCACGGACATCGGGCACGGCTTATGCTGTACCCGAGTGTTCGAAGTCGGAGGTGTCCCATGGATTCCCGCATGTCCCGCGATCTGGTTCCCGCGTCCTTCCAGCTGCCGGTGGCCCACCTGCGCAGCGTCTTCCGCACGCACGACGTCGAGCGCAAACTCGCCAAGCTCCCCGAGCGCGACCACGAACACCTGCGCACCACCTACGAGCGCATGCTCGAACGCGGTCCCGAACGCTTCCAGGTCAAGCCCAGCGGCGTCCCCGAGATGGCTGCGCTCTACGCCCAGTTGCCCAACTTCACCGAAGTGCTCGACGACGTGCGCCGCCATGTCGCGCTGGCCCAGGACAGCCGCGACGGGCTCGAAGTCACGCCGATGCTGCTGCTCGGCCCGCCCGGCATCGGCAAGACCCACTTCGCGAAGAAGCTGGCCGAACTGCTGGGCACCGGCATGTCGCTGGTGCCGATGAACTCGATGACCGCCGGCTGGCTGCTCTCCGGCGCATCGTCCCAATGGAAGGGTTCCAAGCCGGGCAAGGTGTTCGAGACGCTGGTCGACGGGCAGTACGCCAACCCGGTGATGGTGATCGACGAGATCGACAAGGCCGGCGCCGACGCCCAGTACGACCCGCTGGGCGCGCTCTACAACCTGCTCGAGCACGACACCGCCCATGCCTTCGTCGACGAGTTCGCCGAAGTGCCGATCGATGCCAGCCAGGTGATCTGGATCACGACGGCGAACGACTTGCGCGGCATCCCCGAGCCCATCCTCAACCGCATGAACGTGTTCGAGGTCGATGCGCCCTCGCCCGAGGCGGCGCGGCAGATCGCGCGCCAGCTCTATGCCTCGATCCGCAAGGAGCACGACTGGGGCCGGCTCCTGGCCGAAGAGCCTTCCGGCGACGTGCTCGACCACCTGGCGACGCTCGCGCCGCGCGAGATGCGCCGCGCGCTGATGACCGGTTTCGGCAACGCCCGGCTGGCCGGCCGCGACGAGGTGCGCATCGACGACCTGCCGCGTGCGAGCGCCGGGCGCAGCCGGATCGGCTTCGTCCAGTAAGTCCTGCGGTCATGGCACCATGGCGGTCCTCGTCGACCGATCCATGATTCTGTGACCCTGACCCAAAGCCTGCTCGTCATCGTCGCCCTGATTGCGACGAGCGCTTTCTTTTCCCTGGCCGAGATCGCGCTGGCCGCCTCGCGCCGCCTGCGCCTGCGCCAGATGGCCGACGAGGGCGACGCACGTGCCGACCGCGTGATGCGCATGCAGGAGCAGCCCGGCCCCTACTTCACGGTGGTGCAGATCGGACTCAATGCGGTCGCGATCCTCGGCGGCGTGGTCGGCGAAGGTTCGCTGAGTCCCTACTACGCACGGCTGTTCGAGCTGTGGCTCGGATCCGAGGCCGCGCAGACCATGGCCTTCCTGGCCTCCTTCATCACGATCATCGCGGTATTCCTGGTGTTCGCCGACCTGTTTCCCAAGCGGCTGGGCATGAACGATCCGGAGCGGCTCGCGGTGCGCATGGTCGGGCCGATGCAGGTGCTCATCACCACCTTCAAGCCGCTGGTCTGGCTGTTCACGCACTGCACCGACCTGCTCTTCAAGCTGCTGCGCATGCCGATGCAGCGCGACGACAAGATCACCTCGGCCGACATCCTCGCCATGACCGAGGCCGGTGCGCGCGCCGGCGTGCTCGCGGTGCGCGAGCAGCAGGTGATCGCCAACGTGTTCGAGCTCGACACGCGGCTGGTCAGCAGCGTGATGACCTCGCGCGACCGCATCGCCTGGTTCCTGAAAGACGATTCCGAGGCAGTGCTGCGCGCACGCATCGTGGCGGAGCCCTTTTCGGCCTATCCGGTGTGCGAGGGCGACATCGACCACGTGCTGGGCTACGTCGACGCGAAGGACATGTTTCAGCGCGTACTGAGCGGCCAGCCGCTCTCCTTCGGCCAGGGGCTGCCGCTGCACAAGGCGCTGGTCATCCCCGACCGGCTCTCGCTCACCGAGGTGCTCGAGCAGTTCCAGCAGGCGCACGAGGACTTCGCGATCATCGTCAACGAATACAGCCTGGTGGTCGGCGTGATCACGCTCAACGATGTGATGAGCACGGTGATGGGCGACCTGGTCGGGCCGCAGGACGAAGAGCAGCAGATCGTCAGGCGCGACGAGAACTCCTGGCTGATCGACGGCGTGACGCCGATCCAGGACGTGCAGCGCGCGCTCGATATCGATGCGCTGCCGCACGCCGACGAGTACGAAACGCTGGCCGGCTTCCTGATGGTGATGCTGCGCCGCGTGCCCAAGCGTACCGACAGCGTGAGCTGGAGCGGCTACACCTTCGAGGTGATGGACGTGGACAGCCACCGCATCGACCAGGTGATGGTCACCCGCGCCGGCTCAGGCGCTGCGGCCTCAGGCTGAAGCCGAGTCCGAACGCCGGTCGTCGAAGGCCCAGAGCCGCTGGTTGGCGAACACCGCATTCGGGTACGGCGCCCTGCCCCGGCTGCCGTTGTAGCGGCCCAGCGTCATGAACAGGTCGCCGGCCTCGCGGTCGAGGTAGTGGCGCAGGATCACGCAGCCGAAGCGCAGGTTGGTCTGCATGTGGAACAGCTTGGCCGGGTCGCTGTCGCCGATCACGCGCGTCCAGAAGGGCATCACCTGCATGTAGCCGCGCGCACCGGCGCTCGAAACCGCGTACTTGCGGAAATTGCTCTCGACCTGGACCAGGCCCAGCACCAGGCTGACGTCGAGGCCGGCGCGGCGCGATTCGTACCAGACCGTCTGGAGGAATTCCTTGCGCGTCGGCCAGTCGACGAGTTTCTTCTTGAGGCGTTCGCTCATGGCGCCGAGCCAGCGCAGGTAGGCGAGCCGCGCCTCGGTGTTGCTGAACTCGGGGATCGGCGGCGCCTTGTTGTGAATGGCCGAGCTCAGCGCGGTGCGCACCGAATCGATCAAGGGCTCTTCGATCTGCGCGCCCGCCAGCGCCGGCTGCGGCAGCACCAGCGACAGGGTTGCGGCGGCGGCGCCGCTCAGGTACGCGCGGCGCGACAAGCTCATATCGCGAGCTTGCCTTTGATGAACTCCGCGATGCCGGCCGCCGGCACCTTGGTCGCGGCCGTGTCGCGGCGATGCTGGTATTCGAGCTGGCCTTCCTTCAGGCCGCGGTCGGAAATGACGACGCGGTGCGGCACGCCGATCAGTTCCCAGTCGGCAAACATCGCGCCGGGGCGCTCGCCGCGGTCGTCGAGCAATACGTCGACGCCGGCTGCGAGCAGTTCCTCGTAGAGCGCTTCGGCAGCCGTCTTGACCTCGGCGCTGCGGTCCATGCCGATCGGGCAGACCACCACGGTGAAAGGGGCGATGGCATCGGGCCAGATGATCCCGCGCTCGTCGTTGTTCTGCTCGATGGCCGCCGCGGGCAGCCGCGTGATGCCGATGCCGTAGCAGCCCATCTCGAGGAACTGCGGCTTGCCGGCCTCGTCGAGGAAGGTGGCGTTCATCGGCTTGCTGTACTTGGTGCCGAGCACGAACACGTGGCCGACCTCGATGCCGCGCTCGATCGCCAGCACGCCCTTGCCGTCGGGCGAGGCGTCGCCGGCGACCACGTTGCGGATGTCGGCCACCGCGTCGGGCTCGGGCAGGTCGCGGCCCCAATTGACGCCGGTCATGTGAAAGTCGACTTCGTTGGCGCCGGTGATCCAGTCGGCCATCACCGCCACTTCGCGGTCGGCGACGATCTTCACCGGCTGCTTCAGCGCGAGCGGCCCGAGGTAGCCGGGCTTGCAGCCGAAGTGATCCTCGATCTCGGCATTCGTCGCGAAGCGGAAGCCGTTGTCCAGGCCCGGCACCTTGCTCACCTTGATCTCGTTCATGTCGTGATCGCCGCGCACCAGCAGCAGCCAGACCTGGGAACCCTTGGGATTGCCGGCAGCATCGACGATGTCGGTCGCGAGCACCAGCGACTTCACCGTGGTCGAAAGCGGTACGCCCAGCAGCAGCGCCACATCCTCGCAGGTGCTCTTGCCCGGCGTGGGCGTCTTGGCGAGCGGCTCGGTCGCCGGACCGCGCGGCACGGCGGGCGCGAGCGCCTCGGCCTTCTCCATGTTGGCCGCGTAGTCGCTGTCGGGGCAATAGACGATCGCATCTTCCCCGGTCGCCGCAATGACCTGGAACTCCTGGCTCACGTCGCCGCCGATCGCGCCGCTGTCGGCCGCAACGGCACGGTAGCGCAGGCCGAAGCGGTCGAAGATCTTGCGGTAGGCGTCCGCCATCACCTGGTAGCTGGCCTTCGCGCCTTCGAGGTCGCGGTCGAAGCTGTAGGCGTCCTTCATGACGAACTCGCGCCCGCGCATCAGGCCGAAGCGCGGCCGGCGCTCGTCGCGGAACTTGGTCTGGATCTGGTAGAGGTTCTTCGGCAGCTGCTTGTAGCTGCGGATTTCCTGCCGCGCGATGTCGGTCACGACCTCTTCGCTGGTCGGCTGCACGACGAAGCCGCGCTCATGGCGGTCCTTGATACGCAGCAGCTCGGGCCCGTAGCCCTGGAAACGGCCGCTCTCCTCCCAGAGTTCTGCCGGCTGCACCACCGGCATTGCGAGCTCGACGGCACCGGCGCGGTTCATCTCCTCGCGCACGATCGCCTCGACCTTGCGGATCACGCGCAGGCCCATCGGCATGTAGGTGTAGATGCCCGTGCCGAGCTTCTTGATCATGCCGGCGCGCATCATGAGCCGGTGGCTCGCGACCTCGGCATCGGCCGGCGCTTCCTTGAGGGTGGAGATAAAGAATCGGGAAGCTTTCATCGGTCGCGAGAGAGGGTTCCAGGTACAGGGGCAAGGGGCGAGCCACGAGAGGGCCCGGAACCGGTCGCTTGCCGAGTGCAACCCGGCATGCATAATCGACTCAGTTCAAAAAATTGGGGTTTGATTATGCTCGACCGGGACGGCTTCAGGCCCAACGTCGGCATCATCTTGCTCAACCAGAGAAACCAGGTTTTCTGGGGCAAACGCATCCGCACCCATTCCTGGCAGTTCCCGCAAGGCGGCATCGATCGCGGCGAGAGTCCCGAACAGGCCATGTTCCGGGAACTGCACGAAGAGGTGGGTCTCCAGCCGGAGCATGTGCGCATCGTGGCCCGTACCCGCGACTGGTTGCGCTACGAGGTGCCGGATCGGTTCATCCGCCGTGACGCACGGGGCCACTACAAGGGCCAGAAGCAGATCTGGTACCTGCTGCAGCTGATCGGCCACGACTGGGATCTCAATCTTCGCGCCACCGACCATCCGGAGTTCGACGCCTGGCGCTGGCACGACTACTGGGTCCCGCTGGACGTGGTGGTCGAATTCAAGCGCGGCGTCTATGAAATGGCGCTGACCGAACTCGCACGCTACCTGCCTCGGCAGGATTTCCGCAACCGCTTCCTGCGCAGCAACGTGCGCGCTCGCGAATTCGAGCGCCACCCGCCCGCTGCAGGCCATGAACCCACCTTCGAACTGCCCCCCGGGGCGAGTTTCGACCCGAATCCCAATGCCCCTCATCAAGCGCCCGACCCAACCGATCCTCTCCATGTGCCGCGCTAGGCACGTTCTTGCCTTCACCTTCGCATGCGTGCTCACCGCATGCGGCTCGGGTCCGAGAGACACCGACAATCCGGACTGGGCACAAGCCGGCATGCCGCCGCCGCCAAAGGTGACAGCTCAGGCTGACGAGTGGAAGGAAGGCGAAGTGCCGCCACCCCCCGCTTTCGACGAAAAGCGGCTGCTCCCGATCGAGATGCCGCCCTACCTGAGCCTCAAGTACGGCGTCGATCCGGCCACCATCACCCTGGGCGGCGACGGCATGGTGCGCTACGTGGTCGTGGCCAGCAACAAGGCTGGGGGGGCCACCAATGCCTTCTACGAAGGCGTGCGCTGTGCGTCCGAGGAGGTGAAGCAGTACGCCCGCTACAACCAGGGCGCCTGGCACCACGTGCCCAAACCGGAATGGAAGCGCATCGACGATCGCAACTCGCGTTATGCCAAGGAGCTGTCTGCGCAGGCCCTGTGCCGCGGCCACGCGCCGCGTGCCTCTGTGAGGGAGATGGTTCAGCAGATCAAGAACCCGCTGCGCGAGCTCCCCTGAGGCCTCAGCGGCTGTCGGGCATCAGCACCATGTTATCGCGGTGCACCATCTCCGGCTCCGCCACGTAGCCCAGCAGCCGCTCGAACTCGATTGAGGGCTTGCGGCACAACAGCCTGGCTTCGGCGCTCGAGTAGTTGGCCAGCCCGCGCGCCAGTTCGATGCCCTGCGCGTCCCGCACGGCGATGACGTCGCCGCGCGAGAACTCGCCCTCGACGCTGGTCATGCCGATCGGCAGCAGGCTCTTGCCCTCGCCCCGCACCTTGGCGGCGGCACCGGCGTCCACCGTGACCGCGCCGCGCAACTGCAGGTGGTCGGCCATCCAGCGCTTGCGCGCCTGGTGCTTGGCGGTCTGCGCCAGCAGCAGCGTGCCGATCGGTTCGCCGTGCGCAAGGCGCAGCAATGCGTCGTGCTCGCGGCCCCATGCGATCACTGTCGAGGCACCGGAACCTGCGGCGCGCTTGGCCGCCAGGATCTTCGTGATCATGCCGCCGCGGCCGATGCTGCTGCCGGCGCCGCCGGCCATGGCTTCGAGCGCTGGATCGCCCGCGGCCGCCTCGTGCACGAAGCGCGCGTCGGGATTCTTGCGCGGATCGGCGGTGTAGAGGCCCTTCTGGTCGGTCAGGATCACCAGCGCGTCGGCTTCCACCAGGTTGGCGACCAGCGCGCCCAGCGTATCGTTGTCGCCGAACTTGATCTCGTCGTTGACCACCGTGTCGTTCTCGTTGATGACCGGCACCACGCCGAGCGCGAGCAGGGTCACCAGCGTCGAGCGCGCATTCAGGTAGCGCTCGCGGTCGGCCAGGTCGGCGTGTGTCAGCAGCACCTGTGCACTGCCCATGCCGTTCTCGCGCAGCTTGGTCTCGTAGATCTGCGCCAAGCCCATCTGCCCGACCGCCGCGGCGGCCTGCAGTTCGTGGATCTCGTGCGGGCGCGTGCGCCAGCCGAGCCGCTTCATGCCTTCGGCGATGGCACCGCTGGACACCATCACGACCTCGCGGCCGTCGCGCACCAGCGTCGCGAGCTGCCGGCACCATTCACCGATGGCGTTTTCATCCAGGCCCCGGCCCTCGTTGGTGACAAGGCTGGAGCCCACCTTGACGACGATGCGGCGCGCGTCGCGCAGGGCGGTGGAACCGGTGGTCGAGCTTGAAGTCATGTCAGGCAAAACGCGGATCGATCTCTGTCGGCGGTTGCTCGGCGACCTGTTGCGCCTTGACGTGCTGGTAGATCGCCTGCACCAAGGGCTCGCAGCCTTCGCGCGTGAGCGCGGAGATCTCGAATACCGGACCCTTGAAGCGCAGCCGCTTGACGAAGTCCTTCACACGCGCGGCGCGCTCGTCGTCCTGCACCATGTCGAGCTTGTTCAGCACCAGCCAGCGCGGCTTTTCGTACAAGGCTGCATCGTATTTCTTGAGCTCACCGACGATCGCCTTGGCCTGCGCGACCGGATCGGCGTCGTCGAAGGGCGCGATGTCGACCACGTGCAGCAGCAGCCGGGTGCGCTGCAGGTGGCGCAGGAACAGATGGCCGAGGCCGGCGCCTTCGGAGGCACCCTCGATCAGGCCCGGGAGATCGGCGACGACGAAACTCTGCTCCGGACCGACGCGCACCACGCCGAGGTTCGGATGCAGCGTGGTGAAGGGGTAGTCGGCGATGCGCGGGCGCGCATTGGAAATCGCACTGATGAGGGTGGACTTGCCGGCGTTTGGCATGCCCAGCAGGCCCACGTCGGCCAGCACCTTCAGTTCGAGCTTGAGGCTCTTCTTCTCGCCGGGCCAGCCGGGTGTCTTCTGGCGCGGTGCGCGGTTGATGGCGCTCTTGAAGCGCATGTTGCCGAAACCGCCATCGCCGCCCTTGGCGATAGTGATCACCTCGCCCGGCGTCAGCAGCTCGTACAGCACCTCGCCAGTTTCGGCGTCGGTGATGATGGTGCCGACCGGCATCTTGAGCGTGATGTCGTCGCCGGCGGCACCGAACATGTCCGAGCCCATGCCGTGCTGCCCGCGCTTGGCATCGTGGCGGCGCGAAAAGCGGAAATCCACCAGGGTGTTCAGGCTCGGATCGGCCACGGCGAACACATGGCCGCCGCGCCCGCCGTCGCCGCCGTTCGGGCCGCCGAACTCCTTGTACTTCTCATGCCGGAACGACACGCAGCCGTTGCCGCCATCGCCGGCGGCGATGTCGATGAAGGCTTCGTCCACGAACTTCATGAGATGTCCAGTTTACAAATGAAGAAGCCCCGGCAAAGCGGGGCTTCGAGCAGATCGAAGTGACTGGCTTACGCCGGGGTCACGTTGACCGTGTGCTTGTTGAGCGCGCCCTTGGTGCCGAAGGACACATGGCCGTCGACCAGGGCGAACAGCGTGTGGTCCTTGCCCACGCCGACGTTGACGCCGGGGTGGAACTGGGTGCCGCGCTGGCGCACGATGATCGAACCGGCGCTGATCAGTTCGCCGCCGAAAGCCTTCACGCCGAGCATCTTGGGCTTGGAATCGCGCCCGTTTCGCGTTGAGCCGCCGCCTTTTTTCTGTGCCATGGTGTTCGCTCCTTAGCCGGCGATCGCACCGATTTGCAGCTCTGTGAACTGCTGGCGATGGCCTTGACGTTTCTGATAGTGCTTGCGACGGCGCATCTTGAAGATGCGAACCTTGTCGTGCTTGCCGTGCGACAGCACAGTGGCTGTCACAGATGCGCCGGACACCAGGGGCGTACCGACCTTGATTGCGCTGCCGTCGCCGACTGCGAGCACTTGGTCGATCACGATTTCCTGGCCTACGTCCGCAGCAATCTGTTCTACTTTAATTTTCTCGCCGGAAGCAACGCGATACTGCTTGCCACCGGTTTTTATGACCGCGTACATGTGGACCTCTTGGAATAAGATGGTTCTACGGCGAATTCCGCAGAGCCCAAGATTCTAGCACGGAGGGCACCTGCCGGCATAGAGCCGCGCCGCGCCGCATTGTCCGGGCACCCGGCTCCCTATAATCTGCGCCTTCCGGCCCTGCGCCATCGTCGTCCCTCACGCAGCGCACAAAGCGCCCCTGCCTTGTCAGTCCCCCCCGCCGACACCTCCCCCGCTGCCGCCGTACTCAGCCTGATTGCAGAGGACATGGCAGGGGTCGATCTCGTGATCGCCCGCCGCCTCGATACCGGCGTCCCGCTGGTGCGCCAAGTCTCCAAGTACATCATCTCGGCCGGCGGCAAGAGGCTGCGCCCCGCGCTGCTGCTGCTCATGGCCGGCGCTTTGGGCTATCGCGGAGAACAGCGCTTCAACCTGGCCGCCGTGGTGGAATTCATCCACACCGCGACCTTGCTGCACGACGACGTCGTCGACGAATCCACGCTCCGGCGCGGCCGCCCGACGGCCAACGAGTCCTTCGGCAATCCGGCCAGCGTGCTGGTCGGCGACTTCCTCTACTCTCGCGCATTCCAGATGATGTTGGATGCCAACAACGTCCGGGTCATGGAAATCCTGGCCGAGGCGACCAACGTGATCGCCGAGGGGGAGGTGCTGCAGCTCATGAACATGCACGACGCCTCGCTCGATGAGGAGGCTTACCTTCGGGTGATCCGCTCGAAGACGGCCAAGCTGTTCGAAGCCAGCACCCGGCTCGCCGCGGTATTGGCGGGCGCGACGCCGGAGGTGGAAGCAGCATGTGCCGCCTATGGACAGGCGCTGGGCACCGCCTTCCAGGTGATCGACGACGTGCTCGACTACGCAGGCGATGCGAACGAGACCGGCAAGAACGTCGGCGACGACTTGCGCGAAGGCAAGACGACGCTGCCGCTGATTCTGGCCATGCAGCGCGGCACCCCGGCACAGCGCGAACTCATTCGCGCCGCCATCGAGGCGGGCGATACGGCGCAACTGCCGCAGATCGTCGCCATCGTGCGAGAGACGGGTGCGTTGGACGCTACGCGGGCAGCCGCAGCGGCCGAAGCGCAACGCGCGATGGATGCGCTTGCCGGCTTTCCCGCGAATTCGCACTCCGCCGGTTTGCTACAATTGGCGGCTCAGTTGCTTGAGCGACGCGCCTAGACACCTCACGACAGTGGGCACCCGGGACGAATCTTTTTCTTGCAACCATCGGGGTGTAGCTTAGCCTGGTAGAGCGCTACGTTCGGGACGTAGAGGCCGGAGGTTCGAATCCTCTCACCCCGACCAGCCTTTTCGGCTGTAAATGCAAAATGCTCCGCAGTGTGTTGCTGCGAAGCGATTTACAGCCCTTGGGGGATCAGCGATGATCGTGAAGCAATTTTTCACGTCTTGTTACATTCGTTGAATGGCCGCTGCTGAACCCCTCATCAAAGAAAGCTCGTCGATCGCCCTGCCGGGACTCGCGCGGGCCTTGATATCGGCCGGCAAGCTTCCGGCAAAAGCAGCCGAAGACATCTATCAAAAGTCGCTCAGCGGGCGCACCAGCTTCATCGCGGAGCTGACCGGCACGGGCGCCGTCTCGGCCGCCGACCTCGCGCACACCCTGTCGAGCGCCTTCGGTGCGCCGCTGCTGGACCTCGATGCGATCGACCCGCAGCGCCTTCCCAAGGACCTGCTCGACCCCAAGCTGTGCCAGGCCTATCGGGTCGTCGTCCTGAGCAAGCGCAACAATCGTCTCATTGTTGCAACAGCCGATCCTTCGGATCAGCAGGCAGCCGAAAAGATCAAGTTCGCGTCCCAGATGGGCGTGGACTGGGTCATCGCCGAGTACGACAAGCTCTCGCGCATGATCGAGGCGGCCGCAGTGAGCGCGTCCGAAACCATCGACAGCATCGTCGGTGCCGAGTTCGAATTCGACGAAGTTTCGGCGGATACCTCGAGCGACAACAACGACCCGGCGGTGGCCGAGGTCGAAGACGCGCCGGTCGTTCGCTTTCTGCACAAGATGCTGCTCGATGCATTCAGCATGCGCGCGTCGGACATTCATTTCGAGCCCTACGAGCATCAATACCGCGTGCGCTTCCGCGTCGACGGCGAACTGCGCGAAATCGCAAGTCCGCCCACGGTCATCAAGGACAAGCTGGCGTCGCGCATCAAGGTGATTTCGCGGCTGGACATCTCCGAAAAGCGGGTGCCGCAGGACGGCCGCATGAAGCTCAAGATCGGTCCCGACCGCGTGATCGATTTCCGCGTGAGCACCTTGCCCACCCTGTTCGGCGAAAAGATCGTGATCCGTATTCTCGATCCGAGCAGTGCACGCCTGGGCATCGACGCACTGGGTTACGACGCGGATGAAAAGGAACGCTTGCTCACTGCCATCGGGCGTCCCTACGGCATGGTGCTGGTCACGGGCCCGACCGGCTCCGGCAAGACGGTGTCGCTCTACACCTGCCTGAACCTGCTCAACAAGGCCGGCGTCAACATCGCCACGGCGGAAGATCCGTCGGAAATCAACCTGCCCGGCGTGAACCAGGTCAACGTCAACGAAAAGGCGGGGCTGACCTTCGCGACCGCGCTGCGCGCCTTCCTGCGCCAGGATCCGGACATCATCATGGTCGGCGAAATCCGCGACCTCGAAACCGCCGACATCTCGATCAAGGCTGCGCAGACGGGCCACCTGGTCTTGTCGACCCTGCACACCAACGACGCCCCCACGACACTCACGCGCATGCGCAACATGGGCATCGCGCCGTTCAACATCGCCTCGAGCGTCATCCTGATCACCGCGCAGCGGCTTGCGCGCCGCCTCTGCACGGTTTGCAAGGTGCCGGCCATGGATGTGCCGAAGGAGGCGCTGCTCGATGCCGGCTTCAAGGAAAGCGATGTGAACGGTACCTGGAAGCCCTATCGCCCGGTCGGCTGCTCGGCCTGCAACGGCGGATACAAGGGGCGCGTTGGCATCTACCAGGTGATGCCGATCTCCGAAGAGATCCAGAAGATCATTCTGCGCGATGGCAGCGCCCTCGATATCGCGAAGCAGTCCGAAGCCGAAGGCGTGCGCTCGCTACGTCAATCGGGACTGAAGAAGGTCATGCAGGGCCTGACCTCACTTGAAGAAGTGCTCGCGGTCACCAACGAATAGCATTGAGAAGCGGAGCTCGAATGGCAACGGCAGCAGCAGCATCAACCCGAACCCTCAAGGAATTCGTTTTCGAGTGGGAAGGCAAGGATCGCAACGGCAAGGCGGTACGCGGCGAGGTCCGCGCTGCCGGCGAAAACCAGGTCCAGGCGGCGCTGCGGCGCCAGGGCGTGCTCGCGACGAAGATCAAGAAGCGGCGCATGCGCTCCGGCAAGGCCATCAAGCCAAAGGACATCGCCATCTTCACGCGCCAGCTGGCGACGATGATGAAGGCCGGCGTTCCGCTGTTGCAGGCCTTCGACATCGTGGGCCGCGGCAACGCGAATCCGAGCGTGGCCAAGCTGCTCAACGACGTTCGCAGCGACGTGGAAACGGGTACCTCGCTGTCCGCCGCCTTCCGCAAGTTTCCCAAGTACTTCGACAACCTCTACTGCAACCTGGTCGAAGCCGGCGAAGCCGCAGGTATCCTGGAAGAACTGCTCGATCGCCTGGCCACCTACATGGAAAAGACCGAGGCGATCAAGTCGAAGATCAAGTCGGCGTTGATGTACCCAACTTCAGTGGTCGTCGTCGCGTTCGTCGTGGTGGCGATCATCATGATCTTCGTGATTCCGGCCTTCAAGCAGGTGTTCACCTCCTTCGGCGCCGACCTGCCGGCCCCGACGCTGTTCGTCATGGCCGTCAGCGAAATCTTCGTCGCCTACTGGTGGCTGATCTTCGGCGTGATCGGCGGCGGCCTCTACTTCTTCATGCAGGCCTGGAAGCGCAACGAGCGCGTTCAGCGGGTCATGGACCGGCTGCTGCTGCGCCTGCCGATCTTCGGCACGCTGATCGACAAGTCCTGCGTCGCGCGCTGGACCCGCACCTTGGCCACCATGTTTGCCGCCGGCGTGCCGCTGGTCGAGGCGCTCGACTCGGTCGGCGGCGCATCCGGCAATACGGTGTACGCCGACGCCACGGCCAAGATCCAGCAGGAGGTCTCGACCGGCACCAGCCTGACGTCGGCCATGACCAACGCCAACCTGTTCCCCTCCATGGTCCTGCAGATGACCGCGATCGGCGAGGAGTCCGGGTCGATCGACCACATGCTGGGCAAGGCCGCCGATTTCTACGAGTCGGAAGTCGACGACATGGTGGCCGGCCTCTCGAGCCTGATGGAGCCCATCATCATCGTGTTCCTCGGCGTGATCATCGGCGGCATCGTGGTCTCGATGTATCTGCCCATCTTCAAGCTCGGCCAGGTCGTCTGATGCTGGTTTCGCAGGGGGTGGACGCCGCATTGGCCGGCGTGCTGGGGTTGTTGATCGGCAGCTTCCTCAACGTCGTGATCTATCGCCTGCCGAAAATGCTGGAGCGCCAATGGGCCGCCGAATGCGCGAGCCTCAACGGCGCGGAACCCGCTGCTGCCGAGCCCTTCAATCTGATGGTGCCGCATTCGCGCTGCCAGCAGTGCGACCACGCGATCCGCTGGTACGAGAACGTGCCCGTCTTGAGCTACCTGTTTCTTCGCGGCAAGTGCTCGGCGTGCAAGACGCCGATCAGCCTGCGCTATCCGCTGGTCGAGCTGGCGACCGGCGCCCTGTTCGCCTGGTGCGTATGGCGCATGCCGGGCCAGTTCGGCGGCCTGGCCTGGTGCGGCTTCGCGGCCGCGCTGATCGCGCTCGCGCTGATCGACTGGGACACCACCCTCTTGCCCGACGACATCACGCTGCCCTTGCTTTGGGCCGGCCTGCTCGCTGCCCTCGCGGGTTTCACGGGCGTGAGCCTGACCAACGCCGTCTGGGGCGCCGTGGCGGGCTATGTCTCGCTGTGGGCGGTCTATTGGCTGTTCAAGCTGAGCACCGGCAAGGAGGGCATGGGTTACGGCGACTTCAAGCTGTTCGCCGCCTTCGGCGCATGGTTCGGATGGCAAGCACTGGTGCCCATCATCCTGATGGCATCGGTGATCGGTGTGATCGTCGGCATTGCACTCAAGCTCAACAGCGGATTGCGCGAAGGCGGCTACGTGCCCTTCGGCCCTTTCCTCGCGGGTGCGGGCTTCACGGCCATGCTCTTCGGCCCGGACGCGATCCTTCGCGTGGCCGGCCTCTGACAAGCAAAGGCGCGCGTGCCATGCGCATCGGACTGACCGGCGGCATCGGCAGCGGCAAGAGCACTGTCGCGTCCATACTGGTCAGCGCCGGCGCCACGCTGATCGACACCGACGCCATTGCACGTGCGATCGCCCAGCCTCATGGGGCCGCCATGCCCGCAATCGAAGCCGAATTCGGCCCCGCAGTCATCGCTGCGGATGGCGGTCTGGACCGGGCGCGCATGCGGGACCTGGTGTTTGCCGACACCGGCGCCAGGAAACGGCTCGAGGCAATCCTGCATCCCTTGATCGGCGCGGAGTGCGAACGCCAGGCGTCGGCCGCGGCCGGGCAGCTAGTCGTCTTCGATGTGCCGCTGTTGGTCGAATCGAAGCGTTGGCGCGCCCTGGTCGATCGCGTGCTGGTCGTCGACGCGACCGAAGAAACCCAGGTGCAGCGCGTGGTGGCGCGTTCGGGGTGGACGCCCGAAGCCGTTCGCGCCGTAATTGCTCAGCAGGCCGACCGCGCGCAGCGCCGCGCCGCAGCCGATGCGGTGATCTTCAACGAGAAAATGTCGCTGGCGGAACTCTCCGCCGACGTCCGAAATCTGTGGGAACGGTGGACCGGCGCAGGCACGCGATAATCCCGGGCTGACTGCCGCCACACGCGCGAAGCAACAACAAGGCGGCGCGCTCGAATGGGCCATGCGACGCAGCCCTCCCCAAGATGCTTTTCAATTCGTACGCATTCATCTTTCTCTATTTCCCGATAGTTCTTGTCGGGTTCTTCCTGATCGCAAAGCGCAACGCGCGTGCGGCCGCCGGCTTTCTTGCGCTCGCATCGCTGTTCTTCTATGGCTGGTGGAGCGTCATGGCCTTGCCGCTGCTGGTGGGCTCGATCTGCGTCAACTACTGGTTCGGACTGCGCCTCACGCCGAACCCGGGACGCGACGACCGTCAGCGCAAGCGCATGCTGATCGCTGCGCTCGTCGTCAACCTCGGGGTGCTGGCGGTCTTCAAGTACGCCAACTTCTTCGTCTCGAACGTGAACGAGGGGCTGGCTGCCGCAGGACTGGCGCCGATTGCGCTGCTCCATATCGCACTGCCGATCGGGATTTCGTTCTATACCTTCACGCAAATTGCCTTCCTGGTCGACTGCTGGCAGGGCAAGGTTCACGAGCGCAGCTTCATTCACTATGTGCTGTTCGTCACCTACTTCCCGCATCTGATCGCGGGTCCGGTGCTGCATCACGCGCAGATGATGCCGCAGTTCGCCAACCCGGCCATCTACCGGATCGATGCGAACAAGCTCGCGCTCGGCATTGCGATCTTTAGCTTCGGTCTCGCGAAGAAGCTGCTGATCGGCGACAAGATGGGACAGTACGCCGACCTGATGTTCAACGGCGTGCACAACGGCATCGCGCCCTCGCTTTACACGGCATGGTTCGGTGTGCTCGCCTACACGCTGCAGATCTACTTCGACTTCTCGGGCTATTCGGACATGGCGGTGGGGCTGTCCTTGTGCCTGGGCGTGCAGTTGCCGCTCAATTTCCGATCGCCCTACAAGTCGACCAACATCATCGAGTTCTGGCGGCGCTGGCACATTTCGCTGTCGACCTTCCTGCGCGACTACCTGTACGTGCCGCTGGGCGGCAACCGCAAGGGTGAGGCGCGCCGCTACCTCAATCTGTTTCTCACCATGCTGCTCGGCGGCCTCTGGCATGGCGCGGCGTGGACCTTCGTGATCTGGGGTGCGTTGCACGGCGCATTCCTGATGATCAACCACCTGTGGAACGCCAAGGTGCTGCGCAATGCCACACCGAGCCGCTTGAGGCGCGCGACCGGCTGGTTGCTGACCTTCCTGTGCGTGATGATCGCCTGGGTCGTGTTCCGCGCCGAGAGCGTCGCCACGGCGCTCGAAATCTACAAGGGCATGCTCGGCATGCACGGAACGCCGCCGAGCGCATTCGGCGAATTCGCGGTTCCGTATCGCAAGCCCGAGTTCTTCCAGACCTTGCTGCTCGGCCTGTTCATCTGCCTGGCATTGCCTCCCACGATCGCGTTGGAGCGCTGGGTGCCTGGTCCGATCGCGCTGGCGGGGCGTCCGCGCTCGATGCGGGCGGTCACGGCACTGATCGCCGCTTTCGTGGTCGTGCTGTTCGGCATGTGCGTGTCCCAACTGGGCGTCTACAGTCCCTTCCTTTATTTCCAGTTCTGACATGACCCCAGCGAAACTCTGGCTGCGGATCTTTTTCGCGGGCTTTGCGGTGATCGTGGCCCTGCTGCTGGTCACCCTGTTCACACCGGTTCCCTACGGCGACCTGTCGCGCATCGGGCGGGTATCCGATCACGAATTCGGATGGCGCAAACCGCCACCTCCTCTTCCGCTCGAGTCCATGCGCGGCGTCGCGATGGACCAGGCCGACATCCTCGTCATCGGCGACAGCTTCTCGATGACCCTCACATGGCAGAGCGTGCTGGTGAAGGCCGGCTACCGCGTCACGACGATCTACTGGGGACAACTTCCCTTCATCTGCAAGAATTTCAGCCAATGGGTCGAGGGCACCGGTTTCCGCGGCAAGCTGATCGTGATCGAGAGCATCGAGCGCCTGCTTGCCGAGCGCCTCGACGAAAGCGAGACCTGCAGCGCGATGTCGAAGAAGCCCCTGTCGGTCAAGAAGGAGCCCTTCGTGCCGCCCCTCACCCAGGTTCCGGGCTTCGAACTCAACACCAACGCCAAGCTGACCACCGGCCTGAACACCTATCGCAACACGAAACGCGCAATCGCATCGCCCGACATCCAGTTCGGCGAGCGCGCGCGGGTGCGCACCGTGCCCGACGGCTGCGCCTATTTCAGCCACAGGCTCTGCGACAAGGCGCTGTTTTTTCCCGATGACACCAAGGCGGCCGAATTGTCCGAGCGGACGGTCAGGCAGATGGAAGCGATCAACCAGGCGCACCCGTCGTTGCCGATCCTATGGATGGTGTTGCCCGACAAGACGACGACCTACGTGGAACCGAAGCACTCGGCCAGTTTCGTGGCCGCGCTCAACAAGACCAAACTCGGCCCCGACTTGTTCACCGCGGCGAGGGAGGCCCGCACGACCGTGCGCGATCTGTATTTCCCCAACGACACGCACCTGTCCATGCACGGTCAGCTGTGGGTCGGCGACCTGATGCTGACGCAGGTGCGCGAGTTCCTCTCTCCCGGTCGACACAACGCGCCGTAGGACGGATGCCAGTTCCCATCCGCTGCGGCGCGGCAGCGAGTCTTCGGGCTATCATCGTGCGACTGGAAGCCGACGCGTGATTCTGTACGAGTACCCCTTCAACGAGCGCATCCGGACCTACCTGCGGCTGGAGCACCTGTTTCGCCGTCTCGGCGAATTGGTGCCTGCCGATTCGGCGCTCTCCCACCACTACGCTCTCGTCACGATCTTCGAGGTCATGGACGTGGCGGCGCGCGCCGACCTCAAGGCCGACGTGATGCGGGACCTCGACAAGCACAAGAATGTCTTCAACAGCTATCGCGGCAATCCGGCCATCTCTGAAGCCGTGCTGGACCAGGTCGTCGGCAAGCTCGAAAGCAATTTCACGACCCTCAACACGGTGCCTGGCAAAGCCGGCCAGGCATTGACCGAGAACGAGTGGCTGATGAGCATCCGCAGCCGCGCTGGCATTCCCGGCGGCACCTGCGAATTCGACCTGCCGGCCTACTACGCCTGGCAGAACGGCAGGGCCTCCGATCGGCGTGCCGACCTGGAACGCTGGTCCTCCACGCTCGCGCCGCTGGCCGAATCGATCTACCTGCTGCTGAAGCTGTTGCGCGACGCCGATGTGCCTTACAAGGTCATGGCCGCGGGCGGCCAGTTCCAGCAGAACCTGCCCCAAGGCCGCAGCTTCCAGCTGCTGCGCCTGCGCATCGACCCGAAACTCGGACTCATTCCGGAGATCAGCGGCAATCGGCTCATGGTGTCGGTGCGGCTGATGCGGCAGGAGGCCGATCGCCTGCACCAGAGCGCGGACGACACGCCATTCGAGCTGACCCTCTGCGCATGATGACCAAGGTCAATGCAGCCGGCGAGCGCATCGTCCGGTGTCCGGCGTGCGGGAAAGACAGCGTCTACGCGCCCAGCAACCCGTACCGGCCCTTCTGCAGCGCGCGCTGCAAGGGCATCGACCTCGGCGCCTGGGCCAGCGAAGAATTCAGGATGCCGGCCGAGGCGCCGCCCGACGACGAGCCTTTCGGCGACCCGAAGCTTCAGTGACCGTCCGGCAGGCCGCGCTCTTCGGCCAGCCATCCGAGCACCGGCAGCGCGCCTGGCAGCACCGGCGTCACATCGAGCGGCAGCTGCTGCCAGCGCATGGACTGGCCTTCGCGCATTTCGAACTCGCCCCGCCACGCTCGGACCTTGCACCAGTGCAGGCGCACCAGCGCATGCGGGTAGTCGTGTTCGGTGGTCTTCCAGACTTCGGCGCCGGCGATCGTGATGCCGAGCTCCTCGTGCAGTTCGCGCCGGAGCGCTTCCTCCACCGTCTCGCCGGTCTCGATCTTGCCGCCCGGAAACTCCCAATAGCCCGCGTAAGGCTTGCCCTCGGGCCGCGTCGAAAGAAGCAGGGCGTCGTCTTCGCGGATCAGGATGCCGACCGCGACCTCGGTGTGTTTGCGCGTGTCCGTCATGGCCGCGTTCAGCTGCGGCCCGCGTAGTCGCGCGCGAACTGGTAGGCCACGCGGCCGCTGCGCGAACCCCGCTCGAGCGCCCACACCAGCGCCGCGGGGCGCGCCGCCTCGATCGCCTTCGCATCGACGCCGAAGGACGAGAGCCATTGCGCGACGATCGTCAGGTATTCGTTCTGGCTGAAGGGATAGAAGCTGACCCAGAGGCCGAAGCGCTCCGACAGCGAAGTCTTCTCCTCGATCACCTCGCCGGGATGCACCTCGCCGTCCTCGGTGTGGGTGTAGCTCAGGTTGTCCTTCATGTACTCGGGCAGCAGATGGCGCCGGTTGCTGGTCGCGTAGATCAGCACATTGGGTGTCGCCGCGGCGATCGACCCGTCGAGGATCGACTTGAGCGCCTTGTAACCCGGCTCGCCCTCGTCGAAACTCAGGTCGTCGCTGAACACGATGAACTTCTCGGGCCGCTGTGAAACCACCTCGACGATGTCCGGCAGGTCGGTCAGCTCCGCCTTGTCGACCTCGATGAGGCGCAAGCCCTGCGGCGCATAGGCCTGCAGGCAGGCACGGATCAGCGAGGACTTGCCGGTGCCACGGGCCCCGGTCAAGAGCACGTTGTTGGCCGGCTTGCCCTCGACGAACTGGCGCGTGTTGCGCTCGATCTTTTCCTTCTGGAGGTCGATTTCCTTCAAAGCGTCCAGCGACATGCCCGCCACATGGCGCACCGGCTCTAGCGTGCCGTGCCCCGAACTGCGACGGCGGTAGCGCCAGGCGATCGAGGCGTTCCAGTCGGCGGGCGCCGCCAGCGGCTGGGGAAGGATCGACTCGATGCGGCCGATCAGCTGTTCGGCGCGCTCGATCAGCCTTTCAAACTTCTCGTTCATATCGATTGGCTATGAAGCTTGTCTGTTCGGGGGGACACCGCGGAACCGGCCTTGCCGGGCCGCTGGTGTCGCCCCCCGCTGAGGGGGTTGGCGAAGCGACACGAAGTGCGCGAAGCCTGGGGGAGGTCAAGATCTGTAGTCGGCGTTGATGGAAACGTAGTCGTGGCTCAGGTCGCAGGTCCACACCGTATCCGCGGCCTCGCCGCGGCCGAGGCCGATGCGCACCATGATCTCGCTCTGCTTCATCACGCGCTGGCCGTCTTCTTCGCGGTAGCTCGGATTGCGCCCGCCCTTGACCGCGACGTGCACGTCGTCGAGATGGAGGTCGATGCCGGTCTGGTCGAGGTCGGCGATGCCCGCGTAGCCGACTGCCGCGAGGATGCGCCCGAGGTTGGGGTCGCTCGCGTAGAACGCGGTCTTGACCAGCGGCGAATGCGCGACCGCATAAGCCACCTGGCGGCACTCGGCGGCGTCGCGCCCGCCTTCGACGCGGATGGTGATGAACTTGGTCGCGCCCTCGCCGTCGCGCACGATGGCCTGGGCCAGCTGGAGCGCGACCGCCTGCATCGCGTCCAGCAAGGCGCGACCTTCCACGGAATCGAGTGAGGTGATGGTGCCGTGCTCGGCTTTCTGCGTGGCAATCACCACGAAGGAATCGTTGGTCGAGGTGTCGCCGTCGATGGTCACCCGGTTGAACGAGGCCTCGGCCAGGGCCTTGGCCAGCGGCTGGATCAGCGACGGATCGATCTTCGCGTCGGTCGCCATGAAGCCGAGCATGGTCGCCATGTTCGGCCGGATCATGCCGGCGCCCTTGCTGATGCCGGTGACGGTGACCGTGACGCCGCCGATCTGCAGCTGCCGGCTGAAGGCCTTGGGCACGGTGTCGGTGGTCATGATGCCTTCGGCCGCGCGCGCCCAGTTGGCGGGCGCCGCGTCGGCCAGCGCGGCCGGCAGCCCGGCCTCGATGCGGTCGATCGGCAGCGGCTCCATGATCACGCCGGTGGAAAAGGGCAGGATCTGCTCGGGCGCGAGGTTCAGCTTGCGCGCCAGCGCGATGCAGGTCGCGCGCGTGCGCGCCAGGCCGTCTTCGCCGGTACCGGCATTCGCATTGCCGGTGTTGATCAGCATGGCGCGAATGCCGAAGTCCCGGGCCAGGTGCTCGCGGCACACCTGCACGGGTGCAGCACAGAAGCGGTTCTGCGTGAACACGCCGCCGACGGCGGCGCCTTCGTCGATCAGCACGACCGTCAGGTCCTTGCGGTTGGCCTTGCGCACGCCCGCCTCGGCCACGCCGATGCGGATGCCGGGCACCGCATGCAGCTCGGCGGGATCGGGAGCGGAGAGATTCACTGGCATGGCGAGGTCCTGCTGTGCATCAATTGAGTTTGCCGTGGCAATGCTTGAACTTCTTGCCGCTGCCGCAGGGGCAGGGGTCGTTGCGGCCGACGCGCGCAAAGGCGGCGGCACCAACGCTCAGGCCCGAGGTGGCCTGGCGGCGCAGGCTTTCTTCGTCGACCCGCACTTCGACCTCGCCGGTCTCGGTCGGCGCGGTGTAGGTGATGTTGGACAGGTTCTCGCCGCGGCTTCCCAGCTCCTCCGCCGCTTCCTCGAACTGCTCGCCGGTCTGCACGCGCACCGTCATGAGCTGGCGCGTGACCTCGTTCTTCACCGAGTCGAGCAACTGGCCGAAGAGCTCGAAGGCCTCACGCTTGTATTCCTGCTTGGGCTGCTTCTGCGCGTAGCCGCGCAGGTGGATGCCCTGGCGCAGGTAATCCAGCGAAGCCAGGTGCTCGCGCCAATGGGTGTCGATGCTCTGCAGCAGCACCATGCGCTCGAACTGGGTGAAGTTCTCCTGCCCGATCAGCGCCACCTTGGCGTTGAAGGCTTCGTTGGCCGCGGCGACCACCTTCTCGACGATGTCCTCATCGCCTATGGCACTCGAAGCCTCCACGTCTTTCTGCAGCGGGATGTCGATGCCCCACTCGGCCGCCAGCACCTTCTCGAGGCCGGCGAGGTCCCATTGCTCTTCGACCGATTCGGCCGGCACGTACTGGCGAACCAGGTCGGTGAAGCAGCCTTCGCGCAGCGCCTCGATCTGCGCCGTGAGATCGCCGGCGTCGAGGATGTCGTTGCGCTGCTGGTAGATCACCTTGCGCTGGTCGTTGGAGACGTCGTCGTACTCCAGCAGCTGCTTGCGGATGTCGAAATTGCGCGCCTCGACCTTGCGCTGCGCGCTCTCGATGCTGCGCGTGACGATGCCGGCTTCGATGGCTTCGCCGTCCGGCATCTTGAGGCGGTCCATGATCGCCTTGACGCGGTCGCCCGCGAAGATGCGCATCAGCGGATCGTCCAGGCTCAGGTAGAAGCGCGAAGAGCCCGTGTCGCCCTGCCGGCCCGAGCGGCCGCGCAGCTGGTTGTCGATGCGCCGCGACTCGTGCCGCTCGGTGGCGATGATGCGCAGGCCACCGACCGACTTCACGAACTCGTGGTCCTTGTCCCACTCGGTGCGCAGGCGTGCAATTTCGGCCGCCTTGGCCGAAGGATCGAGCGCCTCGTCGGCCTCCACCGCCTCGATCGCCTTCTCGACGTTGCCGCCGAGCACGATGTCGGTACCGCGACCCGCCATGTTGGTCGCGATCGTGATCATCTTGGTCCGGCCCGCTTGCGCGACGATCTCGGCCTCGCGCGCATGCTGTTTGGCGTTGAGCACCTGGTGCGGCAGGTCGACCTTGGCGAGCAGGCCGTCGATGATTTCGGAGTTCTCGATCGACGAGGTACCGACCAGCACCGGCTGGCCGCGCTCGTAGCACTCGCGGATGTCCTCGATGGCCGCGTCGTACTTCTCGCGCGTGGTCTTGTAGACGCGGTCCAGCTGGTCTTCGCGCCGGCTCGGGCGGTTGGGCGGAATGATCGTGGTCTCCAGACCGTAGATCTCCTGGAACTCGTAGGCCTCGGTGTCGGCCGTGCCCGTCATGCCCGCCAGCTTGGCGTAGAGGCGGAAATAGTTCTGGAAGGTGATCGAGGCGAGCGTCTGGTTTTCGGCCTGGATCTCCACGCCTTCCTTGGCTTCGACGGCCTGGTGCAGGCCGTCGCTCCAGCGCCGGCCGGTCATCAGGCGGCCTGTGAACTCGTCGACGATCACCACTTCGCCCTGCTGCACCACGTAGTGCTGGTCGCGGTGGTAGAGATGCCGCGCACGCAGCGCGGCATTGAGGTGATGCATCAGCGTGATGTTGGCCGGATCGTAGAGCGAAGCGCCCTCGGGCAGCAGCTTGAATTCGGAGAGGATTTGCTCCGCCTTCTCGTGGCCGTCTTCGGTCATGAACACCTGGTGCGTCTTCTCGTCGACCGTGAAGTCGCCCGGCTTCGTGACTCCCTCGCCGGTGCGCGGATCGGCCTCGCCCTCTTGCTTGGTCAAGAGCGGCACGACCTTGTTGATCGCGAGGTACAGCTCGGTATGGTCCTCGGCCTGGCCGCTGATGATGAGCGGCGTGCGCGCCTCGTCGATCAGGATCGAGTCCACCTCGTCGACGATGGCGTAGTTCAGCCCGCGCTGCACCCGGTCCTGCGTCTCGTAGACCATGTTGTCGCGCAGGTAGTCGAAGCCGTACTCGTTGTTGGTGCCGTAGGTGATGTCGCTGCCGTAGGCCTGCTGCTTCTCCTCGCGCGGCATCTGCGGCAGGTTGATGCCGACCGAGAGCCCGAGGAAGTTGTAGAGGCGGCCCATCCAGCGGGCGTCACGGTTGGCGAGGTAGTCGTTCACCGTCACCACGTGCACGCCCTTGCCGGTCAGCGCATTCAGGTACACCGGCAACGTCGCGGTGAGCGTCTTGCCCTCGCCGGTGCGCATTTCGGAGATCTTGCCGTTGTGAAGCGCCATGCCGCCGAGCAGCTGCACGTCGAAGTGGCGCATCTTCATGACGCGCTTGGAGCCTTCGCGCACCGTCGCAAAAGCCTCGGGCAGCAGGTCGTCCAGCGTCTCGCCGCGCCCCAGCCGGTCCTTGAACTCCTGGGTCTTGGCACGCAGCGCATCGTCGCTGAGCTTCTCGAAGTCGGGTTCGAGCGCATTGATGCGTTCGACCGTCTTGCGATACTGCTTGAGGAGCCGGTCGTTGCGACTGCCGAAAATCTGGGTCAGGAAGTTGGTGGCCATGCGAGCAGGGTCGACAGGAACCCCAACGCATGCGGGCACCGCGACCGAAATTCCTAAGATAGGTGAAAGCAGGTGGGCGCGCCTGGCGCAAAATCAACACGCCAAGGCAAACGGACCCCGCCGGCGCGAACGCCGGCAAACCGGGCATTTTAGCCGCGTTGCCACTCTGAGGCTCCCCCCCTTCTTCCCCGATGAACCGCCGTTTCAATCCCGTCAGTTTGCAGCAGGCCGCACAGGATTCGCCCACCCTGGCCAGCCTCGCCGCGCGCGCGCGCGATGCGATCGAGCGATTGCAGGCGGTGCAGGAACTGATTCCGCCCGAGCTGCGCCCCGCCGTGCAGGCCGGTCCCGTCGAAGGCGGCACCTGGTGCCTGCTGGTGCAGGGCAGCGCCGCCGCGGCCAAACTGCGCCAGCTGGTGCCTTTGCTTCAGACGCGGCTGAAATCCAGAGGCTGGGACGACGTGACGCTTCGCATCAAGGTGCTCGCGCGCTGCTGAAAGCAAGAGCGTCAGCCGCCGCCACTCGCGCGTGTCGTCGACGCCGTGCTCCAACGGATAATCGCGCCTCCCATGTCCTGCGTACCCCGGATCCGCCTGCTCAAGCTCGGCCGCTTCGTGCTGCTGTGGTTCGCGCTGTCGCTAGGCGTGGCGGTCGCCTCGCCGATCGTGAATCCGCAGGCGGTGGAGCTGGTCTGTTCCAGTGCCGGCGCAGTCAAGATGGTCGTGCAGACCGACGACGGCGCGCAGGAGCTGGGCATGAGCCACATGGACTGCCCGCTGTGCGTGTTGACCGGCGCGCCGCCACCCGCAGCAGCGGTTGCGCTGCCGAGTCCTCTACCGCTGGCCCATGCGGTCCAGCCCATTCCGGCCGCACGCATCGCCGCGGCCACCGCCGCGCCGCTGCCCGCGCGCGGGCCGCCAGCGCTCTGAGCCTGCCTTCGAACCGGTAGCGCATCGCGCCCCGCAGGACGGGCGCTGGCGCCCGAACTTCCTTGCTTGCCATGCATCGGCGCTCCACGGCGCCGAAGAGCCCTTCCATGAATTCAATGACCCATGAGGCACCCGCGCGCGCCGGTGCTGCCGACGGCCTCTATCGCGCCGTATGGCGCTGGCACTTCTATGCCGGCCTGCTGGTGCTGCCCTTTCTGATCTGGCTGGCCATCACAGGCGGCCTGTACGTCTTCAAGGCAGAGATCGATGGCTTCTTTCATCGCGAGCTGAAGACCGTGCCGGTCGCCAGGGGGTCCATGCGGCCCCATGGGGAGGTGGTCGCCGCAGCCTTGGCGGCACATCCCGGGCGGCTGCTCAAGTACACGCCCGCAAGCGCAGCGACCGACTCGGCGGAAGTCGGCATCGCGACCGCCCAGGGCGAACAGCTCGCGGTGTTCGTCGACCCTTATTGCGCCGCGGTGCTGGGCGCCTTGTCTGATCGCGGGACGGTGGCCTGGACCATCCGCCGACTCCACAGCCTGAAGTACTTCGGGCCGGTGGCGCGCGGGGCGATCGAGATCGCGGGCGGCTGGGCCATCCTGCTGGTGCTCACCGGCATCTATCTCTGGTGGCCGCGCGGGCGCAGCGGCGGGGTGCTCTCGGTGCGCGGGCGGCCGCGCCAACGCGTGTTCTGGCGCGACCTGCATGCCGTGACGGGCCTGGTGGTCGGCGGCGCGCTGGCCTTTCTGGCCTTCACCGGCATGCCCTGGTCGGTGCTGTGGGGCGCGAAGGTCAACCAGTGGGCCAACGGGCACAACTTCGGCTATCCCGCCGGCGTGCGCGTGCAGGTGCCGATGTCCACGCAGCGGCTCGGCGACCAAGCGCCCACCGCCTGGTCGCTCGAGCAGGCCCGCCTGCCTCGGTCCGCACCGGACGGACATGAGGATCACGCAGGGCATGGCGCGCCGCCGCAGCCGGCTGCGGCGGCGGCTTCGCCCCAGGCCATCGGCCTCGACGCTGCCATCGCGATCGTCGAAGGGCTGGGCATCGCCCGCGGCTACACCATCAGCCCGCCGCGCGGGCCCACCGGCGTCTACACGGCTTCGGTCTATCCCGACGATCTGTCGCAGCAGCGCGTCATCAACCTCGACCAGTACAGCGGCCGGCGGCTCATCGACATGCGCTATGCCGACTACGGGCCGCTGGGCCGCTGGCTGGAGTGGGGCATCAACGTCCACATGGGCCAGGAGTTCGGCGTGCTCAACAAGGTCGTGCTGGTGGTGGTCTGCCTGGCGATCGTGCTGCTGTGCGTGAGCGCCGGCTTGATGTGGTGGAAGCGCCGGCCGGCCGGTGGCCTGGGCGTACCTCCGATGCCCGCCGACCGCCGCGCGTTGCGCGCCGTCGTGGCATTGCTGGCTGTGGGCGGCGTCGTGTTTCCGCTGGTCGGCGCTTCGCTGCTGCTGATGCTGCTGCTCGATGCCTTGCTCGTGCAAGGACACCAGCGTCCTGCGGGCGCTGCCTGAAGCGGCAATGACTTTGCATCTCCGGACACGGCGCGCAGCGCAGCACCTGCGGACTGTCTGGTGGTGCCGCTTGTCGGCATCAAATTTGGGCGTTTTGGCGGTTCTTGCGAAGCCGGATGTCAGGATCGAACATGCCGGGGGATGGCGAAAGTCAAGCTCTCTTCCCAGCGCCCCAGCCCACGGCCACTGATAAATTGGGTAAAGTGATATCCAATAAACGGTGTAACGGGTACTGAACGAGCTAAGCACGCTCGACATCAGTTCTCGGCACGGGTAATATGTTGCTCATTAAGCTGGATAGTGAGTTTCAAAATGAACGCACAAAGCGCCCCGCCCCTCGAAGTCACTCAGGCCGCACGCACCTTCGGTGAGCGTCTGCGCACTGCTCGCATGCGCCGACGCATGACCCAGGACGAGCTTGCGAGCGCCAGCGGCATCACTCGCAAGACCCTCTACGCGCTCGAGAACGGCTCAACCGCAGCCTCGCTTGGTACCGTGTTGTCGGTGCTATGGAAGCTCGGCCTTCTGGGGACGGCGGCGGGCTTGGCCGATCCCGACCAGGACGAGCACGGCAAAGTGCTTGAGGCGGCTCGACGGCCGACCAGGGTTCGCCACAGCGCGGCGAATCTGGACAACGACTTCTGATCCCTTATGGCCACCCCTGACCAGCACTGCTACATCTACATCCAGCTTCCAGGCACCTTCGAGACGGTGCCCTGCGCGTCGTTGCGCGTTCGCGAGGTTGGCTCTGGCTCCTACGAGGGCACCTTTACCTACGGGCGGCGCTACTTGGATCGCAAGGATGTTGTCGCGCTAGACCAATACCACCTTCCACTCGGCCCACGCCCGCATCGATTCACGAAACTGAAAGGAATTCCTGGCGCCGTGCGAGACGCCAGCCCCGACGCTTGGGGCCGCCGTGTCATACAGGCGATCCAGCGCAAGGAGGAGGATCTGCAGGAGATGGACTACCTGCTTAATGGTCCGGACGACGGTGGCGGCAACCTGAGCTTCGGCAGGACTATTGAGCCTCCAGCCCCTCGCCGTCCGTTCAATCGCACTCACCAGCTCGAGGCTCTCTGCGAGGCCGCGGAGAAGCTAGAGGAGGATGGTCGGCTTCCCCACGAAGTGCTGGAAGAGCTTGAACCAGGCACCAGCATGGGCGGAGCCAGGCCGAAGGTGACTATCGAGGATGGCAAAAAGATCTGGCTGGCCAAGCTCCCCGAGAAGAACGACCCGGTCAACATGCAGCGAATTGAGTTCGCAACCCTCCGCCTTGCCGATGCGGCAGGAATTCGAGTGTGCGGCACGCGACTGGAACCAATCGGCGGAAAGGATGCCCTGATGCTGGAGCGTTTCGACAGGCAGTGGCGAGAAGACAAGGGCGCCTACCTTCGCTACGGGCTTATCTCGGGCTTGACGGTGCTTGACGCAGAAGATGGTTATGGAGGTCGTGCGCGCTGGTCTTACCCTCTGCTCGCCGATGAACTGCGCCGCTGGTCTGTTCGAAGTGAAGACGATCGGCGCGAGCTCTTCAAGCGAATGGTCTTCAATGCAATGGTCACCAACAACGACGATCACCCGCGCAATCACGCGGTGCTTCATCGACCCGGAGGATGGCGGTTATCACCGGCCTACGACATCGTGCCGAAGCCACTGGTGTCTCAGGAACGTCGGGATCTTGCACTGGAGGTTGGGAGATTTGGCCGGGCAGCGAGCCGCTACAACCTGCTGTCGCAATGCGACGTGTTTGGGCTCTCGCCTGCGGAAGCTGAACACGAAATCGACTCCATGCTGAAGGTTGTCAGCGGCTGGCGAGAGTTCTTTGAACGCGCCGGGGTCGACCGCGCTGCGCTTGAATACCTCGAGGGCGCGATGCTGCCGCCGTCGTTCTTTCTGGAGCAGCCGCCTCAGCCAATCTGACGTCCGCAGACGTCCAGGACGTCCAGGACGTCGACGCTCACCGACCGTCAGCCGCCTGGCGCGTAAGCGGAGAGGCTCCGACTACGGAGCCGCGAGCCGGGCCAGGTGCTGGACGCTCCAGGCGCCGGGGCTGCGGCGCGGGAGCTTTCTCCAGAACCGCTCGGCATAGTTCCGCGGGCGGCATAAACCGCCAAGGCCAATGGCATCGAGCCATACCGCTACCTCGTCGCGCTGTTCAAGAAGCTGCCGTTAGCGCAAACGGCCGACGACTACGAAGCCCTGTTGCCCTGGCGACTGACGCAGTGAAACCGGCCTGAGGGCAGTCCACGATCTTCCTCAGTGCAGGTCACCCGCTGCTCCGCAGCACCTCTTGAACTTCTTGCCGCTGCCGCAGGGGCAAGGCTCATTGCGTCCCACCTTGGGTTGCATCGACTTGGCCACCTCGCGTTCATAGACAGCGTGTCTGAGCGAGGAGCCAGTGGGCATGCATGTCCAGGACAGCTTGTGGGATCTGAAGCGCCAGTTCCGCCCTCATGGCGGGCGTCTTGGTGAGTTCGTCCTGATCCACGGAGTAGTCATCTTCGCCGAGCAGGGCGATCGGCCTGAACCAGGCTTGCCCTTGCGGTGTTGACAGCAACGGCTGCCAGTCATTCCAGCAGAGCCTCATGCCCTCAACAAAGCCGCAGGCCCACGACTCGGCATCGTCATATTCGCGCTTGTCGCCCGCGTAGGTCATGGTTGACCAGCCAGGACTGACCACTCGTGGCCCCTCCTCCAGGCCGGAAATGATGCTGTTGAAGTGACGCATGACCAGCCCCAAGATATGGTTCAACTCCTCGATTGAATTCATCGGAGGCATCATCTCCTTGGTGCCCCAAATCTTGGGGAGCCACTGCTTCGGATGGACGGTCGTCGGACCGACCGCAAGGGCGTGCAAGAACCCATCCACCATGTCCAGTGTCATGCCCTCTTCCGTGTCGACGTCATAGAGCAGGAACTGGTCAAGCTGGTCAAACTCGTCCTCAGACAGCGGGGCAAATGGGTTGGTCATCGATTGGATGTGGATGCGGGGTACGACCGCGATTCTCGCCCTCGACGCGCCGCTGCCGGCTTCTACCCAACCGTCATCCCCTTACTCCAACGCTCATCTGGCCGCAAGGGCGTGGTCAAAAGAGCGCTTACGAGTCTTCGATCGTTAGCGCTGCGGTCCGGGCGCATGGGGGCGCGAGGTTCTCGCCGGAGCTGTCGCCCATTGCGCCGGCATGAGCGGGTCGAGCCGCCGTGCTGGAGTTAGGCTGAGCGTCCAATGGGAAGTTGCATTGCCAGCATAGCTTTCGTGAGCTCCGCCAGCCGGCTCGTAGGAAGCTTCCGGGAGCACATGCCCGTTTGGGCCAGGCCGCCTCGTGCCTCGCGCCTCGCGCCCCGCGGGCGTAGCCGGCGTCTATTCGAGCGCCGCCGTGGCGGCCTCTGGATAGAGGTTTGGAAACAAGATGTTGAGCGAGGACATGGGGAATCCGATGCTGAGTTCCGACCGGTGGCCGTCGCTCTTCAGCAACCCGTCGGCGAGGAATCGAGATACGACCTTGCGGGCTGTGCGCTCCTCCAAGCCGGTCATTCTGATGAAGTCGCCCCGCGCGACCGAACCCGTCGTTGCGACCGTCTGAAGCGGAAACACCGCCTCCTCCCGGTACTCCGAGATGCCGTCCGTAGTCCCTTTCACGAGCACGTAAGCCCGAATGCGATCTTTGAGCTTCGGAAGGTCAAGCATGGTGGCCATGAACGTGACCTGGTCCTCGCACAGCTCGATGAAGTAACGACACCACTCCCAAAGCATCTTCTGGCTGAGGTTCCCGCGGCCATCGAGGTCGCCCTGCCGGGCACTGTCGGCGTTGTCGAGCATTTCGTAATAGCGCTGCCGCTGGCGCGCCAGCGCTCGATTTGGGGACCATAGGCCGCCACTGAGGGGGAACAGGGCGCAGTGGCTCTGCAGTCGAACAGCACGCCCGTTGCCGTCCTCGAACGGATGAGTCCACGCCATGCGGTGATGGGCGGACGCAATGGTGTAGAGAACGGCGTCGACGCCCTTGAGCTGTCCATATCGCTCATCCATCCGCTTTAGGAATAGAGGGACGGACTGCCAGGTCGGAGGTTGATGTCGGCCGACTGAGACGTCGTGCTTCCGGAGCTCTCCCGGAACAACAATGCGTCCATCTTCGGTGCGCCGGTCTTCTTCCGAGAGCCTGCCGTACAGACTTGCGTGTGCCCTCAAGAGAAAATCGCTGCTCAGGGCCGCCGCCTCCGTCGTCACGAGGTGCTCGAGCTCCTGTTCCGCTTCGATGTGCGCCACGGCCACCCGCTGGCGCATGGCCACGTCGGGTTTCTCGGAAAAATCGTGCCTGAGCGCCCGCTCGATGTTCGCAGGGTGCGTGCCCTGGCCCTCGATGCTGTTCGAGTAGTAGGAGTTCATCGAGCGGACAATTGCGCGCAGGGCATCTCGTGCTTCAGGGCTTGCCGAGGCTCGCAGCAGCGCCGATTTCTCGAAGACGCGGCGCGTGGCCTCAATCAACCCGTCCAGGTTCAGCGCTGGTAGCAGCGGCTCAAACTGGTGGGGTTGGTCATAGGCGGCAATCGGCTTCGGTTTTTCTGACATGATTTCCGGTTCCGTTTCCTGTATTTTCTCTGAAACAGTCATACAAAACAACCGGTTATCGACAAAGATGGCTGGCGTGGATTCCGGTTGTTTTACCGGTTTGGTTTCCACTTGGATTTCCGTTTGGGATGCCGCTTCACCAGTTGTTGCGCCAGCATCTGGCCCTTCCAGCGCCACACACGACCAGAGACGTTCCCTTCTAGCGACCTCGCGGCATGCATGGTGCCGGAGGCGACACTGAGTGAGATTAGGCGCGCAGACGCGCACGGGCGAGCGGCCATCCGCGATACAACAAGGCCTGACGGTGTCCTACGACACCGTGAACATGCTTACTGCGAGCGAGCAGCCGTCGCCTGGCACCGCCATCAGGTGTTGCCGCGGCGAGCCAACCAAGGCATCACACCGCGCCTGGCGGCAGCCTATGCGGAGCCCGGCTCAGGTCGTTGCGGACGCTGGCCGCAGATTTGTGCAGGACAGCCGCGAGGCCAGCGGCGTCCATAGTGCGTAGGTCGGCGCTAACTGCGCCAGGATTGGATTGGTCGTTGGCGGAAGCAATAGCACTCATCGCGCAGCTCCATGAGGCTGGCGCGCACGTGCACCAGCAGATCAATAGAGTTGCACCCGAGCAGCACCCGCTGCATCAGCGAGCGGCGCGTCGCCACGCCGCCTCCCTTGGCTAAGCGGCGCTGACTCGCGCCGGGGACATCCTCGCGCGTGTGCGTCCCATGACGCCTAAGCCCCTGAGGGTCCGCGCTATTCGCTAGGGCTCTCGGCTCGACGAACGGTCGCCTGGGCCAAAAAGCACAGCGAGCACTTCACACCGATCTACATCGAGGTCACTCAGACCTTACCCCGACTCTAGTGAATGCTGCGCAACATGTAGCCCCGTGTCAGCCCTCATCCTTGGGACACTCTTGGGACATCAAGTGTCCCAGAATTAGGTTGATGATGCGTGACGGAGAGGGGTGCGATGCGACGTAACGTGTTGATTTTATTGGGTAATTTGGTGCCGCTTGTCGGAATCGAACTGACGACCTACCGCTTACAAGGCGGTTGCTCTACCAACTGAGCTAAAGCGGCGTGGGGGTACGGATGGATTTTAGTGGTGCGGCGCCTGCCGCTCGGCCCGCTACTTGATGCGCTTGAGCGAGGGCCGGGCGCCGCCGTTGGTCGGGGGCCTCGGCGGGTCTTCTGGGCCCGAAGACGTGGCGCCCGCCGTCGTCGTTGCCGCCGCGTCATCCGCGGAAGCCTCGCCGCTGACCAGATGGACGACCTTGCTCGCATCGCCTTCGGTGCCGCGGGACGCGTCTCGCAAGGGCGTGCGCGCCGCGGGCGAAGTCGTGGCCGTGCTGTGGTCCTCGATGGCCGGCACTGCGGCGGGTGCGGGCGCCGGAAAAGCCATGCCCTGCCCGTTCTCGCGCGCATAGATCGCGATCACGCGGCCCACCGGCACGC
Organism: Variovorax sp. CF079; assembly: GCF_900101545.1. Lineage (GTDB taxonomy): Bacteria > Pseudomonadota > Gammaproteobacteria > Burkholderiales > Burkholderiaceae_C > Variovorax. Next base: position 87,462 of record NZ_FMZU01000007.1, on the reverse strand, counting down.
TGATCTCGCGCGCGGTGCCGGCGAAGCGGGCCTTGAACTCGATGAAGTCGTTGCCCAGCTTGAGTGAACTGGTCGCATCGAAGCTGATGTTCAGCACAATCTCGCCGTTCTTCACGTACTCGCGCGGCACCTGCACGGTGTCGTCGACCTGCACCGCCACGTAGGGGGTGAAACCGTTGTCGGTGCACCACTCGTACAGGGCCCGTATCAGGTAGGGGCGGGTGGAAGAAGACTCGAGCGCGTTGATCATGAGAAACGAAGCTGCAGGTACTACTTGCGCATCACCTTTTCGGACGGCGTCAGCGCTTCGATGTAGGCCGGGCGCGAGAAGATGCGTTCAGCGTACTTCAGGAGCGGCGCGGCGTTCTTGCTGAGGTCGATGCCATAGTAGTCCAGGCGCCAGAGCAGCGGCGCGATCGCGACGTCGAGCATCGAGAAATTGTCGCCAAGCATGTATTTGTTCTTGAGAAACACGGGCGCGAGCTGCGTGAGCCGGTCGCGGATGTGCGAGCGCGCCTTCTCGATCGCCTTCTCGTTGCCCTTGGCGGTGCGGTTTTCCAGCGTGGAGACGTGCACGAACAGTTCCTTCTCGAAATTGAGCAGGAACAGGCGCACGCGCGCGCGGTCGACCGGGTCGCCGGGCATCAATTGCGGATGCGGGAAGCGCTCGTCGATGTACTCGTTGATGATGTTCGACTCGTACAGGATCAGGTCGCGCTCGACCAGGATCGGCACCTGGCCGTACGGGTTCATCACGCTGATGTCTTCAGGCTTGTTGTAGAGATCGACGTCGCGGATCTCGAAATCCATGCCTTTTTCGAACAGCACGAAGCGGCAGCGATGGGAAAAGGGGCAGGTCGTTCCTGAATACAAAACCATCATGGCGAAAGACTCCTAAAAATTAAAAAGAGTGGGCATGCCGGGCGGCAACCCACTCCACAAGGACGCGCGCCCGGCGAAGCCGGACCGCGTTCTCAGCTTCGTTACTTCACGTCTTTCCAGTACGAGGCGTTCAAGCGCCATACGAAGACCAACGCCATGACGAGAAACAGCAGCACCCAGACGCCGACGCGGATGCGGGTGTTCTGCGCGGGTTCGGCCATCCATTGAAGGTAGCTCACGAGGTCGCCGATCGCCTGGTCGTACTGCAGCGGCGTCATCGTCCCGGGCGCGACCTGCTCCCAGCCCTTGAATACCTCGGCGGCGTGGCCGTGCGATTCGATCTTGTCGAACACCGGCCGGCGGTCACCCTGCAGCTCCCACATCACGTGCGGCATGCCGACGCTCGGGAACACGAGATTGTTCCAGCCGGTCGCCTTGGTGTCGTCGCGGTAGAAGGTGCGCAGGTAGGTGTAGAGGTAGTCGGCCCCCGTGCCGCCGTGGCCGGCGCGCGAACGGGCGACCAGCGTGAGGTCGGGCGGAATGCCGCCGAACCATTCCTTGGCCTGGCGCGGATCGAGGTTGGCCTTCATCGTCTCGCCGACCTTGTCGGTCGTGAACAGGAGGTTGTCCTTGATCTGCTGCTCGGTGATGCCGATGTCCTGCAGCCGGTTGTAGCGCATGAACGCCGCCGAATGGCAGTTGAGGCAGTAGTTGACGAACAGCTTGGCGCCGTTCTGCAGCGCGGCCAGGTCGTTGGTCTTGTTCGGTGCCTTGTCCCAGGCGATGCCGCCCTCGGCGGCATGTGCGCCGGCCACGAAGCCGAGCGCTGCAATCAACGTGAGGATCAGTTTCTTCATTCTTGTGTGCTCCCGGTCAGTGCGCGCTGAAGGTCACGCGCTCGGGGACCGGCTTGAATTCGCCGAGGCGGCTCCACCACGGCATCAGGAGGAAGAAACCGAAATAGAAGAGCGTTCCGACCTGCGACACGCGCTCGCCGATCGGCGACGGCGGCTGCACGCCGAGGTAGGCGAGGATCACGAAGTTGACGACGAACACGCCGTACACGAACCAGTGCCAGCCCGGACGGTAGCGGATCGACTTGACCGGGCTGTTGTCCAGCCAGGGCAGGAAGAACAGGATGATGACGGCGCCGCCCATGACGATCACGCCCCAGAACTTGGCGTCGATCCGCAGCATCATCACCGCGACGATGACCGCCGCGATCACGATCGCGCCCTTGATCAAGGCGATGACACGCGCCTTCCAGACGCCGAAGACAGCGCCGGCCACGACGCAGGCGATCAGCACATACATCATCTCGCTGGTGATCGCGCGCAGCATCGAATAGTAGGGCGTGAAGTACCAGACCGGTGCGATGTGGTTCGGCGTCTTCAGCGAATCGGCCGGGATGAAGTTGTTGTACTCGAGGAAGTAGCCGCCGGCTTCGGGCGCGAAGAAGATCACGGCCGAGAAGATCGTGAGGAACACCACCACGCCGAAGATGTCGTGCACCGTGTAGTACGGATGCGACGGAATGCCGTCCAGCGGATGGCCGTCGGCGTCGAGCTTGGCCTTGATCTCGATGCCGTCGGGGTTGTTCGAACCCACTTCGTGCAGCGCGATCAGGTGGGCGACCACCAGGCCCAGCAGCACCAGCGGCACCGCGATCACGTGGAAGCTGAAGAAGCGGTTGAGGGTGGCGTCGCTCACCACGTAGTCGCCGCGGATCAGGAGCGCGAGATCAGGGCCGACAAAGGGGATCGCCGCGAACAGGTTCACGATCACCTGCGCGCCCCAGTAGCTCATCTGGCCCCAGGGCAGCAAGTAGCCCATGAAGGCTTCGGCCATCAGGCACAGGAAGATCGCGCAGCCGAAGATCCAGATCAGCTCGCGCGGCTTGCGGTAGCTGCCGTAGATGAGGCCGCGGAACATGTGCAGGTACACCACGATGAAGAAGGCCGAGGCGCCCGTCGAGTGCATGTAGCGGATCAGCCAGCCCCAGGGCACGTCGCGCATGATGTACTCGACCGACGCGAAGGCCTGCGCTGCGTCGGGCTTGTAGTGCATCGTCAGGAAGATGCCGGTCACGATCTGGATCACGAGCACCAGCATCGCGAGCGAGCCGAAGATGTACCAGATGTTGAAGTTTTTCGGCGCGTAGTACTTGCCCCACTGGTCGTTCCAGAGCTTGGTCAGCGGGAAGCGGTTGTCGACCCAGTTGAGCAGCTTCTCGCCGGTGGGGGCATTGGGCGAGATTTCCTTGAATTCAGCCATGTTCTTGTTCCTCTCAGGCCTTCTTGTCTTCGCCGATCAGCAGGCGCGTGTCGGAGAGGTACATGTGCGGCGGCACCGGGAGGTTGTCGGGCGCGGGCTTGTTCCTGAAGACGCGGCCGGCCAGGTCGAAGGTCGAACCGTGGCAGGGGCAGAGGAAGCCGCCTTCCCAGTTGTCGGGCAGCGAGGGCTGGGGGCCGGACTGGAGCTTGTCGATCGGCGAGCAGCCGAGATGGGTGCAGATGCCGACGACCACCAGCACTTCGGGCTTGATCGAGCGGCCTTCGTTGCGCGCGTATTCGGGGGTGAACTCGTCGGGGTTGCGCTTGGACTGCGGATCGGCGAGCTGGCCGTCGAGCTTGGGCAGTTCGGCGATCTGGGCCGGCGTGCGCTTGAGGATCCATACCGGCTTGCCGCGCCATTCGACGGTAAGCTTCTCGCCGGGCTGCAAGCCACCGATATCGACCTCGACCGGCGCACCGGCCGCCTTGGCTTTCTCCGAGGGCTGGAAAGTGCTCACGAACGGGATGGCGGTTGCCACGCCTCCCACTGCGCCGGCACAGCCGGATGCAATCAACCACGTCCGCTTGCTGCTGTCGATCCGTTGTTGGCCGACGGAGATGTCACTCATGGGGTCCTCAATCTTCTTCGCTGGGGGCTGGAGTCAACCGGCGATTGTAGCGGAGCGTCACAAGCGAATTCAACGCGAGCGCAGGCCCCGCATGCAGGGCAACGCGGCCTCTATACTGCCGCGGTCCAACAACAAAGACGCGAGGTAAGCGACATGAGCGTTCTGAAGGAATTTCGCGAGTTCGCGGTCAAGGGCAACGTGATCGACCTCGCGGTCGGCGTGATCATCGGCGCGGCCTTCGGCAAGATCGTCGACTCGCTGGTCGCAGACATCATCATGCCGCTGGTCGGCATCGTGTTCGGCAAGCTCGACTTCTCGAACCTCTACATCGTGCTGGGCACCGCGCCGGCCGGCGTGACCAACAACCTGGCAGATCTGAAGAAGGCCGGCGTGCCGGTGCTGGCCTACGGCAACTTCATCACCATCGCGGTCAACTTCGTGATCCTGGCTTTCATCATCTTCATGATGGTCAAGCAAATCAACAAGCTGCGCAAAACGCAAGAAGCAGCACCCGCTGAAGCCGCACCGCCGGAGGACATCGCGCTGCTGCGCGAGATCCGCGACAGCCTCAAGCGCTCCTGAACGCCAGCGCGCGCGCCATCCGGATCGCCTCGATCAGGCTGGAGGCATCGGCCCGGCCCGAGCCCGCGATATCGAACGCCGTGCCATGGTCGGGACTGGTGCGCACGAGCGGCAAGCCCAGCGTCACGTTCACCCCCTTCTCCACGCCCAGGTACTTGACCGGGATCAGGCCCTGGTCGTGGTACATCGCGATCACCACGTCGAACTCGCCCGCCCCTTGGCGCTTTGCGCGGGCGCGCATGAAGACGGTGTCTGGCGCATGGGGCCCGTCGGCATCGATGCCTTCGGCGCGCGCGGCCGCGATGGCCGGCGCGATGATGTCGCGCTCTTCCGAGCCGAACAGGCCGCCCTCCCCCGCATGCGGGTTGAGCCCCGCGACGCCGATCTTCGGCGCGCGCCCCAGCACCGCCGCCAGTGCGCGGTGCGCAATGCGCAGCGTCTGCAGCACGCTGTCGACCGTCACCGCCTCGATCGCATCGCGCAGCGACATGTGAATGCTCACGAGCACCGTGCGCAGCTCGTCGTTGGCCAGCATCATGCGCACCGGCAGCTCGGCCGGCGACCGGCCCAGATGCGCCGCGGCTTCGGCCTGCAGCAGTTCGGTGTGGCCGGGAAAGGCGAAGCCCGCCGCTGCCAGCGCCTCCTTGTGCAACGGCGCGGTGACGATGGCCGCGAGCTCGCCGCGCAGCGCGGCGCGCGCCGCCCACAGCACGCAGTCGCCGGCGATGCGGCCGGCGGCGGCGCTGATCTCGCCGAACGCGATGGGCGACGGCGGCGGGCTCGCAGCCTGCAGCACGGGGATGCAGCGCGGCGGCATCGCGGCCAGGTCTGCCGGCGCATCGATCAGCGCCACGGGCAGCGCCGGGCTGCCCGGCGCTGCGAGCGCCTGCGCTGCGCGGCGCACGGTGTCCACGTCGCCCGCGACGAAGCAGCCCTGCGTGATGCCGGGCGCATCGCGAAAAGACTTGACGATGATCTCGGGCCCGATGCCCGCGGGATCGCCGAGCGTGATCGCGATCGGGGCGGTGTCGCGCTTCACGCCGGGTTGTCGATGTCGATGAACTGGTGCGCCAGGCCCAGCTGCGCAGCCACGTGCGCCGCCACCGCGGGTGCGCCGTAGCGCTCGGTGGCATGGTGGCCGCAGGCGAGGAAGGCGACGCCCATTTCTCTCGCGTAGTGCGCCTGCGGCTCCGAGATCTCGCCGGTGATGAAGGCATCGGCGCCGGCCGCGATGGCCGCCTCGAAATAGCCCTGCGCGCCGCCCGTGCACCAGGCGATGTTGCGGATCGGGCGATGCGCCGTGTCGAGCAGGACGACCGACTTGCCGAGCGCCTTCTCGACGTGGGCGGCCAGCGCCTTCGCGCTCGCGAAGCTCTCGCCGTTGTCGCGCGCGCCCAGGAAGCCGATCTCCTGCTCGCCGAAGCGCCCGGTCGAACCGGCGTGCGCGACCAGGCCCAGCTTGAGACCGAGCTGCGCGTTGTTGCCGAGCTCCGGATGCGCATCGAGCGGCAGGTGATAGGCGAACAGGCTCACGTCGTCCCCGAGCAGGAGGCTGAGGCGCTGCTTCATCCAGCCGGTCACGCGGCCGTCCTGGCCGCGCCAGAACAGGCCATGGTGCACGAAGATCGCATCGGCCTCGGCGTGGATCGCGGCCTCGATCAGCGCGCGGCTCGCGGTGACGCCCGAGACGATCTTGCGCACCGTGGTGCGGCCTTCGACCTGCAAGCCGTTGGGGCCGTAGTCCTTGAAACGCTCGGGCGCGAGCAGGAGATCGAACGCATGCAGCAGCTCGTGGCGGGTCGTACTCATCGCGCCATTGTGGACCCGAGCGGCGCAGGCCGTCTCGCACAGCTGCGCCCGGAGAGCCCGGTCAAGGCCGCAGGCCTCAGGGTTTTCACCATATAGACGGAAACAGTCCGATTCACTCAGGCGCGAGTCTGCGGAACGAGGCAGCAGATCCATTGAGGGACAATGCAGTCTTCGGCGCCAGCCGCGCTGCCCCCCCACTTCAACGTCCTTCTTTTCTTGCTTTTCATGAAACGCACCTGGCTGCTGTTCGCCCAGACCGTGACCGTCCTGCTCGCGGCCTATTTCGTCGTCGCGACGCTCAAGCCCGAATGGGTCGGCCGGCGCACCACCTCGCTCGGCGGCGTGGTCTCGGTGATCGAGGCGCCGGCCGCCAATCCGACCGCGATCGCGCCCGGGAGCCTGAGCGCCGCCGCCAAGAAGGCCTCGCCGGCGGTGGTCAGCATCAACACCAGCAAGGCGGCGCGGCGCAGTCCGCGCAGCGACGACCCGTGGTTCCGCTTCTTCTTCGGCGACCAGGGCGTCGACCAGCCCCAGGTCGGCCTGGGCAGCGGCGTCATCGTCAGCACGGACGGCTACATCCTCACCAACAACCATGTGGTGGAGGGGGCGGACGAAATCGACGTCACGCTCAACGACAGCCGTCACGCGCGCGGCAAGGTGATCGGCACCGACCCCGACACCGACCTCGCCGTGCTCAAGATCGAGCTCGACAAGCTGCCGGTGGTCGTGCTGGGCAACTCCGACAACCTGCAGGTCGGCGACCAGGTGCTCGCCATCGGCAATCCCTTCGGCGTAGGCCAGACCGTCACCAGCGGCATCGTCTCGGCGCTGGGGCGCAACCAGCTCGGCATCAACACCTTCGAGAACTTCATCCAGACCGATGCGGCCATCAATCCCGGCAATTCGGGCGGTGCGCTGGTCGACGTCAACGGCAACCTCGAAGGGATCAACACCGCGATCTACTCGCGCTCCGGCGGCAGCCTGGGCATCGGCTTCGCGATTCCGGTTTCGACCGCCAAGCAGGTGCTGGAAGACATCGTCAAGGAAGGCAAGGTCACGCGCGGCTGGATCGGCGTGGAACCCAACAACCTCTCGCCCGAACTGGCGGAGACCTTCGGCATCAAGGCGAACAAGGGGGTCATCATCACGGGCGTGCTGCAAAACGGCCCGGCCGCCCAGGCCGGCATCCGCCCCGGCGACGTGATCACCGGCGTCGGCGACCAGAGCATCGACAACGTGCAGGAACTGCTGACCGCGGTGGCGGGGCTCAAGCCCGGCAATGCGGCGCGATTTGCGCTTCAGCGCGGCAGGGACAAGATGGAACTCAACGTCACGCCGGGCCCGCGGCCGCGGAGCCCGATCCGCCGCGCCCCGGGCGAGCCCGAGTAGGCGGCGAGTTGCTGCTGTCGCGCGGCCCGCTCAGGGCTGCGCAGAATCGGCGCTCTCGTTTTCCTCGGGCGCCTTGCTGTGTTTCACGAAGTAGCGCGCGGCCACGATGCCGACTTCGTAGAGCAGGCACATCGGTATCGCCAGCGCGAGCTGCGAGACCACGTCGGGCGGAGTGAGCACCGCCGCCACGACGAAGGCCAGCACGATGAAATAGCCGCGGAAGCTCTTCAGCTTCTCGATCGTGACCATCTCGAAGCGCACCAGCAGCATCACGACGATCGGCACCTGGAAGGCGACGCCGAAGGCGAGATAGAGCGACAGGATCGCCTCGACGTAGGACGCGATGTCGGGCGTCGCCGCCACCGCTTCGGGCGTGAACTTCTGGATGAAGCCGAACATCTTGTCGAGCACGAAAAACTGCACGAAGGCGATGCCCGCGTAGGCCAGGAAGCTGCCGAAGATGATGAGCGGCAGCGCGAACTTCTTCTCGTGGCTGTAGAGGCCGGGCGCCACGAACATCCAGCACTGGTACATGAGCCAGGGCAGGGTCAGCAGCACGGCGGCCATCATCAGCGCCTTCAGCGGCACGAAGAAAGGCGAGAACACGCCGACCGCGATCAGCTTGGCATCGGGAGGCATGTGGGCGCGGATCGGCACCGCGATCAGGTCGATCAGCCCGCTCGGGCCGGGCCAGATCGCCAGCAGGATACCCGCCACCGCGAGGCCGTAGACGCAATAGAGCAGGCGGTCGCGCAGCTCCATCAGGTGCTGAACGAAAGGCTGCTCGGTGCCGGCCAGTTCGTCTTCTTTGTTCTTGTCGGGGGAATCGGCCATGTAGGGGCGCTGCGGGCGGGCGTCCGGCATGCGCTGCGCGCGGCCGGATCGGCGTTGCGGCTAGTTGATTTTGTGGGGACGGTAGCGGGCCACGCGCGCTGCGCCCGAAAGCGCCCGGGTGCGAACGCCGTTGCGCGCCTTGTACCACTGCGGCGTAGCGCCCTGCTTCAGGCGCCAGTTCTTGCCGGGATGCTTGTACTCGGGGTAGGACGGTGTGGGCTCGGCCAGTTCCGACAGGGTCTGGCCGCTTTCGGAGAACTGCTTCTCGAACTCGCTCGCGCCGGTCTGGATGCTGTGCTCGACGTCGCGGGCGGCTTCCTGCACCGTGTCCTTCATCTTGCGCAGTTCGTCCAGGTCCATCGACCGGTTGACCTCGGCCTTGACGTCGTTCACATAGCGCTGCGCCTTGCCCAGCAGGGTGCCGACGGTGCGTGCCACGCGCGGCAGCTTCTCAGGGCCGATGACGATCAGCGCCACCGCGCCAATCAGCGCGATTTTCGAGATGCCGAGGTCGATCACGGACGGATGCGTCTCAAGACTTTTGACGCGCTTCGACGTCGATCGTCGACTTGTCGGCGGCGGTGGTGTTGCCGGTCACCTGCGGATTCGGGGCGGCGGGCGATTCGGTGGTTGCCGAACCGTCCTTCATGCCGTCCTTGAAGCCCTTGACGGCGCCGCCAAGGTCGGAGCCCATGTTGCGGAGCTTCTTGGTGCCGAAGATCATCACGACGACGAGCAGCACGATCAGCCAGTGCCAGATGGAAAGTGAACCCATGGATTACTCCTGAAGAATGTGTTTGATTTTAGTCGGCGCAGATGTCACAACCCGCGGCAATGGCGAATATCAACCCTTGAGCCAGGGCCGGGGGCCACCCATGACGTGGACATGGAGATGGTGGACCTCCTGCCCGCCCTCGGCACCGGTGTTGACGACGATGCGGAAGCCGCCCCGCGGATAGGGCCGGCAGCCCTGCTCGATGGCCAGCCTGGGCGCCAGCGTCATGATTTTTCCCAGGAGCGCCGCGTCGTCCGGCGTGACCTGCGCCATCGACGGGATGTGGCGCTTGGGCACCAGCATGAAATGCACGGGCGCCCAGGGCGCGATGTCGTGGAAGCCGAAAAGATCGTCGTCCTCGTACATCTTTCGCGAGGGAATCTTGCCCTCGATGATCTTGCAGAAGATGCAGTTCGGATCAGAGGACATTCGCAGGCTCCATCGGTCGTCCGGCATTCATGCGCACCATCCCCTTGACGATGCGATAGAGGAACCAGAGGGAAATCAGCGCCCAGGCGATCCAGCCCGGCAGGAGCAGCAGCAGCCAGAGCCAGGAGGTCAGCAGGTACAACACGCCGGCCCACAGCACCGAGCGGATGCGCCAGCTGAAATGCGTCGCCTGCCAGGTGCCGGCGGCATCGTCGCGCTTGACCAGATCGATCACCAGCGCGATCAGGAGCAGCGCGATGGAAGCCTGCGCGCCGGGCAACACGGCGCCGACGGCCACCACCAGATGCAGGATGTAACTGATCCAGCCCCAGGTCTTGAGCGAGCTGTCGGGCTCCACGGTCACGATGTCGTTGGGCATGGCGTCCTCTCAGTCGTTGGAAGCTTCGCGATCCTGCGCTTTGCGCAGGGCCTTTTCCTCGATGCCGCTCAAGCCTTCGCGACGCTCGAGCTCGGCCACCACGTCGCGTGGCGAAAAGCCGTAGTGGGCCAGCGCCACCATGCAGTGGAACCAGAGATCGGCCACTTCGTTCACTATTTTCGTGCGCTCGCCGCCATGGTCGGCGTCCTTCGCGGCCATCACCACCTCGGTCGCTTCCTCGCCGATCTTCTTGAGAAAGGCGTCGGGGCCGCGGTACAGCAAGCGTGCCACGTAGCTCTTCTCGGGGTCGCCGCCGCGCGCGGGCAGCCGGCTTTCGATCACGGCGGCCAGTCGCGCGAGCGCGTCTTCGGCATTGCGTTCGGGGGCGTCGGCGCTCATCTTGGGGACGATGCGTAGATCGATTCGGGGTCTTTCAAGACCGGCTCGGTCACGGTCCACTGGCCGTTCTCGTACTTGCTGAAAAAGCAGCTGTGGCGCCCGGTATGGCAGGCGATGCCGGGCTCGTGGCCGAGCTGGGTGACCTGGAGCAGCACCACGTCGTTGTCGCAGTCGAGCCGGATCTCGTGCACGGTCTGCACATGGCCCGATTCCTCGCCCTTGAACCAGAGCTTGCCGCGCGAGCGGCTGAAATACACGGCGCGGCCCAGCTCGGCCGTCCTGGCCAGCGCCTCGCGGTTCATCCAGGCGAACATCAGCACGTCCTTGCTGCCCTGTTCCTGCGCGATCACGGGCACTAGGCCGTTCGCATCCCACTTCACTTCGTCGAGCCAGTTCATCGGGGTATTGTCGGTCACAGGCGCACAGGAATGCCGCGCGCCGCCATGCAGGCCTTGGCCTCGCCGACGGTGTATTCGCCGTAGTGGAAGATGCTGGCCGCCAGCACGGCATCGGCGCCGCCGGCCTGGATGCCGTCGGCCAGGTGCTCGAGATTGCCGACACCGCCGGAGGCGATCACCGGCACGCTGACCGCATCACTGACGGCGCGCGTGAGCTCGAGGTCGAAGCCGCTCTTGGTGCCATCCCGGTCCATGCTGGTCAAGAGAATCTCGCCGGCGCCACGGCGCGCCATTTCGACAGCCCATCGCACTGCGTCGAGCCCCGTGTTCTTGCGACCGCCATGGCTGTAGACGTCCCAGCCGGGCCCGCGCAAGGCCGCATCCTCGGCCGAGCGCCGCTTGGCGTCGATCGCGACCACGATGCACTGGGCACCGTACTTGCGCGACGCGTCGTCGATCACCTGCGGGTTCGCGATGGCGGCCGAGTTGAAGCTGGTCTTGTCGGCGCCCGCGTTGAGCAGGCGGCGCACGTCCTCGACGGTGCGCACGCCGCCGCCGACGGTCAGCGGAATGAAGACCTGCGAGGCCACCGCCTCGATGATCGGCAGGATCAGGTCGCGGCCGTCGCTGGTGGCCGTGATGTCGAGAAAGGTCAGCTCGTCGGCGCCCTGCGCGTTGTAGCGCGCCGCGATCTCGACCGGATCGCCGGCATCGCGCAGCTCGACGAAGTTGACGCCTTTGACGACGCGGCCGCCGGTGACGTCGAGACAGGGAATGATGCGTTTGGCGAGCATGGCGGGTTCAGGGTTTGCGGGATTCAAAGGATGGTGAGCTGCTGCCAGCCCTGCCATGCGGCACCCGGCGCGAGCAGCACGGTCTCGTCGATGCGCGCGGCCTCGACGCAGAGCATGTGGCGCCAGCCGTCGTCGGGCAGGTCGGCCAGCTGGGCGCTCAGCGCCGGGCCGGGGTTCCACACCACCGTTTCGGTGCAGCTCGCGCTTTGCGCGATCTCGAGCGTGCCGGAAGGCTGTACCAGCCGCAGCGGCCGCGCGGGCGCCGTGTAGACGCTGTCGAATTCGGTGCCGAAGCGCAGCGCGGGCGCCAGGTCGACATGCCGGTCGTCGCGCACCGCGTCCCAGCGATTGGCGCCCTGCAGCCCTTCCAGCGAGGCGGCGGCAATGTCGTCCACGCGCAGGTAGCTGTGCAGCGCGGCCGCAAAGGACCAGGGCCCGCGGCCGGTGTTGTCGATCGACAGCGCGATGCGCAGCGAATGCGGCGCCAGCGTCACAGCCAGCCGTGCGTGAAAGGCGTGCGGCCAGATGGCGCGGGTGGCCTCGTTGTCATGCAGCGAGAGAACGAGCGTGTCGCCCTTGCCGCCGGCGGTGGGCGCCTCGGCCTGCCATGCGAGGTTGCGCACGAAACCGTGCTTGGGCAGCGGCCCGCGCTGGTTGAACTGCGGCCAGCAGATCGGTACGCCGCCGCGGATCGCGCTCTGGCCGTCGAAGCGCGCCTCGGGGCTCAGGTAGAGACGCTCGACGCCGTCGGCCGTGGTCCACGACAGCAGGTGGGCGCCGTGCCTCGCCACGGTGCAGGCGCTGCCCCCCGGCAGGGCGAGGTGCAGTGCAGGCTGGCCGCGGAAGACGATCTCGTTGAAGGACATGACCCGATTCTAGGTTTGGCCCGTGTCACCCCAGGCCGCAACCGCATGGCCGCAGGCCGAATTCGCATTGCAGCCGGCATGGTTTTGGCATGAAATCGCGGCAACCGGCGGCCGCGGCATGCGGATTGGCGGTGAGGGACGTCATCTCCACATCACTTGTTCGACTAGAAGGGGCTCGCACATGAAAAGCAAATTGCCGCCGGCAGCCTGGATCCTGATCGCGATGGTGATCGGCATCTTGATCGGCTACATGATCTTCATCAACTTTCCCGACAAGAAGGTGGCCACGCAGATCGCAGGCTACATCTCGATCATGTCGGACGTGTTCCTGCGGCTGATCAAGATGCTGATCGGCCCGCTGGTGTTCTCCACCCTGGTGGTGGGCATCGCCCACATGGGCGACGCGGCCTCGGTGGGGCGCGTCTTCGGCAAGGCGCTGGGCTGGTTCATCACCGCGTCCCTGGTCTCGCTGGTGCTGGGCCTGATCATGGCCAATCTGCTGCAGCCGGGCCTCAACCTGGGCCTGCCGCTGCCCGACATCGGCGCCTCGGCCAACCTCGCGACCTCCAAGTTCACCTTGAAGGACTTCGTCAGCCACCTGGTGCCCAAGTCCTTCGCCGAGGCCATGGCCAACAACGAGATCCTGCAGATCGTGGTGTTCTCCATGTTCTTCGGCGTCGCGCTCGCCTCGCTCGGCGACAAGGCCAAGACCCTGGTCAACGCGATCGACGAGCTCTCCCACGCCATGCTCAAGATCACCGGCTACGTCATGAAGCTGGCGCCGCTGGCCGTGATGGCCGCCATGGCCGCCACCGTGGCGGTGAACGGGCTGGAGATCCTGCTCAAGTTCGCGGTCTTCATGGGCGACTTCTACATCGGCCTGTTCCTGCTGTGGGGCATCCTGATCTTCGCCGGCTTCGCCTTCCTCGGCCCGCGCGTGTTCAAGCTGCTGGTGCTGATCAAGGAGGCCTTCCTGCTGTCCTTTGCGACGGCGAGCTCGGAAGCGGCCTATCCGAAGATCCTGGACGCGCTCGACCGCTTCGGCGTCAAGCGCAAGATCTCGAGCTTCGTGATGCCCATGGGCTACTCCTTCAACCTCGACGGCTCGATGATGTACTGCACCTTCGCCGTGCTTTTCATCGCCCAGGCCTACGGCATCGAGCTGCCGCTCGGCACCCAGATCACGATGCTGCTGATCCTGATGCTCACCTCCAAGGGCATGGCCGGCGTGCCGCGCGCCTCGCTGGTGGTGATCGCCGCCACGCTGAACCAGTTCAACATCCCCGAGGCCGGGCTGCTGCTGATCCTGGGCGTGGACACTTTCCTCGACATGGGCCGCTCGGCCACCAACGCGGTGGGCAACTCGATCGCCACGGCGGTGGTGGCCAAGTGGGAGGGCGAGCTGCTCTCGGAGAGCGATGCCGCGGCCAACGCCAGCAAGATCGACGAGGAATTGAAGGCCACGCTGGCCCACCCGGTTCATGCCTGAGGCACGGCCATGAAGCCCACCTGGAAATCGTCGCTCGCTGTTGCGCTGTTCGCGGCAGCACTGGGCATGTCTGCAATGGCCCGCGCGCAGCCCGAGCCCGCCCCGGCGGCGCCCGCAGCGCTGACGGGCACGCTGGCCAAGGTGCGCGACACCGGCGCCATCACGATCGGCTACCGCGAATCGTCGATCCCGTTCTCCTACCTGTCGCCGCGCAACGAACCGATCGGCTACTCGATCGAGCTGTGCCGCGCGCTGGTGGCCGCGATCGAGGAGGCAGTACACAAGAGCCTGGAGATCAAGTGGGCGCCCGTCACCTCCGAGTCGCGCATCGATGCGGTGGAAAAGGGTCAGGTCGATCTCGAATGCGGCTCCACCACCAACAACCTCGAGCGCCAGAAGCGCGTGGCCTTCTCGCCCACGATCTTCGTTTCGGGCACCAAGGTGCTGGTGAAGAAAGGTTCGCCGATCAAGGGATTTCGCGACCTGGCCGGCAAAAAAGTGGCCGTGACGCGCGGCACGACCAACGAGAAGACGATGCAGGACCTGTCGCAGAAATTCAAGCTCAACCTGAACCTGATCGTGATGCGCGACCATGCGGAGTCTTTCGCGCAGGTGGTGGCCGGCCAGGCCGATGCCTTTGCGACCGACGACGTGCTGCTCTATGGCCTGATCGCGCAGAACAAGGGCAAGGTGCAGGGCGAGTACCAGGTGGTCGGCGACTTCCTCTCCTACGACCCCTACGGCATCATGTACCGCAAGGGCGATGCGCAGCTGGCCAAGGTGGTGAACGACAGCTTCCAGGCGCTGGCCATCGACGGCGAGATCGAGCGCCAGTACAAGCGCTGGTTCCTGCAGAAGCTGCCTCTTTCGAGCACCAGCATCAATCTGCCGATGAGCCCGCAGCTGGAGACCATCATCCAGACGCTGGCGGTAAAAACAGAATAGGTGAGCTATTGCTCCGCGAGTTCGTCGGCGCGCGCTTGCGCAGCGGCGAAATCGAGGTCGCCCGAGTAGATGGCCCGACCGCAGATCACGCCCTCGATGCCGTCCGATTCGACCGCGCAGAGCTTGTCGATGTCGGCCATGTTCGAGAGCCCGCCCGATGCGATCACCGGGATGGTGAGTGCCTGGGCCAGCTTCACCGTGGCCTCGATGTTGATGCCCGAGAGCATGCCGTCGCGGCCGATGTCGGTGTAGATGATCGATTCGACGCCGTAGTCCTCGAACTTCTTGCCCAGGTCGGCCACCTCATGGCCCGTGAGCTTGCTCCAGCCGTCGGTCGCGACCTTGCCGTCCTTGGCGTCGAGGCCGACGATGATGTGGCCGCCGAAGGCACTGCAGGCATCCTTGAGGAAGCCGGGGTTCTTGACCGCAGCGGTGCCGATGATCACGTAGCGCAGGCCGTCGTCGATGTAGCGCTCGATGGTGTCGAGGTCGCGGATGCCGCCGCCGAGCTGCACCGGGATGTCGTCGCCGACCTCCTTCAGGATCGCCTTGATCGCCGCATGGTTCTGCGGCTTGCCGGCAAAAGCGCCGTTCAGGTCGACCAGGTGCAGCCGCCGTGCGCCGGCTTCGATCCATCTGCGCGCCATCGCGGCCGGGTCTTCGCTGAAGGTGGTGGACTGGTCCATGTCGCCTTGCTTGAGGCGAACACAATGGCCGTCCTTGAGATCGATCGCAGGAATGAGGAGCATGGTGCGGGATTGCGTGGAACGAGCGATGAAGCGCAGGAACTGCTTCTTCAGGGATTCCAGTGGAGAAAGTTTCTATAGAGCTGCAGCCCGTGGTCCGCACTCTTCTCGGGGTGGAACTGGGTCGCAAAAATATTATCGCGTGCAATGGCGGCGGTAAAGCGCTCGCCGTATTCCGCTTCGCCCGCGCTGTGGCGGGCATCCGCCGGCCGCGCATAGAAGCTGTGCACGAAATAGAAGTAACTCTGGTCCGGCACACCCGCCCACACCGGGTGCGGCCGCATCTGCATGACCTGGTTCCAGCCCATCTGCGGCACCTTGTAGCGGCTGCCGTCCGGCTGGAGACGGCCCGCCAGCTCGAACTTGCGCACTTCGCCGGGAATCAGACCCAGGCCCTCGGTCGGCCCCTCGTCGCTCGTCGACAGCAGCATCTGCATGCCGACGCAGACGCCGAAGAGCGGCTTGGCGGCGGCCGCTTCGAGCACCGATTCCTGCAGGCCCGAGTCGCGCAGTTCGCGCATGCAGTCGGGCATGGCGCCCTGCCCCGGCAGCACGACGCGCGTGGCGCGGCGCACAACCTCCGGGTCGGAGGTCACGAAAACCTCGACCCCGACCTGGTCGGCCGCGTGCTGGACGGCCTGCGATACCGAGCGCAGGTTGCCCATGCCGTAGTCGACGACGGCGACGGTATTTTTGGTCAGAGCGATCCCTTCGTCGAAGGAATGACGCCGGCCGAGCGCGGATCGAGTTCGAGCGCCGCGCGCAGCGCGCGCGCGAAGGCCTTGAACACGGTTTCGCACTGGTGGTGGGCGTTGACGCCCTTGAGGTTGTCGATGTGCAGAGTCACGAAGGCGTGGTTGACGAAGCCCTGGAAGAACTCGTAGGTGAGCTGGCTGTCGAAAGTGCCGATCATGCCGCTGGTGAAGGGCACGTGCATGACCAGGCCCGGACGGCCCGAGAAATCGATCACGACGCGGCTCAGCGCCTCGTCGAGCGGCACGTAGGCGTGGCCATAGCGCCGGATACCCTTCTTGTCGCCGACCGCTTTCGCGACCGCCTGGCCGAGGGTGATGCCCACGTCTTCCACCGTGTGGTGGCCGTCGATGTGCAGGTCGCCCTGGCAATCGATGTCGAGGTCGATCAGGCCGTGGCGGGCGATCTGGTCGAGCATGTGGTCGAAGAAGCCGATGCCGGTGGACAGCTTCGAGCGGCCGCTGCCGTCGAGGTCGACGCGGACCGTGATCTTCGTCTCCGCGGTGTTGCGCGTGACGGTGGCCGTGCGCGCGCCGGCGGCGACGACTGCTTCGGGTGCCGAGGGGGTGTTCATAGGGATGCTTCGAGGGCCGCAAGCATCTGCGCATTCTCGTCGATGGTTCCGACGGTCAGGCGCAGGCAGTTCGCGAGCAATGGGTGCATTTTAGAAACGTTCTTGACCAGCACGCCGCGCGCCTTCATTCCCTCGAAGGTCCGGGTGGCATCGGGCACGCGCACCAGGATCATGTTGGCGTCGCTGGGCCAGCTCTTCACCGCAGGCAGCCGGGCCAGCGCCTCGAAAATGCGCTGGCGCTGGGCGCGGATCTGGGCCGCCTGCCCGGCAAACACCTCGGCGTGCTCCAGCGCGAACAGCGCGCACTCGCAATTGAGCACGCTGATGTTGTAGGGCGGCCGCACCTTGTCGATCTCGGCGATCAGGGCCTGGGGGCCGATCAGGTAGCCCAGCCGGACGCCCGCCAGGCCGAACTTGCTGAGCGTGCGCATCAGGAGCACGTGGCCGTGGCGAGCGATGCGGTCGATCCAGCTGCGGCCGGCGAAGGGCTGGTAGGCCTCGTCGATCACCACCAGGCCGCCCTGCGCGCCCTGGACCTCGATGATCTTTTCGATCACCGCATCGTCCCAGAGGTTGGCGCTCGGGTTGTTGGGATAGGCGAGGTAGACGATGGCCGGCTTCTCGCGCGCGATGGCCTCGAGCATGGCGGCCTCGTCGAGCTCGAAATCAGCCGTCAGCGGCACGCCGGCGAAGCGCAGGCCCTGCAGCTGGGCGCTGATCGCGTACATCACGAAGCCGGGCACCGGCGCCAGGATGGCCGCCCCCGGCAGGTCGCAGGCCATGGCGAGCAGCGAGATCAGTTCGTCCGAACCGTTGCCGAGCATCAGCCCGAAGCCCTCGGGTATGGCGGCATAGGCCGCCAGCGCGCGCTGCAGGTCGGCGCCGCGTGCGCCGGGATAGCGGTTCAGCGCCAGTGCGCCCAGCCGCTGGCCCAGCGCGGCCTGCAGCGCGGGCGGCAGGCCGAAGGGGTTCTCCATGGCGTCGAGCTTGATCAGCCCGCGCGCATCCTGCACGGCGTAGGCATGCATGGACTGGACGTCGGCGCGGATGCGGCCCAATGCGCGGGCTGTGGTGGCGGCAGAAGAAGATGTCATACGGTTCAGGGCGCGCAGCGGTAGCTGTTGCGCAGCGCGGCCGAGATCACGAGCTGCACCGGCATGTCGGCCTCGTAGCTGTCGGCATTGCGCGTCAGTTCGGTTTGGTAGAGCGAGCGCGCCATCGCGGGCTCGAGGCGGCGGCCGTTGATGCAAAACGGCGGCTTCTGGCCCGCGCGCTGGGCCATGTCGCCGGCCTCGCGCAGGCCCTCGACCACGCCGACGAGATAGTAGTTGGCGTAGAGCTTGCCGTCCTTTTCATTGGCTTCCAACGTGCGCAGCTCGCGGATGCTCATGGCCTGGCAGGCGGCGCCGAAGGTCAGCAGCGCGAGAGCCAGGCCAGGCCCGAACGATAGCATTCGCATCGCTTCGCCCCCTTCAGCGCAGGCGCAGGCGGGCCGCTTCGGCGTGCGCGGGCAAGCCCTCGCCTTCGGCCAAGGTCACGGCGATGCGGCCCAGGGCTTGCGCCCCCTCTTCGCTGACCTCGATCAGGCTCGATCGCTTCTGGAAATCGTAGACCCCCAGCGGCGAGCTGAAACGCGCGGTGCCGCTGGTGGGCAGCACGTGGTTGGGACCGGCGCAGTAATCGCCCAGGCTTTCGCTGGTGTAGGCGCCGAGGAAGATCGCGCCGGCATGCTTGAGCAGCGGCTCCCAGCGCTGCGGCTCGCGGCTGCTGACTTCCAGGTGTTCGGGCGCGATGCGGTTGCTGATGGCGCAGGCCTCTTCCATGCTGCGCGTGTGGATCAGCGCGCCGCGGCCGTTGAGCGAGGCCGCGATGATCTCGGCGCGCGGCATCGAGGGCAGCAGGCGGTCGATTTCCTGCTGCACGCGATCGATGTAGGCCGCGTCGGGGCTGAGCAGAATGCTCTGCGCGAGTTCGTCGTGCTCGGCCTGGCTGAAGAGGTCCATCGCCACCCAGTCGGCCGGCGTGCTGCCGTCGGCCAGCACCAGGATCTCGCTCGGGCCGGCGATCATGTCGATGCCGACGGTGCCGAAGACGCGCTTCTTGGCACTGGCGACATAGGCATTGCCGGGGCCGGTGATCTTGTCGACCTTCGGGATGGTTTCCGTGCCATAGGCCAGTGCAGCCACCGCCTGCGCGCCGCCGATGGTGAAGGCGCGCGTCACGCCGGCCACGTGCGCCGCAGCCAGCACCAGCGGATTCTTCTCGCCGCCGGGCGTGGGCACGACCATGATGATTTCGCCGACTCCCGCCACGTGCGCGGGAATGGCGTTCATGAGCACGCTCGACGGGTAGGCGGCCTTGCCGCCCGGCACGTAGATGCCGACGCGATCCAGTGGCGTGACCTTCTGGCCCAGCAGCGTACCGTCGGCATCGCGGTAGCTCCAGCTTTCGCCGTTGGCCTTCTTCTGCGCCTCGTGGTAGATGCGCACGCGGCGGGCCGCGGCTTCGAGCGCTTCGCGCTGCACTGCGGGCAATGCATCGAAGGCGGCGCGCAATTCGTCGGCCTTGAGTTCCAGCGTTTCCATGCCGGCCACGTCGAGCCGGTCGAAACGGCGCGTGTACTCGAGCACCGCCGTGTCGCCGCGCCGCTGGACGTCGGCCAGGATGTCCGCGACCACCTGCTCGATGGCGGCATCCGCTTCGGCCGACCAGTGCAGCCGCGCCTTGAAATCGGCTTCGAAGCCGGCCGAGGCGGTCGACAGGCGGGCGGGAGAGGCTTTCAGGTTCATCGTCAGGCGGAAGGAATGGCCGAGGCGAAGGCGTCGATGATGCGGCGGATCGGCGCTTGCTTGAGCTTGAGCGCGGCCTGGTTGACCACCAGGCGCGCGCTGATGTCCATGATGCGCTCGACCTCGACCAGGTGGTTGGCCTTGAGCGTGTTGCCGGTCGACACCAGGTCGACGATGGCGTCGGCCAGGCCGGTAAGCGGCGCGAGCTCCATGCTGCCATAGAGCTTGATCAGGTCGACGTGCACGCCCTTGCTGGCGAAGAACTCGCGCGCCAGGCCGACGTACTTGGTCGCGACCTTGATGCGCGAGCCCTGCTTGACGGCCGATTCGTAGTCGTAGTCGGCGCGCACGGCCACGCTGAGGCGGCAGGCCGCGATGCGCAGGTCGAGCGGCTGGTAGAGGCCCTGGTTGCCGTGCTCGAGCAGCACGTCGAGCCCGGTCACGCCGAGATCGGCGCCGCCGTATTGCACGTAGGTGGGCACGTCCGAGGCGCGCACCAGCACCACGCGCACGTCGGGCCGCGTGGTCGCGAGAATCAGCTTGCGCGATTTCTCGGGGTCCTCGGTCACCTCGATGCCGGCCGCGGCCAGGAGCGGCAGCGTTTCCTCGAAGATGCGGCCCTTGGACAGGGCGAGCGTGATCACTGCTGCATCTCCGACGGCCCGGCCACGCGCTCGATGTCGGCGCCGAGGCCGCGCAGCTTGCTTTCCATGCGGTCGTAGCCGCGGTCCAGGTGGTAGATGCGGTCGACCAGCGTTTCGCCGTCGGCCACCAGCCCGGCGATCACGAGGCTGGCCGAGGCGCGCAGATCGGTCGCCATCACGGTCGCGCCCGAGAGCTGCGCCACGCCCTCGATCACGGCGACCTTGCCGTCGGTCTGGATCTTGGCGCCCAGGCGCAGCATCTCGTCGACGTGCATGAAGCGGTTCTCGAAGATCGTCTCGGTCACGGTCGAGGTGCCTTCGGCGATCACGTTGAGCGCCATGAACTGGGCCTGCATGTCGGTCGGAAAACCCGGGTATTCGGTGGTGCGAAAGCTCTGCGCCTTGAGGCGGCCCTGGCTCTGGACGCGGATGCCGCCGTCCACCGCAGCCACCTGGGCACCCGCCTCGCGCAGTTTCTCGATCACCGCATCGAGGTGGTCGGCGCGGCCATGCTTCAGCACGACATCGCCGCCGGTGGCCGCGACGGCGCACAGGAAAGTGCCGGCCTCGATGCGGTCGGCCACCACCTGGTGCGTGCAGCCGTTGAGCTTTTCGACGCCCTGGATGCGGATGCGGCTGGTGCCGTGCCCTTCGATCTTCGCGCCCATCTCGATCAGCATCTCGGCCAGGTCGGAGATCTCGGGCTCCTGGGCCGCGTTTTCCAGCACGGTCTCGCCGTCGGCCAGCGCGGCGGCCATGAGGAAGTTCTCGGTGCCAGTGACGGTCACCATGTCGGTCGTGATGCGCGCGCCGTGCAGGCGCTTGGCGCCGCCCGCGAGGCTGGCCACCATATAGCCGTGCTCGACCACGATCTCAGCACCCATGGCCTGCAGGCCCTTGATGTGCTGATCGACCGGCCGCGAACCGATGGCACAGCCGCCCGGCAGCGACACCCTGGCCTTGCCGAAGCGCGTCAGGAGCGGTCCGAGCGCGAGCACCGACGCGCGCATGGTCTTCACGAGCTCGTAGGGCGCCTCGGCCGTGTGCAGCGGTCCGGCGTCGATGCGCACGGTGCCCTTGTCGTCGCGCTCGGCCGCCACGCCCATGTTGCGGATCAGCTTGAGCATGGTCGTGACGTCGTTCAGGCGCGGCACGTTGTGCAGCGTGACGGGCCGGTCGGTCAGCAAGGCCGCACAGAGTTCGGGCAGCGCGGCGTTCTTCGCGCCGGAAATGAGCACCTCGCCGCGAAGCGTGCGCCCGCCGCGAATCAGAAGTTTGTCCATGAAAGATCCAGCGAGAGAACTAGGAGTTTTGGTCCGCCCATTCGGCGGGCGTGTAGGTCTTCATCGAAAGCGCATGCACTTCGTCGGTGTGCATTTTGGCACCGAGGGTGGCGTAGACCCGCTGATGTCGCTGGATCGCGCGCTTGCCCTCGAACTCGGCAGAAACGATGGTGGCGTACCAATGGCGACCATCGCCCTCGAGCGCGATGTGCTGGCAGGGCAGGCCGGCCTGGATGATTGATTGGAGCTCTTCGGCAGTCATGGTCATCCTCGGATCTTGTAGCCGATGCGAAGCAAGTGAACGGCGATGGCGCTGACGACGAGCCAGGCGCTGCCGACGATCGCCAGGCTCAGCCAGGGCGAGGCGTCGCTGACGCCGAAGAAGCCGTAGCGGAAGCCGTCGATCATGTAGAAGAAGGGATTCAGGTGGCTCACGGTCTGCCAGAACGGCGGCAGCGAGTTGATCGAATAGAACACGCCGGAGAGAAAAGTCATCGGCATGATCAGGAAGTTCTGGAACACCGCCATCTGGTCGAACTTCTCGGCCCAGAGCCCGGCGATCAGGCCCAGTGTGCCGAGCATGGCGGCGCCCAGGAAGGCGAACACGAGGATCCACAGCGGGGCGACGAAGCTCGGCATGGCAATCAGTGCGGTCACCGCGAACACGCCCACACCCACCGCCAGGCCGCGCAGGATCGAGGAACCCACGTAGGCGAAGAACCAGCCCCAGTGCGACAGCGGCGTCAGCAGCACGAACACCAGGCTGCCCATGATCTTGCTCTGGATGATGGACGAGGAGCTGTTGGCAAATGCGTTCTGAAGCACGCTCATCATCACGAGGCCGGGCACCAGGAAGGCCGTGTAGCTCACCGTCCCGTAGACCTTGACGTGGTCTTCGAGCACGTGGCCGAACACCATCAGGTAGAGCACCGCGGTCAGGACGGGGGCGCCGACGGTCTGGAAGCCGACCTTCCAGAAGCGCAGCGTTTCCTTGTAGAGCAAGGCACGCCAGCCGAGCGCACCGACCATCATCGCGCCACCTCCAAGGGAGTCTGCTCGCCGGCCATCAGGTCGATGAACACGTCTTCGAGATCGGCCTTGCGCATCTCGACGTCTTCCACGTCGAGCCCGGCCTCGCGAATGGCGGCGAGCATCTGTTCGACCTCGCGGGCGTTCTGCGCCGGCAGTTGCACGATGCGGCCGGTGATGCGGGCGTGCTGCGCGAGAGCCCAGGGCAGCATGCCGTCGGTCTTGAAGCGCAGCACGTTGCTGGCGGCCGAACGCAGCAGCTCGCTCGTGCGGTCCAGCGCGATCACGCGGCCCTGCTTGAGCATCGCGATGCGATGGCACAGCGCCTCGGCTTCTTCGAGGTAGTGGGTAGTCAGCAGCACCGTGCTGCCCTGCTTGTTGAGCTTGGCGACAAACTGCCACAGGGTCTGGCGCAGCTCGACATCGACGCCGGCGGTCGGCTCGTCGAGCACGATCACGGGCGGCTTGTGCACCAGCGCCTGCGCCACCAGTACGCGGCGCTTCATGCCGCCGGAGAGCTGGCGCATGTTGGCGCCGGCCTTGTCGGCGAGACCGAGGCTGTGCAGGAGTTCGTCAATCCAGTCGTCGTTGTTCTTGATGCCGAAGTAACCCGACTGGATGCGCAGCGACTCGCGAACGTTGAAGAAAGGGTCGAACACCAGTTCCTGCGGCACCACGCCGAGCTGGCGGCGCGCTTGGGCGTAGTCGCGCTGGACGTCGAAACCATGGACGCTGATGGCGCCCGAGCTCGGCCGCGAGAGGCCGGCGAGCATGCTGATCAAGGTGGTCTTGCCGGCACCGTTGGGGCCTAGCAGGCCGAAGAACTCGCCCTCTTCGATCTGGAACGTGACCTCGTCGACCGCGCGCAAGCCGGGCTTTCCCTGGGCGCGTTGCTGGCGTGAGGCAGGATAGGTCTTGGAGACCGATTGGAAGGAGATCGCGGGCA
Source organism: Variovorax sp. CF079 (assembly GCF_900101545.1). Lineage (GTDB taxonomy): Bacteria > Pseudomonadota > Gammaproteobacteria > Burkholderiales > Burkholderiaceae_C > Variovorax. The sequence goes on along the minus strand of NZ_FMZU01000007.1, from coordinate 63,826 downwards.
TGGGAACCCGCGATTTTACGGGGCGACGTCGCAAGCTGCCTCGCAACGGTCTTATTGCCGGATGCGGCCGCCGCCGGGCCGCCCCAAGGCGAGCCGCGCCTCCCCCTCGGGGGGTGGCGAATTACACGCAGCGAAGCGGAATGAAAAGCCGGGGGGCTGACATCTTCTACGGTGCGGCCGGCAAAAGGCCTGCCACACCGTACAGCGACGCGAGCTCGCGCAGGCGCGACGGCAAGCCCTTCACCGCGAAGCCGCGACCGAGCGCACTCGACTCGCGCCGGCATTCGAGCAGCACCGCGAGTGCCGACGAATCGAACTGCGCCAGCGCGCTGGCATCGACCACGGTGGACGAACCCGTCTGCCCTGCGAGCCCCTGCCGGAGCATGAGCACGCACGCGGGCGCGTCGTCGTGCGTCAGCTTGGGCGGCAGGACCAGCATCGGGCGCTCTTTCCTGTCACTTCTTGCCGTTGAGCTTGTTGCGCTCCGCCAGCTTGGCGATCAGGCCGTCGATGCCCTTGGCGTTGATTTCCTGCGCGAACTGGCTGCGGTAGGTATCGACCAGCCACACGCCGAGCACGTTCAGGTTGTAGATCTTCCAGCCGCCGGCCTCGCCGGGCGTCTTCTCGAGCCGGTAATCGAGTTGCACCGGGTCGCCGCTGCCGCGCACCTCGCTGCGCACCAGCACTTCCTTGTCGTCGGGCGAGCCGCGGAAGGGGCGCACGCTCACGGTCTGGTCGCTCACCTGGTCGAGCGCGCCCGCATAGGTGCGCACCAGCAGCTTCTTGAATTCTTCCTGAAGGCGCTGTTGCTGCTCGGGCGTGGCCTGGCGCCAGGCCGGGCCCACCGCCGAAGCGGTCATGCGCTGGAAGTTCACGTTCGGCATGATCTTGGTGTCGACCAGGACCATGATCTTGTTGACGTCGCCCGCCTTGATCGTCTTGTCGGCCTTGATGGTATCGAGCACATCGGTCGAGAGGCGCTTCACCAGCGCGTCGGGCGCTTCGTCGGCAGCGTGGACAGGCCGCACGAAGGCGGCGGCGCCCGCGAGCAGCAGGCCGGCCAGCATCAGGCGTCCGAAGGAGCGGCGTTGCAGGATCTGGTTCATCGATAAGTCCCTTGTTTGAAGTTTCAGGTCAGACGACCGTGGCAAATTGGAGAAACGGTTCGCCCCCACGGTTCCCGCTCGGAGGTAAAGGGCCGCAACGGGATGCAAGCGCCGGACTCACTCGTTGCCATCATTCGGCAGATTGCCGTCGTGCACTTCGTTGCGCCGGCGCTGCAAGAAGGCATCGCGGGTGAACGAATACTTGTCGAGCGCGGCATCATCGAGCAGCTGGCCTGCACGCAGCAGGCTGGCCCGGCCATCGATCACGCGCAGCACATACAGCGAGTTGCGCACCGGAATGTCGTTCAACGCGCGCAGCAGATCGCCCCGCCGATCGATCGGCCACGCCGCCGTGTCGCGCAAGGTCGACGATCCGAACAGCGGCAGCACCACGTAAGGACCGCTCGGCACACCCCAGCGGCCCAGGGTCTGGCCGAAGTCTTCGCTGTGGCGGTCGATGCCGGCCTCGGTGGCGATGTCGAGCAGGCCGCCCAGTCCGAAGACGGTGTTGACGTTCACGCGCATGAAGGTCTCGGCGCTGTTCTGCAGCTTCAGCTGCAGCACGCTGTTGACGAAGCTCCAGACGTCGGACAGGTTGCCGAAGAAGTTGTTGACGCCCGTGCGCACCGGCGAGGGCAGCACTTCGCGGTAGGCCGTCGCGGCGGGACGCAGCACTGCGTCGTCGACGACGTCGTTGAAGCGTGAAACCCCGCGATTGAAAGGCTCGAAGGGATCGGCCGGATTGGGGTGGGGACCGGTCGCGCAGCCGCTCGCGATGGCGAGAAGGGCAAGCGCGCCGAGGCGGCGCAGAACAGAAGCGCCGCGGATCGCGGACGAAAAGTTGGAAGTGGATCGCGGTTTCATTTCTTGTTGGCGTTGCCCGATGGCGTGCTGCCCTCGGACGCCTTGTTGTAGAGAAACTGACCGATCAGGTTCTCCAGCACGACGGCCGATTGCGTTGCGGTGATGGTGTCACCGGCTTGAAGGTTCTTCTCCTCAGCCCCCGCTTCGATCCCGATGTACTGCTCGCCGAGCAAGCCGCTGGTCAGGATCTTGAGGGAACTGTCCTTGGGGAAACTGTAACGGCTTTGCAAAGCGAGCGTGACGCTGGCCTGAAAGTTCTTGTCGTCGAACGTGATCGATTCGACACGCCCGACCACCACGCCCGCGCTCTTGACCGCGGTTTGCGGCTTGAGTCCGCCGATGTTGTCGAAGCGCGCAGTGACGGGATAGGTCTTCTGGAAGCTGAGGCTCAGCAGGTTGGCTGATTGCAGCGCAAGAAAGAGCAGCGCCGCCGCGCCGATCAGCACGAACAGGCCGACCCAGATGTCGTTGTTGGAACGTTGCATGTATGTGCCTTCCGTCTTAGCTAGATACTGAACATCATTGCGGTCAGCAGGAAATCGAGCCCGAGCACTGCGAGCGAGGCGGCGACCACAGTGCGGGTGGTGGCGCGAGACACACCCTCGGGCGTCGGCTGGGATTCGTAACCCTGCAGCAGTGCGATGAAGGTCACCGTGAAGCCGAAGACAATGCTCTTGACCACGCCGTTGCCGACGTCGCGCCAGACATCGACGCCGCCCTGCATCTGGCCCCAGAAGGCGCCCGGATCGACGCCGAGCATCAGCACGCCGACCACGTAGCCGCCGCTCACACCGACTGCGCTGAACACGGCCGCCAGCAGGGGCATGGTGATCACGCCGGCCCAGAAGCGCGGCGCGAGGATGCGCTGCACGGGATCGACCGCCATCATCTCCATCGCGCTTAGTTGTTCGCCGGCCTTCATGAGGCCGATCTCCGCCGTCAACGAGGTGCCCGCGCGGCCCGCGAACAGCAAGGCCGCGACCACCGGACCGAGTTCGCGCACCAGGCTCAGCGCGACCAGCAGGCCGAGCGCTTCCGAAGAGCCGTAGCGCTGCAGCGTGTAGTAACCCTGCAGCCCGAGCACGAAGCCCACGAACAGCCCCGAGACCGCAATGATCGCGAGCGAGTAGTTGCCGAGGAAGTGGATCTGGTCGCGCACCAGGCCGAAGCGGCGCAGGCTGCGCGCGCCCCGGAGCACCAGGCGCAGGAACAGGTGGGCGCCCAGCCCCAGGTCGGCGAGCTTGGAGCGCACGGCAAAACCCATGTCGGCGGGCCGGTACCAGCTCATTCGCGCTCTCCGTGGGTGTTGCCGAAATCGTCCTCGACGCCGACGCCGGGATAGTGGAAATGCACCGGCCCGTCGGGCAGCGCGTTGACGAACTGGTGCACCAGAGGATCGCCGCTCTGGCGCACCTCCTGCGGCGTACCCTGGGCGGCAATGCCGCCGTTGGCCAGGATGATCACGTGGTCGGCGATGCGAAAGGTCTCTTCGAGATCGTGCGAGACCACGACGCTGGTCAGCCCCAGCGTGTCGTTGAGCTGGCGGATCAGGCGCGCCGCGGTGCCGAGCGAGATCGGATCGAGACCGGCGAAGGGCTCGTCGTACATCACGAGATCCGGATCGAGCGCGATCGCACGGGCCAGCGCCACGCGCCGCGCCATGCCGCCCGAGACCTCGCTGGGCATCAGGTGCCGCGCGCCGCGCAAGCCCACCGCATCGAGCTTCATGAGCACGATGTCGCGCACCAGGGCTTCGGGCAACTGCGTGTGCTCGCGCAGCGGAAAGGCGACGTTGTCGAACACGCTCATGTCGGTGAACAGCGCGCCGAACTGGAACAGCATGCCCATGCGGCGCCGCGCGGCGTAGAGCGCATCGGTCCCGAGCTTGCCGACATCCTGTCCGTCCACCAGCACCTCGCCGCGCTGCGCACGCAGCTGGCCGCCGATCAGCCGCAGCACGGTGGTCTTGCCGCCGCCGGAGGCCCCCATCAGCGCCGTCACCTTTCCGCGCGGCACGGAGAACGAGACGCCATCGAGGATGGGCCGCTCGCTGTAGCCGAAGCCGAGATCGCGAAATTCAACGAGGGAGGTGGTGGATGGGTCCATATCAAACAGAAAAGCCGGGGCGCCTTCAGGCATCCCGGCTCGCGGTTGCACCCATGATAAATGAAGCACGGGTCATGCCCATGCCCCGAAGTGGGGGCCTAATCCAGGCCTAATTCAGCGCGGCAGATCGCTGAATCCCATCAGGAATTCGTCGACGGAGCGCGCCGCCTGGCGCCCTTCGCGGATCGCCCACACCACCAGCGACTGGCCACGGCGGATGTCGCCCGCGGCAAACACCTTGGGCACGTTGGTTGCGTAGCCGCCGACGAAGTCAACGCTGGCCTTGGCATTGCCGCGCGCATCTTTCTCCACACCGAAGGCATCGAGCACGTTGCCGACCGGGCTCACGAAGCCCATGGCCAAGAGCACCAGATCGGCCTTCAGCACTTCTTCGGTGCCGGGGACCTCGACCATCTTGCCGTCCTTCCACTCCACGCGAACGGTCTTGAGGCCGGTGAGCTTGCCCTTCTCGCCGATGAACTCCTTGGTCGAGATCGCGAACTCGCGCTCGCAGCCCTCTTCGTGGCTGGAGCTGGTGCGCAGCTTGTAGGGCCAGTAGGGCCAGGTCAGCGGGCGGTTTTCTTCCTCGGGCGGCTGCGGCATCAGTTCGAACTGCGTGACGCTGGCAGCGCCGTGGCGGTTGCTGGTGCCCACGCAGTCGGAGCCGGTGTCGCCGCCGCCGATCACGATCACGTGCTTGCCGGAGGCAGAGATCTGGCCCTTCACCTTGTCGCCGGCGTTGACCTTGTTCTGCTGCGGCAGGAACTCCATGGCGAAATAGATGCCATCGAGATCGCGGCCCGGCACCGGCAGGTCGCGCGACTGCTCGGCGCCACCGGTCAAGATAACCGCATCGAACTCGCGGTCGAGCTGCTCGGGCGTGACGATTTCCTTGGCCCAGTTCGTGACCTTGGAGCCCTTGCCGAGCGGATCCTTGGCGGCGCCGACCATCACGCCGGTGCGGAAGACCACGCCTTCGGCCTTCATCTGCTCGACACGGCGATCAATGTGCACCTTCTCCATCTTGAAGTCGGGGATGCCGTAGCGCAGCAGGCCGCCGATGCGGTCGTTCTTCTCGAACAAGGTGACGTCGTGGCCGACGCGCGCGAGCTGCTGCGCGGCCGCCATGCCGGCCGGGCCGGAGCCGACCACCGCGACCTTCTTGCCGGTCTTGTGCTTGGCCGGCCGCGGTGCGACCCATTTTTCTTCCCACGCGCGATCGATGATTGCGTGCTCGATCGACTTGATGCCCACCGGGTCGTCGTTCACATTGAGAACGCAGGCGGCCTCGCAGGGCGCGGGGCAGATGCGGCCGGTGAACTCCGGGAAGTTGTTGGTCGAATCGAGCACCACGAAGGCGCTCTGCCAGTCGCTTTGGTAGACCAGGTCGTTGAAGTCCGGAATGATGTTGTTGACCGGGCAACCGCTGTTGCAGAAGGGCGTGCCGCAGTCCATGCAGCGCGCACCCTGCACCTTGGCCTGGGCCTCGTCGAGCCCGACAACGAATTCCTTGTGATGCTTGACGCGCTCCTTGACGGGCTTGTAGCCCTCCTCGATGCGCTCATGCTCCATGAAGCCGGTGATTTTTCCCATCGTGATTCCTTTGCTCACCCCCGTTGCTTGCTCACTTCGTGTAGCCTCCTGCCCCCTTCAGGGGGCAGCACCAGCGGCCCGGCAAAGCCGGATCCGCGGTGCTCTCCCCGAAGGGTTGAGATGGCACACCTAAAGAAGCTGCACGGCGTATGAAGAGTTGTTGCTTGATCAGGCCGTGACCGGCTTGTTGACGACCGCGTGCGGCTCCATGCCCACGTGGGCGTTGTTGCCGCTGCTCGTGAGCTCGACCTGGCGGTCGTGGATCTCGGCCAGCGCGCGCTTGTATTCGTTCGGGAAGACCTTGACGAACTTGGTGCGCGAGACCGCCCAGGTGTCGAGCAGTTCGCGCGCGCGCTTGCTGCCGGTCCAGCGATGGTGGTCTTCCAGGAGCTTCCTGAGCTGCGCCTCGTCGGTCTCGCCGTCGTGCCAGATCTTGCGGTGCACGCTCGCGATCTGCTCGGCGGAGGTCAGCACCTTGTCGAGCGAGACCATCGAGAGGTTGCAGCGCGACGCGAACTGGCCGTCCTCGTCATAGACGAAGGCGACACCGCCGCTCATGCCGGCCGCGAAGTTGCGCCCGGTCTTGCCGAGCACCGCGACCGTGCCGCCGGTCATGTATTCGCAGCCGTGATCGCCGGTGCCTTCGACCACCGCGGTGGCGCCCGACAGGCGCACCGCGAAGCGCTCGCCGGCCACGCCGCACAAGTAGGCCTCGCCGGTGGTCGCGCCGTAGAGCGCGGTGTTGCCGACGATGGTGTTGCGTATCGCTTCACCGCGGAAGTCGAGGCTGGGACGCACCACCACGCGGCCGCCCGAGAGGCCCTTGCCGGTGTAGTCGTTGGCATCGCCGATCAGGTAGAGCGTGATGCCGCGCGCCAGGAAGGCGCCGAAGGACTGGCCGCCCGTGCCTTCGAGCTGGATGCGGATCGAATCGTCAGGCAGGCCTTGCGGATGCACCTTGGTCAGCGCGCCCGAGAGCATGGCGCCGACCGATCGGTTGACGTTGCGCGCCACCTCGATGAACTGCACCTTCTCGCCTTTCTCGATCGCCGGGCGCGACTTCTCGATCAGCTTGTTGTCGAGGCTCTTCGCGAGGCCGTGGTCCTGCGCCTCGACGTGGTAGCGCGGCACGTCGGCCGGCACGTTCGGCTGCGCGAACAGGCGGCTGAAGTCCAGGCCGCGGGCCTTCCAGTGCTCGATGCCCTTCTTGGTGTCGAGCAGGTCGGCGCGGCCGATCAGCTCGTCGAACTTGCGGATACCCAGCTGCGCCATGATCTGGCGCACTTCCTCGGCAACGAAGAAGAAGTAGTTCACCACATGCTCGGGCTTGCCGGTGAACTTCTTGCGCAGCACCGGGTCCTGCGTGGCCACGCCGACCGGGCAGGTGTTGAGGTGGCACTTGCGCATCATGATGCAGCCCTCGACCACCAGCGGCGCGGTCGCGAAGCCGAACTCATCGGCGCCAAGCAGTGCGCCGATGGCGACGTCGCGGCCGGTCTTCATCTGGCCGTCGGCCTGCACGCGGATGCGCCCGCGCAGGCGGTTGAGCACCAGGGTCTGCTGGGTCTCGGCCAGGCCGATCTCCCACGGGCTGCCCGCGTGCTTGATCGACGACCATGGCGACGCGCCGGTGCCGCCGTCATGGCCCGCGATCACGACGTGGTCGCTCTTGCACTTGGCGACGCCGGCCGCGATCGTGCCGACGCCGACTTCGCTCACCAGCTTGACGCTCACGCTCGCGTGCGGCGCGACGTTCTTCAGGTCGTGGATCAGCTGCGCCAGATCCTCGATCGAATAGATGTCGTGGTGCGGGGGGGGAGAAATGAGGCCCACGCCCGGCACCGAGTAGCGCAGCGCGCCGATGTAGTTGGACACCTTGCCGCCCGGCAGCTGGCCGCCTTCGCCAGGCTTCGCGCCCTGCGCCATCTTGATCTGCAGCTGGTCGGCCGACGAGAGGTACTCGGCGGTGACGCCGAAGCGGCCCGAGGCGACCTGCTTGATCTTCGAACGCAGCGAGTCGCCGTCCTGCAGAGGCAGGTCGACCTCGACGTTGGCTTCGCCGATCACGCTCTTGAGCGTGTCGCCCACCTTGATCGGGATGCCCTTGAGCTCGTTGCGATAGCGCGCCGGGTCTTCGCCGCCCTCGCCGGTATTGCTCTTGCCGCCGATGCGGTTCATCGCGACGGCGAGCGTCGAATGCGCTTCGGTGCTGATCGAGCCCAGCGACATGGCGCCGGTCGCGAAGCGCTTGACGATCTCGCTCGCCGGCTCGACCTCGTCCACGGAAATCGCCTTGGCCGGATCGATCCTGAACTCGAACAGCCCGCGCAGCGTGAGATGGCGGCGGTTCTGGTCGTTGATGAGCTGCGCGTATTCCTTGTAGGTGTTGAAGTTGTTGGCGCGCGTGCTGTGCTGCAGCTTGGCGATCGCGTCGGGCGTCCACATGTGCTCCTCGCCGCGCGTGCGCCAGGCGTATTCGCCGCCGGCGTCGAGCATGTGGGCGAGCACCGGGTCGTCGCTGAAGGCCGCCTTGTGCATGCGGATGGCTTCCTGCGCGATCTCGAACACGCCGATGCCCTCGACGCGGCTGGCGGTGCCGGTGAAGTACTTGACGATCGTTTCGCTGTTGAGCCCGATGGCTTCGAAGAGCTGCGCGCCGCAGTAGCTCATGTAGGTGCTGACGCCCATCTTCGACATGATCTTGGACAGACCCTTGCCGATCGCCTTGACGTAGTTGTAGATCGCCTTCTCGGCGCTCAGGTCGCCCGACAGGTCTTCATGCATCGCGGCCAGGGTTTCCATCGCGAGGTACGGGTGCACGGCCTCGGCGCCATAGCCCGCCAGCACGCCGAAGTGATGCACCTCGCGCGCCGAGCCGGTCTCGACCACCAGGCCGGCGGTGGTCCGCAGGCCTTCGCGCACCAGGTACTGGTGGATGGCCGACAGCGCCAGCAGCGCGGGGATCGCGATCTGGGTCGGGCTCACCGCGCGGTCGCTCACGATCAGGATGTTGTGGCCGCCCTTGATCGCATCGACCGCTTCGGCGCACAGCGAGGCCAGCTTGGCCTCGACGCCCTCCTCGCCCCAAGCGAGCGGATAGGTGATGTCGAGCGTGTAGCTCTTGAACTTGCCCTGCGTGTATTTGCCGATGTCGCGCAGCTTCGCCATGTCGCCGAAGTCGAGGATCGGCTGGCTCACCTCGAGCCGCATCGGCGGGTTGACCTGGTTGATGTCGAGCAGGTTCGGCTTCGGACCGATGAAGGACACCAGCGACATCACGATCGCCTCGCGGATCGGATCGATCGGCGGGTTCGTGACCTGCGCGAACAGCTGCTTGAAGTAGTTGTAGAGCGGCTTGTTCTTGTTGGACAGCACGGCCAGCGGGCTGTCGTTGCCCATGGAGCCGATGCCCTCCTCGCCGGCCGCGGCCATCGGGCTCATGAGGAACTTGATGTCTTCCTGCGTGTAGCCGAAGGCCTGCTGGCGATCGAGCAGCGCGACCTGGCTCACCGGCGCCTGCACGGCCTCGGCCTCGACGCTGTCGAGCTTGATGCGCAGGTTCTCGATCCACTGCTTGTAGGGCTTGCTGTTCGCGAGGGTGGCCTTGACCTCCTCGTCGTCGATCATGCGGCCTTGTTCCAGGTCGATCAGGAACATCTTGCCGGGCTGCAGGCGCCACTTGCGCACGATCTTCTGCTCGGGCACGGGGAGCACGCCGGATTCGGAGGCCATGATCACCAGGTCGTCGTCGGTCACGCAGTAACGCGAGGGCCGCAGGCCGTTGCGGTCGAGCGTGGCGCCGATCTGGCGGCCGTCGGTGAAGACGATCGAGGCCGGGCCGTCCCAGGGCTCCAGCATCGCGGCGTGGTACTCGTAGAAGGCGCGGCGGCGCGTGTCCATGGTCGCGTGCTGCTCCCAGGGCTCGGGAATCATCATCATCACGGCCTGGCTGATCGGGTAGCCGGCCATCGTGAGCAGTTCGAGGCAGTTGTCGAAAGTAGCGGTGTCGGACTGGTCGGCGAAGCTGATCGGATAGAGCTTCTGCAGATCTGCACCCAGCACCGGCGAGGACATCACGCCTTCGCGCGCCTTCATCCAGTTGTAGTTGCCCTTGACCGTGTTGATCTCGCCGTTGTGCGCGACATAGCGGTACGGGTGGGCCAGCGGCCACTCGGGGAAGGTGTTGGTCGAGAAGCGCTGGTGCACCAGGCCCAGGGCCGAGATGCAGCGCTTGTCCTGCAGGTCGAGGTAGTAGGTGCCGACCTGATCGGCCAAGAGCAGACCCTTGTAGACCACCGTGCGGCTCGACATGCTCGGAACGTAGTACTCCTTGCTGTGCTTGAGCTTCAGGCGCTGGATGCTGGCACTGGCGGTCTTGCGGATCACGTAGAGCTTGCGCTCCAGCGCGTCCTGCACGATCACGTCGTTGCCGCGGCCGATGAAGACCTGGCGCAGGAGCGGTTCCTTCTTGCGCACGGTCGGCGACATCGGCATCTCGCGATTCACCGGCACGTCGCGCCAGCCCAGGAGCACCTGGCCTTCGGCCTTGATGGCGCGTTCCAACTCCTGCTCGCAGGCCTCGCGGGAAGCATGCTCCTTGGGCAGGAAGATCATGCCGACGCCGTACTCGCCGGGCGGCGGCAGCGTGACGCCCTGCTTGGCCATCTCTTCGCGGTACAACAGATCGGGCAGCTGGATCAGGATGCCGGCGCCGTCGCCCATCAGTTTGTCAGCGCCCACTGCGCCGCGATGGTCCAGATTCTCGAGAATCTTCAAGCCCTGCAGCACGATGGCATGGCTCTTTTCGCCCTTGATGTGGGCCACGAAGCCGACGCCGCAGGCGTCGTGCTCGTCGGCACCGGAGTAAAGGCCGTGTTGTTGGAGATGCTCGATCTCGGCAGCCGTTGTCATGGGCGTGCTCCTTCAATTTTTCGCAGGGAAAAGGAGCATATTGCGTTGCACAAATAATGCCAAACACTTTATTTGGGGTCAGATTCCAATTTCATTCCATACCCATGGGAACAACTTAATTAAGGGACACATCAAAATTGATAGCAAATGAACTGTATCCTGCGCGGGCTCCGGCATTTTTTCGATCAGCTCTGGGCGGCCGGCGGGCGGCCAGGGCGGGCCTTGAGCACACGCCGCGGCGTGGCTTTTTGTAACGACTCCAGAAAGTCGCGATCCCCCACCGCCCAACCATGCAGCGTGGCCTCGGTCAACTCCGCTTGATCGGTGGCCGGAACGCCCGCGCGCACCAAATCGGCATACGCGGCTTCGCGGGCGAACGGCGTGTTGCCCAGCGCCCAGTACAAAGGATGCGGTGTCAGCAGCTTGTCGTGTCGCAGCCCGGCATAGTGCGCATGGCTCGACCACGGGTAGTCGCGCGCCTCCGCGGCGATGCCGGCCCGCACCGGGTTCAGGTCGATGTAGGCCATGCAGGCCAGCAAGTAGCGATCGGTCTGGATCAGCGCCGACTTGTAGCGCCCTTCCCACAAGGTACCGCTGCGTCCATGCCGGTCGTTGAAGTAGCGCACGTAGCGCCGCCCGATCGCCTGCATCCACTGCGGCAGTCCGTCGGCGCTCGAAGGCGTGGCGAGCAGGTGGAAATGGTTGTCCATCAGCACATAGGCGTGCAAGGCGATGCCGAAGCGCGCGGCGTTCTCGCCCAGCAGGCCCAGCAGCATCTCGCGGTCGGCGCGGTCGATGAAGACGGCTTGGCGGTTGTTCCCGCGCTGGATCACGTGGTGCGGCTGGTCGGCCAGCGTGAGGCGGGGCAGGCGTGCCATGGCGCGGATTCAGCGCATCGATCAGGGCAGGCGAAAGCGCGTCGCCAGCAAGGACTCGAGCCCGAACTGCTCCAGCAGCTCGCGCAGCCGCGCCGCGGCGCTGGCTTTGCGCTGGCCGGTATGGCGCGCGATGATCAGCTCGTTCTTCATGCTGTGCTCCCAGCCCACCAGCTCGGTCACCGTGACCTGGTAGCCGTTCGCCTCCAGGTAGAGGCAGCGCAGCACGTTGGTGAGCTGGCTGCCGATTTCGCGCGTGTGCAGCGGGTGGCGCCAGAGCTCGGCCAGCGGTGTGCGTGACAGCGCCAGCGCCTTGGTCTGCCGCAGGCAGGCGGCAATCTCGGCCTGGCAGCAGGGAACCAGCACCATGAAACGCGCTTCTTTCGCGAGGCCGAAAGCGATCGCATCGTCGGTGGCGGTATCGCAGGCATGCAGCGCGGTCACGATGTCGATCCGCGCCGGCAGTTCGCTGGCGCCGGCAGATTCGGCCACGGTGAGATTGAGGAAGGACATGCGCTCGAAACCGAGCCGTGCAGCAAGCGCGCGCGACCGGTCGACCAGTTCGGCCCGGGTTTCGATGCCGTATACGTGCCCACCGCCGCGCTGGTTGAAGAACAGGTCGTAGATGATGAAACCGAGGTAGGACTTGCCCGCGCCATGGTCGGCCAGCGTGGCCTGGGCGCCCTCGTTCGGCAATTCGTGCAGCACCTTCTCGATGAACTGGAACAGGTGATAGACCTGCTTGAGCTTGCGGCGCGAATCCTGGTTGAGCCGGCCTTCGCGCGTGAGGATGTGTAGTTCCTTGAGCAACTCGATCGATTGACCGGGCCGCAACTCGCTTTGCAGGTCGGCTTCGGCTTTCGACGCGCGGGCGACGGTCTTGCTGCTCATCGCGCCGCTCCGCCCGGATCGACATCCAGCGCATCCCACCCTGCGGCACCGAGCGCCTCGAGGGTCTGGATATTGCGCCCGAAAATGGCCTCGGCATCCGGGAAGGCTTCGACGGCGCGGCTCACGCTGTCTTCGCGCAGCAGGTGCAGCGTGGGGTACGGCGCACGATTGGTCGCGTTGGTGATGTCCTCGGCCTCCGTGCCGGCGAACTGGTAGTGCGGATGGAAGCTCGCCAGTTGGAACTGGCCGTCGAAACCCGCGCGCATCAGCCGACGCTCAGCGCGCGCCGTGAAATCGTTGAAGTCCAGAAAGTCGGCCAAGGTGTTCGGTGCGATCAAGAGTGTGGTGTCGCGTTCGGAAGGGTCCCGGGCCGCGAGCTCGTGCGCTTCAAGAAGCAGCGCATCGATCAGGTCGGCCTCTTCGCCAGGCAGATAGACGGCATAGTGAATCTGTCCTCGCACATGCACCGCCTTCGCAAAGGGGCATAGGTTGAGACCGATGACCGCGCGCTCGAGCCAGCGTTGCGTGTCGGCCTGCGCCTGTGCTGCCGAAATTGTGGCACCTGTGTTCATGCCGTGCCCGTGCGGGGACTTGAAGGCGACACGCGGGATACGAGGGCCATCCCCGCCAGCGAGCAGGCCAAGGTCACGACCCAGGTCCATTGCCAGCCCCCGGCGCGGTGGGCGATCCAGGCGACGACCGGCGGCGCGATGAACTGCCCCAGCGACGAGGCCTGCTGCATCATCCCCACCGTCGTTGACACGGTGGAAGGCCCGGGCGCCAGCCGGACCGCGAGCATGAAGAGCGTCGCCGGCACCACCCCGCCGCCGAGCGAGAACATGCAGATCGCGAGATAGCGCAGCGCGGGCGGCAGGCTGGCGGCATCGGCGGCCTGGCCGATCTGCGCAAAGGCCGCGACGCCGCCGAGCGCCATCACGACGAAGCCCACGCGCAGCAGGCGCTCGGGCGCGATGCCGTGCTGCAGGAAGCGGCCGCCGGCGACGTTGCCGACGATGTTCATCGCCGCCGCGAGCGCTGTCAGCGCTGCGCTCCAGGCATCCGGGACGCCAGCGTCGGTGTAGATGGCGGGCAGGAAGCCGATCACCGCCATCCATTGCGCCGAGTACACCGCGAACGCCAGCGCGAGCGTCCAGGGTCCGCCTGCGCGCACGGTATCGAGCAGGCGTCCCGACCAGTTCTCCGGCGAGATGGCGGCAGGCGATGCCATGCGCTTGTTGTCCGCGGGCACGCCGAGCACGACCCACGCCGCCGCGGCCGCCGACACCAGCGACAGCGCCCACCACCAGCCCGGGCAGCCCGCCCACGCGATGAACGCGGGCCCGAGCAGTAGCGCCAAGGCGACGCCGAGCGGCATGTAGGCGCCCCAAAGACCCATCGCCGCCTTCTCGGTGCTCGGTTGCGACATGGAACGGATCAGCCCGGGCCCCGGCATCACCACCAGGAGAAAGCCGACGCCTTCGAGTGCACGCAGCACCAGCAGCAGGTGAATGGCCTTCGCCCCGCCCTCGCCCGAGCTCCCGACCAGCCCGCCGAGCACGCTTGCGCCTGTGATCACGGCCAGGCCCGCGAGCATGCTGCGGCGCAGGCCGATCGTGTCCGCCGCCAGGCCGACCACGAGGCCGAGGGTCATGCCGGCGACCTGCACCAACGACAGCAGAAAGCCTGCTTCGACCAAGCCGATGCCCAGAGAGGCCTGCAAGGCCGGGACGGCCGGCGCCAGCTTGCCGAGATGCAAGGCCGCCGCGACGCCCGCCACGACCACGGCGAGCGCAGCGGCGGGTATGCGTGCATGCGCTTGGCTGCGGCTCATTCTTCGGTCCACCGCCGTCCAGTGAGGCGCTCGTGTTCCCGCATCGCGAAGCGATCGGTCATGCCGGCGATGTAGTCGGCCACAGCGCGATGCCGGCCCGCACGCTGCGCATAGGAGTCGGGCATCTCTTCGGCGCGGGCCAGATAGGCGGCGAACAGCTCGCGCACGACCTGCTGCGCCCGGTCGGTGGTCTGCGTGACGCGCGGATGCCGGTAGAGATTGCGAAAAAGGAACTGCTTGAGCTCGATGGATTGCGCGCGCATGGCCTCGCTGAAGAGCACCAGCGGCCCGGCCCTGCGCGCGGCGTCGGCATCGGCCGGCGCGGCCGCCTCGAGCGCGGCGCGGGTGGCATCGATCACGTCGTAGACCTGCGCGCTCAGCATCCGGCGGATCGCCTCATAGAGCACGCGCCGCCCCTGCAGTTGCGGATACTCGGCCAGCGCTTCGCGGCGATAGCGGTCGAACAGGCCGACCTCGCTCACGCGCTCGATGCTGATGAGCCCCGACCTCACGCCGTCGTCGATGTCGTGGGCGTTGTAGGCGATCTCGTCCGCGAGGTTGCACAGCTGCGCTTCGAGCGAAGGCTGCGTGCCGTCGCAGAAACGCCGCGCCACGCCGCCCGGCTCGCTCGCCTCGATGCGCTCCGCATTCGTTCGGGAGCAGTGCTTGAGGATGCCTTCACGGGTCTCGAAGCTCAGGTTGAGGCCGTCGTACTGCGGATAGCGGTGTTCGAGTTCGTCCACGACACGCAGGCTCTGCAGGTTGTGCTCGAAGCCCCCGTGCTCCGTCATGCAGGCATTGAGCGCGTCCTGGCCCGCATGGCCGAAAGGCGTGTGGCCGAGGTCGTGCGCCAGCGCGACGGCTTCCACCAGGTCTTCGTTGAGCCGCAGCGCGCGGGCGATCGAACGGCCGAGCTGCGCGACCTCGAGAGAATGGGTCAGGCGGGTGCGAAACAGGTCGCCCTCGTGGTTCAGGAACACCTGGGTCTTGTAGACCAGGCGCCGGAACGCGGTCGAATGCACGATGCGGTCGCGGTCGCGCTGAAAGGCATCGCGCGTGGGCGCAGGCGGCTCGGGATGGCGCCGCCCGCGCGAGCGCGCCGGATCGCTGGCATGGCGCGCCAGGCTCATCGCGAAGCCTTCCGATTCAGGCCGCGCAGCATTGCGCCAGCACCTCTCGCACCATCGCCTCGGGTGCGCTGCGCATGACGGCCGAGCCGGGCTTGTCGATCACGACGAAGCGGATCTCGCCCGCCTCCGACTTCTTGTCGATGCGCATCAGTTCGAGATAGCGCTCCGCGCCGAGCGCAGGCGCGACCACGGGCAGGCCCGCGCGCTCGATCAAGGCCGTGAGACGCTGCACGAAGGCAGCGTCGACGCCACTCAGCCGCTGCGACAGATGCGCGGCCAGGACCATGCCGCAGCCGACTGCCTCGCCATGCAGCCACTTGCCGTAGCCCAGGCCCGACTCGATCGCGTGCCCGAAGGTGTGGCCGAAATTGAGGATCGCCCGCAGGCCGGTTTCGCGCTCGTCCTGCCCCACCACCGCGGCTTTGATCTCGCAGCTGCGCTTGACGGCGTATGCCAGCGCACCCGGTTCTCTGGCCACCAGCGCGTCGATGTTCGACTCGATCCAGTCGAGGAAGCGCATGTCGTAGATGGGGCCGTACTTGATGACCTCGGCCAGGCCGGCGCTGAGTTCGCGCGGCGCCAGCGTACCGAGCGTGGCGAGGTCGCACAGCACCAGTTGCGGCTGATAGAAGGCGCCGATCATGTTCTTGCCGAGCGGGTGATTGATCGCGGTCTTGCCGCCCACCGACGAGTCGACCTGGGCCAGCAAGGTGGTCGGCACCTGCACGAAGGGCACGCCGCGCATGTAGCTCGCTGCGGCGAAGCCGGTCATGTCGCCCACCACCCCGCCGCCGAGCGCGAACAGCACCGTCTTGCGGTCGCAGCCGTGGCCGAGCAGGGCATCGAAGATCAGGTTCAGCGTCTGCCAGTCCTTGTGCGCTTCGCCGTCGGGCAGTTCGAGCACGTGCACGGCATGGAAGCGTCCGGCCAGCGTCCGGCGCAATGCAGCCGCATAGAGCGGCGCCACGGTGGTGTTGGTGACGATCAGGGCCGTGGCGGCTGCGGGTACCGCTGCAAAATTATTCGGTTCGCCGAGCAGGTCGCTGCCGATCAGGATCGGATAGCTGCGTTCGCCGAGCTGGATCTCGACGGATTCGGGGGAGGCAGGCAATCGCATGGCCCCGAGTTTAGGCGCATGCCGCAAGGGCTTGCCTCAGTCCGGTGGCTGGCTCCGGGTTTCGGCGGAGACCGCGCCGGCAAGTTCGAGCTGCATCACGATGATGTTCACCAGCATCGCGACCGAGGGCCGGCCGGTCTCGACCACGTCGTGGGCCGTCTCGCGATAGAACGGGTCGCGCGCACTGTAAAGCTCATGCAGGCGACCCAGGGGATCGGCCACCTGCAGCAGGGGGCGCTTGACGTCGTGGCGCAGCCGCCGGAACAGATCCTCGGGCGAGGATCGCAGGTAGATCACGTGGAAGTGCGTGCGCAGCTGGATCCGGTTGGCCTCCCGCAGTACGGCGCCGCCGCCGGTCGCCACGACGCCATGGGCCGTCGCCGCGAGATCGGCGATCACGGCTTCTTCGACATTGCGGAAGCTTTCTTCGCCTTCGCGTTCGAAGTAGTCGCGGATGGAGCAGCCGATCCGGCGCTCGACCACTTCGTCGCTGTCGATGAAGGGAAGCTGCAGGCGCTGGCCGAGGCGCCGGCCCACTGCTGATTTTCCGGCGCCGGGCAAGCCGACGAGCGCGACCGCCACGCGGTGCTACGAACGCCCGCGCGTTCAGCGCGCGGCGTTGCGGTCGGTAATCATCTTCGGGGTGATAAAGACGAGCATTTCGGTCTTGTTGGCAACGCGATTGCGCGTACGGAACAGCGCCCCGACATAGGGCACTTCACCGAGCACCGGCACGCGCGATTCATCGTTGGTTTCGGTGAGCTCGAAGATACCACCGATGACCACCGTGCCGCCGTTTTCGACCAGCACCTCGGTTTGCACGTGCTTGGTGTTGATCGCGAAACCGGCCGTGGTGGCCTGGCCGACCGTGTCCTTGTTGACGTCGAGCGTCAGGATGATGTTGCCCTCGGGCGTGATCTGCGGCGTGACCTCGAGCTTGAGGTTGGCCTTGCGGAACGCGATCGAGGTGGCGCCGCTGGAGGTGGCGACCTGGTAGGGCAGTTCAGTGCCCTGCTCGATCAATGCCTTGGTCTGGTCTGCAGTCACCACGCGCGGGCTCGACACCACCTTGCCCTTGCCGTCGGCTTCGAGCGCGGAGATTTCCAGGTTCAGCATGCGCGAGAAGCTGGAGTTGAAGAGCGAGATCGCGAAAGTGCCCGGCGCATTGCCGTTGCCGGAAACGCCGGTCGACGGCAGGTTCACGAAGTTCGAATTGGTGAAAGTCGTCAACGCGCTGCCCGTCGTGGTTGCCGTTGCCGGCGTGACGACCGGCATGACGCCGACGTTGCCGAAAATCGGGCGGCCGCTGTTCGAGCCCACCGTGCCGCCGGCGACGCCGCCGCCGAGCCGCACGCCCAGGGATTTGCCGAAGGTGTCGGACGCCTCGACGATGCGCGCTTCGATCAACACCTGGCGAACCGGCACGTCGAGCTTCTGGATCAGCTCGGCGACCTGCTGGAGACGCGAAGGAATGTCCGAAACGAAGAGCTGGTTGGTGCGCGATTCGGCGATCACGCTGCCGCGCGGGCTCAGGATGCGCGTCGTCGTCCCGGAACCACCGCCACCGCCGCTCGATGCGCCCGTGCCGGTCAGGCCCTGTGCGATCGCGATGGCCTTGGTGTAGTTCAGCTGGAACGATTGGGTCCGCAGAGGCTCCAGGTTCTGGATGGCAGCCTGGGCTTCGAATTCGAGCTTTTCCTTGGCGTTGATTTCGTCCTTGGGTGCGATCCACAGAACGCTGCCGTTCTTGCGCATGCCCAGGTTCTTCGCCTGCATGATGATGTCCAGTGCCTGGTCCCAGGGCACGTCCTTCAGGCGCAAGGTCAGCGCGCCGGTGACGGAGTCCGAGGTCACGATGTTGAAGTTCGTGAAGTCGGCGATCACCTGCAGCAGCGAGCGGATCTCGATGTTCTGGAAGTTCAGCGAGAGCTTCTCGCCGCTGTAGCCGGCGCCTTGGGTGAGCTTGGTCGGGTCGACCTTGCGTGGGCGCACTTCGACGACGAACTGGTTCTCGCTCTGGTAGGCGCTGTGCTCCCAGTCGCCCTTGGGCTCGATGGTCATGCGCACGCGGTCGCCGGACTGCTGCGTCGTCACCAACTGGACGGGCGTGCCGAAGTCCGAAACGTCCAGACGGCGGCGCAGGCCCTCGGGCAGGGTCGACTTGGTGAATTCGACCACCAGGTTCTTGCCTTGCTGGCGAATGTCGACGCCCACCTGGTTGTTGGCCAGGTCGACGATCACGCGGCCGGTGTTGTCCGAGCCCAGGCGGAAATCGAC
This sequence comes from Variovorax sp. CF079, assembly GCF_900101545.1. Classification (GTDB taxonomy): domain Bacteria; phylum Pseudomonadota; class Gammaproteobacteria; order Burkholderiales; family Burkholderiaceae_C; genus Variovorax. The sequence continues at coordinate 45,125 of NZ_FMZU01000007.1, read as the reverse complement.
GTCGCGCAAGGGCAAGGTGTCCCGGTTGCGGTTCTCGGCAAATGCGGAAGGCGTGGAAGCAACCAATGCGGCGCCCGGAACGGGCTCCAGCGAAATCAACAAGGACTTGCCCTGGATCTCAGCCTTGTACGCGGTAGCCTGCTTCAGGTTCAGGACCAGGCGCGTGCGTTCACCGGCCTGCACCACGTTGACCGAGCGCAGATTGCCCTGGTTGACGTCGATCGCCGAACGGCCGATGGCATTCGTCACACCCGGGAAATCGAGCGCGATGCGCGCCGGTGTCTGAATCGCGAAGCCGGTTGGCACGGCAGACAGCGGTTGCGTCAGGTCGACCCGAATGACTTCGGCGCCGGATTGCATCGAACTCGTCACCGATTCGATGGCGTTCTGCGCCTGCGCGACGGCGATCGTGCCGAATGCAAGCAGGCTCACGCCAACAGCGCGCAGCCACTGCGCGAACATTGATTTCTTGGAATTCATTTCGACCTCTCTTGCAACTGCAGCGTCGCCACGCGTTCGATCCATTCACCGGCGGCGTCCTGCACGATTTCACGCAAGCCGAGTTCGGTTTCACTGATACGGGTGATGCGCCCGTAGTTGAGTCCCAGATAGTTGCCGACGCGCACTTGGTACAGCAGCTTGTCGACCGTGACCAGGGCCACCGGCTCGCCCTTGCGGTTCATGCTGCCGACCATGGCCATCGAATCGAGCGGAAAAGCCTCGAGGGCCTCCTTGCGGCGAGCCAATTCGGGCGCGATGAGCCCCGACGTGCTCGGCTGGTTCGAATCACGCCGCAGAGCTTGCGTCAGCTTCTGCATGTTGAAGGGCTCGAAGGCACTGCCCTCGGTGTAGGCCTGGGGCGTGAACTTCTTCGGCTCCGTGATGGGCGGAACGTTGGGCCGCACTTGCGCCCTCTGCTCCGCCATCCAGCGCTGAAGGTCCTCCTGCTCCGACCCCATGCAACCGCTGAGGCCGACGGCAGCAATGCCGAGCCACAGAAAACCGAGCGTTCTCATTTCTTCTTCGCCCCCGCCGCGGCGCGTTTCTGCGCCGCCTGCTCTTCATCGTCCAGATAGCGGAAGGTCCGCGCCGTGGCATCCAAGGTCAGAGCGCCATCCTTTTGCGGCGTCACCGTCAAGTTGTTCAAGGTCACGATGCGGGAAAGGTTGGCGACGTCCGCGGCGAAGGCGCCCATGTCGTGGTAGCGACCCGTCACCCGCACGGCGATCGGCAGCTCGGCGTAATAGTCCTTCACCGAAACCTGCCCCGGACGGAACAATTCGAACTGGAGACTGCGGCCCAGCCCGGCCTGGTTGATGTCGGAGAGCAATGCGTCCATTTCCGCTTTGCTCGGCAGCTGCTTTTCGAGCAGGGTCACATACTGCTGCACCTGCTCGCGCTGCTTCTTCAGCAAGTCGAGGTTGGCGGCCTGCGCAACCTTCTTCTGGTAGTCCGCTTTGAGCGTGACTTCCTTCGCGCGCTCGGCTTCGAGTTCGTCGTTCGAATTGGTGAGCCACACGAACCACAGTGCCACCAGCACCAGGGCCGTGACGGCGACGCACAAGGCGTAGCGCGGCACCGGCGGCCAGACGGATGGGTCGTTCGGATTGAGACCCCGGAACTGATCCCCGAAGCGCTGCGCGGCGGCAGCGATGTCGATCTTTTGGGAAGCGCGCGTTGTTGCCATGATGACGCCTATCCCTTGACTGCGGCCGATGCCGCCGTGGCCGCACCGGCCGCGGCCTTCTGAGCATCCGTGGGCCGCTTGAGGCCGATGCGCATGGTGAAGTTCGCAACCCGGCGCTGGTCACGCGGACTCAGATTGATATTCGCGGACGTGATTTCGACCAGCTCCGGCTTGACCAGCCACGGGCTGTTGTTGCCAAGATTGCGCAGCAGTTCCGACACGCGTTCGTTGGACTGCGCCATGCCTTGAAGCGTGACCGTCTGGTTGTCCTGTTTCATGCTCGTCAGATAGACACCGTCCGGCAGCTGGCGAACGAGCTCGTTGAGCAGATGCACCGGCAGATTCCGATCGCCCTGCAGGTCTTCGACCGCCTGTTGCCGTGCACGCAAGGCCGCAATTTCGGCCTGCAAGGTCGAGATCTCCTTGATCTCCGCTTCGAGCTTGGTGATCTCGGACTGCAGAAAGCTGTTCTTCGCTTGCTGGCTGGAAATCTGAGCCTGGTACCAGAGGAATGCCGCACCTGCGATCAGGCAGCCGAGGACCGCCGAGGCGCCCAAAGTCGCATAGAAGGCCTCTCGCCTGCGCTTGCGCGAAGCCTCCCTGTGCGGGAGCAGATTGATCAGAATCACTGCAGAAACCTCCGCATCGCCAAGCCGCACGATGTCAGATAGGACGGGGCCTCACGGCGCACCTTCTTCTCCCGGATTCCACTGCCGATCTCCATCCCGTCGAAGGGATTGACGAGCGAACAGGCAAATGAAGTCTGCCGCGTCACGGCGCTGGTCAGCCCAGGCAGCGATGCCGAGCCGCCCGCCAGCAACACGTAGTCGACGCGGTTGTGCGGCGTGCTGGTAAAGAAGAATTGCAGCGCCCTGGCGATCTCCTGGGCGATGCTTGCCACGAAGGGCTTCAGCACACCCGAACCGTAGTCGTCGGGCAAATCGCCGCTGCGCTTCTTGGCTTCCGCCTCTTCCGCGGAAAAGCCGTACTGCCGAACGATCAGCTGGGTGAGCTGGGCGCCGCCAAAAGCCTGGTCGCGGTCGTAAAGCACTTCCTGGTTGCGCAAGACCTGCATGCTCGTGGTGAACGCTCCCACCTCGAACAGCGCGACCACGGCATCGCGGCCTTGGCCGGGGAGTTGCTCGATGAGCCGCGCCGTGGCCAAGCGCGAAGCATAGGATTCGACATCGAGAATCATGGCCTTCAGCCCTGCCGCCTCGGCCAAACCTTGGCGGTCCTGCACCTTTTCCTTGCGCGACGCGGCGATCAGAACCTCGACATCGCCTGCCGAATTGGCGCTCTGCCCGATGACGCAAAAGTCCAGGCTCACTTCGTCCAGCGAAAAGGGGATGTATTGATTGGCCTCGGACTCGACCTGGATCTCGAGCTCCTGCTCGCTCATGCCGCCCGGCAGAACGATCTTCTTGGTGATGACGGCCGAAGGCGGCAACGCCAAGGCGGCGTTTTTGGTGCGGGTGCCACTCTTGCGGACAACGCGCCGCACCGCTTCGGCGACCTCGTCGAACTTCTCGACGTTGCCGTCGGTGATCCATCCCCGTTCCAGAGGCTCGATCGCACAACGCTCCAATACCAGCTTGCCGCTGGCATCGCGGCCGAGCTCGACCAGCTTCACACTGGACGAACTGACGTCCAACCCGAGCAGTGGCGCGGGCTGACGGCGAAACAACGATCCCAAAGCAGTCAAGTTCGATCCCATCCGTTTGTAACGATTGGAAATATTTGCGAGTGGTTGCATGCTAGCAGGAGGTGCACGGGCAACCAAGCGGCGAATCCTCACTCCAGCGACAAGCGTTGTCAAAAGGGGACGTAACAGTACGGTTCTGCAACTTCGGTCACAAATGCGAGTACTTGGGTTTTATGCGCGCCCCCAGAGCCGTCCGAAGGGGTCGCCTTTTTATAATGAGCGCTGACTTCTCCACCTTTCATGCCCGAAAAAACTCGCCCCAACGGGCCCGCCAGAACCCCTCCTCCCACGCGCCCGGCCTGGCTTTCATGGCTCATGCGCATCGTGCTGTGGGGCTTGGGTATCGCTGCGGCCGGGGCGGCATCCCTGGTCTGTGTGATTGCCGTCGCGCTGGCCGTCGCCTATCCGAACCTGCCGGACATCTCCGAGCTCGCCGACTATCGCCCCAAGCTGCCACTGCGGGTTTTTTCCTCGGAAGGCACTCTGATCGGCGAATTCGGCGAAGAGCGCCGCAACCTCACCCCGATCGCGACCATCCCGAAGATGATGAAGGACGCCGTGCTGGCGGCGGAGGATGCGCGCTTCTACGACCACGGCGGGGTTGATTACAAGGGCCTGGTCCGCGCCGGCCTGGCCAATATGAATCGCGTCAAGAGCCAGGGCGCCTCCACCATCACCATGCAGGTGGCGCGCAATGTCTACCTGAGCTCGGAAAAAACGCTGACCCGCAAGATCTACGAGGTGCTGCTGACCTTCAAGCTCGAGCACCTGCTCTCCAAGGACCAGATCTTCGAGATCTATCTGAACCAGATCTATCTCGGCAACCGGGCCTACGGTTTCGCGGCGGCATCCGAAGCCTATTTCGGCAAGCCCCTCAAGGACATCACGATCGCCCAGGCGGCGATGCTGGCCGGGCTGCCGAAGGCGCCCGGCGCCAACAACCCGGTCAACAACCCTGCTCGTGCACGAGGGCGCCAGCTCTATGTGATCGACCGCATGCAGGAAGCCGGCTTCATCACGGCCGAACAGGCAGCAGAAGCCAAGAAGGAAGAGCTGCACCTGCGCGACGCCGCGGATCCGACGCGGCTGCATGCCGAATACGTGGCCGAAACCGTGCGCCAGCTGATGTACGCACAGTATGGCGACAGCACCTACACGCGCGGCCTCAAGGTCTACACCACGCTGGTGGCCGCCGACCAGGCCGCCGCGTATCGCGCTTTGCGCAAAGGCATCATGGACTACGAGCGCCGCCAGATCTATCGCGGCCCCGAGAAGTTCGTCGACCTGCCCGCCGATCCCAAGGAGCTCGACGAGGCAGTCGACGACGCCCTGGCCGATCATCCGGACAATGGCGATGTGATGTCAGCCGTGGTGCTCAGGGCCAGCGCCAAGGAAATCAACGCCGTGCGCGGCAACGGCGACACGCTGCAGATCATCGGCGACGGCCTGCGGCCCGCGCAGTCCGGGCTCTCGGACAAGGCGCCGCCCAACATCAGGATCCGTCGCGGCGCGGTGATCCGTGTCGTGAAGACCCCGAAGAACACCTGGGAGATCACCCAGCTGCCCGAGGTCGAGGGTGCTTTCATCGCGCTCGACCCGCGCGACGGCGCGGTCAAGGCCATGGTCGGCGGCTTCGACTTCGACAAGAACAAGTTCAACCACGTCACGCAGGCCTGGCGCCAGCCGGGATCGAGCTTCAAGCCCTTCATCTACTCGGCCGCGCTCGAAAAGGGCTTCACGCCCGGCACGGTCGTCAACGATGCGCCGCTCTTCTTCGACGCCGGCACCACCGGCGGACAACCGTGGGAGCCCAAGAACTACGACGGCACTTTCGAAGGACCGATGTCGCTGCGCCGCGCGCTCGCCCGCTCCAAGAACATGGTGTCGATCCGCGTGCTGCAGTCGATCGGCACGCGCTACGCGCAGGACTGGATCAGCAACTTCGGCTTCGAGCGCGAGAAGCATCCCGCCTACCTGCCGATGGCGCTGGGCGCCGGATCGGTCACGCCGATGCAGATGGCCACCGCCTACTCGGTGTTCGCCAATGGCGGCTACCGCGTCAATCCCTACCTCGTGACGCGCATCACCGATCACAAGGACAAGGTCCTGGTGGAGACGCAGCCTCCGCTGCTCAACGAAGCCATGCGCGCGATTCCCCAGCGCAATGCCTTCATCATGGACAGCCTGCTGCAGGAGGTGGCGCGCAGCGGCACGGCCGCCAAGGCGCAAGCCACGCTGAAGCGCCCCGACCTCTACGGCAAGACCGGCACCACCAACGACTCGCTGGACGCATGGTTCGCCGGCTTCCAGCCCACGATGGCCGCGGTGGCGTGGATGGGCTACGACACACCGCGCAAGCTCGGCGATCGCGAGACCGGCGGCGGCCTGAGCCTGCCCATCTGGATCAGCTTCATGGAGACCGCCATCAAGGGCGTGCCGGTGGCCGAATTGAACACGGCGCCGTCCGGCGTGGTCAACGTCGGCGGCGAGTGGTACTACGACGACTATGCACCGGGCCGAGGCGTCGCGACCCTGGGCGTCGAGGCCGGCCCGACGCCGCCGGCCGAAGCGATCTCGGGCGTGCCAGTCAGTCCGGCGCCGCCGCCGGAAGAGCGCAACCGCATCCTCGAGTTCTTCCGCAACTGATCGTCAGCCGGCCACGAACTGCAAGGGCTGCCCGGCTTGCGCAGTCGCTTCGCGCGACAGGTTGCCGAAGAGCTCTTCCCCGGTCTTGGTGTCGACCCACGCACGGCCGTCGTGCCGGTAGTGGTAGCCGCCGGACTTGGCCGCCAGCCAGATTTCACGCAACGGCGGCTGCAGGTTGACGACCAACTGGCTACGGTTGCGAAAGGTGATCGTGATCATGCCGCCCACGCGCTGGTTGTCGATATCGGCGTCGGTCGCGTCGTTGATGCGGTCGCAGCTGCGCTCGATGGCGGCCAGCGCCGCTTCCGCGCGGTCCATGTACTCGGGGTCGGTCATTGCAGTTCTTGTACCTTCGCGCTCAGGCGCTTCATGAGGGGTCTCGTAGCGGGCTTTCCGGCACCGCTTCCGAGCACGATATTGCCGTGAATCCGAATCCGTCGTGCAGCAGTGGGCTTGGCAATCGCAATTCGACGGTGACCGAGGTCAGGCGGTCCGCCAAGCGACCAATGGTCGAAACGTACAATTTCACCATGTTGAATGTTCATCAAATTCTAGTGAGCGCAATTGGCCTCGCAATCGTTGGGGTCGCGCTGACCGGCTGCGGCCAGAAGGGCCCGCTCTATCTTCCGACCGATCCGGCCGCAAAGAATCGCGCCACGCTGCCGGGTTTGCTGATTCCCGAATCGTCGCGCAACGAGCCCGCCAATTCGCCCGCACAGGCGCCGGCAACGACCGAAGGAACGAAGTGAGCAGCGACCCGCGCCTTCCGGGACATCCCCACATCGCACGCAAGAACGGCACCTTGCACGTCGAAGGCGTGCCGCTTTCGACCCTGGCGCGCGAGCATGGCACGCCGCTGTTCGTCTATTCGAAGCAATGGATGCTCGATGCGCTCGGCGCCTACCAGCGCGGCTTCGAAGGCCGCGACGCGCTGGTCTGCTATGCCATCAAGGCCAACTCCTCGCTGGGCGTGCTGCGCGTCTTTGCCGAAGCGGGCTGCGGCTTCGACATCGTCTCCGGCGGCGAGCTCGCGCGCGTGCTCGCCGCTGGCGCCGACCCTGCCAAGGTGATCTTCTCCGGCGTCGGCAAGACGAAGAGCGAAATGCGCCAGGCGCTCGCGGCCGGCATCGGCTGCTTCAATGTGGAAAGCGAGGCCGAGATCGATGTGCTCAACGCCGTCGCGCTCGAAGAAGGCCGGCGCGCATCGATCAGCGTGCGCATCAATCCCAACGTCGACCCGAAGACGCATCCCTACATCTCGACCGGCCTCAAGGGCAACAAGTTCGGCGTGGCGCACGACCGCGCGGTCGCGATCTACCAGCACGCCGCGTCGTTGAAGGGGCTGCAGATCGTCGGCATCGACTGCCACATCGGTTCGCAGATCACCGACGCCTCGCCCTACCTCGAAGCGCTGGAGCGCGTGCTCGACCTGGTCGAGGCGATCGAGAAGGCCGGCATTGCGCTGCATCACCTCGACTTCGGAGGCGGGCTGGGCATCGACTACAACGGCGACACGCCGCCGGCGGCCGATGCGCTGTGGCAGCAGCTGCTCGCGCGCCTCGATGCGCGCGGCTTCGGACGACGCCGGCTCATCGTCGAGCCCGGACGTTCGCTGGTCGGCAACGCCGGGGTTTGCGTGACGGAAGTGCTCTACACCAAGCCGGGCGAGGACAAGAACTTCTGCATCGTCGATGCGGCGATGAACGATCTGCCGCGGCCCGCGATGTACCAGGCTTTTCACCGAATCGTTCCGGTGGCTGAGCGCCAGGGCGAGACCGTCAGCTACGACGTCGTGGGCCCGGTCTGCGAGAGCGGCGACTGGATCGGCCGCGACCGCGCGCTGGCGGTGGAAGCAGGCGACCTGCTGGCCGTGCTTTCGGCCGGCGCCTACTCCATGGCCATGGCGAGCAACTACAACACGCGCGGGCGTGCCGCCGAAGTGCTGGTCAGCGGTGAGCGTGCCGCCTTGATCCGCCGGCGTGAAAGCATCGAAGACCAGCTGCGCAGCGAACAGCTCAGCGACTGACCGGGCGCAGCGCAGGGCGCTGCACCCTCTTCTTGCCGCTCGCGAAGTTCCAGACGCGCCAGCCCAGCAGCAGCGCGATGATCGCGGCATAGACGAACACTTCCGCGAAGTCGTTCTTGCCCGCGCGCATCCAGAAGAAGTGCAGCAGGCCCAGCCCGGCGATCACATAGACCAGCTTGTGCAGCGTCTGCCAGCGCTTCGCGCCCAGCGCCTTGATGGCCCGGTTGAACGAGGTCGCGGCCAGCGGCGTGAGCAGCACGAAGGCCGAGAAGCCCACCAGGATGAACGGGCGCTTCGCGATGTCCTTGGCGATCTCCGGAACGTCGAAGCCCATGTCGAACCAGCTGTAGCTCAGCAGATGGACCACGACATAGAAATAGGCGAACAAGCCCAGCATGCGGCGAAAGCGCGCCAGCGCATTGGTCTTGGTGATCACCCGCAGCGGCGTGACGGCCAGCACGATGCAGATGAAGCGCAGCGTCCAGTCGCCGGTCGAGCGGATCAGGTACTCGGCGGGATTGGCGCCCAGGCCATCGGTGAACGCACCGTAGACCAGCCATGCGAAGGGCAGCAATGAGAGCACGAACACCAGCGGCTTGGCCGCCGGGTGCATCAGAAGCTTGTTCACGAAGCCGCCGCCGGGCCGCCCCAAGGCGGCTTGCGCCCCCTTCGGGGGCAGCGAGGACACGCCAGTGCCGAGCATGGGGGCAGCCATTTCAATAGAACTTCTTGAGGTCCATGCCAGCATAGAGCTGGCCGACCTGGGGCTCGTAGCCGTTGAAGATCTGCGTCTTGTGGCGCTTGGCGAACAAGCCCCCGCCGTCGCCGATGCGCCGCTCGGTCGCCTGGCTCCAGCGCGGATGATCGACGTTCGGGTTCACGTTCGAATAGAAGCCGTATTCCTGCGCCGCGGCCTTGTTCCAGGCCGTGCCGGGTTCCTTCTCGACAAAGCGGATCTTGACGATCGACTTGCCGCTCTTGAAGCCGTACTTCCAGGGCACGACGATGCGAACCGGCGCGCCGTTCTGGTTGGGCAGCACTTCGCCGTACATGCCGAAAGTCAGCAGCGTGAGCGGGTGCATTGCTTCGTCCATGCGCAAGCCCTCGACGTAGGGCCAGTCGAGCACGCGCGAGCCGACGAAGGGCATGGTCTTGGGGTCGGCCAGCGTGACGAATTCCACGTACTTGGCGTTGCCCTGCGGCTCGACCTTCTTGATGAGTTCGGCCAGCGAGTAACCGACCCACGGAATCACCATCGACCAGCCTTCGACGCAACGCAAGCGGTAGATCCGTTCTTCCTGCGCGCTGAGCTTGATCAGGTCCTCGATGTCGTACTTGCCCGGCTTCTTGACCAGGCCTTCGACCTCGACGGTCCAGGGCCGGGTCTTCAGGGTGCCGGCGTTCTTGGCCGGATCTGCCTTGTCGGTGCCGAACTCGTAGTAGTTGTTGTAGCTCGTCGCGTCCTTGTAATCGGTGAGCTTTTCCATGGTCTGCGCACCCGGCACCGCCGACTTCGCGCCCTTCAGCGCCGCCAGCTTGCCCGGCGCGGTGGCCTGCGCCAGGGCGTCGCGCGCGGCCCACGAGGCCAGGGCCGCTCCGGCGACGCCGCTCGCCAGCAGCTTGAGCATGTCGCGCCGCCCTTCGTAGACGCTGCGCGGCGTGATCTCGCTGGAATGCGGGTGAATGAAGCCCTTGTCGCGGGAGTGAATCAACATGGATCGCCTTTCGCCTGGATGGTTGTGCTTGAAGGAGTTCGTTCCCAATGCTGATTCGGTTACGCGCCAGGCGTTCATCCGGTTTCACTTCACCGCGAAAACCCGCCGGCCGCTCCTACAAGGTGCCGTAGCTGTGCAATCCGCTCAGGAACATGTTGACCCCCAGGAAGGCGAAGGTCGTCACCGCCAGCCCGCCCAGCGCCCACCAGGCTGCCACCGTGCCTCGCAGGCCCTTGACCAGCCGCATATGCAGCCAGGCCGCGTAGTTGAGCCAGACGATCAGCGCCCAGGTTTCCTTCGGGTCCCAGCTCCAGTAGCCGCCCCAGGCGTCGGCCGCCCACAGGGCGCCGAGCACGGTGGCGATAGTGAAGAAGGCAAAGCCGACCGTGATGGACTTGTACATCACGTCGTCCAACACCTCGTTGGCCGGCAGCCGCGCGGCGATGCGCTTGCGGCCCAGCAGGATGCCGGCGGCGATCAATGCCGAGATGGCCGCATAGGCGAACCAGTAGCTGCCGCCGGCTTCCTGCACGCGCTGGCGGAACGCCACGGGCACGAAGCACAGCGCCACGCCAAGCAGCCACATCGGCGTGAGCTTGTACCAGCGGGTCTCCTGCGCCTGCTCCTTGATGAGGTAGGCGAAGGCCACCATCGCCGCCAGCGCAAAGGTGCCGTAGCCGATGAAGTTGGCCGGCACATGCAGCTTCATCCACCAGCTCTGCAAAGCCGGCACCAGCGGCTGGATTTCGTGGGCTTCACGCACCAGCGTGTACCAGAGCAGGAAGCCGACCGCGGCGCTGACCACCAGCATCACGAAGGCACCCAAGGCCCGCGTGCCGTAGCGCGATTCGAAGTAGAGATAGAAGGTCGCCGTCAGCCAGCAGAACAGCACGAACACCTCGTAGAGGTTGCTGACCGGGATATGGCCGATGTCCGGCCCGAGCTGGTGGCTTTCGTACCAGCGCACCATGGAGCCGATCAGCGCCATCGTGACGGCCGCCCATGCGAGGCGCGAGCCGATGAGGTCCATGGTGTCGGCCTGCTTGGCCGCAAAGAAGCCGATCCAGTAGAACAGCGTGCTCATGAAAAAGAGCACGCTCATCCACAGGATGGCCGACTGGCTGGACAGGAAGTACTTGAGCCAGAACACCGTGTCGGCACGCGCCAGGTCGCCCTGGTAGGAGGCGATGCCCAGCAGCGCGGCTGCCGCCACCACGATCGCCAGCACGCGCAGCGGCCGCCAGAACCAGCCGAGCCAGATGGCGGCGGGCATCGCCGCCAGCAGGATGATCTTCTCGTAGATGTCCATCGCGCCGACATAGCGCGAGAACGCGAACAGTCCGCCGGCCAGTACCAGCGCGGCAAACACCCAGTCGAAGGCGTTGCGGCGCGAAAGCCAGCCGTCGTTCAGTGTGAGGGTGGTGGTGCTCATGGGGCGGTGTCTTTCCTGCTGGCGAGCAGCTTGTCTTTGAGACGCTCGAATTCGCGATCGCTGTCGATGGTCTTGCGGTTGACCGAAAAAGCCATGGTGGCCGCCGTGCCACTGGCGCTCGCGTCCTTGGCGAGCCACACCCACAGCCTGCGCTCGCGCACGTACAGCATCGCAAAAATGCCCACGATCAGCAACAGGCAACCCAGATAGACCACGTTCTTGCCCGGCGCGCGAGCGACCTGGAACACGCTGGCCTGCACCTGCTTGAAGTCGGTCATCATCATCGCCACCGGCGCGGGGTAGAAATACGCGTCGCTGATGGCGAGCACCGCCTGGGTCAGGAAGGCTTGCGACTTCTCGTCGGCCGGCAAGGCCGCCATCCCCGCCTTCTCGCGGCTCAGATTGAGCACCTCGAACAGCACGTCGTTGAGGATGCGCACCAGCACCGCGCCGGCGCGCTCCCGGTCGGCCTCGGGCACGTTCGCTTCCATGAATTCGGCGATCGCCTGCCAGCCTCCGGCGCTCACCGCGTCGGCCTTGGCCCGCTCGGTGCCCGCGAACAGCGCCAGCGCGCGGCCGGCCGAGATGCGCAGCTGCTCGGCCAGCTCGGGCCGCTTGGAATCGGCCGCGCGCGCGATGTAGCGCTCGATGGCGCGCGTGCGCGTGTCGGCATCGGCCAACGCGGCGCGCATGCGCACGAAGCCGTCCATCGAGCCCTGGTCGTCGGCCGGTACGCGCAAATAGCGGAAGGGCTCCTCCGGCCGCTCGCGCATGCCGAGCAAAAAGACCGGCTGGCCGTCGCCGGTATCGACCGGCACCATGTAGTTCTGGTACTCGCGCGCCTGCCCCGCGGCATCGCGCAGCTTGTAGCCGATGCTCGGGCCGATGTTGCGCAGCACCTTGGGCTTGTTGGTCTTGTTGGCCGCGCCCAGGCGCGATTCGATGCCGCTCGTCAGGTCGACCTTGCGCACGTCGGCGCCGCTGGTCATCGCACCGCCGGCGCTCTCGCCGAAGTTCTCGACGTTGATCACGCGCAGCGCCGTGTACTCGAGCGTCAGCCGGTCGGTGCCGTTGGTGATCTCCGAGCTGTTGCCGATGATGCCCTCCACTTCGAAAGGCTTGGCCGCAGCCGCCATCGGCACCGCCTTGAGCTTCACGCTGGAGCCGCCGTCGTCGAAACTCGACTGGTAGATCTCGATGCCCTTGTAGCTGGCCGGGTGGTTCACCTCGATGCGCGCCGGCACCTGCGCGCCGGTCTCGCGGTCGTGCAGCACCACTTCGCTCGCGAACAGCTTGGGCATGCCGGTCGAGTAATAGTCGACGATGAACTTCTTGAGCTCGATCGAGAACGGAAGGTCCTGCAGCAGCACGCCGTCGGCCTGGTTCAGGATCGCGACGCTGCCCTGTCCGCCTTCGGGCACCAGGATGTTGCCGCGAAAGGTCGGGTTGCTGGGCGACAGGCGGTGCCGTGGCGCAACGTCCGCGATCAGGCCGCCGCCGGTGTAGACGCTCTTGCCGTTGAACCAGGTCTGGGCGCGCACGATCAGGTCGCCGTCGAGCAGGCCGCCGAGGCACACCAGCACGATCGCACTGTGCGCCGCGATGTAGCCGAGCTTGTGGGCGCCGCCCGCGCGCGCGGCCACCATCCAGCCGTCGCCGTCGCGGTGCTGCAGCTTGACCTTCCAGCCGCCGCCCGCCAGCAGCTGGCCGATGCGGTTGGCCGCGGCGTCCGGGCTTTCGTCGAGAACCGTTTCGGCCCGCTGGCCGAAAGCCTTGAGGCTTTGCGCGCGGATGCCTTCCTTGAGAGTCCTCAGGTCCTTGAAGATGTGCGGCGTATTGCGCGCGATGCACAGCGAGGTGCTGATCACCAGGAAAGCCAGGATCAGCAGGAACCACCAGGCGCTGTAGATCGAATCGAGCCTGGCCGCGCGGAACACCTCGGCCCAGAAAGGCCCGAACTGGTTGACGTAGTTGTTGATCGGCTCGTGCTGCTTGAGCACGGTGCCGATGATCGATGCAATGCAGATGACCGTGAGCAGCGCGATCGCGAAGCGCATCGACGACATGAGCTCCACCGCCGCGCGGACCACGTGGGGGCCGCGCCGGACTCGAAGGCCGTGGGTGGAAACTGACATGAAGGGGAATCGTGGAAAGCAAAAAGGCGGGCCATCCTCGCTGGATCGGCCCGCCTTGTTTGGGTTTGTTATCGGCGGTTAGTTCACGCTTGCGCGCCGGAAATCAACGCAGCCCGGCAATGTAGTCGGCCACGGCCTTGATCTCGCGGTCGTTGAGCTTGGCGGCCACACCGGTCATCTGCGCAGCATTCAGGCGCCCGCCGTCGCGGAACAGGGTGAGCTGCTGCACGATGTAGTCGGCATGCTGGCCACCCAGGCGCGGGTACTGGGCCGGGATGCCGGCACCGTTGGGGCTGTGGCAGCCGGCGCAGGCCGGGATCTGGCGATCGCCCAGGCCGCCGCGGTAGATCTTCTCGCCGAGCGACACCAGGTCCTTCTCCTTCGAGAAACCGGTCTTGACCTTCTTGGAACCGACGAACCAGGCGATGTTACGCATGTCTTCGTCGGACAGCGCCGAAGCCAGCGGCTTCATGATTGCGCTCTTGCGCTTGCCGGACTTGAAGTCCTGCAACTGCTTGAGGATGTATTCGGGGTGCTGCTGCGCCAGCTTGGGATTGGCCGGGATGGCCGAGTTGCCGTCCGCGTTGTGGCACGAGGCGCAGCTTTGGCTGTTGGCCGGCGCGGCATTGAAGATGGTGTCGCCCTTGGCGGGATCGGGCTTGGGCGACTTGGCAGGCGCCTCGGCAGCCGGCTTGGCCCCGGGCTCATCGGCCGCGAAGCTGGTACTGGCGGCGGCGCCCATGAGGGCTGCGAGCAGAAAATGAGCGAACAACTTCATAGCGGGGGGCTTGGATTTATGGCGCAAAACCGCGCGATTCTACAATGGCGCCCCGTTCCGAAAGCTCATCGATGACCACCCCGCGGCGCCTGCCGGCCACTCCCCCTTCCCGCAAGGCCCCTGTCGTCGATGCCGCGGCCGCCGAACGCATCCGCGTCGCACGCGGTTGGCTGCACACTGCGCACTTCCTCACGAGTGCGCCCCAACTGGAACACCTGCCGGCCTTCGACCTGCCGGAGATTGCCTTCGTCGGGCGCTCGAACGCCGGCAAGTCGACCGCCATCAACACGCTCACCCAGCAGACGCGCCTGGCCTTCGCCTCCAAGACGCCAGGGCGCACCCAGCACATCAACCTGTTCGGCGTCGGCAAGCAGAAGGTCGACGACGCCGTGCTGGCCGACCTGCCCGGCTACGGCTACGCAGCCGTGCCGCGCGAGGCCAAGCTGCGCTGGCAGCGCGTCATGGGCAACTACCTGATGACGCGCGAGAACCTGCGCGGCGTGGTGCTGATGTGCGACCCGCGCCACGGCCTCACCGAGCTCGACGACATCCTGCTGGAAGTCATCCGCCCGCGGGTCGAGCAAGGCCTCAAGTTCCTGGTGCTCCTGACCAAGGCCGACAAGCTCACGCGCTCCGAAGGCGCCAAGGCGCTGTCGATTGCGCGACTGCAGGCCGGCGGCGGCGAGGTCAAACTGTTCTCGGCCTTGAAGCAACAGGGAGTCGACGAGGCGGCCGAACTGCTGTGGCGCTGGGCCCATCCGCAGAACGAGCAGCCCGCAGAACCGACAGAAGAAGGAGACAACGAGCCATGATCGAAACCTTTGCGCGCGCGCTGCCCAACGGCACCACGCTCAGCTGCCGCGCCGCGGGCGCACCCGGCCGCCCCCTGATGGTGTTCCTGCACGGCTTTCCCGAGGCCGCCTTCATCTGGGACGAGCTGCTCGAATACTTCGCGAGCCCCGAGCACGGCGGCTACCGCTGCGTGGCGCCGAACCTGCGCGGCTTCGAGAAATCGAGCTCGCCCACCGAGGTATCGGCCTACCGCGCGCACCTGCTGGTGCAGGACATCGAGCAGCTCGCCCAAAGCGAAAACGCGGACGGCCGCATCGAGGCCCTGGTGGCGCACGACTGGGGCGGCGCCTTCGGCTGGGGCTATGCCAACCAGCACCCGGACAAGCTCGGCCGCCTGGTCATCATCAATTCGCCGCATCCGGGCACCTTCACGCGCGAGCTGCTGAACAATCCCGCGCAGCAGGCCGCGAGCGCCTACATGAACTTCCTCGCGCGGCCCGATGCCGAAGCGCTGCTTTCTGCCGACGACTACAAGCGCATGTGGCTCTCCTTCACGCAGATGAAGGCCGGTGCCGACGGTTTCGGCTGGCTGACCGAAGAAGTCAAGAACAAGTACCGCGAGGTGTGGGACGCGGGCCTCACCGGCGCCTGCAACCTCTATCGCGTCACGCCGATGAAGCCGGCCTTGCCCGGCAAGCCGTCCGAGATTCCGACGCTGCCACGTGAGCGCCTCGTTGTGGAGGTGCCCACTTTCGTCTTCTGGGCACTCGATGACGCCGCGCTATTGCCGGGACTGCTCGAAGGACTCGAAGAGTACGTGCCGAAGCTCGAGATCAAGAAGGTGCCCGGCGCCACGCACTGGATCGTGCACGAGCAGCCGCAGTACGTCGCGAGCGAGATCGAGGCCTTCCTGCAGCGCAATCAATAGACTGCGCCCGCCGCCGGGCCGCCCCAAGGCGGGCCGCGCCCCGAGTCGCCGCCAGAGGCAGCACCCCTTCAGCCCGTCCAAGCCTGCGCAGGCAGGCTTGGAGCCGCGGGCTTCAGCCCCTCGGGGGTGGCGAAGCACACGAAGTGGCAAGCCGGGGGCTCAGTACACAGGCGCCGCACCATCCGGCCGCGTCTTGAAGCGGCGGTGCACCCAGTAGTACTGCGAGGGCATCCTGTCGATGTAGCCTTGCAGGCGCTCGTTCATCAAGGCGGTGTCGGCCACCACGTCCTCGCTCGGGAAGTCCTGCCAGGCCGGCAGCACCTCGATCTCGTAGCCGTCCCTGGTGAGCTTCGAGACCACCGGCACGACCTTGGCCCGGCCCAGGCGGGCGAAGCGCGACAGCGAGGGCACGGTGGAGGCCGGCACGCCGTAGAAGGGCACGAAGACCGTCTGGTCGCGGCCGAAGTCCATGTCGGGCAACAGGTACAGCAAGCCGCCCTTGCGCAGCCCGGCCAGGATCGGCTTGATGCCGTCGACCCGGTTCAGCGCGACCACGTTGCCGAAGCGTTTGCGCCCCTCGCGAATCCACTCGTCCACCATCGGATCGCGCTGCGTGGTGTAGATGGTGGTCGAGGGCCGGGCCGTGTGCATGGTCAACGCCGTGGCCGCCGCATCGAGGCCGTAGAAGTGCGGTGCGAACAGGATCATCGGCTCGCTCCCGTTGGCGATCTCGTCGATCTCCCGGGCCGATCCCTTCACCGTGAGCCGGGCGGCCACCGTTGCTTCCGGCGCATGCCAGAGCCAGCTGCGGTCGAGCCAGGACTGCGCCACATAGACGAAGGTTTCGCGTGCGATGCGGCGTCGCTCCTCGGGCGACTTGTCCGGGAAGCACAGCGCGAGGTTGGTATCGACCACGCGCCGGCGCCGCGCTGCGACGGTATGCAGCACCCGGCCCAGAAAAGCGCCGAAGCCGCGCGCCAGAGGCAGCGGCACATGGGCCAGCGTGCGCATGAAGCCGATGCCGAGCTGGGACGACAGGCTCATGGTGCCGCCTCCACTGCCGCCCCCGGTGCCGCCTCGCCGCGCGGCTGCTTGTAGCGCGCATAGTCCCAGACGTACTGGCCCGGCAGCCGGCGGATGAGCCGTTCGATGCCTTCGTTCATGGCGGTGGCGGCGGCTTCGGGCGTGGCCTTCGGATCGTTCAGCGCGGTGCCATCGAAGGCTTCGATGCGGATCGCATAGCCCGCGCCCCGCGGCAGCCGCTCGCAGACGGCAAGGAACACGCGCGAACCGGTCTGCTGCGCCAGACGCGGCAGCAAGGTCATCGTGTAGGCGGGCCGGCCGAAGAAAGGCGCCCACACGCCCTGCCCCAGCGGCGGCACCTGGTCCGGAAGGATGCCGGTGTAGCCGCCGGCGCGCAGCGTGCGCATCAACCCGCGCACCCCGCCCACGCTGGTCGGCAGCGTCTGCAGACCGCGCCGGTCGCGCGAACCGGCGATCAGTTCAGCCATCCATTTCTTGCGGGCCGGCCTGAACAAGGCCGTGATCGGCCCGTAGGCATCGACGAAGCGTTCGCCGACCGCCTGCCCCAGGGTCTCCCAGCTGCCGATGTGCGGCGAGACCAGGATCACGCCCTTGCGCGCGGCCAATGCGGCCTCCAATTCGGCGTCGCCATCCCACCGGACGATGCGCGGCAGCACGCTCTCGCCCTGCGGCCGCGCCCACAGCCACGGCAACTCGGCCGCCATGGCGCCTGCCGCGGCAATGGCAGGCCGGTATTGCGCAGGGCTGAAGCCGGCGCTCTCGGCGTTTTCCTTGAAGCGCTTTCGGTAGGTCGGCGCCAGCCACCAGACCAGCCAGCCCAGCCAGCCGCCGACCGCATGCATCAAGGGCAGCGGCACACGGGCGAGCAATCGAAACAAAGCAATCATCGACACGGAGGGGGGGTGAAAACCAGGACGCGCGCGCAGGGTAACGCGGCTCGAATAGAATGCAAATTGTCGCTGAGTTATGGAACTACTTGCAGGGCGACGTTAAACATCACTGCTAAAGCGTTCGCCAAAGCTCCTGATGGGTTGGCAACGCGCCAATTCACTTGCATGGAGTTTTACCGAAATGGCGAACGACTTTCTCTTCACTTCCGAATCGGTTTCCGAAGGCCATCCCGACAAGGTGGCGGACCAGATCTCGGACGCAATTCTGGACGCGATCTTCGCGCAGGACCCGCGCAGCCGCGTGGCCGCCGAGACGCTGACCAACACCGGCCTCGTGGTGCTCGCCGGCGAGATCACGACCAACGCGCACGTCGACTACATCCAGGTGGCGCGCGACACCATCAAGCGCATCGGCTACGACAACACCGACTACGGCATCGACTACAAGGGTTGCGCCGTGATGGTCTGCTATGACAAGCAGTCCAACGACATCGCGCAGGGCGTGGACCATGCGAGCGACGACCACCTCAACACCGGTGCCGGCGACCAGGGCCTGATGTTCGGCTATGCCTGCGACGAAACGCCCGAGCTGATGCCCGCGCCGATCTACTACGCGCACCGCCTGGTGGAGCGCCAGGCCCAGTTGCGCAAGGACGGCCGCCTGCCCTTCCTGCGCCCGGACGCCAAGAGCCAGGTCACGATGCGCTACGTGGACGGCAAGCCGCACAGCATCGACACCGTCGTGCTCTCCACGCAGCACCACCCCGACCAGAGCGAAACGCCGACCAAGATGAAGGGCAGCTTCATCGAGGCCGTGATCGAGGAGATCATCAAGCCGGTGCTCCCCAAGGAGTGGTTGAAGGAAACCAAGTACCTGATCAACCCGACCGGCCGCTTCGTCATCGGCGGCCCGCAGGGCGACTGCGGCCTCACGGGCCGCAAGATCATCGTCGACACCTACGGCGGCGCCTGCCCGCACGGCGGCGGCGCATTCTCGGGCAAGGACCCGAGCAAGGTGGACCGCTCGGCCGCCTACGCGGCGCGCTACGTGGCCAAGAACATCGTCGCCGCCGGCCTCGCGCGCCAGTGCCAGATCCAGGTCGCCTATGCGATCGGCGTGGCCAAGCCGATGAACGTGACGGTCTACACCGAAGGCACGGGCGTGATCTCCGACGAGAAGATCGCCGCGCTGGTGCAGGAGCACTTCGACCTGCGCCCCAAGGGCATCATCCAGATGCTCGACCTGCTGCGCCCGATCTACGGCAAGACCGCTGCCTACGGCCACTTCGGCCGCGAAGAGCCCGAGTTCACCTGGGAGAACACGAGCCAGGCAGCGGCGCTGCGCGCGGCCGCCGGACTCTGAGCGTCAGCGCCGCTGGCGCAGCAGTTCTCGAACCTCTTCGTCGCTGGTCTGCGCGAAGTCCGCATACCAGAGGCCGACCGCCCGGAAATGCTCGGGCGTGAACACGCTCAGCACCTCGTCGGCCACGGTGCTCAGCAACTGGACCGCCTCGCGCGAGGCCACCGGCACGGCCACGATGATGCGCTGCGGCTCTGCGGCACGGGCCGCCAGCACGGCTGCATGCATGGTGGCGCCGGTGGCGAGGCCGTCGTCGACCAGGATGACGACATGCCCCGCGAGTGCGAGCGGCGCGCGCTGGCCGCGGTAGAGCTGCTCGCGCCGTGCCAGCTCTTCCGTTTCGCGCGCGACCACAGCTTCCATGGCCCGCTCCGACACCGGCCAGAAGCCGGGCAGCTCCGACATCACGCGCACGCCGCCCGATGCGATGGCGCCCATCGCGAATTCTTCCTGGCCCGGAAAGCCGAGCTTGCGCACCACCAGCACATCGAGCGGCGCGTGCAGGAAATGCGCAACCTCCCAGGCCACCGGCACGCCGCCGCGCGGCAGCGCGAGCACGACGACATCGGGGCGCCCGCGCCACGCGTCCAGTGCCTTGGCGAGCTTGCGGCCCGCATCGCGTCGGTCCCTGAAATCCATTCAGAAACGATACGCCGCTCCCATGCCGATCGTCCAGTTGCGGCCCGGGGAGGGTTCGAAATAGCGCATGTTCGACTCGTTGACGATCACCGAGCCGATGTAGCGCCGGTCGAAGACGTTGTCCACGCGCGCGAAGGCGTTGAACTCCCAACGCTCCCAGCGCTTGAGGTAGCCCGCATAGAGCGCCACCACCGCGTAGCCGGGTGCTGCAGCGTCGTTGCGGTCGTTGGCCTGGATGCGCCCAAGTGCGCGCAACTCGGTACCGGCGCGCCAGCCTTCGGGCGGCACCCAGCCGAAGGACGCGAAAAGCGCATGCTCCGCGATCCCAGGGATGCGGTTGCCCGCCGGCACCGTGCTGATCGCGCTGCAAGGCGTCGGCGAGCAGAAGCCGTCGCGGTAGCGCGCATCGAGCCAGGTGTAGGCGAGCTGCGTGCGCCAATGGTTCGCCGTCTCGTGCTGCCAGGAGAGCTCGAAGCCGTCGCGCTGGGTGCGGCCGGCGTTCTGAAAGGTGGCGCGGCCTCCGAAGTTGGTGTTGGTCACGATCTCGTCGCGCGTCCGTGTCTGGAACAGCGCCGCTGTGAGCAGGCCGCCACCCAGGCGCGCCTTGGCGCCGACCTCGACGCTGGTGTTCACCGAAGGCTGCAGAGCGAAGTTGAGCCCGCCGAAGCCGTCCGCGCGGTAGGAGAGCTCGTTGAGCGTCGGCGTCTCGAAGCCGCGGCCGACGGAGGCGTAGAGCGCCAGATCGGGCGTGGCCTCGTAGCGCAGCGAAGCCACCGGCAGGGTCTTGCGGTAGCGCGCGCTGCCGCTGTCGTCGCGGTTCGGGCCGACGATGTGGAGATCGTGCGAGGAGAAGCGCACGTTGCTGCGTCGCACGCCGGCTTCGAGCGTCCATCGATCGGCGAAGCGCCAGCTGCCCTGCACGTAGGGATCGAGGTTGCGCACCTCGTTGCGCTCGTTGCGGCGCAAGCGGCCCAGCACGCCCAGGGCCAGTGGCGCACTGGACCGGCCGACGAAGTTCTCCCAGCCGCGGCGGCGCTCGCGCAGGCCGTCGTAGGCCAGGCCGGCGACCAGGTCGAAGGGCCTATCGGCCAGCTGCAGCCTGGCGCTCCAGCGCAGGTCCACGCCGCCGTAGTCGCGCGCCAGGTCGATCACGCCGCCGGCATGCAGCGGGTTCTGCTGCACGAAGGTCGGGATCGCCTGGAACTGGACGGTGCTGCGCTGGCCGCCGTAGACCATCAGGCGCAGCGTGTTCGCGGCATCGATGCGGCGCTCGTAGCTCAGGCCGAGCTGCTGCTGGTCCACGGTCTTGCGCGTATCGAACTGCGTGGCGACCGGATCGACGCCGCGCGGGTTCAGCGCGTACTGGCTGGCCGACAGCCCCAGGGGGTCCTGCGCATAAAGATGCACGCTGTTGAAGACCAGCGTGAGCTTGCTGCCGTCGTCGAGCCGGAAGCCCAGCTTGCCGTTCTGGATCTCGCGATCCGCCGCGCTGTGCTCGCGCCAGCCGTCGGTGTGGAAGCGGCTGGCGCTCAGCAGGTAGTCGATAGCGCCCGAGGAACCGCTGAGCTTGCTGCCGACGCGCGCAGTGCCGAAGCTGCCACCGGCCAGCGAGAAGCCGAGCAGCGGCGGCCCCTGCCCGTCCTCGGTGAACACCTGCACCACGCCGCCCGAGGAATTGCCGTAGAGCGCCGAGAAAGGCCCGCGCAGGATCTCGACACGGTCGGCCGAGCCGATGTCGATGTTGGAGGTCTGGCCCTGGCCGTCGGGCAGCGTGGCCGGGATGCCGTCGACATAGAGCCGCACGCCGCGCACGCCGAAGGTGGAGCGCGCGCCGAAGCCGCGTATCGACAGCTGCAGATCCTGCGCGTAGTTCTGGCGGTTCTGGATCTGCAGCCCGGGCACGCTACCCAGGCTTTCGGACAGGTTCACCTGCAGGCGTGCGTCGCGCATCTCGTTGCCTTCCACGCGGTCGACCGAACCGGGCACATCGAAGGGCCGCGCCGCGCCGCGCGGCGTGGAGACCGTGATCTCGCGCAGCGTGGGTGCGGACTCGGCATCCTGCGCCGAGGCGGAAGACGCGGCAAGCAGCAGGCAGGCCGTGGCGACGGAGGATTTCATCGCGGCGATTCTGCGGCCAGCCGCCGCGCCGCCACGACGGGCAAGACCCTATGGCGCCGGATCGAGGCCGCGCCTACGAACGCCGAGGCCGGCGCCAGCCGTACCAGGCGCCCACCGCGCACGGAATGCCGAGCGCGACCCACGCCAGCGCATCGCCAACACCGCCGTCGCTGAAGAGCGCCGACACCAGCCCGATGCAAGTGAGCACGCCCAGCACGATCGGCCAGCCCCACATGGGCCAGAAGCGAGGGCGCTGGTGGTGCTTCGTCATGAGCCCGCCTTCGCCGCCGTGGGCTGCGCCAGCGGAACGGCCGCCTGATGTGCCGCTTCGTCGGCACGCGCTGCGGCCGGCACGGCGTTGCCGCGCTTGAGCCACAGATAGAGCCCGCTGCCCAGCACGATGATGGTCGCGATGTCGAGCAGCGCCCAGAGGATCTGCATCGGCATGCCGCCGTAGTCGCCGAAGTGAAGCGGCTGCGAGACCAGGAGTCCTGTCAGGTACCAGGGCAGCTCGGGGCTGGCCGTGATCGCATTGGTCTTGGCGTCGACCAGCACCGGCTGCAGCAGGCGCGAAGTGAAGGGTTCGCTGCCGCGCAGGAACACGGTGTTGTGATGCGGGCTCGAGAAGGCCGTGCCCGGGAACGCGATGAAGGAAACCTTGTTGCCCGGCGCACGCTCGAGCGCCACGTCCAGCGAGCGCTGCACCGAGCCGCGCTCGGCCTTCGGCACTTCGGGCTGCCCCTGGTAGGGCGCGAGCAGCGTGCTCAGCTGGTCGTACTGCCAGTACTTGATGATCAGGTCGGCCCAGGTGTTGATCATGCCGGTGGCGCCGACCGTGAAGGCCCACACCAGCGTCACGATGCCCAGCAGGTTGTGCAGGTCCAGCCACTTGAGACGCGGCCGGCGCTCGCGCCGCACGGTGCCGAAGTCCAGCTTGCGCATGAAGGGTGAATAGAGCACCACGCCGGAGACGATCGCCACCAGCAGCAGCAAGCCCATGAAGCCGAGGAACAGCTTGCCGGGCAGGCCGGCGAACAGGTCGACGTGCAGCTTGAACATCACGTACATGAAGCCCTCGTCGAACTTGGGCTGCGCCAGCACCTTGGCCGTGCGCGCATCGACCGCAACCGACTTGAAGTCCTCGGTCGGCGCCGGCGTGGGCGTGAGCGTGACGAACCACAGGCCGTCGTCGTCCTCCGGCTGCGAGACGAACTGCACCACGCGCTCCGGATGCAGCGCATGCGCGACCTCGATCACGCGGTCCAGGCTTGCGCGCGGCGTGCCGGCGGGCATCTTCGGCGCATCGACCTCGGTGCCCAGCAAGTGGCCGATCTCGTGATGGAAGATCAGCGGCAGCCCCGTGATGCACAAGAGCAGCATGAACACGGTGCAGACCAGGCTGCTCCACTTGTGCACCCAGGCCCAGGTCTTGATTCGTCGGCTGTTCATCGCGGTTTTTTCTCAGGGGTTCAGAAGCGGTAGGTGGCGCTGGCCACCACGTTGCGGCGCGTACCCCACCAACAGTCGCCGCGCGCGAGGCAGGTGCTGAAGTACTCCTTGTCCGTCGCGTTGTTGATGTTCAGCGCATAGCGCCACTTCGCGGTCTCGTAGGCGAACACGAGGTCCAGCAGCGCGACGCTGGGGATGCGCGGGCCGTAGCCGCCGAAGGAGACATCGCGGAAGGCGCCCATGTAGCGCACGCCCGCGCCGGCCGAAAAGCCCGGCGTGCCGGCGATGGCGAAGCGGTACTTGGCCCAGAGCGCCGCCTGGTGGCGTGGCAGGCCTTCGAGCTGCGGGTCGAGGTCGGTGTAGTTGTAGTGCGCCGTGACATCCAGGTTCGACGTGATCGAGCCCTTGGCCTCGAGCTCGACGCCGCGCGTCTTGGTCTGGCCGATCTGCGCGTAGACGTTGGGCAGCGGTTGGGCGATCTGGTTCTTCTCGCGCAGATCGTAGACCGCGGCATTGAAGGCGAGGCTGCGGCCCGCGGGCTCGTACTTGACGCCGACTTCCCACTGCTCGCCGCGCAGCGGCTTGAACACCCGGCCGTCACGCGGCGACTGCGGCGTGAAGGACTCGGCATAGCTCACGTACGGCGACCAGCCCGACGGGAAGGCATACAGCACGCCGAAGCGCTTGCTGGTGGCGCTGTCCCTCGAATCCTCGCTGCCCTCGGCGCCGGCGACGACGCGGTCGTGCCGCAGGCCGGCGATGAAGTTCCAGTTTCCCAGCTTGATCTGGTCCTGCAGGTAGACGCCGGTGGCGCGCTGCGTGGTGCGCGGCCGCGCCGTGCGTTCCGGTTCCAGCCGATTGCCGTAGACCGGGGCATAGGCGTCGATCTCGCTGGTGGAGATCCCGCCCCACACGTTCTCGCGATGGCGCTGGTAGTCGGCGCCGACCAGCAGCGTGTGCTTGAGCGCGCCGGTATCGAAGTGGCTCTCGAGATGGTTGTCCAGCGTGTCGATGCGATTGCGCGTGAGCGAGCTGTCGAGCGAGCGCGACAGGCGCCTCTTGCCGACCGGGTCGGCGCCCCAGCCGCCGGTGATGGTGAAGAAGTCGCCCCAGTGGTAGCTGTTGTCGTTCTCGTTTTGCGCGTGGCGGAAGTTCTGGCGGAAAGTGAAGTTCTCGTTGAACTTGTGCTCGAACAGCCAGCCGAAGGTCTTGCGCTCGCTGTCGTAGTAGTCGCCCGGCTCGCCGATGAAGCGGCTGGTCGGCAGGCGCCCGTTCGGGTTCGGGAGGATCGTGCCTTCCCACGGGAAGAATTGCGAGCTCGAGCCGCTCTTGTCCTTCTGGTAGAGGCCCTGCAGCGTGAGCGAGGTCGCCGCGCTCGGGCGCCAGGTCAGCGAGGGCGCGATCAGGCTGCGGTCGTCGGGCACGAAATCGACCTGCGTGTCGGCCTTGCGCTGCACCGCGATCAGCCGGTAGGACCACTGGCCGTCCTCGGTCAGCGGCCCGGTCAGGTCGGCCTGGATCTGCTTTCGGTTCCAGCTGCCGTACTGGATGCCCACTTCGCGCTGGGTTTCGAGCAAGGGTCGCTTGCTCACCATGTTGACGATGCCGGCCGCGGTACCGGATCCGAACAGCATGCCCGAGGGCCCGCGCAGCACCTCGAGGCGCTCGAGCGTGTAGGGCTCGGTGCGCGTGGTGCTGGTGTAGTAGCCGTAGGCCTGGCGCAGGCCGTCGAGGTAGACGTCGGGATACGCGCCGCGAACGCGGAAAGAATCGCTGCGCGCGTCGAGGCCGTAGGCGTCGGAACGCACGCCGGCCGCGTAGCCCAGCGCATCCTGCAGGTTGGTCGCGCCCTGGTCCACGATCTGGTCGCGCGTGATCACTGTCACCGCCTGCGGCGTTTCGGAAAGCGGCGTGTCGGTCTTGGTCGCCGTGGCGGCGTTCTTCGCGCGATAGCCGATCACCGGACTGGTGGCGGATTCGGTTTCGGCGCTGGCGTCGACCCGCACCTCCGGCAGAACGGCGCCGCTGCCCGCTTGGGCAAAAACCTGCGATTGCGCAGACACGGCCAGGCATCCGGCCAGGAGCGATGCGGCCTTGCGCCGCGCGGAAAAACTGGAGTTCAAACCCTCATCCCGAAATCTTGTTAAGAGTGATTCGCATTCTATTGGTGAATTAAATGAAGACTCAACAATCCCGTAGACAGGCCGCTCCTTCGAGGCAGGGTCGCGCGGCTACCATCCGTCCCGCGCCATGCCAGACCTTTTCGCCCGTCTTCTTCCGTTGCTGCGGCGTGCCGCCATGGGCCTGGCATGTCTTGCGGCGGGCTGTGCCGGCCTGCCACCGCGCGAGCCCCAGCCGCCCGAGCTGGCGACACCCGTCTCCGCACAGACCGAGCTGGGCCGCATCGTCGCCCCCTTCAACACCCAGCCCGATGAGCTGTCGGCCGTGCGGCCCTTGCCCCAGGCCAGCTTCGCGCTGGACGCCAGGCTCGAACTGATCCGCCGCGCGCAGGCTTCGCTGGACGTGCAGACCTACCAGCTCGGCAAGGACAAGACCGGCCTCCTGATCCTGCGCGAGCTGCGCGATGCCGCGCGGCGCGGCGTGCGGGTGCGCCTCTTGCTCGACGACTTCTATACGGGCGGGCTCGACCGCCTGCTGCTGGCGCTGGCCGCCGAGCCGAAGGCCGAGGTGCGCCTGTTCAACCCTTTCGTGAACGGGCGCGAGCACTCGGCCACGCGCTGGCTGGATTTCTTCACCGACTTCAAGCGGCTCAACCACCGCATGCACAACAAGCTCTTCATCGCGGACGGCGCCATCGCGATCGCGGGCGGGCGCAACCTCGCGGACGAGTACTTCCTGCGCAGCGAAGGCGCGAACTTCATCGACTTCGAGTTGCTGATGGCCGGCCCGGTGGTGCCGCAGTCCGCGCGCATCTTCGACGACTACTGGAACAGCGACGTGGTCTACCCCTTGCAGCGCATGGTGCGCGCGGCCGACCCGACCGAACAACTGGTGGCCGAGTTCGACCTCGCCACCTCGGCGCAGCACGCGCCCTGGCCCGATGCGCCGCCGGAGAGCGACATCCTCAGCGAGCCGCGCCTCGCCGAGCAGCTCGCGCGCGGCGAGCTGCGCTGGATGCGCGCCGAGGCCCAAGCCCTGGCCGACAGCCCGAACAAGGCGCTCGGCACCCGGCCGCCCGGCATGGAGACGCTGGCGCGCCGCTGGTACGCCACGATGGCGACTGCCAAGTCGCAAGTGCTGGTGATCTCGCCCTACTTCATCCCCGGCGACGAGGGCATGGAGCGGATCCGCGCCGCCCGCGCGCGCGGCCTGCGCATCACCATCATCACCAACTCGCTGGCCGACAGCGACGAACCGCTGGTCAACGTCAACTACAACCGCTTTCGCGTCGCGCTGCTTCAGACCGGCGTGGAACTGCTCGAGGTGAGCACGCAGCAGTTGAAGCGCAACACGCAGATCCGCCGCCTGCTGCGCCAGGCCCGCGGCCGCCTGCATGCCAAGCTGGCCCTGATCGATCGCGAGTGGGTGCTGCTCGGCTCGATGAACCTCGATCCGCGCTCCGAGCGGCTCAACACCGAGTTCGGCGTGCGCGTGCACAGCTTCGAGCTCACGCAGGCGCTGCTCTATGCCTACCTGCTGGACGACATCGAGGGCGTCTACCGCGTGGTCCTCAAGCCCGACGGCCAGAGCGTGCAATGGGTGGGCACCGGCGACGAGACCAACGAGGTGCTCGACGACGAGCCCGACTCGAGCATGCTGACGCGGCTGCAGCTGCTGCTGTTCTCGTGGTTTGTACCGACCGACCAGCTCTAAACAAGGCCCCCTCTCCTGCCGATATTCATCCGTACTCCCTTCACCAACTGCGGAGATCGAAGATGAATACATCGCTCGGCGGGGCCTCGGCCTCGCTGGACCTGGCCAGCCTGAGACGACAGGCCGACTCGTGGATGATGGGCGCGCTGACCCTGGGGTGCCTGATGGCCGCAGGCCTCGGTTTCGTCCAGGGGAGCTTCGGACCGGCGCTGGGCGCCGCTGGCCTGCTCATGGCGGTCGGCCTCGCGCTCCATGCGCTCGCGCGCGGCACCCTGCTCGCACGCTGCACGTTCCCGGTGCTGCTGATGGCCACCGTGGCGCTGCAGATCCAGCTCGGCATGGGGCGCGTCGAATACCACTTCGGCGTCTTCGTCACGCTGGCCTTTCTCCTCCTCTACCGCGACTGGAAGCCGCTGGTCATCGGCGCCGGCGCGATCGCCGTGCACCACGTGGCCTTCGACCGCCTGCAGGCGCTGGGCTTTCCGGTCTACTGCACGACCGAGCCGGACTTCGCGATCGTGCTGCTGCACGCCGGCTACGTGGTGGTGCAGACCGGCTTCGAGATCCTGATCGGCGAGCGCATGCGCCGCGATGCGGTCCAGGGGCACGAGCTGCACCAGCTGGTCAGTCGGCTGGAACAGGGCAAACGCCTCGCGCTCGACGGCGTGAACATCGAAGCGCGTTCGCCGGCCGCGCGCCTGCTGCAATCGGCGCTGCAACGCATCGCCGGCGCGATCGGGCATGTGGACCAGGCGTCGAGCACCATCGGCACGGCCGCGCTGGAGATCGCAAGCGGGCAGCAGGATTTGTCGAAGCGCACCGAGTCCACCGCCTCCAGCCTGCAGCAGACCTCGGCCTCGATGCACCAGCTCACCGAGACCGTGCAGCAGAACGCCGATGCCGTGCGCCAGGCCCGCGCGCTCGTGGGCTCGGCCGCGCAGGCCGCCACGCGCGGCGGCGCGGTGGTGGGCCAGGTGGTCGCCAACATGGACGAGATCACGGCCGCGTCGAAGAAGATCGGCGACATCATCGGCGTGATTGACGGCATCGCCTTCCAGACCAACATCCTCGCGCTCAATGCCGCGGTCGAGGCGGCGCGCGCGGGCGAACAGGGCCGCGGCTTCGCGGTGGTGGCGACGGAGGTGCGCAACCTCGCGCAGCGCAGCGCGCAGGCCGCGCGCGAGATCAAGGGCCTGATCGGCGACTCGGTGCTGCGCGTGGCCTCGGGCGCTCAGCTGGTCGAGGATGCGGGACGCACGATGGCCGAGATCGTCGCCGCCGTGCAACGCGTGACGGGCCTGATGGCCGAGCTCAATGCCTCCACGGCCGAGCAAAGCGACAGCATCGGCCAGGTGACCCAGGCCATCTCCCAGCTCGACCAGATGACGCAGCAGAACGCCAGCCTGGTCGAGCAATCGGCCGCGGCCTCGCGGTCGCTGCGCGAGCAGGCGACGGGGCTGGCCGAAGTGGTGAAGGTGTTCATGCTCAGGCCAGCGGGATCTGCGTCGTCGACAGCACCTGCTTGATCACAATGAAGGACCGGATCTGCCGCACGCCCGGCAGGTAGAGCAGCTGCTCAGCGTGCAGCCGGTTGAAGCTCTCGCTGTCGGCGGTGCGCACCAGCATGAAGTAGTCGAACTCGCCGGTCACGACGTGGCACTCCATGCAGCCGGAGATCTTCACCGCGGCCTTCTCGAAGTCGCTGAAGGACTCGGGCGTCGAGCGGTCGAGCACCACGCCGATCATCACCAGCATGCCCGCGCCGAGCGCCTGCGGATTCAGGAGCGCGACCGTGGCGCCGATCATTCCCGAGCGCTTCAGACGCTCGACGCGGCGCAGGCAGGCCGGCGGGCTCAGATGGACCTTGGCGGCCAGCGCCACGTTGGAGATCGAGGCATCGCGCTGCAGTGCCCGAAGAATCGATTTGTCGGTGCGATCGAGCAGAGACGCCGCTTCCGGCGCACTACGAACTTTTGTTGCTTGATTTTTGGCCATCGTGAAATGAAACGCTGACGAACTGATCAGCAGGATGCTCATGGTGCGTTGAAAGCCCAGTTTTCACAACCCTGTGAACCGCACTTCTTCCTACGATGGCCCCATCGCCGCACCCAAGGAGCATCGCCATGAACCTGAGCCGCTACCCCCGTTATCCGCTGACCTTCGGCCCCACGCCGATCCACCCCCTCAAGCGCCTGAGCGCACACCTGGGCGGCAAGGTCGATCTCTATGCCAAGCGCGAGGACTGCAACAGCGGCCTGGCCTTCGGCGGCAACAAGACGCGCAAGCTCGAGTACCTGATTCCCGAGGCGCTGGCCCAGGGCTGCGACACGCTGGTGTCCATCGGCGGCATCCAGTCGAACCAGACGCGCCAGGTCGCCGCCGTGGCCGCGCACCTGGGGCTCAAGTGCGTGCTGGTGCAGGAGAACTGGGTCAACTATTCGGATGCCGTCTACGACCGCGTGGGCAACATCGAGATGTCGCGCATCCTCGGTGCCGATGTGCGCCTGGACGCGGCCGGCTTCGACATCGGCATCCGCCCGAGCTGGGAGCAGGCCATGGACGATGTGCGCAAGGCCGGCGGCAAGCCCTTCCCGATTCCGGCCGGCTGCTCCGAGCATCCTTTCGGCGGGCTGGGCTTCGTCGGCTTCGCCGAAGAGGTGCGCGCACAGGAGGCCGAACTGGGCTTCAAGTTCGACTACATCGTGGTCTGCTCGGTCACCGGCAGCACGCAGGCCGGCATGGTGGTCGGCTTCGCGGCCGACGGCCGCGCAGACCGCGTCATCGGCATCGACGCATCAGCCAAGCCCGAGCAGACGCGGGCGCAGATCCTGCGCATCGCGCGCAGCACCGCCGAGCTCGTCGGGCTGGGCCGCGACATCGCCGAAGAGGACGTGATCCTCGACACGCGCTACGGCGGCCCCGAATACGGGCTTCCCAACGAAGGCACGCTGGAAGCCATCCGTCTTTGCGCGCGGCAGGAAGGCATGCTGACCGACCCGGTGTACGAGGGCAAGTCGATGCACGGAATGATCGACAGGGTGCGCCGTGGAGAGTTCGCACCGGGCTCGAAGGTGCTCTATGCCCACCTGGGCGGCGTGCCGGCGCTCAATGCCTACAGCTTCCTGTTCCGCAACGGCTGAGCGCTCACTCGGGCCGGATGTCGAGCTCGCGCACGATCCGGCTCCAGCGCTCCACGTCCTTCTGCACCAGCGCACGCGTGTCGGCGACCGAAAGCGCGAGCGGCTTGCCGCCGGCCTTGCGGAAGGTCTCGGTCACTTCCGGCATCGCGATCACGCGTGCGAGTTCGGTTCGCAAGCGCTCCAGGATGGCGGGCGGCGTCTTCGCCGGCGCGAACAGGCCGAACCACGATTCCAGTTCCAGCGGCGCCGCGCCGGTCTGCGCGATGGTCGGGATGTCCGGCTGCGTCGGGATGCGCGCCGCACCGGAAACCGCGAGCGCGCGCACCGTGCCGGCATCGATCTGGGTGCGCGCGGTCGACGAGAGATCGAAGAACAGGTCGACGCGGCCGCCGATCAGGTCCTGGTAGGCCGCCTGTGCGCCGCGGTAGGGCACGTGGGTCAGCTCCACGCCCGCCGCATGCCACAGCGCCGCGGCAATCACGTGCTG
This sequence comes from Variovorax sp. CF079, assembly GCF_900101545.1. GTDB lineage: Bacteria > Pseudomonadota > Gammaproteobacteria > Burkholderiales > Burkholderiaceae_C > Variovorax. The sequence continues at coordinate 14,320 of NZ_FMZU01000007.1, read as the reverse complement.
GCCCGAGCCGTTGCCGGCCGATGCGTAGTTGAGCTTCTTCGGGTTGGCCTTGGCGTGGCCGATCACTTCCTTCAGCGTGGCTTGCGGCAGCTCCTTGCGCGCCATCAGCGTGTAGCTGTAGGCCACGGCCAGGCCCAGCGGCTCGAAGTCGCGCAGGCTGTCGTAGGGCAGGTTGCGGTACATGCCCATGTTCAAGGCCAGGTTCGACACCGAGCCCAGCAGCAGCGTGTAGCCGTCGGCCGGCGCCTTGGCGACCAGGTCGGTGCCGACGACCGTGCCCGAGCCCGGCCGGTTCTCGACCACCACCGGCTGGCCCAGTTGCTTGCCCAGGCGGTCGGCCAGCGTGCGGGCGACGAAGTCGAAGCCGCCGCCCGCCGGCTGGGGCACGACGATGCGCAGCGGATGGTCGGGGTAGGCGCCCTGCGCGATGGCAGCGCATGCGGTGAAGGCCAGCGCGGCGCCGAGCGCCGCGCGGCGGGTGAGGCAATGGTCCATGGCGCGCTGCCGGGCTCAGCGCTCGAGCGCACCGCCGGCCAGCCACGCGGTGCCGCGGCGGTACAGCGCCTCGACCGCCTCGCCCTTCAGCATCGGCATGTCGAGCTTGACCGTGTAGCCGATGCGGGTCTGGATGTAGGCGAGATGGCGATAGCCCTCGGGAAACTTCGCCAGCGCTTCGGCATCGAGCTCGACGGTTGCGGCCGGGTCGACGGGATCGATGCGGTCCTTCTCGTAGATCGGCTGCCGATGCAGCAGCTTCCATTCGCCTTCGTGCCTGACGATGAAGTCGTAGAAGCGGCCGGTGCACACCACGTCGCAGAGCACGCCCTCGACCATGCCGCGCTGCGAGATGGTCATCTTGGTCTGCGCGATGGCGCGCTCGCCCGCCACCTCGATGGCCGAGCCGCCCAGGAAGTGCAGGATGCTCACGCCCTTGGCCCAACCCTCCCGCGTGACGCGGATGAAGTCGCGGAACGGGCCCTGGAACCAGGTGGCCATCATCACGCCCTCGGGATGCCACACGGTGGCGAAGCGCTCCCAGTCGCCGGCGTCGCGCCAGACCGCCCAGCGCTCGACCAGCCGGCGGATCAGGAGTTCCTGCTGCAGTGTCTCGTCCATGTCGTCTCCTTGGTGGCGCCGGAGTTTGCGCAAGGCGGCCGGCCGGCGCAAGGACGCGAGCGGAAATCAGTTTTCCTGGCCTGCACAGCCGTGGCGCGTGCAAGGCCGACGCCGGATAACGGATGCCGCCTACAGCCAATTTCGCTGGCGCTGGCAGCATCCCCCGGCCAACTTTGGAGGTCTGCGTGCATCTGGATGAATGTTTTGCAATGATCGCCCGGCTGAGTCCCAACGCCGCGAAGCTCGCGGCGCGCATGCTGCGCAAGGATCCAGCGGCGCCGGCGGAATGGGCCTTCGCGCTCGAGGTCGGCCTGGCGGACCGCGCCCAAGGCTCGGATCCGTTGACGACGGACGATCTGCTGCTGATCGCCATGGACAAGGATCCGAAGCATTTCCCGGCCGGCCCCGCGGCCGAGTACAGCGCGCAGCAGGTGCAGGCCATGGAGTTCGTCCGGGCAGTGCGGCGCAAAGGCCCTTATCCCGTTTCGGCCGCCTCCGCCCTGGGGGGCGATCTGCTCGCCGCTCCTCGATGAAGTCGATGCAGGCGCTCGACGGGAAGAAGCGCTGACAGGCCGCTACAGGGCAGCTTCGGTCGACATGCGCTCGGCCGCGGCGGCCCGCAGGCATCGCATCAGTTGCTCGGTAGCCGGCGTCGGGTTGCGCCCGTGCATCGTGATCATGCCAACCGGCGGCAGCTCGATCGGGACCGCCAGCCTGAGCGCCTTGACGAGGCCCTCGCCTTCGAAATGCCGCGCCACGCCAAGCGCAAGAAAGCCGGCGGCGGATCGCTCCCGGATGCAGCTGAGCGTCACGAGAAAGGATGCCGTCTCGACGATGTCCACAGGCGGCACCAGGCGATGCTTGTAGAACATCTGCTCGAGCTTCATGCGCGACGACGCCCAGGGCGGAGGCACCACCCACGGCCGTTGAACAAGCTGGCGCCAGGTCGGCCTGGCGGCGGACGCCAGTTCATGGTCGGGCCGCACCACGACGCACATGGGCTCGGCGTACAAGGCTTCGGTTTTCAGGTCCGGCGCCGCATACCCCGGCTCGAGCCGCCCGACGAAGAGATCCAGCTCGCCGACGCGCAAGCGCGGCAGCAGGCGGGTGAGATCTCCCTCCTCGATCATGACGGTGGTCTGTGTCGAACGCTCCTTCAGCAACGCGACGGCACGCATCAGCAAGGAGGGCGTGGCGACCACCATGGCGCCGACGCTGGTCCGGCCTGCCGCGCCGCTCGCCACGGCAGCGATCTCGTCGCGCGTGCGGCCGTAGTCGGCCAGCACCGACCGCGCGAATCGCACCACGGCCGATCCGTAGGCGGTCGGTTCCGTCCCGCGTGTCGAACGCACGAAGAGTTCGAGGTCGAACATGCGTTCGATCTCCGCCAGCGTCTTCGATACCGCCGGCTGAGTGACCGACAGGAATTCGGCCGCACGGCCGAGATGGCGGAACTCGTCGAGCGACACCAGCAACTGCAGATGCCGCAGCTTCAGGTTGGAGCGAAGCACGCGATCGATGGCAGGCATCGTTCATAACCCAATAGGAAAGAAGAGAGTCGGTAACTTCATTGGATTGTAATGATGAGACCCTGAACAATCGGCGCTTCCCACGATGCAATCAGGAGACAAGACAATGCGATCCAATCGCCGCCAGTTCATGCTGGGCAGCCTCGGCGCCGCCATGCTTCCATTCGCCGCCACGCACGCTGTCGCGGCCGGCTACCCCGATCGTCCCGTCACCTTCATCTGCCCCTGGCCCGCCGGCGGCACTGCGGACGTGACCATGCGCGCGCTGTGCACCGCCGCGGCCAGGGAGCTCGGGCAGTCGGTCGTGGTGGACAACAAGACCGGCGCCTCCGGGATGATCGGCCTGAAGGCGCTGGCGAGCGCCAAGCCCGACGGCTACACGATCGGCCAGATCCCGATCTCGGTGACGCGCTTTTCGCAGCTCGGCATGGTGCAGGTCGATCCCCTCAAGGACCTCAGCTACATCGCGCGCGTTTCGGGCCAGACCTTCGGCATCGCGGTGCGTGCCGAAGCGCCCTGGAAGACGCTCAAGGACCTGGTGGCCGACGCCAAGGCCAACCCCGACAAGATCACCTACGGCACCGCCGGCCTGGGCGGCGCGACGCATGTCGGCATGGAGGAGTTCGCCATCGCCGCCGGCGTGAAGTTCAACGCCATTCCCTTCAAGGGCGGTGCGGAGGCGCTGCAGGCGCTGATGGGCGGCCACGTCGATGTGCTGGCCGATTCCAGCTCCTGGGCGCCGCATGTCAAGTCGGGCAAGCTGCGCCTCCTGGCCACCTGGGGCGAGCAGCGCACGACGGAGTTCAAGGACGCGCCCACTTTGAAAGAGGCCGGCTACAACGTCGTGGTGGATGCACCCAACGGCATCGGCGCGCCGAAGGGCCTGCCCGCGGACGTCGCCGCCCGGCTGCGCGCGGCCTTCAAGGTCGCCGCCGCGAGTCCGGAATTCGCCGCCGCCTGCGCCAGGATCGACGCGCCGCTCATGTACCTCGACGCGCCGGACTACGAGAAATACGTGAGCGCCAGCGTGGCCAAGGAAAAGTTGCTCATCGAGAGGCTCAAGCTCAAGGAGCTGATGAGCAAGAACTGAGGCGAACCCGCCAGGAGATCTGCATGACCGCTGTTGCCACCGCTGCCGTCGCCGCCCCTTCGCCGCTCATCCGGCTGCACGAGAACGACAACGTGCTGATCGCCCGCGCCCCCATCGCGCTGGGCCAGGCATTGCCGGAGCTGGGCCTGCGCGTGCGCGCGCAGGTGCCTGCCGGCCACAAGATCGCGGCGAGCCGGATCGCCGCCGGCGAGAAGGTCAGGAAGTACGACACCGTCATCGGCGCAGCCATGCGCGACATCGAGCCCGGCGAGCACGTGCACACGCACAACCTCGAGCTGGTCGACTTCGACCGCGACCCGGGCTTCTGCGAGGACGTGCGCCCCGTCGACTACGTCCCGGAGGCCGAGCGCGCCACGTTCATGGGCATCGTGCGCCCGGACGGCAGCGTCGCCACGCGCAACTTCGTCGGCCTGATCTCGTCGGTCAATTGCTCGGCCACCGTCATCAAGCAGATCGCCGCCCACTTCACGCCGGAGCGCCTGGCGCCGTACCCGAATGTCGACGGCGTGGTGGCCTTCGCGCAGACCAGCGGCTGCGGCATGTCGTCGCCGAGCGAGCACTTCGACGTGCTGCGCCGGACCATTGCCGGCTATGCGCGCCATCCGAACCTCGCCGGCGTGCTGATCGTCGGCCTCGGCTGCGAACGCAACCAGGTCGCCGACCTCGTGGCATCGCAGGGTCTCGTGCCCGGCCCGCATGTGCGAACCTTCGTGATGCAGGACACCGGCGGCACCCGCGCCACCATTGCCGCGGGCATTGCGGCCATCGAGTCCATGCTGCCCGCCGCGAACGACGTGAAGCGCCAGCCGGTCAGCGCGGCGCACCTGAAGATCGGCCTGGAATGCGGCGGCTCGGACGGCTTCTCCGGCATCACTGCCAATCCGGCGCTGGGCGCGGCGATGGACATCCTGGTGCGCCACGGCGGCACCGCCATCCTCTCGGAGACCCCGGAAATCCATGGCGTGGAGTTCATGCTCACGCGCCGCGCCGTGAGCCCGGCAGTGGGGCAGAAACTGCTCGACCGCCTCGCCTGGTGGGAGGAGTACACACGCGGCCACAACGGGCAGTTCAATGGCGTCGTGGGCCCCGGCAACCAGGCCGGCGGGCTGGCCAACATCTTCGAGAAGTCCCTCGGGTCTGCGATGAAGGGCGGCACCACGCCGCTGCAGGCGGTGTACGAATATGCCGAGACTATCGACAAGTCCGGCTTCGTGTTCATGGACTCGCCCGGCTACGACCCGGTGGCCTCGACCGGCCAGATCGCCAGCGGCGCAAACCTGATCTGCTTCACGACCGGCCGCGGCTCGATGTTCGGCTCCAAGCCGTCGCCGACCATCAAGCTCGCGAGCAACACGGCCATGTTCACCCGTCTCGAGGACGACATGGACATCAACTGCGGCCTGATCCTGGACGGCGAACTCGACGTGCAGCAGATGGGCGAGCGCATCTTCCAGCACATCCTGCGCGCCGCTTCGGGTGAACCGACCAAGAGCGAGTTGCTGGGCCTGGGCGATCACGAGTTCGTGCCCTGGCACATGGGCATCGTGAGCTGAGCCTTCCTTCGTTAGCCCAACCCACCGATTCCCGGAACCATGCCCCTGACGCTTTCCCAACCCGGCCTGCTGCGCAGCGCCAATTTCATTGCCGGCGAGTGGCGCGCCGCCACCGGCCGCACGCTCGACGTGACGGATCCCGCCACCGGAGGACGGATCGCCCAGGTGCCGGACAGCGGCGCCGATGAGGCGCGCGCCGCCGTCGACGCCGCGCACAGCGCGTTCACCGCCTGGCGCAAGCTTCCCGCCAAGCAGCGCTCGCAGATCATCAAGCGCTGGAACGACCTCGTGATGGCGAACCAGGACGACCTGGGGCGCCTGGTCTCGCGCGAGCAGGGCAAGCCGCTGGCGGAGGGAAAGGGCGAGATCGCCTACGCCGCCAGCTACATCGAGTGGTTCGCCGAAGAGGCCGTGCGCGCCAATGGCGACGTCATTCCCGCCCCGCTGCCGGGGCGCCGCATGTTCGCGCTCAGGGAGCCGGTGGGCGTGGTCGCTGCGATCACGCCGTGGAATTTTCCCGCCGCGATGATCGCGCGCAAGATCGCCCCGGCGCTGGCCGCCGGCTGCACCGTGGTCTGCAAGCCGGCCGAGGACACGCCGCTGACCTCGCTGGCGCTGGTTGCGCTGGCCGAACAGGCCGGCGTGCCGCCCGGTGTGCTCAACATCGTCACCGCCTCGCGCGAACGCACGCCCGAGGTGGTGGACGTCTGGCTGGACGACCCGCGCGTGCGCAAGATCACCTTCACCGGCTCCACGCCGGTGGGCAAGCACCTCGCCCGTCGTTCGGCCGACACGCTGAAGAAGCTGTCCCTGGAGCTGGGCGGCAACGCGCCCTTCATCGTGTTCGAGGATGCCGACCTCGATGCTGCGGTCGAAGGGCTGATGGCCGCCAAGTTCCGCAACGGCGGACAGACCTGCGTGTGCCCCAACCGCGTGTTCGTGCACAGCAGCGTGCACGACGCCTTCGCCGACAAGCTCGGCGCGCGCGTCGCGGCGCTCAAGATCGGGCCCGCCACCGATGCCGCCTCGCAGATCGGCCCGATGATCAATGTCCGCGCGGTCGAGAAGATCGAGCGCCATGTCCGCGACGCCGTCGCCCGGGGCGCGCGCGTGCTCGCCGGCGGCGAGCGCCTGGCGGCGCTGGGACCCCACTACTACGCACCCACGGTGCTCGTCGACGTCGACGCGACGATGGCCTGTGCCTGCGAGGAAACCTTCGGGCCCGTGGCACCGATCACGCGCTTCGACACCGAGGCGGACGTGATCGCGCAGGCCAACGACACGCCGTTCGGACTGGCCGCGTACTTCTACTCGCAAGACCTGCGTCGCATCTGGCGGGTGGCCGATGCGCTGGAGTCGGGCATCGTCGGCATCAACGAAGGCGCATTGGCCGCCGAGGCCGCGCCCTTCGGCGGCGTGAAGGAGTCGGGCTATGGCCGCGAGGGCTCGGTCCACGGCCTGGACGACTACCTGCACACCAAGTACGTGTGCCAGGGCGGGCTGGACTGAATGGAAGCAACGGTCATGAATAATTCCTTCAAGCACGCACTGCTCGCCAAACAGCCGCAGATCGGTCTCTGGCTGTCGATGGCGCAGCCCTACAGCGCGGAAGTCTGCGCAACCGCCGGCTTCCAGTGGCTGCTGATCGACGGCGAGCATGCACCCAACGATGTGCGCAGCACCCTGGCGCAGCTGCAGGCGGTCGCGGCCTATCCCGGCCAGCCGGTCGTGCGCGCCGTCAGCGGCGACACCGCGCTGATCAAGCAGTTGCTCGACATCGGGGTGCAGAACCTGCTGGTGCCCATGGTCGACACGGCTGCACAGGCGCGCGCGCTGGTGGCGGCCACCCGCTATCCGCCGGAGGGCGTGCGCGGCGTCGGCGCTGCCGTGGCGCGGGCCTCGCGCTGGGGTGCCCGGCGCGACTACCTGGGCGCTGCCAACGACGAGGTCTGCCTGCTGCTGCAGGCCGAGACCGTCACCGCCCTCGACAACCTCGAAGAGATCTGCGCCGTCGACGGGGTGCACGGCGTGTTCATCGGCCCCGCCGACCTGGCCGCGTCGATGGGCCACCGCGGCGCACCGGGGCATCCCGAGGTCCAGGCCGCCATCGACCGCGCCATCCGCACCATCGTCGCGAGCGGCAAGGCGGCCGGCACGCTGACCGCGGACCTCGCGCTGGCACGCAAGTACCTCGAGCTCGGTGCCACCTTCGTGGCGGTCGGCATCGACGTCACGCTGCTCGCACAGGCCGCGCGTCGCCTGGCCGGCGAATTCGGCCTCGGCACCGAGAGCGCCATGAGCGCCGCCGGCGCATCCGCGTACTGAACATCGACAAGAAGGCAGACACCATGAGCAAGACGCTTCGCATCGCCGCCATTCCGGGCGACGGTATCGGCAAGGAAGTGATGCCCGAGGGCCTGCGCGTCCTCGAGAAGGCCGCGCGCCGCTTCGGCATCGAACTGGCCGTGACGCACATCGACTGGGCCAGTTGCGACTACTACGTCAAGACCGGGCAGATGATGCCCGACGACTGGAAGTCCCGGCTCGAAGGCATGGACGCCGTCTACTTCGGCGCGGTCGGCTGGCCGGACACGGTGCCGGATCACATTTCGCTGTGGGGCTCGTTGCTGAAGTTCCGGCGCGAGTTCGACCAGTACGTGAACCTGCGCCCGGTGCGTCTGTTCGAAGGGGTGCCCGGGCCGCTGGCCGGCCGCAAGCCCGGCGACATCGACTTCTACATCGTGCGCGAGAACACCGAGGGCGAATACACCAATCTCGGTGGCGTGATGTTCGAGGGAACGGAGCGCGAAGTGGTCGTGCAGGAATCGGTGTTCAGCCGCTTCGGCGCCGACCGGGTGCTGAAGTACGCGTTCGACCTCGCGCAGTCCCGGCCGCGCAAGCAGCTCACGGTGGCGACCAAGAGCAACGGCATCGCGATCAGCATGCCGTGGTGGGACGGTCGCGCGGACGCGGTCGGCAGCGGCTATCCCGAAGTGAAGGTGGACAAGCAGCATATCGACATCCTGTCGGCGCGCTTCGTGCTGCAGCCGCAGCGCTTCGACGTCGTGGTGGCCAGCAACCTGTTCGGCGACATCCTGTCCGACCTGGGACCGGCCTGCACCGGCACGATCGGCCTGGCGCCGTCGGCCAATCTCAATCCGGACCGCAAGTTTCCTTCGTTGTTCGAGCCGGTTCACGGGTCTGCGCCCGACATCTACGGCAAGGGCATTGCCAACCCGGTGGCGATGATCTGGTCGGGCGCGCTGATGCTCGATTTCCTCGGACATCGCGAAGCGCACGATGCGATCGTGCGGGCCATCGAGCAAGTGCTGGCGGCGGGCCCGCGCACGGGCGACTTGGGCGGCAAGGCAACGACGATCGAGATGGGTGAGGCGATCAGCGCGCTGATCTGAAGGCCCTCGTCGCGGCCTGCCGACGTCGGCGGGTCGCACGCGGCAGAAGAAGATGCCGGCACGGCGCGGACAACGAAATCCTGTGCCGCAGCGCAGACCCAGTTCGGTTCGGCCATGCAGAAAGCGGCCCCTATGCTCATGGCACCGGCATTGCCGTCATCACTGGAGCTTTCACCATGTCCCTGCAAGATTTCAAGGTGCTCACCTTCGACGTCGTCGGCACGCTGATCGATTTCGAAGGCGGCATGCTCGCCTACCTGCGCTCTGCCGTGCCCGAGACCCGCGTGACGGACGAGGACTTCCTCGCCGCCTACCGCTATGCGCGCGCCGACGGCAAGGCCGGCTGGTACCCCGACGATCTGGAGCGCTGCTGGCACGCCATCGCGCCGAAACTCGGCCTGCCCGACACCGACGCGCTCGCGCAGGGCCTGCGCGATTCGGTGGCGCAGTGGCCGGCGTTCCCCGATTCGGTGGAAGCACTGAAGCGGCTCGGCAAGCGCTTCAAGCTGGTGACCATGACCAACGCGCAGCAGTGGGCGCTGGCCCATTTCGACAAGACGCTGGGCTCTCCCTTCGACATGCTGCTGAGCTGCGACGACGCGTTGTGCGAGAAGCCCGATGCACGCTACTTCGCCTACGCCCGCGGCCGCTTCGAAGGCGCCTGGGGTTACAAGCAGGCGGACAACCTGCACGTGGCGCAAAGCCAGTACCACGACATCGGCATCTCCAAGCAGCTGGGCATCACCACCTGCTGGATCGAGCGCCGCCATGGGCAGAAGGGTTCCGGCGGCACGCTCGAGTCCAAGCACACCCAGCCCGACTACCACTTCCACACGCTGGCCGAACTGGCCGATGCCGTCGAGGCCGGGCGTTGACGCTGCAGGCGATCGCCGCGCCGGTCGCCGACCTGCTGCCCGAACTGGTCGCGCTGCGGCGCGACCTGCATGCGCATCCGGAACTCGCGTTCGCGGAACGGCGCACGGCCGGCGTGGTGGCCGCGGCCTTGCGGCTGCTCGGCCTCGAAGTGCATGAAGGGGTCGGCGGCACCGGCGTGGTCGGCACGCTGCGCTGCGGCAGCGGCGTGCGCAGCGTGGGCCTGCGCGCCGACATGGACGCGCTGCCGATGGTCGAGCTCGGGCGCGCCGCCCACGCCAGCCGCACGCCGGGCGTGCACCACGGCTGCGGGCACGACGGCCACACCAGCATGCTGATCGGCGCCGCGCGCCAGCTGGCGCGCTCGCGCCGCTTCGACGGCACGGTGCACTTCATCTTCCAGCCGGCCGAAGAGGGCAAGGGCGGTGCGCGCGCGATGATCGATGACGGCCTGTTCGAGCGCTTCCCCTGCGACAGCGTCTATGCGCTGCACAACTGGCCCGACCTGCCGCTGGGCTACGCGCAGACGCGGGCCGGCCCGATCATGGCCGCGGCCGACCGCTTCGACATCGTGCTGCGCGGCCGCGGCGGCCATGCGGCGCAGCCGCATCACACGCCCGACGCGATCCTTGCCGCGAGCCAGCTCGTCGCCCAGTTGCACACCATCGTCTCGCGCCGCATCGACCCCGGCGAATCGGCGGTGCTGTCGGTGACACGCATCGAAGGCGGCCACAGCCACAACGTGCTGCCCGCGGAGGTGTCGATCACCGGCACCGTGCGCAGCTTCGACGCCGCATCGCAGGACCGCATCGAGGCCGCGCTGCGCGCCACCGTCGATGGTGTGGCGCTGGCCAGCGGCACCCAGGCCGAAGTCAACTACGTGCGCTACTACCCGGCCACGGTCAATACCAGCGACGAGGCCGTGCTCGCGCTCGCCGCGGCCAACGCCATCGGCCTGCAAGCCGACACGGCGCCGCGCGCGGCCTTCACCTCGGAGGACTTCGCCTTCATGCTGAAGCGCCGGCCCGGCGCCTACCTGTGGCTGGGCCAGGGCCGCGCCGATCCGGGCCCGGAGGGCGATCGCGCGCTGCACCACCCCTGCTACGACTTCAACGACGATGCGCTGCCGCTGGGCGTGCGCTGGTTCTGCGAGGTGGCCGAGCGCGCCCTTGCCCCGCCAGCCGAACCCGCATCCCCTCCTCCTCTTTCCTCTTCATCCTCATAAGCATCACCGTTCTGCACCAATCGGCCACCATCGATGGCCTGCAAGACCAGGGCACGCCCGCGCGCCCGCTGAGCGAGCTGCCGTGCCGCCTGCGCGGCATCGACGTCGAGCTGGCAGGCGCCGGCGGCAACAACAGCGGCATCTGGGAATGCGAACCCGGCCGCTTCGAACGCCAGCTGCCCAACGCCGAGGTCATGCACATCCTCGCGGGCGCCTGCACTTTCACGCCGACCGGCGGCGAGCCGCTTCAGATCCGCGCGGGGGACACGCTGTTCTTTCCGCAGCACACCACCGGCGAATGGCAGGTGCATGAGACGCTCCGAAAAGTCTTCGTGGTGATGGCGATGTAGGGGCCCGCACAGGCTCGGAGTGCATTGGGTCTTGACTCCGGACGCTTTGTGAGGGTTAGGGTGAGGGCACACCGCCCGCCTCCGCACCCCAACCGCTTCAGGCCGCCTGCTTCGCCAACTCGGAAGCGAACCGGCCGATCGAGAAGCTCTCGATCGGCGTCGACGTGCGCCCGGTGGCGATCAACTCGGCCATCGTCTCCCCCACACCCGGGCTGATCGCGAAGCCTTCGCCATTGAAGCCGAAGGCGTAGTGCAGGCCCGGCACGCGGGCGCTGGGGCCGATCACCGGCTGCCAGTCGCCGGTGTAGCCCTCGATGCCGCTCCACACGCGGATCAGCTGCACGTGCTCGAAGGCCGGCACCAGGCGCCGCAGCTCGCGCAGCTGGCGCAGCACGTTGTCGGGTTTCACGTAGGCACGGATCAGGTCGGCATGCGCCGGCCCCTTGAGTCCGCCGCCGAAGACGATGTTGCCGCGCGCGATCTGGCGGAAGTACAGGCCCTCGTGCTCGACCGGCGATGAGACGCCGATCGACGGGCCGATCGCGTAGGGCAGCGGCTCCGTCACGCCCATCTGCGGGCCGCGCGCGTCCATCGGCACGGCTTCGCCGAACTGCTCGGCCATGCGGTTCGACCAGGCGCCGCAAGCCACCAGCAGTTGCGGCGCGCGAAAGCGCCGGCCGTCTGCCGTGTGCGCGACGAAGCCGGTGCCGTCGCGCTCGACGTGCATCACCTCGGCATGCTCGACGATGTTCGCGCCGGCGCGCAGGGCCGCGCGCGCGAAGGCCGGGCCGGCCAGGCGCGGGTTGGCATGGCCATCGTTCGGCGAGAGCGAACCGCTCACCACCTCGGGCGCGAAGATGCCCCAGCGCCGGCGCAGCTGCCCGGCACTGAAGAGCTCCAGGTCGAGGCCCAGCGGCTTCACGTCCTTCGCATGCTGCTCCAGCACCGCGGCCTGCTTCTCGGTGTAGCAGACGCGCAGATGGCCGTAAGGCACGAACTCCAGGTCCTCGCCCAGCAGTTCCTTCACGCGGCCCCAGACGGCGCGCGCGCGGTTGGCCAGCGGCATCTGCGCCAGCGCGCGGCCCTGGCGCCGCACATTGCCGAAGTTGGTGCCGCTGGCCTGGCGGCCCACCAGCTCGCGCTCGAGCAGCGTGACCGACAGGCCGTGCTCGCGGCGCAGGAAGAAGGCGGCGGTGGTGCCCATCAGGCCGCCGCCCAGTATCAGCACGTCGGTGTCATGTGGTCCCGGGCTCATGCCTGCACCTCGCGCGTATTCATCATCAGGGGCTTGACCGGCGCCTGCGTGCGCAGCCGTCCCACTTGCTCGACAGGAATACCGCAGGCCTGCGCCACGATCTCGGCCGACGCATGGCCGCAGAAGCGGCCCTGGCAGCGGCCCATGCCGACGCGGCTGAAGGCCTTGGCGCGGTTGACTTCGCGGCTGTCCATCTCGTTGACGCAACGCCGCAGTTCGCCGGCCGTCACGGCTTCGCAGCGGCACACCACCGCATCGTCGGGCAGTGCCGCGGCCTGCGCGTGCGGCCAGGGAAAGGCGCGCGCCAGGCCTTCGCGGAAGCGGTCCATCTGCGCCAGCGTGCGGCGCAGCGCGGCGGACTCGGCGTCGTACAGCACGCGGCCCGGCGCGTGACTCAGGTCGGCGAGCGCCGCCAGCGCGGCCAGTCGGCCGGCGGCCTCGGCGCCGTCGGCCCCGAGGATGCGGGCGCCATCGCCGGCGAGGTAGACGCCCGGCGTGCTGCTGCGTCCGTCGGCATCGATGCGCGGCAACCACTGCCGGCTCAGCGGCTCGAAGTCGAACTCGCAGCGCGCGAGATCGGCCAATTGCGTCTCGGCGCGCAGGTGCCAGCCCAGGCCGACCGCATCGCATTCGAAGCGCTGTTCGCGACCCTTGGTATCGAGCACGGCCACGGCTTGCACGCCGAGGCCATCGTCGCCGTCGATGCGAAGCGGCGTCACGCCCTGCAGCACCGGCACGCCGGCACGGCGCAGGCCGCGGATCAGCGCCAGGCCGCGCAGCGCGAGCCGCGGCCGCGCGAAGAGGCCGGCCAAGGCGCCCCAGGGCTTGGCGGCCGGCGCGGTGTCGAGCACCGCCGCCACCTGCGCGCCGGCCTGCACGTACTGCGACGCGACCAGGTACAGCAGCGGCCCGCTGCCGAGGAAGGCGACGCGCGTGCCGATCGCGCAGGCCTGCGCCTTCAGTGCGATCTGCGAGGCGCCCAGGCTGTAGCAGCCGGCGCGCTGCCAGCCGGGCACGGGCATCAGGCGGTCGGTGGCGCCGGAACACACCAGCAGCGCATCGAAGGGCAGCGTCTGCGGCTCGCCCTCGCGCACCACGTGCAGGGCGCCTTCGCTCAGGTTCCAGGCCAGCGTGTCGGGTCGGTAGTCCAACTGCGCGCGCAGCGCATCGAAGTCGCGATGCAACGCCTGCGCCTTGGCGGCCTCACTGCCATAGAGCTTGGCATAGGGGCGCTTGAAGCCTTCGGGCTGGCGGCGGTAGATCTGGCCGCCGTCGCGCCGGCTCTCGTCGATGACGATGGGCCGCAGCCCGGCCTGCACAAGGGCCTGCGCCGCGCGCACGCCGGCGGGGCCGGCGCCGACCACGACGATGCGTGCGGGATGAGCGAGCGATGCAGGGCTCATGCTGCCGCCCCCGAGGCATGGCGCTGCACGGATTGCAGCAGGTCCGGCGTCGCCGGCCAGTGCTGCGCGGGCGGCCGCGTGCACACCGACATGCCCGCCGTCACGGGGGTGGAGCAGGCGCGCAGGCGCTCGCCGGCCGGCGTCCACACCCAGCAGTCCTGGCAGGCGCCCATCAGGCAGAAGCCGGCCCGCGCCCCGTCGCCGAACTCGCTGTCGCGCACGCGCCGGCCGTGGGCGAGCAGCGCCACCAGCAGGGTGTCGCCGGCCAGCGCGGTGGCCGGCTGGCCGTCGATCTGCAACGTCAGCATGGGTCTGTCGGTTTCGGCCAGCCGGACGAAGCGGGCAGGCGGACGGGAGCGAGGCGGGGTGTCGGGCATGGACGAAACGGAAGCGCCGGTCAGCGCTGGTTGGGAAACAGCCGTTCGATCGGACAGTGCGTCTTGATGAACGGCGACTTGATGACGATGTAGCTGAAGTACTTCGCAATGCCGA
>NZ_FMZU01000016.1 GCF_900101545.1 Variovorax sp. CF079 | reverse complement strand
GCGGCAGCGAGGCGAAGATGGTGCCGGGCTCCACGCGTTGCAGGCCTTCGACCCGGATGTCGCGTACCGTGAAGGGCTCGACGGCCCAGGCGGCCGTGGCGGCGAGTGCACTGGCGACCACCGCGGCAACGCTGCGCAGGCGAAAGCGACTGAATTTATTGTTCATCTGTGAATTGAGCCGGCGCGGAAAGGGCCAGCAGAAAGTTAACCAAAGAGTCGAGTCACATCGTTGAAGAGTGCGATCGACATCATGACCAGCAGCAACGCGACACCCCCGCGTTGGAACCGTTCCATCCATGCATCGGAGACGCTCTTGCCGGTCAGGCCCTCCCAAAGATAATACATCAGGTGCCCCCCATCGAGGACCGGCAGCGGCATGAGGTTCAACACGCCGAGACTCACGCTGATGAGGGCGAGGAACACCAGGTATTGCGTGAGACCCATGCTGGCGGACTTGCCCGCGTAGTCGGCGATCGTCAGCGGTCCGCTCAGGTTCTTGATCGAGGCTTCGCCGATCAGCATCTTGCCCATCATGCGCACGGTGAGCGTCGACACCTCCCAGGTGCGGACCACGCCGCGCCAGACGCCGTCGACCACGCCCAGCCGCACCGTCACCATCTCGGGTGGCGCACCGACATAGGCACCGACACGGCCGACCTTGGCCGCAGCTTCGTCGCGCACCTCCGGCGTGACTTCGACGCGGAGCATCTGACCGTCGCGCTCGATCTCCCAGGTCTGCGTGCGCGGCTGGCCACCCTCGACCGAGGCGCGGATCACGTCGCGCAATTGCTGGCCGTCGACGATGGCCGTGCTGCCGACCGAGCGCACCACATCGCCGCGGCGCAGGCCCGAGCGCTCCGCCGCGCCGCCTGCCATCACCTCGCCGATCTCGGGGCGCGTCAGCGGTGCGACGACGCCGATCTTGCGGAACATCTGCGCATCGGCATCCTTGGCCTCGATGCGGCTCAACGGCAGCACGATCTCGCGCGCAGGCCGCGCGCCCTCCCCTGCGATCTCGAGCGTCAGATCGCGGCCGTCGAGCGCTCCGCGCGTCATGCGCCAGCGCAGGTCTTCAAAGGACTGCACAGGCTCCAGGTCGCCGTCGAAGCCGGCGCGCGCGACGTGCTCGCCGCCGCGCAAACCGGCCTGCTCGGCCAGCGAAGCGGCCACCGGCTGGCCCAGCTTCGCGACAGGCTCTTCGACGCCGATCCAGTTGACCGCGGTGTAGAGCACGACGGCCAGCAGGAGATTCGCGATCGGACCGGCGGCGACGATGGCAGCGCGCGAACGCAGCGGCTGGGTGTTGAAGGCGCGGTGCCGCTCTTCGGGCGCCACGGGCCCTTCGCGTTCGTCGAGCATCTTCACGTAGCCGCCGAGCGGGAACGCGGCGATCACGAACTCCGTGTCCTGCCCCGGGTGCTGGCGCTTGGGCTGCCAGCGATACAGCGTCTTGCCGAAGCCGACCGAAAAGCGCAGCACCTTGACCCCGCATGCAACCGCCACCCGATAGTGGCCGTACTCGTGCACCGCGATCAGCAAGCCGAGCGCGACGATGAAGGCAACGACTGTGAGCATGGAGACCCCCGGGTATGGAAAAGTCAGGCTGCGAAGCGTAGCGCTGCGGCGTTGGCAGCAGCCCGGGCGCTGGCATCCAGTGCCAGCAGGTCGGCCAGCGATGCTGGGTTGGAGGGCTGCACCGCATCCAAAGTTTCCAGGTTCACCGCATGGATACGATCGAAGCGCAAGCGGTGATGCAGGAATGCTTCGACCGCCACCTCGTTGGCCGCATTGAGCACAGCGGTCGTGCCCGGCGCTGCCCGCAACGCCTGCCATGCGAGTCCCAGGCCGGGAAAGAGCTGGACATCGGGCGCATCGAAAGTCAGCGCCGCCATCTGCCGGAAATCGAGCCGGGCGGCACCGCTTTGGATGCGCTCGGGCCAGGCCAGCCCGACGGCGATGGGCACCCGCATGTCGGGCGTGCCGAGCTGCGCGATCACCGAGGCGTCGGTGAATTGCACCATCGAATGCACCACGCTCTGCGGGTGGATCACGACCTCGATCTGCTCGGGCGCCACGCCGAACAGGTGGCGCGCCTCGATCACCTCGAGGGCCTTGTTCATCATGGTGGCGGAATCCACCGAGATCTTGCGGCCCATGACCCAGTTCGGGTGCGCGCAGGCCTGCTCGGGCGTCACGGCACCGAGCGTGTCCGGCGAGCGCGTGCGGAACGGGCCGCCGGAGGCAGTCAGGATGATCTTGTCAATGCGCCGCGGCCAGGTGGCCGGGTCTTCCGGCAGCGACTGGAAGATCGCCGAGTGCTCGCTGTCGATGGGCAGCAGCGTCGCCCCGCCCTCGCGCACCGTGCGCATGAACAGCTCGCCACCGACCACCAGGGCCTCCTTGTTGGCGAGCAGCAGCCGCTTGCCGGCGCGAGCGGCTGCGAGGCAGGGCCCGAGTCCGGCCGCGCCGACGATGGCGGCCATCACGGCATCGCATTCCTCGTGCGAGGCGATCGTCTCGATGGCGTCCGCTCCCTGGAGCACGCGCGTGGACAGGCCGCTCTGTTTCAGCTTTTCAGCCAGCAGCCGGGCATGCGGCGGGCTCGCCATGACCGCAAACTTCGGCGAGAACTGCACGCACTGGGCCAGCAGCTCGTCGACCTTGGTTGCAGCCGACAGCGCGAACACCTCGAAGCGCTCGGGATGCCGGGCGATCACGTCGAGCGTACTGACGCCGACCGAGCCGGTCGAACCGAGCACCGTGATGCGTTGCCTAGGGTATGTCATCACAAGAAGGCCAACATCATGGCAATAGGAAGCGTCGGCAGCAAGGCATCGACGCGGTCGAGCACGCCGCCGTGGCCCGGCAGCAGGGTGCTGCTGTCCTTGGCGCCCGCGCTGCGCTTGATCAGCGACTCGACCAGATCGCCCACCACGCTCATCGCCGCCAGAAAGACCACACCGACCAGCAGCAGCCACCATCCGCGCTCGGCCAGCCGCGTGTAGAGGCTGGCCACCGCAGGCTGGGCGGCCGCGTCGGCCCAGACCCAGGCCAGGGCCAGAACCAGGACGCCGGCCATGCCGCCCCAGACACCCTCCCAGCTCTTGCCGGGACTGATGGCCGGCGCGAGCTTGTTGCGCGTGAACCTGAGTCCGAATGCGCGCCCCGCGAAGTACGCAAAGATGTCGGCCACCCACACCAGCACGAGGATCGACAGCAGGAAGTTGATGCCGACCATCCGTGCCTTGACCGCGGCCAGCCACGCGACCCAAAGCACCAGCAGCCCGCCGACCAGGCGCAGACCCCTCGGCACGCGCGGCCAGCCGGGCACTGCGACGCGCAGCAGCGCAGCCCCGCCGAGCACCCAGGCGGCGCTGGCGAAGATCCAGACAGGCAGCAGCGACTGATCGAGCAGCCCCAACCACCAGGACAGCGCGCAAAGCACGAGCGTCTCCAGCCCCAGGAACAGCGACACACTCGACCCGTAGCCGTTGAGCCGCCCCCACTCCCAGGCCGCGGCTGCGATCAGCGCCAGCATCACGCAGGCAAAGGGCACATGCGACGGATAGAAAAGCGCCGGCAGCAGGATCGCCAGCAGGACGATCGCAGTGATGATGCGTTGTTTGAGCATTCGCTCAGGCTGCCTGCGGATCGCGCCATGCGTTGCCCGCGACCTGCGCGGAAGTCTGGCCGAAGCGGCGCTCGCGGCGCTGGAAGGCAGCGATGGCTTCGTCGAGGGCGGCCTCGTCGAACTCGGGCCAGAGGCGGTCGCTGAAGAACAGCTCGGCATAGGCGCTCTGCCACAGCAGGAAATTCGACAGCCGCTGCTCGCCGCCGGTACGGATGAACAGATCGGGGTCGGGCACGTGCGACAGCGCCATCGCCGCATCGAGGTTGGCCTCGGTCAGCGGCTCGCCGCGCGCGGCAAGCTGGGCCGCTGCGCGGGCGATATCCCAGCGGCCGCCGTAGTTGAAGCAGACGTTGAGCACCAGCCGGGTATTGTGGGCCGTCGCTGCCTCCGCCTGCAGCAGGCCGGCGGCGATTTTCTCGGACAGGCCGCCGCGCTCGCCGATGAAATGCAGCCGTACGCCGTCATGGCTCAACTTCGGTACTTCGCGGCCAAGCGCACCGACCATCAGGTCCATCAGCCCGGACACTTCCTCGACGGGACGGTTCCAGTTCTCGGAGGAGAAGGCGAACACGGTGAGAACCGCGACGCCGCGGTCGACGCAGGCCTTGACGCAACGGCGCAAGGATTCGACGCCCTGCTTGTGCCCCGCGACGCGCGGCAGAAAGCGGCGCGTGGCCCAGCGGCCATTGCCATCCATGACGATGGCAATGTGGTGGGGCATGGCAGGTGATGTCGTCATCAGACGGCCATGATCTCCGCTTCCTTGGCCGCCACCAGCCGGTCGATCTCGCCGATGTGGCGATCGGTCACCTTCTGGATCTCGGCCTCGGCCCGCTTCTGATCGTCTTCGGATGCCAGCTTGTCCTTGACCAGCTTCTTGATCGCATCATTGGCGTCCCGGCGCAGGTTGCGGGTCGCGATCTTGGCGGTCTCGCCCTCGTTGCGCACCAGCTTGGTCATTTCCTTGCGGCGCTCTTCGCTCATCGGCGGCAGCGGCACGCGGATCAGGTCACCCATCGACGCGGGATTCAGGCCCAGATCGCTTTCGCGAATGGCCTTTTCGATCTTGGCGCCCATGCCCTTTTCCCAGGGCTGGACGCTGATGGTGCGCGAATCGAGCAGCGAAACGTTCGCCACCTGAGACAGCGGCACCGAGGAGCCGTAGTAATCGACGTGGACCGAGTCCAGCAGCGCGGGATTGGCACGGCCGGTGCGGATCTTGGTCAGGTTGTTCTGGAATGCGGCGAGCGACTGATTCATCTTGGCGTCGGTCGCATCGCGGATTTCGGCAATGGTCATCTTCTTGGTCCTCTTCAGGCATGCACCAGCGTGCCTTCGTCCTCGCCCATCACGACGCGCTTGAGCGCACCGTTCTTGAAGATCGAGAACACCTTGATCGGCAGGTTCTGGTCGCGGCACAGCGCGAAGGCCGTGGCGTCCATGATGCCGAGATTCTGCGCGATGGCTTCGTCGAAGCTCAAGCGGGCGTAGCGTGTCGCGCTCAGGTCCTTCTTGGGGTCTGCGGTATAGACGCCGTCGACCTTGGTTGCCTTGAGCACCAGCTCCGCGCCGATCTCGGCGCCGCGCAGCGCCGCAGCCGTGTCGGTCGTGAAGAAGGGGTTGCCGGTGCCGGCCGCAAAAATCACGACCTTGCCCTCTTCGAGGTACTGCAGCGCCTTGGGGCGAACGTAGGGCTCCACGACCTGCTCGATCGCGATGGCCGACATCACGCGGGCGATCAAGCCCTGCTTGTTCATCGCGTCGGCCAGCGCCAGCGCGTTCATGACGGTCGCCAGCATGCCCATGTAGTCGGCCGTGGCGCGATCCATGCCCACCGAGCCGCCGGCGACGCCGCGGAAGATGTTGCCGCCGCCGATCACGACGGCAACCTCGACGCCCATGTTCACCACCTCGGCCACTTCGCCGACCATGCGCACGATGGTCGCCCGGTTGATGCCGAAGGCGTCGTCACCCATCAATGCCTCGCCCGACAGCTTCAACAAGATTCGCTTGTGGGCTGGTCGGGCGTCGGACATGGGTGGGTTCCTTTGGAGTTGGCGGGGCGAGTGTAAAACGTGATTGCGAAAAAGCGGCAGCGCGCGGTGCGCGCCGTCGCCTGGGGGCGGCACTCAGGCTGCCGCTTTGGCCGCAGCGACCTGCGCCGCCACTTCGGCCGCGAAGTCGTCGACCTTCTTCTCGATGCCTTCGCCGACCACATAGAGCGTGAAGCCCTTGATCGAGGTGTTCGCCGCCTTGAGCATCTGCTCCACGGTCTGCTTGTCGTTCTTCACGAAAGCCTGGTTGTGCAGCGAGACTTCCTTCAGGTACTTCTGAACCCCGCCTTCGATGCGCTTGGTCACGATGTCGGCCGGCTGCGGCTTCTTGCCTTCGGCTTCGGCAGCCTTGCGGTCTTCCTCGGCCTTGCCGGCGGCGACCGCACGCTCTTTCTCGATCAGATCGGCCGGCACGTCGGCGCTGGAGATGGCCACCGGCTTCATCGCGGCGATGTGCATCGCAACGTCCTTGGCCGAGGTGTCGTCGCCCTCGAACTCGACCATCACGCCGATGCGCGTGCCGTGCAGGTACGAGGCCAGCTTGCCGTTGCCGGCGAAGCGCTTGAAGCGGCGGAAGCTCATGTTCTCGCCGATCTTGCCGACCAGGCCCTTGCGCACGTCTTCCAGCGTCGGGCCGAAGCCGTCCTGCTCGTAGGGCAGCGCACCCAGCGCAGCCAGGTCGGCCGGGTTGTGCTTGGCGACCAGCATCGCCGCGGCATTGGCCATGGCCAGGAAGCTGTCGTTCTTGGTGACGAAGTCGGTTTCGCAGTTGATCTCGATCATGGCGCCGGCGTCGCCTTCGACGAAAGCCGTGACCACGCCTTCGGCGGTGATGCGGCCCGAGGCCTTGCCGGCCTTGTTGCCGAGCTTGATGCGCAGCAGCTCTTCGGCCTTGTCCATGTTGCCGTCGGCCTCGGTCAGCGCCTTCTTGCACTCCATCATCGGGGCGTCGGTCTTTGCGCGCAGTTCGCCGACCATGCTTGCGGTGATTGTTGCCATGTCGTTTCTCCGTTCGGTTTGTCAGTTGCGGCGGCCCGCACCGGGCGCCGCGAAAATCAAGTTAAAAAAAAGGGGCAACAAAGCCCCTTCTTCAGGCTCGGGCGAGCGCCGATCAGGCGGAAGCGCCCTCTTCGACTTCGACGAATTCATCGCCGCCGCCTTCGGCCACGGCCTTCACCACGTCGCTGACCGCGCTGGCGCGGCCCTCGATGATCGCGTCGGCGATGCCGCGGGCGTACAGCGTGACGGCCTTGGACGAGTCGTCATTGCCCGGGATCACGTAGTCGATGCCTTCAGGCGAGTGGTTGGAATCGACCACGCCGATCAGCGGGATGCCGAGCTTCTTGGCTTCGGCCACGGCGATCTTGTGGAAGCCCACGTCGATCACGAAGATGGCGTCGGGGAGCGCAGCCATGTCCTGGATGCCGCCGATGTCCTTCTCGAGCTTCTCGATCTCGCGGGTGAAGGTGAGCTGTTCTTTCTTGCTCAGGCTGTCGAGGCCGGCTTCCTGCTGGGCCTTCATGTCCTTCAGGCGCTTGATCGAGGTCTTGACGGTCTTGAAGTTGGTCAGCATGCCGCCGAGCCAGCGGGTGTCGACAAAGGGCACGCCGGCGCGGCGCGCTTCGGCCGCCACGATCTCGCGGGCCTGGCGCTTGGTGCCGACCATCAGGATGGTGCCGCGGTTGGCGGTGAGCTGTTTGGCGTACTTCATCGCTTCCTGGAACATCGGAAGCGACTTTTCCAGGTTGATGATGTGAATCTTGTTGCGATGGCCGAAGATGTACGGGGCCATCTTGGGGTTCCAGAAGCGCGTTTGGTGACCGAAATGGACACCGGCTTCCAGCATTTCGCGCATGGTCGTCGACATAGAAATAACTCCAAAGGTTGGGTCTAAAATCCAGCCCGTTTTGCGCTCCTCCGAAAGAGGCTCACAACACCTTGAATGGGCTGGTTTGCGGATGCATCTCGCCTCGGGAAAATGCCCATGGCGAAACCCAAAGAGTATAGCACGCACCTCCCCATCGCCCTCTCTCTATAGCCACCCTCACCCATGCGCCCTGACCTGCACGCCACCCGCCTCGCCCTGCTGGCGGGCGCTTCCGATGCGCGCACCGAAATGGAGCATTCGATTGCGCAGGCCCAGTCTCCGGGCTGCCGGCACGTTTTCACGCGCACCCTGTTCGACGAGGCGCGCCACGCCGCCGCGTCCGCGAGCCTGCAGCAACGCCTGGCCGGCCTGGCCTTTTCCGTCAAGGACTTGTTCGACCTGGCTGGCCAGCCGACGCCGGCCGGCTCGATCGTGCTGTCCCATGCGGTGGCAGCCAAGGCGGATGCCCCCGCGGTCGCGCGCCTGCGCGCCGCCGGCGGCGCACTCGTCGGCCGAACCAACATGACCGAGTTCGCCTTCTCGGGCGTGGGCATCAATCCGCACCATGGCACGCCCGCCAACGCGAGCGATGCCGCCACGCCGCGTATTCCAGGCGGCTCGTCCTCGGGAGCGGCGGTTTCGGTGGCGAGCGGCGCGGTCTTCATCGGGCTGGGCTCCGACACCGGCGGCTCGATCCGCATCCCGGCCGCGCTCAACGGCATCGTCGGCTTCAAGAACACGGCGCGGCTGGTGCCGGCAGACGGCGCCCTGCCGCTGTCGACCACGCTCGACACCGTCTGCGCCATGACGCGCTCGGTGCGAGACGCGATCACCGCGCATGAGATCCTCGCCGCCCGGCGCGTCACCGCCGGCACGGCACCGCTGTCCGCCTACCGGCTGGCGGTGGTCAAGGATCTCTTCTTCGACGAGATCGAGCCCGCGGTGGCAAGCGCCTTCGAACGGACGCTGCGGACGCTGCGCGCAGCCGGCGCCCGCATCGACGAGATCGCGCTGCCCGAACTGGCCGATCTGCGCTCGATCAATGCCACCGGCGGCTTCTCTGCGGCCGAAGCCTATGCCTGGCACCGCCTGCTGCTGGAGCGCAGCGGCGCCGGCTACGACCCTCGGGTGGCGCAGCGCATCCTCAAGGGCGCGACCATGAAGGCGCACGAGTACATCGACCTGGTCCACGCGCGCCGGGACTGGATCGCCCGCATGGAACGGGCGCTCGCGCCCTTCGACGCACTGCTCTCGCCCACCGTGCCGATCACCGCGCCGGCCATCGCCAGCGTGGCGCCCGGCGAAGAACGCGACGAGGCCTTTTTCCGCATCAACGCGCTGCTGCTGCGCAACCCGTCGGTCGTCAACATGCTCGACGGCTGCGCGATCTCGCTGCCTTGCCACGTCGAGGGCGAACTGCCCGTCGGCCTCATGCTTTGGCATGGCGCCCTACACGACGACGCGCTGCTCGCGATCGCGTTGCAGACCGAACGCGAGTTACAACAGCAGCACTAGCGGCCGCGCGCCTCGCAGGCAGGCACCGGCACATACTTCACCGCAAAGAATCGAATGAAAATCGCGATCGTGGGCGCCGGAATCATCGGCGTCACCACAGCCTGGGAGCTGGCGTCGGACGGGCACGAAGTGGTCGTGTTCGAGCGCCGCGGCGCCGCCGCGGAGGAATCCAGTTTTGCCAATGCCGGCGTAGTCGCACCCGGCTATGTCACGCCCTGGGCCGGCCCGGGCATGCGCGGCAAGGTGCTTCGCTCGCTGCTCTCCACGCACGGCGCCATCAAGCTGCGCTGGCCGCTGTCGCGGCGCGACCTGTCCTGGATGGCGCACTGGCAGCGCGCCTGCAAGCTCGAAACCTACTTGAGCAACCGCGCGCGCATGCAGCGCCTGGCCTTCTACAGTCGCACGCGGCTGCACGAGATCACCGAGGCCCGCGAGCTCAGCTACGAGCGCGCCGACGGCTACCTGGTGCTGCTGCGTTCCAAGCGCGAGAAGAAGCTCGTGCAGGCCGGCCTGGAGGTGCTGCGCGCGGCGGGCAGCAGCTTCCGCGAGGTGGATGCGGACGAGGCCCGCAAGATCGAGCCCGCGCTCAGCGCCGACACCCCGCTCGCCGGCGCCATTCACCTGCCCGAGGACGAGGTCGCCAATTGCCGGCAGTTCGCACTGCTGCTCAAGTGGGAGGCCGAGGCGCTGGGCGCCCAGTTTCATTTCAACTGCGACCTCGCGCCGCTGAAGCGCGCGGCGCCGACCGAGCTCTCGCTGGCGAGCGGCTCGGAGGGCCATCGCTTCGACGCGGTCGTGGTGTGCGCCGGCGTGGCTTCGGCCAACCTGCTGCGGCCGCTAGGCCTGCGCATTCCGCTCGCGCCGGTCTACGGCCATTCGATCAGCGCCAACATCCGCGAACCGCTCAACGCTCCGCGCAGCGCCGTGATGGACGAGCGCTACAAGGTGGCGATCTCCCGCCTCGGCCTGCGCGTGCGGGTGGCCGGAAGCGCCGAACTCGGCGGTTCGCTCGACGCGATGCACCCCACCGCACTGCAGACGCTCTACAAGGTGCTGCAGGACTGGTTTCCGGGTGCCGTCACCCTGCAGGCCGGCGTCCAGCAATGGAAAGGGGCACGGCCGATGCTGCCGGACGGTCCGCCCATCATCGGCCCGAGCGGTATACCCGGCGTGTGGCTCAATCTCGGCCATGGTTCGAGCGGCTGGGCCTTGTCGTGCGGCAGCGCGCGCGTTCTGGCGGACATGATGGGCGGCCGGGACGCTGGTGTCGACCTCGAAGGCTTGGGAATCGAACGCCTGCTGCAACACTGAAGGCGAAGCGTCCACGGCCATGCAGCGCATTACTGCCGCCACCACCGCCGACCTGTTCGACGTCGCCGCCTCGCGCCGGATAGAACTAGCGGCCGCGGCTGTGCTGCCGCCGCACACGCTGATGCAGCGCGCGGGGTTGGCGGTCGCACGCCTGGCCATGGCGATGGCGCCCCACGCGCGCACGATCTGGGTCGCCTGCGGGCCTGGCAACAACGGCGGCGATGGCTTCGAAGCGGCAGCGCAGCTGCAGCAACGCGGCTTCACGGCGGTCGTTACACGGATCGGCGACGACAGCCGGCTGCCGGCCGACGCGCGCGCTTCGCTGCAACGTGCGCGCGATGCCGGCGTGCGCTTCGCGGATGCGCCGCCGCAGCACGCCGAGCTCGCCATCGATGCGCTGCTGGGGATCGGGGCCGCGCGCCCGCCCAAAGGCTTGATGGCCGACTGGCTGCGGCGCATGCACACCGGCCCCGCGGCCGTGCTCAGCGTCGATACGCCCTCGGGCCTGAATGCAGACACCGGCATGCTGTCGATGGATTTCCCCGTGCCTTCCACTGCCGTCCGGCGCGCCTGCCTGAGCCTGCTGACGCTCAAGCCAGGCCCCTTCACGGCCCAGGGTCGCGATGCAGCCGGCGATGTGTGGTTCGACGACCTGGGCATCGCGCCGGCTGCCGAGCGCGCCACCGCCCGCTTGGCCGGCGCGCCGCCCGAACAGCCGCGACGGCACGCTTCACACAAGGGAAGCTACGGCGACGTGGCGGTGATCGGCGGCGCGCCCGGCATGGCCGGCGCCGCACTGCTGGCGGCTTCCGCAGCCTTGAACGCCGGCGCCGGACGCGTGTTCGTCGCCCCACTCGACACCCAGCTCGCCATGCTCGACGCCGTGCAGCCAGAGCTGATGTTCCGGCGTCCTGAAGCGCTGGAACTGAGCGCCATGACGGTCGTTTGCGGCTGCGGCGGCGGCTCGGCGGTACGCGATCTTCTAGCGCGAGTGATGGAGACGGCCCATGCGCTGGTGCTCGATGCCGACGCGCTCAATGCCATCGCAGTCGAAGACGCCTTGCAGACCCTGCTCGTTGCACGCACGCAGGCAGCCCGTGCGACGGTGCTCACGCCGCATCCTCTGGAGGCCGCGCGACTGTTGAATGTGAACGCGATCGAAGTGCAAGGCGACCGACTGCGTGCAGCGCATCGGCTCGTGGAGCGCTTCGGCGCGACGGTCGTCCTCAAGGGCTCGGGCACCATCGTGGCCGCAGCGGGCATCACGCCCGTGATCAACACCACCGGCAATGCCCGGCTCGCCACCGCGGGCACGGGCGACGTGCTGGCCGGCATGATCGGCGCCGCGCTGGCTGCAGGTCGGCCGGCGATGGCCGCGGCCTGCGAGGCGGTATGGCGGCACGGCCACATCGCCGATCGATGGCCTGCCGAAAGCCCCCTCACCGCCAGCGCACTGGCGCGCAGTTGAGCGCGTCTATCCGCGCCCCACGAAGGGCATCTTGGTGGCCATCACCGTGTGGAACAGCACGTTGGCCTCCAAGGGCAGGTTCGCCATGTAGAGCACCGACTGGCCGACGATGGACACGTCCATCACCGGCTCGATCGCGATCTCGCCGTTGGCCTGCGGAACGCCCTTGGCCATGCGCGCGGCCAGCTCGGTCAGCGCATTGCCGACATCGATCTGTCCGACCGCAATGTCGTGCTTGCGCCCGTCGAGCGATGCCGTCTTGGTGAGGCCTTCCACCGCGTGCTTGGTCGCGGTATAGGCGATCGAGTTGGGCCGCGGCGAGGTGGCGGAGATCGAGCCGTTGTTGATGATGCGGCCGCCCCGCGGCGTCTGCGCCTTCATCGTGCGGAAGGCCTGCTGGATGCAATAGAACATCCCGTTCAGGTTGATGTCGACCACGCCTCGCCACTGCTCCGGCGTCCAGTCCTCGAAGGGGCCGGGCGGATTGCCGACGCCCGCGTTGTTGAACAGCAGGTCGACGCGGCCGAAGCGCTCCACCGCGGCAGCGAACAAGGCCTGCACCGACTCCGGATTGGCCACGTCGGTGGGCACCGGGAACGCGCGCGCGCCGGCGCCAGAAGCATCGGCCACATCCTCAAGCGGCTCGAGCCGGCGGCCGGCCAGCACCACGCTCCAGCCGTCGGCCAGCAACGCGAGTGCGGCGGCGCGGCCGATGCCGGTGCCTGCGCCCGTGACGACCGCGATGCGGTTCTTCTTCTCTGTGCTCATCTTCGTTTCTCCTTCAGCGGCGCGGCTTGCGCCCTTTCATCTTGTTGGCCGCCTTCTTGACGGCCGACCGGAAGGCCTGCATGGCCGATTGCGGCGCGGCTGCAGCGACCCGGTCGCCGCGTTCGACGGCGGCCTCGGGCTTCTTGCTGCGCGCACTGCGCTTGGCCGATGCCTTGGCCGGCACGCCGCCGGTGGCGACGCCCTTGTCCTTCATGGCACGCGTGCCCAACTCCTCGCCTTCGCGCACCAGGCGGAAATCGATCTTGCGGCCGTCGAGATCGACGCGGCTCACCTGCACTCGCACCCGCGTGCCGATCGCATAGCGGATGCCCGTGCGCTCGCCGCGCAATTCCTGCCTCTGCTCGTCGAACTTGAAGTATTCGCCGCCGAGTTCGGTGATGTGAACCAGGCCTTCGACGTACATTGCGTCGAGCGTGACGAAGATGCCGAAGGTGGTGGCCGCCGTGACCACGCCGCCGTATTCCTCGCCGAGGTGTTCGCGCATGTACTTGCACTTGAGCCAGGCTTCCACGTCGCGGCTGGCTTCGTCGGCGCGCCGCTCGTTGGCGCTGCAGTGCAGGCCCGCAGCTTCCCACGCCAACACCTCCTTGCTGGGCGCCACAGTGGCCTTCTGCGGTTTGGCCGTGGGCGCCTTCACGCGCAACGCCAGCCGCTTGGCGAGCTTGGCATGCGCCTCGCCCGGCGTCGGCAGCATCGGCAGCTGGTACTTGGTCTTGCCGAGGATGGCCTTGATCACGCGATGCACCAGCAGATCGGGATAACGCCGGATCGGGCTCGTGAAGTGCGTGTAGGCCTCGTAGGCCAAACCGAAATGGCCGCTGTTGATTGGCGTGTAGATGGCCTGCTGCATCGAACGCAGCAGCATGGTGTGGATCTGCTGCGCGTCAGGACGCTCCTTCGTCGCCTCGGCGATGGCCTGGAACTCGCCGGGCTTCGGATCGTCCGTGATCGAAAGCCCGACGCCCATCGCCTTCAGGTAGCCGCGCAGGATCTCCTTCTTCTCGGGGGTCGGTCCTTCGTGCACGCGGTACAGGCCCGGATGCTTGCCTTCGGCGATGAAGTCCGCGCTGCAGACATTGGCGGCCAGCATGGCCTCCTCGATCAGGCGGTGCGCTTCGTTGCGCGTGCGCGGCACGATCTTCTCGATGCGGCCGGCATCGTCGCAAATGATCTGCGTCTCGGTGGTCTCGAAGTCGACCGCGCCGCGCTTCGAACGCTGGTTGAGCAGCGCGCGATAGACGTCGTGCAGGTTCAGCAAGTCCTTCACGCGATCCTTGCGCTTCGCCGCTTCCGGGCCGCGCGTGTTGCCGAGGATGGCGGCCACCTCGGTGTAGGTGAAGCGCGCATGGCTCCACATCACCGCCGGGTAGAACTGATAGGCGTAGATCTCGCCGTCGGCCGCGACCAGCATGTCGCAGACCATGCACAGGCGCTCGACCTCGGGGTTGAGCGAGCACAGCCCGTTCGACAGCTTCTCGGGCAGCATCGGGATCACGCGGCGCGGGAAGTAGACGCTGGTGGCGCGGTCGTAGGCATCGATGTCGATCGCGGAGCCGGTCTGCACATAGGAACTCACATCGGCGATCGCGACCAGCAGGCGCCAGCCCTTGCCGCGGCCCACCTTGGCCGGCTCGCAGTACACCGCATCGTCGAAGTCGCGCGCATCCTCGCCGTCGATGGTGACCAGGGGCACGTCGGTCAGGTCGATGCGGCCCTTCTTGTCGGCCGCTCGCACCTTGTCGGGCAACGCCTTGGCTTCGGCCAGGCAGGCTTCGGAAAACTCGTGCGGCACGCCGTACTTGCGCACCGCGATCTCGATCTCCATGCCGGGGTCGTCGATCTCGCCCAGCACTTCCTTCACGCGGCCGACGGGTTGGCCGAACAACGCCGGCGGCTCGGTCAGTTGCACGACAACCACCTGGCCGACCTTGGCCGTGCCGGTGGCGCCCTTGGGAATCAGAACGTCCTGGCCGTAGCGCTTGTCTTCCGGCGCGACGAGCCAGATGCCGCCTTCATGCAGCAGGCGCCCGATGATCGGCTGCTCGGGCCGCTCGATGATCTCGACCACGCGCCCCTCGGGACGACCGCGGCGGTCCTGGCGCACGACGCGCGCCTTGACGCGGTCCTTGTGCAGCACCGCGCGCATCTCGTTGGGGGGCAGATAGATGTCGGCTTCGCCGTCGTCGCGCTGCACAAAACCGTGGCCATCGCGATGGCCTTGCACCGTGCCTTCAACCTCGTCCAGCAGTCCGCTGGGGTGGCTTAAATTTTTGATATGATCTCTCTCTTTCCTGAAATTCAAAACCTGTTGCGAAGGACTAGTTCCCAAGCAGCATGTGGGCCCAGATGGCGGAATTGGTAGACGCACTAGTTTCAGGTACTAGCGAGTAACATCGTGGAGGTTCGAGTCCTCTTCTGGGCACCAAGTTTAGATAATCCCTCTCGGGGTTCCTCGATTCAAGCCACCGGTTTCCGGTGGCTTTTTTCTTGTCCGTCTGCGGCATCTATTAGACAGGCAGCGCGATCAGGTCGTGGCCCTCGGCGCCGACGATGCGGGCCCGGGTGAATTCGCCGACCTTCAAGGTCTTGCTGATCTTCTCGGGCGGCAGCAGCCGCACGATGCCGTCGATCTCGGGCGCGTCGGCGTAGCTCCGACCCACGCCACCTTTGCGCCCCATGCCGGGCGCCGAATCCACCAGCACCTGCATCGTCGCGCCGATGCGCCTTTGCAGCTTCGCGATCGACACCGCTTCGGCCACTTCCATGAAGCGTGCACGCCGTGCCTCGCGCTCGGCCTCGGGCAGCATGCCCGGAATCTCGTTGGCGGCTGCGCCCTGCACCGGGCTGTAGGCAAAGCAGCCGGCGCGGTCGATCTCCGCCTCGCGGATGAAGTCGAGCAGGTGCTCGAACTCCTTTTCCGTCTCGCCGGGAAAGCCCGCGATGAAGGTACTGCGGATCACGAGCTCGGGACACACCTCGCGCCAGCGCGCGATGCGCTCCAGGTTCTTCTCGCCGCTCGCAGGCCGCTTCATGCGCTTGAGCACGTCGGGATGGCTGTGCTGCAGCGGCACGTCGAGGTAGGGCAGCACCTGGCCGCTCGCCATCAGCGGGATGACTTCGTCGACGCCGGGATACGGATACACATAGTGCAGTCGCACCCAGGCGCCATAGGGCTCGGCGATTTCGCCCAAGGTACGCACCAGTTCGAGCATGCGCGTCTTGACCGGCTTGCCGTCCCAGAAGCCGGTACGGTACTTCACGTCCACGCCATAGGCCGAGGTGTCCTGGCTGATCACCAGCAGTTCCTTGACGCCGCCTTCAAACAACGCCTTGGCTTCGCCCAACACGTCGCCGACCGGCCGCGAGACGAGATCGCCGCGCATCGAGGGAATGATGCAGAAGGTACAGCGGTGATTGCAGCCCTCGCTGATCTTCAGGTATGCATAGTGCCTCGGCGTCAGCTTCAGCCCTGCGATGCCAAAGGCCTGCGGCACCAAGTCGACAAAGGGGTCGTGCGGCTTCGGCAGATTCGCGTGCACCGCATCCATCACCTCCTGCGTCGCATGCGGGCCGGTGACGGCCAGCACACTGGGATGCATCTGGCGCACCAGGTTGCCGCCCTCCTCGCCCGTCTTGGCGCCCAGGCATCCCGTCACGATCACGCGGCCGTTGCCGGCCAGCGCCTCGCCGATGGTGTCGAGGCTCTCCTTGACCGCGTCGTCGATGAAGCCGCAGGTGTTGACGATCACGAGGTCGGCGCCCTCGAAAGTCTTGGAGGTCTGATAGCCCTCGGCGCTCAGTTGGGTGAGGATCAGTTCGGAATCGGTCAGCGCCTTGGGGCAGCCGAGGCTCACGAAGCCGACTTTGGGGGCAGCCGGCGCGGCAATTCGTTCAGGGGAGGCAACTTCGCTCATATCCCCCTATTGTCCCAGCTATCGGGCTCCGCGCCCGATCTAGGGCCGCTTGATGCCAAAGGCGCCCAGAACCTGCTCCGTGTTCTTCTGCATCTGGTCCTGCATCTGCAGGAACACGTGCTTCGATTGTTCGACGTAACTGCCCATCAGGCCCTGCAGCATCGGGGACTGCATGGTCATGAACCGGGCCCACATCTCGGGCGTCAGGTTCTGCGCCTTTTCGGCCAATTGCGCCTGCACCTCCGTCATGGCCTGGATGTTCTTCTCGAGATAGGGGCCCATGTAGCTCTGCATGGCCTGGCCGTAGAAGCGGATGATGGTGGCCAGCACCTGTTCGGTGAACATCGGCGCGCCGCCGGCCTCTTCTTCGAGAATGATCTGCAAGAGGATGCTGCGCGTGAGGTCGTCGCCGCTCTTGGCGTCGCGCACCACGAAGGGCGCCTTGTCCATCACCAGTTGCTTGACTTCGGCGAGCGTGATGTAGGTGGAGGTTTCCGTGTCGTAGAGCCTTCGGTTCGGATACTTCTTGATCACCCGCTGTACCGGTTTGGCACCGGCGGATTTCTTGCTCTGCACTACGGACTCCTTCAAGTTTTCACGCCAGGGGCGCGCGAACAAATTCTAGGGAGCGGTTTTGCTGCACCGCGCCAAGGTTTACCCTGACGGGAGCGTCAGTCCAGCGAAGTGGTGTATTCCGCGCCGCACACCTTGCAGACGGCCGATTCGGGGCGCTCTTCGTTACTTTCGCGAAAGTGCAAGGGGCTCTTGACGCCGTTGAAAACCCAGCAACGCGGGCAATGCTCCTGGCCGGCCAGCGGCAGATAGCCTCGGGCCCGCTGTTCGGCACGCTCCCGCGTGACCGGAGCGCCCTGCCGCACCGTGCGCGCGACGTCTTCCGCAGCCATGGTGCCGGCCCGGCCGTTGGCGCGATCATTGAGTCCGTAGACCACGCGTGCGAATTCGAGCGGAGCCTGCCGCAACAGGGCGGCGAGACGAAGCTCCTCGAGTGCCGGGTCGCTCTCAGCCGCTGGCGTGTTCATCGGTTCCCTGAGTCAAGTGCTTTGGAGATGGCGGACGGCCAAGTTACCACAACTGACGGCGTATCCGCCAGTCGACGAAGGCAGTAGGCCTTGTGTTGAGGACGCAGGAAACCGGGGGATGCGAGACCTGAAAGCGCAGGCAACCGTTGGTTGAGCGGATGCTGCGATCAGGAAAAAATTGGTAGGCGCGATTGGACTCGAACCAACGACCCCCACCATGTCAAGGTGGTGCTCTAACCAGCTGAGCTACGCGCCTAAGGATGTGTCCGAGAAGCCGAGATTGTAGCAGGCCGCGAGGCCGCTTTTTTCAGCGACGACGGGCAGAACGCACACCGGCCACCGCGGCCACCACGTTGAGCACCTGTGCGAGCCGCGCGGCATCGGCGATCTCGATCGTGAAAGTCATCCATGCGGTGCCCTTGACGGACTGGGTCTGCACGCCGATCACGTTCATCCTCTCGCGCGCGAACACATCGGAAATATCGCGCAGCAGGCCCTGGCGATCAGCGGCTTCGACCGCCACGTCGACCGCGTAGACCGAGCCCGCATCGGCCTTCTGCTCGCCCCACTCGACGTCGATCACGCGCTCGGCATCGCGCATGGCCATCATGCGGAAGCTGCTGCAGTCCGCACGGTGGATGCTGACGCCGTGGCCTCGGGTCACGAAGCCGCGGATCGCATCGGGCGGCGCCGGCTTGCAGCACTTGGCAAGCTGCGTCATCAGCGAGGAGACGCCGACCACCAGCACGCCGCCCTTGCCCGCGTTGCCACCGGCGCGTGCCTTCTTGATGATCACGCCGTCGTCCGGACCGGGCGCGGGCTCCGGAGGACGCAGCAGCATCTCGATGTTGCGCAGCGAGAACTCGTCCTTGCCCACCACTTCGAACAGGTTGTCGGCCGACTTGAAGCCCAGCTGCGAAGCGAGGTCGTCGAGCTTCAGCGCGGTCTTGCCTTCGCGCTGCAGCACCTTCTCGACCGCCTCGCGGCCGCGCGCCACCGTCTCGTGCGTGATCTGCGCGTTGAACCAGGCCCGCACCTTTGCGCGTGCGCGATGGCTCGCGAGGTAGCCCAGCTCCGCATTGAGCCAGTCGCGCGAGGGGCCGCCTTCCTTGGCCGCGATGATCTCCACCGTCTGCCCGTTCTGCAGCGGCGTGTTGAGCGGCACCATCGCGCCGTCGACGCGCGCGCCGCGGCAGCGGTGGCCCAGGCTCGTGTGCACCGTGTAGGCGAAGTCGACCGCTGTCGCGCCCTGTGGCAATTCGACGATCGCCGCGTCGGGCGTCAGCACGTAGATGCGGTCGTCGAACAGGCCCTGCCCCTGCGAGCCACCGGACAGGTCGCGCTCCCAGGCCAGCAGTTGGCGCAGCACCGCGATCTTGGCGTCGTACTCGCCGCTCGCCCAGACGCCGGCATAGCCCTTGTGGCCCGCTTCCTTGTAGGCCCAGTGCGCAGCCACGCCGTGCTCGGCGTGGTCGTGCATCTCCTCGGTGCGGATCTGGATCTCGATCGGCTTGCCGGCCTGGCCGTCGACCACTTCGCGCACCACCGTGTGCAGCGACTGGTAGCCGTTGGGCTTGGGCCGCGCGATGTAGTCGTCGAACTCCTCGTCGATCGGCTGGAAGTGCGAATGCACCCAGGCCAGCGCCGCATAGCAATCCTTGACGTCCGCCACCACCACGCGCAGCGCCATGATGTCGAAGACCTGCGCGAAGTCGAGCGACTTGCCGCGCATCTTCTTCACGATGCTGTAGATGTTCTTCGGCCGGCCCTGCACGGTCGCCTTGACGCCCTCCTCGGCCAGCTCCCGTTCGAGGCGCGCACGCAACTGTTCGACGTAGCCTTCGCGCTCGACGCGCTTCTCGTCGAGCAGCCGCGCGATGACCTTGTAGGTCTCGGGCTCGAGAAAACGGAAGGACAGGTCCTCGATCTCCCACTTGACCTGCCAGATGCCGAGCCGGTTCGCGAGCGGCGCGAATACCTGCAGGGATTCGCGCGCCACGCCTTCCGGCACGGGCTGCTTGACTGAAGCCGCGTGGCGCAGCGTCTGCAGGCGCGAAGCCAGCCGCAGCATCACGACCCGCAGATCACGAGAGAACGCAAGCAGCATCTTGCGCACGTTCTCCGTCTGCATGCCCGCGCCATCCGCCAGGTGCGCGCTGGCCGTCGCCGAACGCGCCTGCTTCTGCACATGCACGAGCTTGGTGGTTTCCACCGCGAGCGCCGCGAAGTTGTCGCCGAACACCTTGGCGATCACTTCCTGCGGCCGGTTCAGGTGCTGGCACGAGTAGACCAGGTAGCTGGCCGCCTGCATCGCCTCCGATCCGCCCATGGCCGCGACGATCGCGGCCACCGCATCGGCATGCGCGAGCGTGTTCTCGCCGGTGTCCAGCGTTTCGTCGGCGATCAGCGGCTCGGCGAAGGCGCGTGCTCGCGCGAGCATGTTCTCGACCACCGGCGTGCGATCGGCCGTCGCTGCCGACAGCGGATAGTCGACCACCGCGGAGCCGGACAACGAGAGATTGGGCTGTTCGCGCTTCACTCGGTCGCTCCCTCCCGGGCAGCGTATTGGAGAGCAGGCTCGGTCATGAAACAGAAGAAGTCGCGATGAAGATAATTGTCTCGTTGCATCCTAATTCATCCGGAGATTGACCATCATGCTCAAAGGCAAAACCGCGCTTGTCACGGGGTCCACCAGTGGCATCGGCCTCGGTATCGCGAAGGCGCTGGCGCAACAGGGCGCCAACATCGTGCTCAACGGTTTCGGCGATGCCGACAAGCCCAAGGCCGAGGTCGAAGCGCTCGGCGTGAGGGTCGACTATCACGGCGCCGACATGAGCCAGCCGGCACAGATCGAAGAGATGATGAAGTTCGCGGCTGAAAAGTTCGGCCGCGTCGACATCCTCGTCAACAACGCCGGCATCCAGCATGTCGCGAAGGTCGAGGACTTCCCGGTGGAGCGCTGGGATGCCGTGATCGCGATCAACCTTACAAGCGCCT
This sequence comes from Variovorax sp. CF079, assembly GCF_900101545.1. GTDB lineage: Bacteria > Pseudomonadota > Gammaproteobacteria > Burkholderiales > Burkholderiaceae_C > Variovorax. The sequence continues at coordinate 170,288 of NZ_FMZU01000016.1, read as the reverse complement.
TCCACACCACCCGCCTCGCCGTGCCCGCCATGCGCGAAGCCAACTGGGGCCGCATCATCAACATCGCCTCGGCGCACGGCCTCGTGGCCTCGGCCCAGAAATCCGCATACGTGGCCGCCAAGCACGGCATCGTCGGCCTCACCAAGGCCGTGGCGCTCGAAACCGCGACCACCGGCATCACGAGCAATGCGATCTGCCCGGGCTGGGTGCTGACGCCGCTGGTTCAGAAGCAGATCGACGACCGTTCTGCGCGCGAAGGCATTTCGGTCACGCAGGCGCAGAACGATCTGCTGGGCGAAAAGCAGCCTTCGCTGCAGTTCACCACGGTGGAACAACTGGGCGGGCTCGCGGTATTTCTTTGCTCGCCCGCTGCCGACCAGGTGCGCGGTGTCGCGTGGCAAGTCGACGGCGGCTGGACCGCGCAGTAGTACAGCCCCCCGGCTTTACTTCGCTTCGCTGCGTGTAAATCCACCCCCGAGGGGGAGGCTCGGCCGCCTTGGGGCGGCCCGGCGGCGGCCGACTATTTCAACTGCACCGAGCCCGAAACGTTGACGACGACGCTGGTCTTGCCGGCCTCGACCGGCACGGCCGCGTCGTAGTTCATCTTCGACGAAGCCTCCACGGCCATCATGCGCGGCCGGATCGGCCCGCCCTGATTGGCGTTGACCGACACTTCGCGCAAGGTGTAGCCGCCGAAGCCGAAGCCCTTGGCCAGCTCGCCGGCCTTCTGCTTGAAGTTCTCGATCGCGATCGTTTGCGCCTCGGCCTCCACCTTGGCGCGCTGCTCGCGGCTCAGGCCGAAACCGATGCCGCCCACCGTGAGCGTGGAGACGCGACCCGCGGTCTGCGTGATGCGCGGAAAGTCCTTGCCTTCCAGCACCAGCTCGGTGGTGCCCTGCCAGCCGGTGATCTTGCCGTCGCGCGTGTAGCGCGGCACGAGGCTGAAATTGCCGGTACGCACATCGAGCTGGCCGGGTTGCGCATTCTTGCGCGCCTCCGCCAGCGCCGCGTCGAGCGCAGTCTTCAGCTGTGCCTGCACCGTTGCGGCGTCAGCCGCATCGCGCGTGGTGCTGAGCGTCATGCTCAGCAGGTCCTGCTGCACTTCGACCGTTCCCGTGGCCGACAGCTGCAGCACGTTCTGCGGCGGCGCCCAGGGCGCGCTCTGGGCCAAGGCGGCGCCGGCATTCATGATCAACACGGCACAGGCCGCGATCCGTCTGACATTCTTATTGTTCAAAGCAAGAAAACCCGAGTGGAGAAAAAGAGAAAGAGCGTCGCGCCCCCGAGGGGCGCCGCTCAAGGGCGCTGGCTGCGCGGCGCCACCCTGCTGGCCGACGAGGGTGTGGGCGCCATCCGCTCAGCCGGCTGCGATTCTGCCGAGTGGACGATCTCCTGTCGCGGCGTCCATTGCTGGCGCACTTGCTGCCGCAACTCGGCCAGTTCGGCGGCGGTCAGGCGGCGTCCGGCCGCCGCTTCCTGACGCCGCACCTCCTCGCGCTTGGCGGCCCGGTGCGCCTCCACCGCATCACGCACCTCGTTGCGCCGCAGGTCGCTCACCCGCAGGAATCCCCAGGGTTCGGCCGCGGCGGGAACCGAAAGGCAGGCGAGCAAGACAGACAACGGGAGAACAGTCGATTTCATGATGCTGAGTCGGGGACCAAAGTCACTGTGCCACCGCTGCGCACGGCATAGATATCTGGAAGGCGAGCGCCCGCAAGTTTTGTAACTTAGTGTCAAAGCATTGTGAAAAGCGGCTCAATGGGGTCTCAACGGCTTCAGAATTGGCGTTGTTACAAATTCAGCGTTGTAGAAATGAATCAAGCTCCCGCCCGCACAGACAAGATCGTCATCGTCGACGACGACGCCCGCATCCGCGACCTGCTGCGCCGCTACCTGACCCAGGAAGGTTTCGAGGTCATCGTTGCGGAAGACGGCAAGGCCCTCAACCGCATACTTTTGCGCGACACGGTCGACCTGATCGTGCTCGATCTGATGATGCCCGGCGAGGACGGCCTCTCGGTCTGCCGCCGCCTTCGCGCCGCCAACGACCGCACCCCGATCATCATGCTGACCGCCAAGGGCGAGGACGTGGACCGCATCGTCGGCCTCGAGGTCGGCGCCGACGACTACCTGGGCAAGCCCTTCAATCCGCGCGAACTGCTGGCACGCGTGCATGCGGTGCTGCGCCGCAGGCCGCCGCTCGAGGCGCCTGGCGCGCCCTCGACCGACAACGAAACTGTGAATTTCGGCCCCTTCAGCTTCGACCTCGGCTCGCGCACGCTCAAGAAGGACGGCGAGGAACTCTCGCTGACCACCGGCGAGTTCGCCATGCTCAAGGCGCTGGTGCGGCATCCGCGGCAGCCGCTGTCGCGCGAAAAACTGGCCCAGCTGGCGCGCGGCCGCGAGTTCGAACCCTTTGACCGCAGCCTGGACGTGCAGATCTCGCGCCTGCGCAAGCTGGTCGAATCCGATGCCGCGGCGCCGCGCTACATCCAGACGGTATGGGGCGTCGGCTACGTGTTCGTGCCGGACGGCACGACCTGAAGCGCTGACGCTCGTGGCCGCCACCATCGGCCCCAAGACGACACAGCCGAGCCCTTTCGGCGAAGACGGTCCCCAGGTCACCTTGCCGAGCCCGCTGGAGGGCCTTGGCCAGTCCAGGCGCCGCCCCAGGCTGCAGCTCGGCCTCAGCCTCTTCTGGCGCACCTTCTTCCTGCTGGTGCTGCTCCTGATCGGCTGCACGGTCGCCTGGCTGCAGACCTTCCGCGCGCTCGAGTACGAGCCGCGCGCCATCCAGACCGCGCACCAGATCGCCTCGCTGGTGAACCTGACGCGGGCGGCGCTGGTGTATTCCGACGCCATCACGCGCGTGTCGCTGATCAAGACCCTGGCCGACCAGGAAGGCGTGCGCATCCTGCCGCGCGAGCCGAACGACCGTTTCGTCCCCTACACCACCGGCGCGCTCGACCAGCGCGTGACCGAAGAGCTGATCGACCGGCTCGGCGAAGGCACGACGGTGGCCAGCCGCGTCAACGACGAGCCCGGCCTCTGGATCGGCTTCACCATCGAGAGCGACATGTACTGGCTGCTGCTCGATCCCACGCGCTTCACGCGGCTGGGCGGGCGCACCTGGCTGGTCTGGCTGGTCACGACGATGATGCTGTCGCTGGCCGGCGCGGCGCTGATCACGCGCCTCATCAACCTGCCGCTCAAGCAGCTGTCGCGAGCCACGATGCAGGTGCGCGAGGGCGAATACGAGGCGCACCGGCTCGACGAACGCGCGCGCACCAACGAAATCCGGGCGGTCAACGTCGGCTTCAACCGCATGGCCGACCAGCTCGCCAAGATCGAGCAGGACCGCGCCGTGATGCTGGCCGGCATCTCGCACGACCTGCGCACGCCGCTGGCGCGCCTTCGGCTCGAAACCGAGATGAGCGTGACCGACGAGGACGCGCGCGACCACATGGCGGCCGACATCGCGCAGCTCGATGCCATCATCGACAAGTTCCTCGACTACGCGCGCCCCGACCACGTCGACTTCAAGCCGGTGCTGCTGCGCGACGTGATCGATGCCTGTACCTACGCGGTGCAGGACCACGAGGACATCCGCATCACGGTGGACGTGCCGGCCGACCTGCGCGTGATGGCCGACGAGGTCGAGCTCCAGCGCGTGATCTCGAACCTGATCGAGAACGCGCGGCGCTACGGCAAGACACCGTCCACCGGCGTCGCCGATGTCGCGATCCAGGCGCAAGCGCACAACGACGCCGTGCTCATCAAGGTGCGCGACCACGGAGCCGGCGTCGCGCCCGCCCTGCTGTCGCAGCTGAGCAAGCCCTTCTTCCGCGGCGACGTGGCACGCACCTCGGCTGCGGGCGCCGGACTGGGCCTGTCGATCGTGACAAAAAACATCGAGCGCATGGGCGGTACCTTCGCGCTGACCAGCACGCCGGGCCGCGGCCTCGCGGCCCACATCCGCATGCCGCGAGCCGCTGCGGTCAAGCCCGAAGCCTCGGCCGCGGCTAACAACCCTCAGCGGTGAAGCAGCGCGACGGCGCGCGCTTCCATCGCCCGGCCTTCACCCACCGGCCCGAGCTTCTCGGCGGTCTTCGCCTTGACATTGACCTGGTCGACCGAGATCTCGAGCGCGGCGGCGATGCGCGCGCACATGGCCGGGATGTGCGGCGCGAGCTTGGGCGCCTGCGCGATCACGGTGCTGTCGACGTTGCCGATCTGCCAGCCCGCCGCACGCACGCGGCGCGCGGCCTCGGCCAGCAGCGTGGCGGAATCGGCGCCGCGGAACTGCGGATCGGTGTCGGGAAAGTGCCGGCCGATGTCGCCGAGCCCGGCCGCGCCGAGCAGCGCATCGGTGATCGCGTGCAGCAGCACGTCGGCATCCGAATGGCCGAGCAGGCCGGTGCTGTGGGGTACCTCGACGCCGCCCAGGATCAGCTTGCGGCCTGCCACCAGCTGGTGGACGTCCCAGCCCTCGCCGACGCGAACATTGAAAGCAGTCATGGTTTTACGGAGCGCCGGCTGTGCAGAAGCGCCTCGGCCAGCGCGAAGTCCTCGGCATAGGTCAGCTTGAAATTCTGCGCGCTGCCCGGCACGAGGAGCGGCGTGAGCCCGACCGCCTCGATGGCGCCGGCCTCGTCGGTCACCGCATCGCCGGCGCGCTCCAGCGCATCGAGCAGCATGCCGATGCGAAACATCTGCGGCGTCTGGGCCAGCCACTTGTCGGCGCGGGTCAGGGTGCTCGCCACGCGGCCCTCGGGCGAAGCGACCTTGAGCGTGTCCGGCAGGCGGTGCGCCAGCAGGCCACCGACGGCGTCGTGTTCGCAGGCCGCAATCAGGGCCTCGATCTGCGTCGGCGTGACCAGACAGCGCGCGGCATCGTGCACCAACACCCAGTCGTGCGGGCCGGCGCCGAGCTGGCGCAAGGCCATGAGGCCATTGCGCACGGTGGCGGCGCGTGTCGCGCCGCCCACATGCAGCAGATGTTCTCCCTCGGCCGGGAAACGCGGCAGCGCCGCAGAAACCTCGCGATCTTCGGGCGACACCACCAGCGCAATGCCCGCAAAGCGCCCCGCAAGCGCGCGGAAGGCATCGAGGGTGTGGCGCACCATCGGCCGGCCGGCGATGCGCTGGTACTGCTTGGGGCCCGTGCCGCCCGCACGGCTGCCGGAGCCCGCACAGGGGATCAACACGAAAAGACGGGAAGCGATCATGGGGTCCGGCAACCTGCAACGGCAAAAAGGCAGCCATTCTAGAATCGGCCTTCACACCCCTCGCCGGCCGGCGCGGGGTGTTCTGCATTTCTCCAACACTTCATGGACCTCCCCCAACTCACCGCAGGCAAGCGCTTCACGCTGCCGCGCCCCCCGCTGTCGGCCGATGCGCTGCTGCTGGCACAACTGGCCGAACGCGAGAAGGCGGCAGGCCGCGCCACCGCCGTCTTCACCGCCGACGCAAACGACGCGCAGCGGCTGATCGACGAAATCGCCTTCTTCGCGCCCGAGTTGCGCTGCGCCCTCTTCCCGGACTGGGAGACGCTGCCCTACGACAACTTCTCGCCGCACCAGGACCTGATCAGCGAACGGCTCGCCACGCTCTGGCGCATCAGCCAGAAAGAGGCCGACGTGGTGCTGGTGCCCGCGACCACGGCGCTCTACCGGCTGGCGCCGCCCGCCTTCCTGGCCGGCTACACCTTCCATTTCAAGAGCGGGCAGAAGCTCGAGGAGTCCAAGCTCAAGGCCCAGCTCACGCTGGCCGGCTACAGCCACGTGACGCAGGTCGTGAGCCCCGGCGAGTACGCGGTGCGCGGCGGGCTGATCGACCTGTTCCCGATGGGTTCGCCAATGCCCTTCCGCGTCGACCTGTTCGACGACGAGATCGACTCGATCCGCAACTTCGACCCCGACACCCAGCGCAGCCTCTACCCGGTGCCCGAGGTGCGCCTGCTCCCGGGCCGCGAGTTCCCGATGGACGACGATGCCCGCGCGCGCTTTCGCAGCCGTTGGCGCGAACTGCTCGAGGGCGACCCGACGCGCAGCCGCATCTACAAGGACATGGGCAACGGCGTCGCCACTGCCGGCATCGAGTACTACCTGCCGCTCTTTTTCGAAGAGACGGCAACGGTGTTCGACTACCTCGGCGCAGACACCACGGTGGTGCTGCACGGCGAACTCGAACCCGCCTTTCAGCATTTCTGGCAGGACACAGGCGAGCGCTACCGGCTGGTGCGCGGCGATCCGGAACGGCCGGCGCTGCCACCGGAGGCGCTGTTCCTCAATGCGGAGCAGTTCTATCAACGGGCGAAACCGCTGGCGCAGCTGGCGATCAGATCCACCACCGTTCGCCCTGAGCTTGTCGAAGGGCTCGCCCCGGCTTCGACAAGCTCAGCCCGAACGGACTATGTCGAATTCGACCACTTGCCGCCCTTCGCCGTCGTCCGCGGCGCCGACGACCCGCTGGTCAAGCTCAAGGAGCACATCCGCACGACGCCGCACCGCGTGCTGCTGATCGCCGAGAGCGACGGCCGGCGCGAGAGTCTGCTCGACTTCCTGCGCGCCAGCGGCGTGAGCCCGCCCGCTTTCGACTCACTGGCCGAGTTCGAATCCTCGCCCGACGAGAAGATCGGCATCGCGACCGGAGCGCTGGTCGCCGGCTTCGCCTGGCGCGAACAGGGCATCGACTTCGTCACCGAGACCGAGCTCTTCGCCACCGCGCCGGCCACCCGTCGCCGCAACAAGAAGCAGGAGCAGGTCAGCGACGTCGAGGCCCTGATCAAGGACCTGAGCGAGCTCGCGATCGGCGACCCGGTGGTGCATTCGGCCCATGGCATCGGGCGCTACCGCGGCCTGATGCACATGGACCTGGGCCAGGGCACCGACGCCGACGGCAAGCCGCTGCTGCAGGAGATGCTGCACCTGGAGTACGCCGACAAGGCCACGCTCTACGTGCCGGTCTCGCAGCTGCACCTGATCAGCCGCTACACCGGCGTCAGCGCGGAAGAAGCGCCGCTGCACAAGCTGGGCTCCGGCCAATGGGAAAAGGCCAAGCGCAAGGCCGCCGAGCAGGTGCGCGACTCCGCCGCCGAGCTGCTCAACATCTACGCCCGCCGTGCGGCGCGCGAAGGCCATGCCTTCCGTTTCTCGGCCGCCGACTACGAGGTGTTCGCGAACGACTTCGGCTTCGACGAAACCGCCGACCAGAAGGCCGCGATCCATGCGGTCATCCACGACATGATCTCGCCGCAGCCGATGGACCGGCTGGTCTGCGGCGACGTCGGCTTCGGCAAGACCGAGGTCGCTTTGCGCGCCGCCTTCATCGCGGTCACCGGCGGCAAGCAGGTCGCCTTCCTCGCGCCCACCACGCTGCTCGCCGAGCAGCACTACCAGACGCTGATGGACCGCTTCGCCAAGTGGCCGGTCAAGGTGGCCGAGATGAGCCGCTTCCGCTCGACCAAGGAGATCAATGCGGCCGCCAAGGGCCTGGCCGACGGCAGCGTGGACATCGTGATCGGCACGCACAAGCTGCTCTCGCAATCGGTCAAGTTCAAGAACCTGGGCCTCTTGATCATCGACGAGGAACACCGCTTCGGCGTGCGCCACAAGGAGGCGATGAAGGCCATGCGCGCCGAGGTCGACGTGCTCACACTCACGGCCACGCCGATCCCACGCACGCTGGGCATGGCGCTCGAGGGCCTGCGCGACTTGAGCGTGATCGCCACCGCGCCGCAGCGGCGGCTCGCGATCAAGACCTTCGTTCGCAACGAGGGCACGGGCGTGATCCGCGAGGCCGTGCTGCGCGAGCTCAAGCGCGGCGGGCAGGTCTACTTCCTGCACAACGAGGTCGAGACCATCGAGAACCGGCGCCAGAAGCTCGAACAGATCCTGCCCGAGGCGCGCATCGCCGTCGCCCACGGCCAGATGCCCGAGCGCGAACTGGAGCGCGTGATGCGCGACTTCGTGGCCCAGCGCTACAACCTGCTCTTGTGCTCGACCATCATCGAGACCGGCATCGACGTGCCGAGCGCCAACACCATCGTGATGAGCCGCGCCGACAAGTTCGGCCTGGCCCAGCTGCACCAGCTGCGCGGCCGGGTCGGCCGCAGCCATCACCAGGCGTACGCCTACCTGATGGTGCCCGACACCGAGGGCCTCACCAAGCAGGCGGCGCAGCGCCTCGACGCCATCCAGCAGATGGAAGAGCTCGGCTCCGGCTTCTATCTCGCGATGCACGACCTCGAGATCCGCGGTGCCGGCGAAGTGCTGGGCGAGAACCAGAGCGGCAACATGATGGAGATCGGCTTCCAGCTCTACAACGAGATGCTGGCCGAAGCGGTTCGCTCGCTCAAGGCCGGCCAGGAGCCCGACCTGCTCGCGCCGCTCTCGGTGATCACCGAGATCAACCTGCATGCGCCGGCGCTCCTGCCCGAGGACTACTGCGGCGACGTCCACCTGCGCCTATCCTTCTACAAGAAGCTCGCGACCGCGAAGACCTCCGACCAGATCGACACGCTGCTGGAAGAAATCGTCGACCGCTTCGGCAAACTGCCGCCGCAGGCGCAGACGCTGATCGACGTGCACCGGCTGCGCGTGCTGGCGCGGCCCTACGGCGTGGTCAAGGTCGACGCCGCGCCGGGCGTGATCCACATCACCTTCAAGAAGGACCCGCCGGTCGACTCCATGAACATCATCGCCCTGATCCAGAAGAACAAGCACATCAAGCTCGCAGGCAACGAAAAGCTGCGCATCGAACGCGAGCTCAAGGAGCCCAAGGACCGTGCTCAGATGGTGCGCGACGTGCTGCGCAGCCTCGGACAACCCAAAACACAACAGGAAGCGGCAGTCGCATGAGCGCCATCAAGGAAATCTCCCCCGGCCTCCTCGTGCGCGGCATCACGCCGCCGCTCGCGCTGGCCGACTTCAAGCTGATTGCCTTCGACATGGACTCGACGCTGATCAACATCGAGTGCATCGACGAGATCGCCGACGCGGTGGGCAAGAAGGCCGAGGTCGCCGCCATCACCGAGGCCACGATGCGTGGCGAGATCAAGGACTTCAAGGAGAGCCTGCGTCGCCGCGTCGCACTGCTGCAAGGCGTGCCGGTCGATGCGCTGCAACAGGTGTACGACCAGCGCCTGCAGCTCAACCCCGGCGCGGCCGAGCTGGTCGCAGCCTGCAAGGCGGCGGGCCTCAAGGTGCTGCTGGTCTCGGGCGGCTTCACCTTCTTCGCCAACCGCGTGAAGGATCGGCTGGGCCTCGACTTCGCGCGCTCCAACCTGCTCGACGAGGCCGACGGCCGGCTCACCGGCCGCGTGGTGATGCAGTCGTGGGGCGACATCTGCGACGGCGCCGAGAAGCGCCGCACGCTGCTCGAGGTCGCTTCCCTGCTCGGCATCTCGCCGGGCGAAACCATCGCCGTCGGTGACGGCGCCAACGACCTGCCGATGATGGCCGAGGCCGGCCTTTCCGTGGCCTACCACGCCAAGCCCAAGGTGCGCGAGCAGGCCATGGTGGCCATCGACGACGGCGGACTCGACCGGCTCCTGGAAGTGCTGCGCTGAGGCGCTGCCGGAAACCGGTTTCCCCCTACGGCAAAAGCGGCTTGCGATGTCCTAGGGTTATCTTCAGTTTCGCGGCCGGCGCCTTGGGTGCTTGAATGACCTTCCAACAACGAAGGAGACGAGATGAAGCGCCGCCAGTCCCTCGCTGCCATGGGTGCAGCCGTTGCCGCCGTGGTCTTTCCCGGGCTCGCCCACGCGGCCTATCCCGAGCGCCCGATCACGCTGATCGTGCCCTGGGGCGCCGGCGGCGGCACCGATGCCGTGGCCCGCATCATCGCGGCCGAGCTCGAGAAGGAGCTCAAGCAGCCGATCAACGTGGTCAACCGCACCGGCGGCAGCGGCGTGGTTGGGCACCAGGCCATCGCCTCGGCCGCGCCCGACGGCTACACGCTCGGCATCCTCACGGTCGAGATCGGCATGATGCATCACGCCGCGCTGACGCAGCTCACGGGCGCCGACTACACCCCGCTCGCGCTGATGAACTTCGACGCCAACGCGGTCTTCGTGCGCACCGATTCGCCGATCAAGAGCGCCAAGGAACTGCTCGATGCCGCGCGCGCCAACCCCGGCAAGCTGAAGGCCAGCGGCACCGGCCAGGGCGGCATCTGGCACCTCGGGCTGGCGCAATGGCTGGTCGACAACAAGCTGCCCGGCAACGCGATCGGCTGGGTGCCCAGCCAGGGCGCGGCACCAGGCCTGCAGGACCTGATGGCCGGCGGCGTCGACGTGGTGTCGTGTTCGCTGCCCGAGGCGCGCTCGCTGATCGACGCCGACAAGGTGCGCCCGCTGATCCTCCTCGCATCCAAGCCCGATGGCATCTTTCCCAAGGTGCCGCTCTACACCGACGCTTCGGGGAAGATGTGGAACGCCGGCGCATGGCGCGGCATCGCGGCGCCCAAGGGCCTGCCCAAGGACATGACCGATCGCCTGGCCACAACGCTCAAGAAGATCTACGACGGCAAGGGCTACCAGGACTTCCTCGCTTCGCGCGGCTTCGGTGCGCTTTATGCGGACCGCGGGGAGTTCGCCAAGTTCATGGCCGAGAAGGACGCCAGCTTCGGCGTCGCAATGAAGGCAGTGGGCATCGCCAAATAAGCGCCCGATGCGCATCCACGACAGCCTGATCGGCGGCGTGCTGCTGGTGCTGGCACTGGCGGTGCTCTGGCACATCCAGGGCTTTCCGCCGGCGGCCGGCCAGAACTACGGGCCGGCCGTGTTCCCGGGACTCGTCGCCTGCGGCCTCGCGCTGTCGTCCGCGGTGCTGATGTGGCAAGGGCTGCGCGGCCGGCAGCCATTGCTGCAGCTTGCCGACGGCATGCGCTCCCCGCGCCATCTGGTGGCCTTCCTGCTCGTCATCGCCGGCATGGCTTTCTACATCCTGCTGTCGGAGAAACTGGGCTTCCTGCTCTGCAGCGTGCTGGTGCTGTTCGTGCTGCAGTGGGCATGCGGCGTCCGGCCCCGCACCGCGGCGCTCGTGGCCATCGTCGCGACGCTGGTGATCCACGCCTGTTTCTACAAGCTGCTCAAGGTGCCCCTGCCCTGGGGTCTGCTGCAGCGCTGGGCATGGTGAGGGGCGACTGATGGATTCCGTTCTGCTCGCCATACAGATGGTCGCCACGCCGACTGTGCTGGTCGTGATGCTGCTGTCGGGCCTGTTCGGCATGTTCGTCGGCGCCGTGCCAGGGCTCACCGCCACCATGGCCACCGCGCTGCTGGTGCCCATCACCTTCTTCCTGCCGCCGGTGCCCGCCATCGCATCGATCGTCACCGCCACCGCGATGGCGATCTTCGCGGGCGACATCCCCGGCGCGCTGCTGCGCATTCCGGGCACGCCGGCTTCGGCCGCCTACACCGACGAGTCCTACGCGATGACGCGCAAGGGCCAGGGCGAAATGGCGCTGGGCATCGGGCTGGTGTTCTCGTGCATCGGCGGCCTGTTCGGCACCGCGGTGCTGATCGTCGCCGCGCCGGCGCTGGCCGAGGTCGCGATCAAGTTCAGCTCCTTCGAATATTTCTGGCTCGTCGTGCTGGGCCTGACCTGCGCGGTCTTCATCACCAGCGACACGCCGCTCAAGGGCCTCATCACGCTCTTTCTCGGCCTGCTGATGGGCTGCGTCGGGCTGGAGAACCCAGCGGGCCATCCGCGCTTCACTTTCGGCAGTGCGGACCTGCTGGGCGGCCTGAGCCTGATCCCGGCCATGATCGGCATGTTCGCCATCTCCGAGATCCTGCGTTTCACAGTGACCACGGACCACATCGGCAGCTTCACCAAGCAGATCGGCTCGGTCTTCGCCGGCATGGGCGGCCTGATGAGGAAGTACGCCAAGCAGACCCTGCGCGGCAGCGCGCTGGGCACGGCCGTCGGCATCCTGCCCGGCGCCGGCGCCGACATCGCGGCCTGGATGTCCTTCGCGATGAGCAAGAAGCTCTCGAAGGAGCCCGAGAAGTTCGGCACCGGGCATCCCGAAGGGCTGGTCGAGGCCGGCGCCGCGAACAACAGCGCCCTCGCCGGCGCCTGGGTACCGGCGCTGGTGTTCGGCATTCCGGGCGATTCGATCACGGCCATCGTGATCGGCGTGCTCTACATGAAGAACATGAACCCCGGGCCGATGATCTTCATGAACAACCCGCACAGCGTCTATGCGGTGTTCATTGTCTTCATCCTCGCCAACCTGCTCATGCTGCCGCTGGGCTGGGCCTGCATCAAGGCCTCGGCGCGCATCCTGCGCCTGCCGCGCAACGTGCTGATGCCGATCATCCTGGTGTTCTGCCTGGTGGGTTCCTTCGCGATCAACAACGCGCTCTTCGATCTCTGGATCCTGCTGGGCTTCGGCGTCGCGGCCTGGTTGCTGGAAGAAAACGGCTTCCCCGTCGCGCCGGCCATCCTCGGCATGTTGCTGGGCAAGATGCTCGAAGAAAACTTCATCACCTCGATGATCAAGTCCGACGGCAGCTGGCTGCCCTTCGTCGAGCGGCCGATCGCCGCCGGCCTGGCGATCTTCACGCTCTTCGTCTGGGTTGGTTCCGGCGCCATGGCCTGGCGGCGCCAGCGGCAACGGATGCAACTCGCCGCAGCCACCTGAAATCCATGAACGACACATCCATCCGCTACGACACCGCCGCCCTCACCCGATTCGCCGCGCAACTGCTGCAGCATGCCGGCCTGGCGGAAGCCATGGCGCATACGGTGGCCGACACGCTGGTGCAAGGCGACCTGCTGGGCCACGACACGCACGGCCTCGCGCTCCTGGCCGGCTATGTGAAAGAACTCGAGGCCGGCAGGATGACGCGCGATGGCGCACCGGTCGTCGTTTCAGACCGTCCCGCTGCCGTCCTGTGGGACGGCCAGCGCCTGCCCGGCCCCTGGCTGGTGCACCAGGGCCTGGACCTGCTGGTGCCGCGCGCCCGCGAGCTGGGCACCGCCTCGCTCGTGATCCGCCGCAGCCACCACATCGCCTGCCTGGCGGTCTACCTGCTGCGCGCGCTCGAGGAAGACATGCTGCTGGTGCTCGCCTGCTCCGACCCGAACGCCGCCAGCGTCGCGCCCTTCGGCGGCACGCAGGCGGTGTTCACGCCCAATCCGCTGGCGCTGGGCTTTCCGCTCAGCGAAGGCGGCGTGATGGTCGACATCTCGGCCTCCATCACCACCAACGGCATGAGCAACCGCAAGCACAAGGCCGGCGAGCTGTTCGACGAGGAATGGCTGATCGATGCGCAGGGCCGCCCGAGCAGGGACCCCGCGGTGCTGTTCGCCCAGCCGCCCGGCACGCTGCTGCCGGTGGGCGGCCTGAGCCACGGCCACAAGGGCTATGGGCTGGCGCTGCTGGTGGAGGCGCTGACCGCCGGCCTCGCAGGCCATGGACGCGCCGACGCGCGCGAAGGCTGGGGGGCGACCGTGCACCTCACCCTGCACGATCTGCAGGCCCTCGGCGGCAAGGCGGAGTTCCTCCGGCAGATGGACCATCTGGCCATGCAGTGCCGCGGCAATGCGCCGATCGATGCGGCCAGGCCGGTGCGCGTGCCCGGAGAACGCGGGCTGCAGCGGCGCGCGGAGCAACTCGACCAGGGCGTGCGCCTGCACCCTTCGATCGCGCCCTCGCTCGAGGACGCCGGGCAGCGCTACGGCCTGAAGCTCGCCGACGCGCTGCGTTGAGGGCTCAGAGCGCGGCGCCGAGGCGCGCGATGCCCTCTTCGATCTTCTCGACGTTGGCAGTCGCAAAGCTCAGGCGCAGCGTCGCCACATCGGGCTTCTCGGCAAAGAACGGCGCGCCCGGCACGAAGGCCACCAGCTTCTCGATCGCGCGCTGGGCCAGCACATTGGCATCGGCCAGCTTGCCGTTGGCGCCCGTGAGCCGGGCCCAGAAGAACAGGCCGCCGCCCGGCTGCTCGAAGGCGATCGCGTCGCCGAGTTCGCGTTTCAGTGCCGCGCCCATGGCCTGGGCGCGCTCGCCATAGACCTTGCGCACGTGCGCCAGCGTGTCCGGCATGCGGCCGCTCTTCAGATACTGCGCGGCCGTCGCCTGCGCGAAGGTGCTGGTGTGCGCATCGCTGAACTGCTTGCACATGGTGGCCTTCGCGAGCAGCTCCGCCGGCGCGATCATCCAGCCGATGCGCAAGCCCGGGCTCAGTACCTTGCTGAGGCTGCCGCAATGCGCCACGAGTTCGCGGCTGCCCGGCACTTCCTTGGTGAGCGACATGATCGAAGGCGGCGGCGCCTTGCCGAAGTACAGGTCGCCGTACGGGTCGTCCTCCACCATCAGCGTCTGGTACTTCACCGCCAGCTCCAGCACTTTCTTGCGCCGCGCCAGGCTCAGCATCGCGCCGCTCGGGTTGCCGAAGGTCGGAATCAGGTAAACGAACTTGGGCTTGTGCTCGGCGATCAGCTGCTCGAGCTTGTCGACGTCGACGCCGTCGGCATCGATGGGTGCGCTGATCAGTTGCGCACCGTAGAGGCGGAAGCACTGGATGGTGGCCAGGAAGGTCGGGCCTTCGACGATCACCTTGTCGCCGGGCGAGATCAGGGTCTTGCCGAGCAGGTCCAGCGCCTGCTGGCTGCCGGTGGTCACGATCAGGCCTTCGGGCGCGACCTCGACGCCCTTGCCCTTCATGAAGGCGCTCAACTGCGTGCGCATCGGCTCGTAGCCCTCGGTCGCGCCGTACTGCAAGGCACCGCCCGGCTCCTCGGCCAGCGCCCTGGCACTCGCATCCTTCAAGCCCTCGACGTCGAACATCGCGCTGTCGGGAAAACCGCCCGCGAAGCTGATGATGCCGGGCTTGCCCAGGAGCTTGAAGAGTTCGCGGATGGCGGAGGTTTCGACGTTGTCGAGGCGGGTGGCGAATTGCATGAGAACCTTCTGCGGATGAGGTGACGCCCGCCATTGTCGCAAGTTCACCGGCCCCGGCCTACACTGCCCGCCACGATGAAAAAAAACGAGATCGAGCCCTTCTTCGCCACCCTGCAGGCAGCCAACCCCGAGCCCGAAACCGAACTCGAATACGCGACCCCCTTCGAGCTGCTGGCCGCCGTGCTGCTGTCGGCGCAGGCCACCGATGTCGGCGTCAACAAGGCGACGCGCAAGCTGTTCCCGGTCGCGAACACGCCGCAGGCGATCCTCGACCTCGGCATCGAAGGCCTTGAGGGCTACATTAAGACCATCGGCCTCTACCGCAGCAAGGCCAAGCACCTGATGGAGGCCTGCCGCATGCTGGTCGACCTGCATGGCGGCGAAGTGCCGAAGACGCGTGCCGAGCTGGAGGCGCTGCCGGGCGTGGGCCGCAAGACCGCCAACGTCGTGCTCAACGTGGCCTTCGGCGAGCCGACGATGGCGGTGGACACGCACATCTTTCGCGTCGGCAACCGCACCGGGCTGGCGCCGGGCAAGACGCCGCTCGAAGTCGAACAGAAGCTCATGAAGCGGGTCCCGGCCGAGTTCCGGCTGCATGCGCATCACTGGCTGATCCTGCACGGACGCTATGTCTGCGTGGCGCGCAAGCCGATGTGCTGGAAGTGCGCGGTCGCGCCGTACTGCGACTACAAGCCGAAGACGCCGGCGCCCTGATCAGGGCAGCTCGACGGTCAGGTATTCGCCGAAGGCGATGCTCTGCGCGGGCCACTGGTCGGCGCGCTCAGCGCAGCGCACGCCTTCTCGCAGCAGCCAGACGGCGCGGATCACGCCGGCATGCGTGATCCACAGCGCGTCGCGGCCGGCGCCGCGCCAGGCGTCGAAGGCTTCGCCGACCCGCTGCATGAACGCGCGCGTGCTTTCGCCGCTGCCGCCCGCGCGCGCATCGGCGAAGCTGCGGGTCCAGGCCTCGAACTCGGCGCGCTCGATGCTCGACCAGCTGCGGCCTTCCCACGAACCGAAGTCCATCTCGGCGATGCGCGCATCTGTGCGAAGCGCGAGGCCGGGTCGAAGCGCGGCAATCGCCTGCGCCAATCCGGCGCAGCGCTGCAAGGGAGAGCAGACGATGTCGATGCCTTCGGCGAGCTGCGGTGCAATGCGTTCGGCCAGCGTGCGCATCGCTTCGGGCGGCACCGCCACGTCGGTGCGGCCATAGCACAGGCCGGCCGCGGCGTCGGTCTGCGCGTGGCGCACGAGCCCGAGCTTCATGCCTGCCAGGCGAGCGCCAGGTAGATCGCGAGCTCGCAGACTTGCTGCGTCGCGCCGAGGCCGTCGCCGGTGAAGCCCTGCAGCCGGCGCCGCAGCAGCGCAGCCATGTACAGCGCGCCGAGCAGGCACGCGAGCAGGCTTGCGACGCCCTGCAGCGGCGGATATGCGAGTAACAGCAGTGCTATGGCCGGCAACGCATACAGCACGCCCACCAGCAAGGCCCCGCCGCCGATCGCATCGGCCAGGGGCTTGGCCTTGCTCGCGCCTTGGTCGCCGACATAGGGGAGCCCGCGGATCAGGAACAGGGGCGCCAGCCGCGACAGCACATGCGCGCCGAGCAGCGCGGTGGCGACCGCCATCGCGCCCTGCCCCGCCAGCACGACGAGCAGCGCGATCTTCAAGCCCAGCGCCAGCACCAGTGCAATGGCACCGAAGGCGCCGATGCGCGAGTCCTTCATGATCTCCAGGGCTCGTGCGCGATCGGCCGAGCCGCCGAGGCCGTCGGCCACGTCGGCAAGGCCGTCCTCGTGAAAGGCGCCGGTCATCCATACCGTCGCAGCCGTGGACAGCAGCGCCGCAACGGCAGCACCTGCCACGCCGGGCAGCCCCGCCTGCGCGAGCAGGAACACGCCGGCGCCCACCGCGCCGACCAGCCAGCCCACGCCCGGAAAATGCGCGGCGCTCGCGCGCAGCATCGCCGGGCTGAAGCCCACCCACCCGGCCAACCGCCCGGTGACCGGCACGCGCGTGAAGAACTGCAAGGCCAGCAGGAAGTGGCGCACGCCGTTCATCCCTTGTCCTGCTGCGAAACGCCGGCCGACTCGAAGCTCGCCATGTCGCGCAGGATGCGGCACGCGGATTCGAGCAAGGGCCAGGCGAGCGCGGCGCCGGAGCCTTCGCCGAGGCGCAGGTCCAGGCGCAGCAGCGCGTCGAGGCCCAGCGAATTCAAGAGCAGCCGATGACCCGGTTCGGCCGATTCGTGCGCCGCCACGCAGCGCTGCACGACGTGGGGCTGCAGCGCCTGCGCCACCAGCACCGCGGTGCTCGCGATGAAGCCGTCGACCACGATCACGCGCCGTTCGTGCGCGGCCTGCAGCACGGCGCCGACCAGGGTGGCGATCTCGAAGCCACCGAAGGCCGCGAGCGCGGCCAGCGGCGTGCCGGCATCGGCATGCAGCGCGAGCACTTCGCGCAGCAGCCGGCGCTTGCGCGCCAGGCCGTCGGCATCGAGGCCCGTGCCGCTGCCGGTGCAGGCATCGATGTCCAGGCCCGTGAGCCGCGCCAGCAGCAGCGATGCAGCCGAGGTATTGCCGATGCCCATCTCGCCCAGCAGCAGCGCATTGCCCGGCAGCTCGCGCACGAGCGCGATGCCATTGGCGATCGCCTCGTCGCGCTGCGCTGCGCTCATCGCCGGGCCGGTCGATGCATCGGCGGTGCCCGGTGCGACCTTGCGGATCGACAAGCCTGCGCGCGGCGCAAAGTCATGCCGCACACCGCAATCCACCACAGTCAGCGCCAGGCCGTGCTGGCGCGCGAGCACGCTGACCGCCGCGCCGCCGGCCAGGAAGTTCTCGACCATCTGCCAGGTCACGTCGCTCGGATAGGCCGACACGCCGCGCGCCGCCAAGCCGTGGTCGCCCGCGCAGACCAGCATCTGCGGCGCCTGGAGCACCGGCGATTCGCTGCCGAGGATCAGGCCCAGCCGCAAGGCCAGCGCCTCCAGCCGGCCCAAGGCGCCGAGCGGCTTGGTCTTGTTGTCGATCCGATGTTGAAGTCGCGCAGCAAGCGCGGCGTCGTCGAGTTTCGGGGCGGTGGGGAGTTCAAGCGTCATTCGATCAGGGAGCGCAGCACGCCCGCTTCAAAGTGGGAATCGATGTGGTCGGCCAGTCCGTCGAACACGCTGTCCAGCGTGCGCGCGGTCGCGCCGAAGAGCGCATGCAGCGCGGCCGGGTCTTCGAACAGGCCGTGCAGGTAGAGCCCGAGCACGTTGCCCGCGGCGTTCTGCCAGGCCAGCTCGTCGGGCATCACTGGCATCGCGTGATCGCCGGCGGCAGCCATCGCGGCATGGGGCGCGGTTTGGCCATGATGGATTTCGTAGCCACCCACCGCGACATCGGAGAGCGCGGCCCAGGGGCCGGTCAGTTCGGCAAAGCGGGCCTCGCGCGGTTGCACGGTCTTGTCGGCCGCGAACACGGTGACCAGCGGCAGCAGGCCGAGGCCGGGGCCATTGCCGTCGACGCCATGCGGATCGATCAGCGCCTCGCCCAGCATCTGCAGCCCGCCGCAGATGCCGAGCACCGCGCCGCCACGTCCTGCATGCGCAGCCACCGCGCGGTCCAGGCCCTGCGCCCGCAGCCAGGCCAGGTCGCCGCTGGTGTTCTTGGAGCCGGGCAGCACGATCCAGTCGGCGCCGGCCACGTCGGCCGGGCTGCGCGCCCAGCGCAGTCGCACGCCGGCGATGTTCTTCAGCGGCTGGAATTCGTCGAGGTTGCTGATGCGCGGATAGGCGATGACGGCGATGGTGCGCGTGACTTCGCCGCTGGCCGTGCTGCGGTCGTCAAAAACGCCGTCCTCCTCGGGCAGGCCATGCTGCCACCACATCGGCAAGGTCGCCACGGTCTGTATGCCGGTGAGCTCTTCGAGCTGCTGCGGCGCGGGCGCGAGCAGCGTCGCATCGCCGCGGAACTTGTTGAGCACGAAGCCCTTGATCAAGGCCCTGTCGGCCTCCGGCATCAGCGCCCAGGTGCCGTAGAGATGGGCGAAGGCGCCGCCGCGGTCGATGTCGGTCACCAGCAGGCAGCGCGCATCGGCATGCCGCGCCACGCGCAGGTTGACGATGTCGCTCGCCATCAGGTTGATCTCGGCCGGCGAACCGGCGCCTTCGATCACCACCACCTCGTTCTCGGCCCGCAGTTCGTCGAGCGCGTGTGCGATCTGCGGCCAGACGCGTTCGCTGCGCCCGCGCCAGGGCAGCAACGACAGCTCGGCACTCACGCGGCCCATCAGCACCACCTGGCTGTGCGTGTCGCGCTCGGGCTTGAGCAGCAGCGGGTTCATGCGCACATCGGGCTCGGCGCGCGCCGCCAGTGCCTGGAAATATTGCGCACTGCCGATCTCGCCGCCGGCGACCACACGTGCGTTATTGCTCATGTTCTGCGCCTTGAACGGCGCCACCTCGAGGCCTTGGCGCGCATACCAGCGGCACAGCGCGGTCGCCAGCCAGCTCTTGCCGGCACCGCTGGTGGTGCCGAGGACCATGACGCAGCGGGCTTGGCCGCTTCGTCCCACACTTGTAATCATCTGTGGATTGTCCGCTACGGCCCGAGCCATTCGGAGCGCTCGCGAAGTCTTTCACGCTTCGGCGCATTGCATTCGGACGTGCTGCGTCAAACACCTCGTTTGCTCCGTAGCCTCCTCCCATCAACAAATGAGGGAGTGGATTGATGCCCGCGATACGCGACATGGCGCTCACGGTGGAGGAGCGCGAGAAAGGAAAATTCTTCTGGGTGCTGATCGAAGCTTTTGACAACGACACGGGCGACGCGCTGCACTATCGGCACTTCAAGTCGGCCGCGACGCCGCAAGCAAGCTATTCGAGCGCATTGGCGCTGGGGGCCACCGCGCTGCGCCGGCTGGCAGATGCGCAGCCGGCGTCCGCACCGGACGCCGGCTCCTAGACTCAGCGCGTCGCAATTTGCGCCGGTGCTTCCGGCGTCGCAGCGCCCGTGGTCTGCGGCGTTTCCCAGCTGCCGCCCAGCGCACGCACCAACCCGACCGTGGCCTGGTACTGCGCCGAGCGCACCTGCAGCGCCTGGCGGCGGTTCTGCAGTTCCTGGCGGCGCGCATCGAGCAGGTCGAGCTGGCTGACCAGCCCGTTGCGGTAGCGTGAATCGGACAGCGTGGTGGCCCGGCTCGCCGAAGCGACCGCCCTTCCCTGCACGCCCGACTGCTGCTCGAGGATGCGCAGCGACGAGAGCTGGTCCTCCACGTCCTTGAAGGCACCCAGCACCTGCGCGCGGTAGTTGGCGAGCGCGCCGTCCAGCTGTGCGTTCGCGCTCTGCACGCCGGCTTCGCGGCGTCCACCGTCGAACAAGGGCAGCGAAAGCAATGCCCCGATGCCCCAGGACCGCGCCGACCACTTGAACAGGTCGCTGACGTCCGAGGAGGCGTAGCCGCCGCCGCCCGTGAGCGAAATGCTCGGGAACCACGCGGTCTGCGCGACGCCGACGCGGGACTGTGCAGCGAACACGGCCTTCTGCGCGGCCGAGATGTCGGGCCGGCGCGTCAGCACCGTCGCCGGCACGCCGGCCGGAATGGTGGGCAAGGCGGTCGACCAGTCCTGCGTCTCCAGCGCGAAGCTCGACGCCGTCTCGCCGGTCAGCACCGCCAGCGCATGCTCCAGTTCCGCGCGGCGCCGGTCCAACGTCAGCGCTTCGGATTCGGTGGCTGCCACTTCGGTTTCGACACGCACCACGTCGAGTTCGGCGAGATCGCCGGCCTGGTTGCGGCGCTGAACCAGCCGCAGGGTGTCGCGGTAGGCGCCGACGGTTTCGCGCACCAGCGCGCGCTCGGCATCGAGCGCGCGCAGCGAGAGGTAGGTCTGGGCCGTCTCGGCCTGGACCAGCAGGCGCGTGCTTTGCAGCAGGCCTTCGCGCGATTCGGCATCGAGCCGCGCCGCGTCGCTGGCACGCGAGAGGCGGCCGAAGAGATCGATCTCGTAGGAGAAATCGACGCCGGCCGTGATCAGCGTGGAGGGCCTGTTGCTCTGGTTGCGATCCAGGCCGGCCTGCCGGCTGGCACCCGCGCCCAAACCGACCTGCGGTGCGCGGTCGGCATCGGTGCTGCGCAGCACGGCGCGCGCCTCGGCCAGGCGCGCGGCGGCGGACTGGATGCTGGTGTTGTTGGCAGCGGCCCGCTCGACGAGCTTGTCGAGCACCGGGTCGTTGAAGGCGCGCCACCAATCGCCGCGCGGCTGCGACTCGGCCGGCTGCGCGCGCGTCCACGTGCCCTCGGCCTGCGGCGCGGCCTGCTCCTTGAACTGGGCCGGCGTGTTGAAGGCCGGCAGCTCCGCCGGCGCGGTCGCGCAGCCGACCAGGACCAGTGCGGCGACCAGCGGCAGCAGCGCGGCGCGCCAGGGGCGGAAGAGTTTCGAATCGGATTTCATGATCGACTTTCTTGAAGGAGGCCGTGAGGGCCTTGATCCCGTTTACTCATGCAACTTGAGCGGCGAAGCCGGTGCAGGCTGCAGGCCCCCGCCGCCGCCCGCCGCATGCGGTGCCGCCGCCGGGTGGTCGGCCGAGACGAAGCTGTCGTCCAGATGCGGCACCTCGCCATGCAGCTTGAGCGGCCTGTTGCCCGTCAGGCGACGCAGCACGACGTAGAACACCGGCGTCAGGAACAGGCCGAAGGCGGTCACGCCGATCATTCCGGCGAACACCGCCACGCCCATGGCCGAGCGCATCTCCGAACCGGCGCCGGTCGCCAGCACCAGCGGCAGCACACCCATCACGAAGGCCAGCGAAGTCATCAGGATCGGGCGCAGGCGCAGGCGGCTGGCTTCGATCGCGGCCTGGAGCGGAGTGCGGCCGGCGAACTCGAGCTCGCGCGCGAACTCCACGATCAGGATCGCGTTCTTCGCACTCAAGCCCACTAGCACGATCAGCCCGATCTGCGTGAAGACGTTGTTGTCACCCCCCGAGATCCATACGCCGGTCATCGCCGCGAGCAGGCCCATCGGCACGATCAGGATGATCGACAGCGGCAGCGTGAGGCTTTCATACTGCGCGGCCAGCACCAGGAACACCAGCAGGATGGCGAGCGGGAACACCAGCACCGCCGAATTGCCCGCCAGGATTTCCTGGTAGGTCAGCTCGGTCCACTCGTAGCTGACGCCCTTGGGCAGCGTCTCGGCCGCGATGCGTTCGATCACGTCCTGCGCCTGGCCCGAGGAGAAGCCGGGCGCTGGGCCGCCGTTGATGTCGGCCGAGAGATAGCCGTTGTAGCGCATCGCGCGTTCCGGTCCGAAGCTGGAATTCACCTTCATCAGCGCCGAGAGCGGCACCATCTCGCCCGAGTTCGAGCGCACCTTCAGCAGGCCCACGTCTTCGGCACGTGCGCGGTACGGCGCATCGGCCTGCACCCGCACCGAGTACGTGCGGCCGAACTTGTTGAAGTCGTTCGCGTACAGGCTGCCGAGGTAGATCTGCATGGTGTCGAAGATGTCCGTCACCGGCACGCCGAGCTGGCGCGCCTTGGTGCGGTCGATGTCGGCATAGAGCTGCGGCACGTTGACCTGCCAGCTGGTGAACATGCCGGTGAGCTCGGGCGCCTGCCGCGCCTTCGTCATGAAGGCCTTCACCGCCGCGTCCATCTGCTCGTAGCCGACCGAGCCGCGATCCTCCAGCTGCAGCTTGAAGCCGCCGGTGGTGCCCAGGCCCGCCACCGGCGGCGGCGGGAACATCACGATGAAGGCGTCCTGGATGCCTGCGAACTGCTGGTTGAGCTGGCCTGCCACCGCGCCGCCGCTCTGGTCGGCGCGCTGGCGCTCGGCAAAGGGCTTGAGCGTCGCGAACACGATGCCCGAGTTCGAACTGTTGGTGAAGCCGTTGATCGACAGGCCGGGGAACGCGATCGCGTCTTCGACGTTCGGGTTCTTCTTGGTGATCTCGCCCATGCGATGGATCACTTCTTCGGTGCGGTCCAGCGTGGCGCCGTCGGGCAGCTGCGCGAAGCCGATCAGGTACTGCTTGTCCTGCGCCGGCACGAAGCCGCTCGGCACCGCCTTGAAGAGGCCGAAGGTCACGCCGACGAGCGCGAGGTAGATCACCAGCATCAGCGTCTTGCGCGAGATGACGTTCTTGACGCCGCCGCTGTAGGCTTCCGCGCCGCGGTGGAAGAAGCGGTTGAAGCCGCGGAACAGCCAGCCGAAGACCCGGTCCATGCCGCGCGTGAGCGCGTCCTTGGGCTGGTCGTGCCCGCGCAGCAGCAGCGCGGCGAGCGCCGGCGACAGCGTCAGCGAGTTGATCGCGGAGATCACGGTCGAGATCGCGATGGTCACCGCGAACTGGCGATAGAACTGCCCGGTGAGGCCGCTGATGAAGGCCAGCGGCACGAACACGGCCACCAGCACCAGCGCGATCGCGATGATCGGCCCGGACACCTCGCGCATGGCTCGATACGTCGCCTCGCGCGGCGTGAGCCCGGCCTCGATGTTGCGCTCCACGTTCTCGACCACCACGATCGCGTCGTCGACCACGATGCCGATCGCCAGCACCAGCCCGAAGAGCGACAGCGCGTTGATCGAGAAGCCCAGCACATGCAGCACGGCGAAGGTGCCGATCACCGACACCGGCACCGCGAGCAGCGGAATGATGGAGGCGCGCCAGGTCTGCAGGAACAGGATCACCACCAGCACCACCAGCGCGATGGCTTCGAGCAGCGTGTGCACCACCGATTCGATGGAGGCGCGCACGAACTGCGTCGGGTCGTAGGCGATGCGGTATTCCACGCCCTCGGGCATGGTCTTGTTGATCTCTGCCATCGTCTTGCGGACGTTGGAAGAGATGTCGAGCGCGTTGGAGCCCGGCGCCTGGAACACGCCCATGCCGACCGCCGCGTCGTTGTTGAGCAGCGAGCGCAGCGAATAGTCGGCCGCGCCCAGTTCGAGCCGGCCGATGTCGCGCAGCCGGGTCACGGCACCGTCGGCGCCGCTCTTGACGATGATGTCGCCGAACTCCTCTTCGCTCTGCAGCCGCCCCTGGGCGTTGATGGACAACTGCATGTCCACGCCCGGCAGGCCAGGCGATGCGCCGACCACGCCGGCCGCCGCCTGGATGTTCTGGCCGCGGATCGCAGCCACCACGTCGCTGGCGGAGAGGCCGCGCTGCGCGACCTTCTGCGGGTCAAGCCAGACGCGCATCGAGTAGTCGCCGCCGCCGAAGATCTGCACCTGGCCCACGCCCTCGATGCGCGCCAGCCGGTCCTTGACGTTGAGCACCGCGTAGTTGCGCAGGTAGGTCATGTCATAGCGGTCGTTGGGCGACACCAGGTGCACCACCATCGTGAGGTCGGGCGCGCTCTTGACCGTGGTCACGCCGAGACGGCGCACTTCCTCGGGCAGCCGCGGCTCGGCCTGCGAGACGCGGTTCTGCACCAGTTGCTGCGCCTTGTCGGGGTCGGTGCCGAGCTTGAAGGTGACGGTCAGCGTCATCACGCCGTCGGTGGTCGCCTGGCTGCCCATGTAGAGCATGCCCTCGACGCCGTTGATCTGCTCCTCGATCGGCGTCGCCACCGTCTCGGCGATCACCTTCGGATTGGCGCCCGGGTACTGGGCGCGCACCACCACCGAGGGCGGTGCGACCTCGGGGTACTCGGAGATCGGCAGCCCGCGCAGCGCGATCAGGCCGGCGATCAGCATCAGGAGCGACAGCACCCCCGCGAAGATCGGCCGGTCGATGAAGAACTTGGATAGATTCATGATGATTCTCTAGAGAGCGCGCTGTGCTCAGGACTTCGCGGCAGCCGCCACGCGCTGCGGCTGCACCTCGGCCTTGGCGTCCATGGTGACTGCCTGCGGTGCCACCAGCGCGCCGGGGCGCACGTGCTGCAAGCCGTTGACCACGACGCGTTCGCCGGCCTTCAGGCCCTTGGTGACGACACGCAGGCCGTTGACCGATGCGCCCAGCGTGACTTCGCGGTACACGGTCTTGTTGTCGGCGTCGACGACCATCACGAACTTCTTGTTCTGGTCGGTGCCGACCGCGCGTTCGTTGACCAGCACCGCGCTCTCGCTGCGGGCCTGGCCCATGCGGATGCGGGCGAACTGGCCGGGGATCAGTGCGCCGTCCTTGTTGTCGAAGGCGGCACGCACGCGCACCGTGCCGCTCCTGGCGTCGACCTGGTTGTCGATCAGCTGCAGCTTGCCTTCGTAGGGGGTGCCTTCGAGGCCGGCGGTGCCCATCTGCACCGGGATGCCTTCGATCTTGTTGCGCGCACTGGCGCCGCCGGGCAGATCCTTCAGCGCCTTGACCACGACCTGCTCGTCGGCATCGAAGCTCGCGTAGATGGGGCTCACCGACACCAGCGTGGTGAGCACCGGCGCGCCGGGGCCGGCCGCGACCAGGTTGCCCACCGTCACTTCGATCTTGCCGATGCGCCCGGCCACCGGCGCGCGCACCTGGGTGTAGCCCAGGTTCAGGCGTGCGCTTTGCAGCGAAGCCTGCGCCGCGCGCAGGTTGGCCTCGGCCTCGCGGCCGGCGTTGACGCGCTCGTCGAGCTCGCGCTGGGCAATGGCCTTCTCTTCCCACAGGCGGCGTGCGCGCTCCTGCTCGCTGCGCGTGAAGGACACGCGCGCCTGGGCCGAGGCCACCTGCGCTTCGGCGCGCTCCACTTCCGCCGCGTAGGGCGCGGGGTCGATCGTGATCAGCAGGTCGCCCTGCTTGACCAGCGAGCCTTCGCGGAAATGGGCCGCCTGCACGGCGCCGGCCACGCGGGAGCGCACGTCGACCCGCTCGACCGCCTCGAGCCGGCCCGAGAACTCGTCCCAGGTGTTGACGTCGGTCGCGGCCACCGTGGCCACCGACACCGGCGTGGCGCGCGGGGCGTCGGCCGCGGGCGCATTGTTGGCCTCGGCCTTGAAGCTCGGCAAGCCGAGCGCGGCGCAGGCGATCGCGACCGCTGCGGTAATGCCGGTCACGGCGGGCCAGAGGCGGCGGCGGTTCTGGTTAGACAGCTTGCTTTGCATGATGAACGTCCTTTTGAATGACTTTGGGAATGCAACGGCCCAACCGGCGTCGTGACACAGGAGGGCGATATCCGGCACCGCCGGCAAGGCCTGCGGACCGAGGAGATTCGAAAAACGGGTTACCGGCGTGGCCGGCTGGGCCTAGACCGGGGGAGGCACCGGCGGCGCCGTGGCAGCGAAAAATGCGCGCATGTGCTCACCGACTGTCTCCGGACACGCGCAATCGCCATAGGCGGGGTCGTACAACTCGTCCGGACACTTCGCGGCCGAGGGCAGCACGCCCCGGGTCACCGAAATGCCCGCATCCTGCAGCCGCTGCGCGAAGCGCAGGGCTTCGTCGCGCATCGCATCGTCCTCGCCGACCAGCACCAGCGTGGGCGCCAATTCGGCCAGCCGCAGCGAGGCGCCCGGCACCGCATAGGGGTGCGTCGCGTTCATCGGGCGGCTCAGGTACTCCTGCCAGCCGGTCGCCCAACGGCACTTCACGGCGTCGCTCGTCGCCTTGCGCAGCGATTGCGTACCGGCGCAGGGGTCCAGCATCGGCGACAGCAGGATCTGGCCCGCCAGCGGCGGATGCGCGCGATCCCGCGCCATCAGCGCCACCGCGGCCGCCACGTTGCCACCGGCTTCCTCGCCGGCCAGGTAGACGCGGGCGCCCTTGCCTGCCAGCTTGACGCGCTGCTTGTAGAGCCACTCCAGCGCCGCGAAGCCGACCTCGATGGGTTCGGGGAAAGGTGCCAGCGGATAGGCCAGCGAGACCACCACCGCACCGGCGCCGGCCAGCAGGCGGGCCACGTTGCGGCCGAAGTCCAGATCGCCGCTGATGAAAGTGCCGCCATGGAAGTGCAGCACCAGCGGCACCGCCGCACCCTTGGCCCGTTGGCCATAGAGGCGCGCCTCGACCGGCTCGCGGCCGGGCAGCGGGATGCTGATGTCGGTTTCGGCGCCTTGCACAACGGCTCCCGCCGGGGCCTTGGCGGCTTCAGCAGAACGCGGAGTGGGACGGGATGACATGAGTGGCCTCGGTGGGTGGACGATGGGTTGAATATTACGACCCGGATTGGCTGCTGCAACGAGCTGTTGGCCCCTACTCTGTTTCCAATTGGCTAACAATCAGCTAAGAAGCGGCATGTGAGAATCCGCACCCCGGTGGAAACTCCGGGTTTTCCAGGAGCAGCATAAATGGACCAGATCCAGGCCATGCGGATCTTTGTCCGCGTCGTAGAAGCCGGCACCTTCACAAGAGCAGCAGACTCCCTTGGCCTGCCCAAGGGCACGGTCACCAAGCAGATCCAGGCGCTGGAATCGCGCCTGCACGTGAAACTGCTCAACCGCACCACGCGCCGGGTGACGGTCACGCCCGACGGCGCGGCCTACTTCGAGCGCACCGCGCGCCTCCTGAACGACTTCGACGAGATCGAGGCCAGCATGACCAATGCGCAGGCCAACCCGACCGGGCGGCTGCGCATCGACGTGGGCACTTCGACGGCGCGGATGATCATCCTGCCGGCGCTGGCGAGCTTCTGCGACCGCTATCCCGACATCCAGGTCGACCTGGGCGTGAGCGACCGCCCGGTCGACCTGATCAGCGACAACGTGGACTGCGTGATCCGGGCCGGCGACCTGACCGACCAGTCCCTGGTGGCGCGGCGCATCGGCACGCTGGAATTCGTGACCGTGGCCTCGCCGGCCTATCTGAAGCGCTACGGCGTGCCGCAGCATCCGACGGACATCGAGAAGCGCCATCATCTCGTGAGCTTTTTCGCCGGCGGCACGCGCCGCGTCTACCCGCACGAGTTCCACAGGGGCGACGAGCACATCGAGATGTCGGGTCCCTACCGGGTCTCGGTCAACGAAAGCAACGCCCACCTGGCGGCGGTGCTCGGCGGCTTCGGCATCTCGCAGTGCATCACCTTCATGACGGAATCCCACCTGGCCAACGGCGAGCTGATTGAGATCCTGCCGGACTGGACGCGGCCGCCGCTGCCGGTGCACGTGGTCTATCCGCCGAACCGCCACCTGAGCGCCAAGGTGCGGGTCTTCGTCGACTGGGCGGCCGATCTGTTCCAGAAGAATCCGCGGCTGCAGCGGCGCTGAGCCTCAGGGTCGCGCCGCCGGCCATGCGCGTTGCAGCGCCGACTGGCTGGCCGGCGGCAGCACGCCGAGCCGCACGTGGTCCGGCAGGCCGAAGGAGCGGGTGTCGCGCAGCTGGATGCCTGCATCACGGAGCGCTGCGGCACGCGGCGCATAAGGCACATCCGGCCGCGCGCAGAAATAGTTGGCGACGCTGGGCAGGCAGGTCCAGCCCAGCGCGGCGCACAGGGCTTCTTGCTCGCGTTTCCACGCGCGCAATGTGTCCAGGCTGTGCCGGAGCCAGTCCTGCGCTTCGGCGCCGGTCCAGGCGGTGAGCAGCGCGACACCGTGCGCTCCCAGCGGCCAGGATGGCGCGAGGCGGCCGAGGCGCGCGATCATCGCGCCCGCATCCCGGGGCGCGATCGCGTAGGCGGCGCGGATGCCGGTGAGGCCCAGCGCCTTGTTCGGCGTCCACAGTTGCCAGACGCGATCCTTCTGCACCGGGCTCAGCCCCAGGCTGCCTTCGAGCCGCAAGGGCTCATAGGCGAGGTCGAGCACGCAGGTGCCTTTCGAGGGCAGCGGCGCATCGATCAGGGCCTGCAAGCCGTTCTGGGCTTGGCCGAATGGGCTGGACGGATCGCAGCACCAGGCCAGGTCGGCACCGGCTGCCGGCGCGGGCTCGAAGCCCCACGCGCCGGCGGTCCGCTGGTAATCGCCATAGCTGTGCGGCGGCATCCAGACGCCGCGGCCGCCTTGCTGCGCCACCGCGGCCGTGATGCGCCCGATGAATTCGCTCGCGCTCGCGGCGATCACGATGCGCTCGGCGTCAACGCCATGAAAGCAGGCGAGCCCTTCACACAGCGCGGTGTAGCGCGGATCGGGATAGCGGCGGGCGTCCGCTTTCTGCAGCGCGGCCAGCGCCGATGGACAAGGGCCGCAGGCATTGGCGTTGGTGGAGAAATCGTGCGGCGCCGCGCCGCGGGCGTCCGGGCCGCCGTGCAGTGGTTCGTCGAAGGAAGTCATACAGCCAGCCCGAGGATCGATGCCGATGCGACAAGGGCCAGCAGCACGACGACCCTGGCCGCCAACGATGCGGCGCGTTGCGTGTCCGCCGCGCTGGCCGCGCGTCCCGCTTCGTTCAAGGCGTAGACGCCGGGCTTGGCGAGCCGTACGCCGAGGCAGAGCGCCATCGCGGCCATGGGCCAGCCGCTGTTGGGGGATGGGGTATGGCGGGCTTCGCGGGCGGTGGCGGGCAGAGCCCTCACCCCAGCCCTCCCCCGCTCGCGGGAGAGGGAGCAAGACGAGAGGAGCAGAAAGGCGGTGAAGCGCGCAGGCAGCCACGACAGCACATCGTCGGCGCGCGCGGCCCACTTGCCGGCCCATTCCCAGACGCGGCCTTGGCGCACGCCGCGATAGCCCCACATCGCATCGGCGGTGTTGGCGAAACGATAGAGCGCGGCCCCGGGCAGGCCGAAGAGCACGAACCAGAACACCGGCGCGACCACCGAGTCGTTGAGGTTCTCGGCCAACGATTCGATCGCGCTCTCGCGCACCTCGGCTTCGTTCAGCGCATGAACATCGCGGCTGACCAAATGCGCCAGTCGGTCGCGGCCGGCATCGAGCGAGCCGGCCAGCGCCGCTTCGACGGCCAGGACCTCGTCGCGCAGCATGCGCCAGGCGAACAGCGGCTTGAGCGCCAGGCCCAGAAACAGTACCTCCGCCCAGCCCGGGAGGCGCGCGGCGGCGACCGCGACCGCCCACGCGGCCAGCAGGACCGTGGCAGCGCCGGCCCACCAAGCGAGCGCTCCCGCGGCGAAGCGCGCGAGATCCGGTGAGCGCGCCGCTTCGGCCGGCGGTGCGATGCGCCGCCCCGCCCAGCCCAGGTAGCGGCCGGTCCACACCACCGGATGCCAGCGCGCGGCCGGTTCGCCCAACCATCGATCGATGGCGAGCGCGACCCAAAGCGCGGCCACCATCGTCAAGCTCTAGTCCTCGATGCCTCGTTGCGCCGGAATACCGGCCTTGAACGCATGCTTGACCATCTGCATCTCGGTCACCGTATCGGCCAACTCGACAATCTCGGGCGGGCAGCGGCGCCCGGTCAGCACCACGTGGACTTCGCGCGGCCGCGTGCGCAGCGTCTCCAGCACGCCTTCGAGCGGCAGCCAGCCGTAGATCAGCGGATAGGTGATCTCGTCGAGCACCACGAGGAAATGCTCGCCCGAGAGGATCGCCGCCCTCGCCTTCTCCCAGCCGTCGCGCGCAAGCTGCGCCGAGCGTTCGAGATCCTGGCTCTTCCAGCTGAAGCCGTCGCCCAGCCCTTCGATCGGGATGCCGATCTGCTCGAACATCCGGTGCTCGCCGAAGCGCGCGCTCGGCACCTTCATGAACTGGAAGATCTTCACGGCCTTGCCGCGGCCGTGTGCGCGCAGCGCGAGGCCGAAGGCCGCGGTGCTCTTGCCCTTGCCGTCGCCGGTGTTGACGATCACGAGGCCGCGGCGCTCGCCCTCGGGCTTCTCGTAGGGCTTGTCGCTGGGTGGGGTTTCGATCTGCATGGGAGTTCCCGGTTGAGTGTTCAGTGCGGTACGGCCAGCCACTGGTTGGCCACGCGATGCACGGTGACGCGGCCGTCGAACACCGCTTCGAGCGCCTGGTGCGTCGCTGCATCGTCGCAGCGGCCATGGTGCAGCACGCGGCCCTTGGCCATCACCACCATCGCATCGGCCGCCAGCGCGGCATTGAGTTCGTGCAGCACGCTGACCACCGTCCTGCCTTCGGCCACCAGCGCACGGGCGCTCGCCATCCAGTCGGCCTGGTGCGGCGGATCGAGGTTGGCGAGCGGTTCGTCCATCAGCAGCAGTTCGGCTTCGACGGCCAGTGCACGCGCCAGCAGCACGCGCTGGCGTTCGCCGCCCGACAGCTGGCCGAGCGGCCGCCCGCCCCACTCCCAGGCCTGGGTGCTGCGCAGCGCGCGCTCGACGGCCGCGCGATCGGCATCGCTGGGCGCGGCGAGCCAGCGCTGGTGCGGCAGGCGCCCGAGCATGGCGACGTCGTAGACCATCAGGTCATCGGCAGAGCCTTCGCCCGCGCCGCCCTGGCCGAGCCACGACAGCCGCCGCGCGCGCGCACGGCCGGAGATGGCATCGAGCGGCTGCCCGAACAGGCGCACCTCGCCGCGATGGGCCAGCAGGCCGGCCAGCACCTTGAGCAAGGTGGACTTGCCCGCGCCATTGGGACCGACGATGCTGGTCCAGCGGCCGGCCGCGAGCGCGAGATCGATGCCATGCAGCACCTCGGTCTGGCCCAGCGTCGCGCTGACCTGCCTTGCCTCGAGCGCGATGCCGCGCGCGACCACCCGCTCCATCAGAAGCCTCCCCGCGCGCTGCGCCGATGCATGAGCCACAGCAGATAGCTGCCTCCGAGCACTGCGGTCAGCACGCCGACCGGCAGCTCCTGCGGCGCGATCAGCCAGCGCGCCAGCAGGTCGGCCGCCATCAGCAGCAGGCCGCCCATCGCGGTCGACAGCACGATCAGGCGCGCATGCGTGGTCTTCACGGCCGAGCGCACCAGGTGCGGCGCCGCCAGGCCGACGAAAGCGATGAGCCCGGTCTGCGCCACCGCGGTGCCGGTGGCAAGCGCGAGCACCGCCACCAGCGCGGCGCGCATCGCGCCCAGCGGCAAGCCCAGGCTGCTGGCCGTGGCCTCGCCGAGCGCCAGCCCGTCGAGCACCGGCGCCAGCGCCCAGCCGAGCAGCAGGCAGACGAGGCCGAGCGCGCCCATCACGCCGCAGGCGCTCCAGCCGACCAGGCCCGTGCTGCCGAGCATGAACCCCTGGATCGCCTGCAGGATGTCGGCCGATGCGATGGTGATCAGGTCCTTGGCGGCGCCGAGCACCACGCCGACGATCACGCCGGCCAGCAGCAGCCGGAGCGTCTGCTGCACGCCGCGCGCCAGCATCAGGGTGAGCAGCACCGCCAGCACGGCCCCCAGAAAGGCCGCGCCGGTCAGGCCCAGGCGCACCACCCATTGCGTGCTGGCCGCCGAGACGCCGAACAGCGACAGCGCCACGGCCATGCCGAGCGAGGCGCCCGAAGCACTGCCCAGCAGATAAGGGTCGGCCAGGGGATTGCGAAACAGGCCCTGCGCCACCGCGCCCGCGAGGCCGAGCAGCGCGCCGGCGAGCCAGGCGCCCAGCGTGCGCGGCAGGCGGATGTCCCACACGATCTGCAGCGCGACCGGATCACGGTGCGCCGCGAACACGCTCTCGAAGCCGGTGCTGCCGATGCCTGCGCCCAGCACGATCAGCGCGGCGCTCAGCACCATCAGCCCGATGCCGAGCGAGAGGGCGCGGCGATGCTCGCTCTTCACGCCTTGTCCTGCAGGCACTTCGCCATGAGCTGTGCAGCCTCGCCCATGCGCGGGCCAGGCCGTACCAGCACATCGGATTCGGCAGCCTTGAAGCGGCAGATGCGGCCTTCGCGCACCGCCCGGATGGAAGCCCAGCCCGGCCGCTGCTCGAGTCCCTGCGCGCTGCGCTCGCCGACCATGATCAGGTCGGGATCGGCGCGCACCACGTATTCGGGATTGAGCTTGGGAAAGGGCCCGAGCGAAGCCGGCACGATGTTCTTCACGCCGAGCCGCGCGAGCGTCTCGCCGATGAAAGAGACTTCGCTCGCCGCGTAGGGCGCGCTGTTGATCTCGAAGTACACGCGCCTGTTCTTCGCGCGCGCCGGCAGCGCCTCTGCCGCCGCCGTCACGCTGGCATCGATGGCGCGCCACACGCGTTGCGCATCGCCGATGCCCAGCACCTGGCCGAGCGCGTCGAGCACGCGCTGCACGTCGGCATGGCTCTTCGGTTCGAGCACGATCACTTTGAGACCCAGCGCCTCGAGCCGCTCGGTGACGCGCGAGGACTTGGCCAGGAGCACCACGTCGGGCTTGAGCGCCACGATGGCCTCGACGTTCGGATCGATGCCGCCGCCCAGCTGCGGCAGTGCGCGCACGGCATCGGGCCAGTTGGAGTAGCGGTCGACGCCGATCAGCCGCTCGCAGGCGCCCAGCGTGCAGACCGATTCTGTCAGCGAGGGCAGCAGGCTCACGATGCGCTGCGGCGGCCGCGGCAGGTCGACGCGCACGCCGCGCTCGTCGGTCACGACCACGGCATGGGCCGCGACCGTCAGCGCCGCCGCGGCCAGCGCGAGCGCCCACCTGCAAAGCGGATTCATTCGGGTTCTTTCAAACTGAGCGGCAGGCCTGCGGCCATCAGCGTGACGCGCTCGCAGGCCGCCGCCACCTCCTGGTTGAGGCGTCCCAGCGCATCGACGAAGGCGCGCACCTCGCTGCCCATCGGGATCACGCCGAGACCGATCTCGTTGGCGACCAGCACCACCGGGCCGCGCGCTTCGCGCAGGGCACGCAGCAGCGAAGCCTGCACCATCTCCAGCGAGGCGCTGCTTCCGTGAGACGCGGACGCCGCCGGCATCAGCAAGTTGGTGAGCCACAGCGTGAGGCAATCGACCACCACCAGGACATGCGGCGCGCTCAGCCGGGCCAGCGCGGGACCGAGCGCGATCGGCTCCTCGACGGTGGCGAGGCCCGGCGCGCGCAGCGCGCGGTCCTCGCGATGCCGGGCGATGCGTTCGCGCATCTCGTCGTCGTGCGCCATCGCGGTCGCGATCAGCACCGCGTGGTGCGCGGGAGAACGCGCAAGCCACTCGGCCGCGCGCCCTTCGGCGCGCCGCGACTTGCCGCTGCGCTGACCGCCGAGGATCAGTTCGCGGCGTGCGATGTTCATTTCGGCTGCCACCGCACCGTCAGGTAGGCAGCGCGCCCGCGCTGGTTGTAGCCGTAGGCTGTTTCATACGTGACGTCGTTGAGGTTCGTGATGCGCCCCTGCACCGACCAGTCCTTCGCCACCTGGTACTCGGCATAGAGATCGACGGTCGTGTAGTTGCCGAGTCTGCGCGTATTGGCCACGTCGTCAAAGCGGCGCCCCACATGCAGCGCCGAGCCGCCGAACTTCCAGGGGCCGACGGCGTAGTCGATGCCCAGTGAAACGGTGTTCTTCGCGCGGCGCGGCAGCAGCTTGCCGGTACCCTCGTTGCGCGGGTCCAGCGAGTCCAGGTTCGCATGCACGCCCCAGGGGCCGAACTGGCCGTCGTAGCCCAGCGTCCAGCCCTCGATGCGAGCGCGGGGTATGTTCTCGGGCCGGGTGGTGTTGGTGATGAAGCCGCGGATCTTGTTGTCGTAGCGCACCAGCTTCACGCTCTGGCCGTCCTGGCTCCAGGTGATGCCGACGTCGGTGTTCTTGCCCTCTTCCGGCTGCAGCGCCGCGTTGCCGAAGTTGGGGAAGTAGAGCTGGTTGAACGAAGGCGCGACGAAGCTGGTGCCGTGCGACGCGTTGACGCGCCAGTTCGGCGTGATCCGGTAGCCGTAGCCGGCGAACCAGGTGTTGCTGTCGCCGAACTGCGAATTGCGGTCGTGCCGCGCGTCGACCTGCCAGCTGTGGGCGCCCGCGCTGCCGTTGAGGCCGACGAAGGCCGAGTCGATGTCACGCTTAGTCACTGCGTACGCGGTGTCGCTGTTGACCTCCTGCACGCGGCGTTCCAGGCCGGCGACCACGGTGCCGATCGGCGTCGCGATGTCGTTCTGCCACAGGTACTGGTCCTGCGTGGTCTCGAACAGGCCCGGCAGCGTGGCGGCGACGATGGAGCGCGTGTAGTCGCGGCTCTGTGCGTAGCGCAGCTGCGTCGACCAGTTCTGCATCACCTTGCCGCGCGCGCCGATGTACGCGGTCTGGGTGCGCACAACGGCGCGGGTGTCGCGATTGGGGCCGTCGTCGAAATGGTTCAGGCCTTCCGAGTACAGCAGGCCGCTGTCGATCTTCCAGTCTGGATTGATCTGGTAGCCCAGCGACGCGTTGAGGGCGCTCTGCATGAAAGGATCGCGGTCCGGGTTGAAGTTGCCGAACTGCACCTTGCGGTTGGTCGCGGAGAAGCTCTTGTCGATCGTGCGCTGCGCGTCGAGCGAGTACGTGAAGGGCCCCGAGGCGCCGGTGAAGCCGCCGGTGATCTGCTTGTAGCCTTCGCTGCCGATGGTGCTCGACGCGCGCGGGCTGAACGAGTCCTCGCCCGGCTTGGCCTTGCGCGTGAAGATCTGCACCACACCGCCCACGCCGTCGCTGCCGTAGAGCGCCGA
Source organism: Variovorax sp. CF079 (assembly GCF_900101545.1). Lineage (GTDB taxonomy): Bacteria > Pseudomonadota > Gammaproteobacteria > Burkholderiales > Burkholderiaceae_C > Variovorax. Next base: position 135,094 of record NZ_FMZU01000016.1, on the reverse strand, counting down.
GGCCGGCCCCTTGACCACTTCGATACGTTCGATCATCTCGACCGGGATGTTGTCCCACGAGGGCGTGCCGGCTGTGGCGGAGCCATAGCGCACGCCGTCGATCAGCAGGATCGTGTGGCGGGCTTCGGTGCCTCGGATGAATACGCTGCTGACCTTGCCCGCACCGCCGTTGGCGGACATCTGAACCCCCGCGACACGCGCCAGCAGTTCGGGCAGCGTGCGGCTGGCCTGGCGTTCGATCTGCGCGCGATCGATGACCACCGTGTCCGACACCAGTTCGTCGGCACGCGTTGGCGTGCGGGTCGCGGTCACCACCGTTTCGGGCAATGCCGGGGCTGCAGCTTGTGCGAAGGCGAGCGCGGGCATGCCCAGCAACGCGGCAACCGAAAGGGAAATGGCGCTGGGGCGTGCCAGCGGACGCGACGAAGCGCGCCCGGCGGCGCGTGCGGAAGAAACGCAGGTTGTCATCATGGGAAACACAAGAGATCAATGTCCGTCACCGGCTTCCCCGCCGGTGCTTGGACGTCATGACCGCCTCATGCTTCACGCATGCGGCAGCCGCCTCGTTGGCCGGTATCCGGGCTGGCAGCGCGCCCCCGTCGCCTTCCCAGGCGCCTGTTTCAGGGCGCCCAGTGGCTTCTTGACGAGGGCGGCACCGAAGGGGTGCCGTCTGCTTGACCGTTGCGGGGGCAGCGCAGGCTGGCTCGGCCCGAGGGGGCTTCGACTCCTGCTTCCCGTTGAACTGCGCCGCGTGAACCGCGGCGCGAGCACCAACGCGCGGGATTTTAAGTGCGAAAGCGCGCTCGCCGGAAACTACAATCGCCCCCCATGCCTGCACCGAGCCGTATTGAACAGATCGCCGAGCGCGTCGAACGTTTGCTTGTGCGCCACGAAGAAGTGCAGCGCACCAATGCGTTGCTGCAAGACCAGGTGAACGCGCTCACGCGCGAACGCGATGCGCTCAAGTCGCGGCTGGCCGCGGCACGCACGCGGCTCGATGCGCTGCTCGAACAGCTGCCGGCAGAACCCTCTCAAGACGCTCCCTCTTCCTGATGAAACAAGTCGAAGTCCAGATCATGGGCCAGAGCTACCTGCTCGGCTGCCCCGAAGGCGGCGAGCCGCAGCTGCGCGAAGCCGTCGAGCGCGTCGATGCCGCAATGTGCAAGATCCGCGATGCGGGCAAGGTGAAGGCGCGCGACCGCATCGCAGTGCTGGCCTCGCTGAACCTCGCCTTCGACCTGGCCCAGCGCGAAGCGACGATCGCGGCGCCTGCCGCGCCGGCGGCCGCCCCTGCGGCGGGTCCCGATGCAGCGGCCGACGATGCCCGTGCCGCACAACTGATCCAGCGCCTCGACCAGGCCCTCGCCGGCGACGACCATTTGCTGTGACGGACTACATGCGCTCGTCATTGCGGGCGTAAAATCCACTCCGTCTGCGGTGCGTGTCGGGCTTAATATTTCCTTGTTCCAATGCTCTACGGAGCAGGGCTTGGTATATCGCTTGGCGGGTGTGATCATCTCGCGTCAGATGAACCCGAAGCCTTGCTGCCCTCGCCCACCTGAACCCTGGTTCAGGATGCGAGTCCGGCCTCACTCGCAGACACCTTTTTTGGACGGCCACGGCCCCGTATTCGGGGCCGTGGCTTTTTTCAGAGGCCTCCTTTCATGACGATCGCCCCCCTGCTGGTCGCCGAACTCGCCGTGCTCGGCGTCGGTACCGGTTTTCTCGCCGGCCTGCTCGGCATCGGCGGCGGCATGTTGATGGTGCCTTTCATCACGATCATCCTGGGCCATCGCGGCGTGCCGGCCGACCTGGCGGTGAAGATGGCGATCGCAACCTCCATGTCGACCATCATGTTCACGTCCATCTCGAGCGTGCTCGCGCACCACAGGCGCGGCGCCGTGCGCTGGGACATCGTGAAAAGGCTGTCGCCCGGCATCGTGATCGGCAGCCTGGTCGGCAGTCTCGGCGTGTTCGCTCTGCTCAAGGGCTCGGCGCTCGCCGTCTTCTTTGCGCTCTTCGTCGGTTTCTCGGCAACGCAGATGTTCCTGAACCGCAAGCCCAAGCCGACGCGACAGATGCCCGGCACCGCGGGCCAGCTCGCGGGCGGCGGCGCGATCGGCTTCCTCTCGGGCCTGGTCGGCGCCGGCGGCGGCTTCATCAGCGTCCCCTTCATGACCTGGTGCAATGTCGCAATCCACAACGCGGTCGCCACCAGCGCCGCTTTGGGCTTTCCGATCGCGGTGGCCAACGTGCTCGGCTACGTGGCCAGCGGCCAATCGGTGCAGGACCTGCCGGCCGGCTCGATCGGCTACATCTGGCTGCCTGCGCTGGCCGTGATCGCGGTCTGCAGCTTCCTCACTGCGCCGCTCGGCGCGAAAGCCGCGCACAGCCTGCCGGTGTCGAAGCTCAAGCGCGTGTTCGCAAGCATCCTCTACGTGCTGGCGGCCTACATGCTCTGGAAGGGCTTGCGCGGCTGAGCGCAAGGCCCCCTGCATCCACTCGGCTTCTACTCGGCTTCTCTGTACGTGCGCGGCACCTCGCCGTATAACCTTGTCATGCGGCGCTTTCGCCGCAGGTTGCAAGAGAACGAGAGGCAGTGCATGAAGATCCTGATCGCCGTCGACGGCAGTTCCCATACGCAGAAAGCGCTCGACTACCTGGCCGCCCATCGCGGCATGTTCGTCGACGGCCATGCGCTGATCGTGGTGCACGTGTGCAGCGGCCTGCCCGGCCATGCGGTCCGCCATCTCAGCAAGGATGTGGTGCAGGACTACTACACGGAAGAAAACGCCAAGGTGCTCGAGCCCGTCAAGGCTTTCTTCGCGAAGCACGACATCGGCAACTACCGCGCCGAGCCGCGCCACGGCCACGCCGCCGAAGAGATCCTGAAGGCCGCGACCGCGGGCGGCGCCGAGCTGATCGTGATGGGCACCCACGGCCACGGCATCTTCGGCCGCGCCCTCATGGGCTCGGTGGCGACCAAGGTCGTTTCGGAGACCGACATTTCGGTGCTGCTCGTGCAGTAGGGCCGCGCCGCTGCGCCGGCAACCGGCGCCCGGCGCATATCCATCGCTCTACACCAAACGAGTGATGTCGCGCACGAGGTGACGGGCATATAAACGCCCGGTATCGCGGCGCCGGTGAAGAACTCGTACGGACTGCCCGCGCCAGGAGAAATCGCATGGCCAATCCGCACGCGCCGTACCACCCCATCATCTATGTTCGCGGCTTCGCCGGCACGCAGAGCGAGATCGAGGCCACGGTGGCAGACCCTTTCATGGGTTTCAACATCGGCAGCACGAAGTCTCGCCGTATCTGGGACGGCACCATGCGCCGGTACTTCTTCGAGTCGCCGCTCGTGCGCCTGAAGGACGAGATCATCTGGCGACGCACCGCCACCGGCCGAGAGCGCTCGGACCAGTGGTACGACGATGTCTACGTGAACGGCGAAGACCTGACCGCACCGGATCCCGACGACAAGACCAAGCCGCTGCGCTCCGACATCACGCTGCCCTACCAGTCGATCGCGATCCTGCGCTACTACGATGACGCCTCCAACGAGTTCGGCGACGGGCAGCCGCATCCGATCACCCATTTCGCGCAGAACCTCGGCGAGCTCATCCTGCGCATGCGCACCCTCGTCTGCAGGAAGAACGGCAAGCATCCGATCCTGGGCGACCCGCTCGACAACGGCGTGGAGGAAAAGGACTTCAAGATCTACCTGGTGGCGCATTCGATGGGCGGCCTGGTATGCCGCGCCTTCCTGCAGAACGACACGCTGGGCACTCAGGAGGCCCGGGACGCCGTCGACAAGCTGTTCACCTACGCCACGCCGCACAACGGCATCGACCTCAGGGTGGTGCGCAATGTGCCCGGCTGGGGCGCACTCGGCGATGCCACCAACTTCAACCGGGACACCATGAAGTCCTACCTGAAGCTCGCCCCGACTGCGACGGACGTCTCGGAACTCACGCACTTTCCTGCCGAACGCGTGTTCAATCTGGTCGGCTCGAATCCCGCCGACTATCTGGCGCTCCAGGGACTTTCATCGTGGGCCGTGGGCGACGCGAGCGACGGCCTCGTCCGGATGGACAACGCAACGACCTTCGGCATGGTCGGGCCCGAAGAAGGTCCCCGGCTGCGCGTCGACTCTCCGCGCGCGTTCGTGTTCCGCAGTCATTCGGGCCACTACGGCATCGTCAATTCCGAGGAGGGTTACCAGAACCTCACGCGCTTTCTCTTCGGCTCGGTGCGGACCGACGGAATACTCGATATCGAAGAAGTCGCCCTGCCCGAAGAGGTGGAGGCGAAGAGAAAAAGCGGCCACGCGGTCCGCGCCTCCTACCGCTTCGAGATCGTCGCGACCCTGCGCAGAAGCCAGTGGCAGCTGCACCGCAGGGTGGTGCGCGAGAACTCCGCGATTCAGCGAAAGTTCGACGACCTCTTTCCCGATCAAGGCCCCGGCATCGCGCGCAAGGCAGCCCAGGCGGCGAGCCCCCACCTGTTCTCGATCTTCCTCGATCCGACCCGGGCCAGCCCCGACCTGGGCAATTCGATCGCGTTCGCATTCGACCTCAACGTGCTGGTGCCCGACTACGAAGTCGACGGCGTGCTCTGGCTGAACAAGCACTTCGAGGGCGGCTTTCTCTATCGCGACCAGATCCTCGTGGAGGCCGTTCCGGATCCTGCAGCGGCCGGAGGCTGGCGGCTGCAGTACGGCTTTCAGAGCCAGACACCCAATGTGGCCGCAATTCCGGCGCCTGTCAGCCCGCAGGCCGGCGCGCTGACATTCAAGATTCCCGTCGTCTCGCCGCCCGGAACCACCCCCGGCATCAAGGCTCAGCTGAGGATCGAGATGCGCACCTGGGCATGACGGCGGGTCGCCGTCACTGCCGGCCGCCGCCCAGCCGCCATTCGCGCGGCGCGCAACCGAAGCGTTCGCGGAATGCGCGGCTGAAATGCGCCGCATCGTTGAAGCCGCGGCCATAGGCGATCTCGCTCACGGTGCGGCCGGCCAGGCGGGGTTCCAGCAGGTCGCGGCTGCAGGCCTCGAGGCGACGCTCCCAGATGTACTGCGCAGGCGTGAGCGGCTCGCTCTTGAACACGCGGTGGATCTGGCTCGCCGACAGGCCGAGTTCGGCCGCGAGGCTGCCGACCGAGAGCCCGGCATCGCCAAGTTGTGCGTCGATGCGGCGCTTGATGCGCGCGAGATGGAAGGCGGCCAGGTTGCTGAGGCTCGGCGAGCGGGCCGCGGGCAGCGTCTGCAGGCCGGCCACGAGGATGCTGAGCACGCCGTTCGCAACCGCCAGCGCAGAGGCCGGTTGCAGCGCATCGATGTCCTCGCGCAGCGTGCCGATCATGTTGATCAGCAGGTGGCCCGCGCCCTCGCGGCCGGACACCGCCGTGGCCGTGAGCGCTTCCGTGTCGCGCAGCTCGCTGCGCAGGCGCTCGCCGGGGAGCTTGAGCACGATCTGCTCGAAGGCGTCGTCGAAGAAGAGCTGGTAGGGCCGCGTGCTGTCGTAGAGCGCGAAGTCGCCCACCGCCAACACGGCATCGCGCCCGTCCTGCCGCACCACGCCATGGCCGCGGGTCTGGATACCGACCAGGAAATAGTCGTCGGAAGAGCGCGCGATGTGGCCCGGCGTGCGCATGACGCTTTGCGCGCCCGAGCGCACCACCGAGACGTCGAGGGCCGGCAGCGTGTGCTGGCGGATGCTGCCTTCGAAGTCGCCCGGCGGGCCGTTGCGCACCGGATCGCAACCGAGCTGCACATAGATGTTGCAGATCATGTCGGTCCAGTACGCGAGCCGCTGATCGCGCGGCACGGCGTCGGTGCTGAGCAGGCGGTTCACGAGTCCTCCGAGGATGCGGGGCGAGAGGCGAAAACTTACGTCGAAAGCAGCTTGCATGCCACAGCGCTAACCCGCGCCCGGCGCTACCATCCACCGCATGGCCATCCAGCTCAATCACACGATCGTCCGGGCCCGCGATCCACGGGCCTCCGCGGTGTTCCTGGCAGAGATCCTCGGCCGCGGTGCGCCCGTTCCCTTCGGCCCCTTCCAGGGCGTCGAGGTCGACAACGGCGTCACCCTCGACTACATGCAGGTCGAGGGCGATATCCCATGGCAGCACCTGGCCTTTCTTGTGAGCGAGGCCGAGTTCGACCAGATCTTCGGCCGTATCCGCGAACGCGGCCTGCCCTACTGGGCCGACCCGGGCCACCGCCATGCCGGCGAGATCAACCACGGCGACGGCGGCCGCGGCGTCTATTGGAACGATCCCGACGGCCACAACCTCGAGATCCTCACGCGGCCCTACGGCAGCGGCAGCTAGACGAACAAGCCCTTGTGCTGCTCGCGCAACAGGGCCTTCTGCACCTTGCCCATCGCATTGCGCGGCAGCTCGGAGACGACGAAGCAGCGCTTGGGGATCTTGAAGTTGGCCAGCTTCTTCTTGAGCGCTCCGATGATCGCGTCGCCGTCGAGCGCCGCACCGGGCTTGGGCGTGACGATGGCGACGCCGACCTCGCCGAAATCCGGATGCGGCACGCCCACGAGCGCGCTCTCGGCCACACCGGCCATTTCGTTGATGTAGCCCTCGATCTCGGCCGGATAGACGTTGTAGCCGCCGCTGATGATCAGGTCCTTGCCGCGGCCCACGATGCTGACGTAGCCGAGCCCGTCGATTTTGCCGACGTCGCCGGTCTTGAAATAGCCGTCGGCGGTGAACTCTTCCTTGGTTTTCTCGGGCATGCGCCAGTAGCCGGCGAACACGTTGGGGCCGGCCACCTCGATGTGGCCGATCTCGTCCGTCGGGCAGGGCTCGCCCGCATCGTCACGCACGCGCAGCTGGACGCCGGGCAGCGGGAAGCCCACCGTCCCGCCGCGCCGCTGGCCCTGCACCGCGCTGTAGGGGTTGGAGCTGAGCATGACGGTCTCGCTCATGCCGTAGCGCTCCAGAATGGTGTGGCCGGTGCGCTCGCGCCAGGCCTCAAAGGTCTCGATCAGCAGTGGCGCCGAGCCCGCGATGAAAAGACGCATGCCGTTGCAGGCCTCGCGCGTCAGCCCCGGCTCGGCCAGCATGCGCACGTAGAGCGTGGGCACACCCATGAACACGGTCGCCTCGGGCAGCCGGGCCACCACGCGCTTCGGATCGAACTTGTTGAGCCAGATCATCTTGCTGCCGCTGATCAGCGCGCCGTGGATGGCGACGAAGAGGCCGTGCACGTGGAAGATCGGCAGTGCATGGATCAGCACATCGCCCTCCCCCTGCGCGCCGCTGTGCCAGCCCCAGTAGTCCTTCAGCACCTCGGCGTTGGAACGCAGGTTGCGGTGCGTGAGCATCGCGCCCTTGCTGCGGCCGGTGGTGCCGCTGGTGTAGAGGATGGCGGCGAGGTCGTCGTCCTTCTTCTGCGCGACGGTGTGGCGGTCGCTGCACTGCGCCGCCACTTCGAGCAGCGTGCCGGTGCGGTCGTCATCGAGCGTGAACACGTGGCGGGTACCGGCCGCGGTCGCGATCGGCGCCACCCACGATGCATTCGCGCTGCTGCAGACCACCACCGCCGGCTCGGCGTTGCCGATGAAGTACTCGATCTCGGCGCCGCGGTAGGCAGTGTTGAGCGGCAGGAACACGTAGCCCGCGCGCAGCGTCGCGAGGTAGAGCAGCATGGCCTCGACCGACTTCTCGACCTGCACCGCGATGCGGGCGCCCTTGTCGAGCTTCAGCGCGTCGAGCAGGTTCGCGATCATCGCGCTCGCGCGCTCCAGGTCGCGCCAGGAATAGAACAGGCCGTCGTCGGTCTCGACCGCGATGGCATCGAGATCGGCGGGGAAGGCCGCACGCAGCGCGGCGTAGAGGTTGGCGTTGGTCGTTTCGGTCATGGTCAGAAGACGGGGTTGCGCTTGGCGAGGAAGGCGGCGATGCCCTCGCGGTGTTCGGGCGAATCGGCGTAATCGTAGGCGCTGGCGAGCAGCCGGTCGACCGTGCCGGCGAAGAAGGTCCGCTTGTTGAGGCGCGCAGCCTCCGGCGCCAGCGCGGCGATGCGCTGCGCATGCGCCAGCGCTCCCGCAGCGACCTGCGCATCCGGCAGCACGCTCAGCACAAAGCCAGCGTCGTAGAGGCGGCGCGCATCGTGCACGCCGGCGGCCAGCAGCATGTCGCGCGCCAGCGTGTCGCCGATGGCGACACGCACCAGGGCCGCCTCGCGCGGCGCCATCGGAAAGCCCAGCTTCGCGATCGGCGCGCCGAATTTCGATGATTCGCCGGCCAGGCGGATGTCGCAGCAGCTCGCGATCTCCAGGCCGGCGCCCATGCAGGCGCCCTCGATCTGCGCGACCAGCGGCAGCTCGCAGGCCAGCATGGCGGCCAGCGCGCCCCAGACCTCGTTCTCGTGGAAGTCGCGCAGGCTGGCTTCATCGAAGCGGAAGGAGGGGTACTCGGAGATGTCGCCGCCGGCGCAGAAGGCAGCGCCCTCCCCGCGCACGACGACGCAGCGCGTGGCGTCGTCTTGCGCGAGCTCCTGCTCGAACGCGGCGCGCAGTTCGCGCCACATCGCGCGCGACATGGCATTGAGCCGTCCGGGATGGGCCAGCGTCACGAAGGCGAGCGCGCCCTCGCGCTCGAGCCTGACCGAGGCCGTCATTCCAGCTTGGCGCCAGAAGCTTTCACGACGCCGGCCCAGCGCCTGATCTCGGAGTTGACGAAGCTGCCATAGGGCGCCATCACGAGGTTCGGGATCTCGGCGCCGTTGTTGGTCCAGATGGCCTTCAGCTCGTCGGTGGCGAGCGCCTTCTTCATCTCGTCGACGATCTTCGCCTGCACCTCGGCCGGCGTGCCCTTCGGCGTCCACAGGCCGTACCAGGTGGTCACGGTGTAGTCCGGCAGGCCGACCTCGGCTGCGCTGGGCACGTCGGGAAACGCCGGGTTGCGCTTGGCGCCGGACATCATCAGCGCCTTGATGCGGCCGGCCTTGATGTGCTGCGAGGACGAGCCCAGGCCGTCGAACATGCAGTCGACATTGCCGGCGATCAGGTCCTGCAGCGCCGGACCCGCGCCGCGGTAGGGAATGTGGGTGATGAAGGTGCCGGTCTGCAGCTTGAAGAGCTCGCCCGCCAGGTGGTGCGAGGTGCCGGCGCCGGCCGAGGCGTAGTTGAGCTTGCCGGGATTCCTCTTGGCCTCGGCGACGAAGTCCTTGAGCGTGGTCGCGCTCACCCGCTTCGGGTTGATCACCACCACCTGCGGCACGCTGGCCAGCAGCATCAGCGGCACGAAATCCTTCTCGATGTCGTAGTCGAGCTTGGGATAGACGGAGGGCGCGATCGCATGGTGCACCGCCCCCATGAAGAGCGTGTAGCCGTCCGGCTGCGCCCTGGCCGCGATACTCGCGCCCAGGGTGCCGCCGGCGCCGCCGCGGTTGTCGATCACCAGCGTCTGGCCGGCGACCTTGGCGAACTGCGCCGACAAGGGCCGCGCGAAGGCGTCGGTGCCGCCGCCGGCCGGGAAGGGCACCACCATCGTCACCGGCTTGGCGGGCCAGCTGGCCTGGGCGCGTGCGCCGCCGCCCAGAACGGCGGCCGCGGCCGCGGCCAGGCGCAATATGTCGCGCCGCTGGAAGCTTGGGGTCATTGCCTTGTCTCCTTTTGTGATGAACCGTCGGGGGCCTCAGCCCTTGAGAAAAAGATCGTCGACCTCGCCCGACACCGCCACCTTGCCCTGTGCGAGCAGGGCGCGGTGCTTGTCGAGCCGTTTCAGATCGTAGAGGTAGTTGACCATGAGTCCGTAGGATTGCTTCAGCCCCTTGGGCGAGGGATCGCCGGCCCAGTTGAGCCGCTCCACCCGCGCGCCGTTGCCCAGGTGGAAGCGCGCCACAGGATCGACCGGCTTGCCCTCGGCGGTGGCCCGCCCGAGGTACTCGGCGGCGGCATTCATCAGCAGCTGGCGCACCGGCGATTTGGCATCGAGCGCACTCGCCTCCTCGGCCGCCGCCAGCACGCGCTCGGCGGTGGGCGGCAGGGACCCGATCACGCGGCCCAGCTCGGTCGCGCGCTTCTCGTCGAGCCGCTCCAGCAGGGAGCCCGCGTTCTTCGCCAGCCAGCCGCGAAAGCCCGGGACCGGCGACAGCGTCGCGAAGATCTTCAGGCGCGGCATCTCTTTTTGCAATTCCTCGACCACGCGCTTGATCAGCGAATCGCCGAAGCTCACGCCGCGCAGGCCGTTCTGGGTGTTGCTGATTGAATAGAAGATCGCAGTCGTCGCGCGGTCGTGCTTGACCGGCGCGGCGGCTTCGTCGAGCAGCGGCACGATGCCTTCGCTGATGTGGTCGACCAGCGCGACCTCGACGAAGATCAGCGGCGTGTTGGGCAGGCGCGGGTGGAAGAAGCCGTAGCAGCGGCGATCGCTGTCGAGCCGGTTCTTGACGTCGGCCCAGCTCTTGATGTCGTGCACCGCCTCGTACTGGATCAGCTTCTCGATCAGCGAGGCCGGCGAATCCCAGCTGATGCGGCGCAGGTCCAGAAAGGCGACGTCGAACCAGGTGGAGAACAGGTGCTCGAGCTCGGCATCGAGCGGCAGGAGGCGCCGGTCGCCCTTCAGGTGCGGCAGCAGCTCGGCACGCAGATCGACCAGGAAGCGCATGCCGTCGGGGTCGATGGCGAAGCGCTGCAGCAGCCGCGCGCGCGGCGAGACCAGCGCGCGGCGCAGGTGCACCTCGGCCTGGGCCTCGTCGGGCGTACCCATCGCGGCCCCGTGCCGGTCGCGCGCGCTGCTGACCTTCTGCAGATCGGGCGCGAAGCGTTCGCTCATGAGCAGCCAGACGTCGCGCCGCTCGTCGAGCTCGCGCCCGGCGTACCACTTCACGACCGCATGGGCGCGGCGTCCTGCTTCCACCTCGCTCACGCTCGAGTCGACCACCGCCTGCAACTCGGTGAGCGCGCGCCGCAAGGCACGCGGCGCCAGCGCCTCGCCATGGCGGCGCAGCGTGGCCTCCAGCCGTTCGGCCAGCGGGCGCGGGCCGACGGTGGCGGCCACCTTGGGCGCCGGCTTCGGCTTCGCTTCGGACGCTGCGGGCTTCTTGACTTCGGCGGCATCGCTGCCAGGACGCAGGCGCGAGACGCTGCGGGTGATCCAGCCGCTGGCATTCATGAGATCAGCTTCGCTTTCTGTTGGAGCGCGATGGCCCGCAGGGCTTCGCGCTGGCGGTTCAGGTGGGTGCGCATCGCGGCCTCGGCGCCGTCGCTGTCGCGCGCCTTCAGCGCGGCGAACACCGCGAGATGTTCGGACAGGCTCTGTTCGAGTCGCCCCGGCGCATGCAGTTGCTGCAGGCGCGCGAGCTTGAGGATCTTGCGCAGATCGCCGATCACCTGCGCCAGCCAGCGATTGTCGGCCAGCATGATGATCGCCTCGTGGATCGCGAAATTGGTCGCGTAGTACTCGTTGATGCGCTTGGCGCGTGCGTGCTTCGCGAGCTTGTCGTGCATGGTTTCGAGTGCCAGCAGCTCGGCATCGCTGGCGTTGCGCGCCGCCTGCCAGGCGCAGCGCCCTTCGAGCAGCGCGATGACGGGAAAGATGTCGTCCAGGTCGCGCTGCGTGACCTCGGCCACGAAGCAGCCGCGCCGCGGCTCGTGCCGCAGCAGGCCCTCGGCCGTCAGCACCTTGAGCGCCTCGCGCAGCGGCGTGCGCGAGATCGCAAGCCGCTCGCACACTGCCGCCTCGTCGACGAAGCCGCCCGGCGCCAGCGTGCCGGCGAAGATCTCCTCACGCAGCGTGGCGGCGACTTCGTGGTGCAGCGAGTTGTGGACCAGGCGCATGGCGGATGAAAGATCGGGAGCTTCGTCGGTGATTTTCGGTAATTACGCGTAATTATGAGAACTCGGACGCAAGAAGGCAAAGCATCCCTGCCTCCGGAGATACCCTGGCGCCCGCGGCGCGCTCAGCCGCGTGCCACTGCTGCGGCTGAGCGCGCCGCGGGTGCACTGGCATAGAGCCAGATGCCGAACACGATCATCGGCACGCAAAGCCACTGCCCCATGCTCATGTTGAGCGCCAGGAGGCCCAGGAAGTCGTCGGGCTCGCGGAAGTATTCGGCGATGAAGCGCATCAGCCCGTAGCCGATCAGGAACACCGCCGACACGCGCCGCTCGCGCCGTTCCTTGCGTGCATAGAGCCAGAGGATCGCGAACAGCAGCAGGCCTTCGAGCAGGAACTGGTAGACCTGCGAGGGGTGGCGCGGCAGCATCGATCCGCTCTGCGGAAACACCATGCCCCATGGGAGGTCGGGGCTGCTGAAGCGCCCCCACAGCTCGCCGTTGATGAAATTGCCCACCCGCCCGGCCGCCAGCCCGGTAGGCACGCAGGGCGCCACGAAATCCATCACCTGCCAGTACGGCCGCGCACGCGAACGTGCGAACCACAGCATCGAGGCGATCACGCCGAGCAGCCCGCCGTGGAAGCTCATGCCGCCCTGCCAGACGAAGAAGATCTCCAGCGGGTGCGTGAGGTAGTAGCCGGGCTTGTAGAACAGGCAATAGCCGAGCCGGCCGCCGACGATCACGCCCATGACGCCGAGGAAGAGGATGTCCTCCAGGTCCTTGCGGGTCCAGGCGCCCGGTCCGGTGATGGAACGGAAGGGCTCGTGCCGCAGCCGGCGCGTACCGAGGAAGTAGAACAGCGCGAAGGCGGCCAGATAGGTCAGGCCATACCAATGGATGGCGATCGGCCCGAGCTGCAGGGCGACGGGATTGATCTGCGGGTACGTGAGCATCGGCCTATTGTGCCCACGGATGTGACAGTCCCTGCTCCTGGACGAATCGCACGAAGCGGGCGAGCGCCGGGTTGTCGGTGTGGCCGGGCCAGACCAGGCTGGTCTCGCAGCCGGGCAAGACGGCGGTCTTTCGCCGTCCAGTGGGCGCGAACTCGGTCGCAGCGCGGTAGACCACGCCGGCGCGCCGGAACTGCGTCACGCTCTCCGGCACCCAGGCCACGCCGAGTCCGCCCCACACCAGGTTCACGATGGTCTGCATCTGGATCGCTTCCTGCGCAACCCGCGGCGCCAGGCCGGCCGCGTGGTAGAGCCCGAAGATCGCGTCGTGCAGCGAGGGCACGATGCGGCGCGGAAAGATCACCAGCGGCTCGGCCAGCACCTCGGCCAGCGGCAGCTTCGGCATCCGGGCCAGGGGATGCTTCGCCGGCAGCGCCAGCACCAGCGGCTCCTCGGACACCGCGAGCCGCTCCAGGCCGGGCGGCGCGAAACCGGGCGAATGCAGCATCAGGCCGGCATCGATCTCGCCGCGGGCGAAGGCTTCGAGCTGCACGTCGCCGGTGGCCTCGACCAGTTCCAGCGCGACCTCGGGGCAGCTCACGCGGAATTCGCGCACCCAGGCCGGCAGCCGCTCGAACCCGATGGTCGAGACGAAGGCGAGCCGCACGCGCCCCACTTCACCGGCCGCCGCCGCCTTCGCCCGCACCGGCAGCGCCTGCGCGCGCGCCAGCAGCTCGCGCACCTCGGGCAAGAGCGCCTCGCCGGCGGGCGTGAGCGCGACCCGGCGCCGGGTGCGGTCGAACAGCCGCACGCTCAGCGTTTTTTCGAGCTGCGCGATGGCCTGCGTGACGGGCGGCTGCGTCATGTGCAGGCGCGCGGCGGCGCGGCCGAAATGCAGCTCCTCGGCCACCGCGAGGAACTGGCGCCAGGCGCGTAGGTCGATCCAGGCTTCTTTCATATGCCAAGCATATCAATCGGGCTTGAAATTCGGATTGGAACCAATCAGTCAATCGTCCGATACTTGCCTTCCCCCGATTCAAGACCAGAGACACCATGGCCACCCAGACGATCAAGATCAACGCCCGCAGCGCCAACATCACCGAAGGCAAGTCGCGCGCGCCCAACCGCTCGATGTTCTACGCGATGGGCTACGAGGAAGGCGATTTCAAGAAGCCGATGGTCGGCGTGGCCAACGGCCACAGCACCATCACGCCGTGCAACTCGGGCCTGCAGAAGCTGGCCGACGCCGCGATCGCCGGCATCGAGGAAGCCGGCGGCAACGCGCAGGTCTTCGGCACGCCGACCATTTCCGACGGCATGGCCATGGGCACCGAAGGCATGAAGTACTCGCTGGTGAGCCGCGAGGTCATCTCCGACTGCATCGAGACCTGCGTCGGCGGCCAGTGGATGGACGGCGTGCTGGTGGTCGGCGGTTGCGACAAGAACATGCCCGGCGGCCTGATGGGCATGCTGCGCGCCAACGTGCCGGCGATCTATGTCTACGGCGGCACCATCCTGCCGGGCCGCTACAAGGGCCAGGACCTCAACATCGTGAGCGTGTTCGAGGCGGTCGGCCAGAACGCCGCCGGCAACATGAGCGACGAGGACCTGAAGGAAATCGAGAAGCGCGCGATCCCCGGCACCGGCTCCTGCGGCGGCATGTACACGGCCAACACCATGAGTTCGGCCTTCGAGGCGCTCGGCATCTCGCTGCCCTACTCCTCGACCATGGCCAACCCGCACGACGAGAAGGCCAACTCGGCCAAGGAATCGGCCAAGGTGCTGATCGAGGCCATCAAGAAGGACATCAAGCCGCGCGACATCGTGACCAAGAAGGCGATCGAGAACGCGGTGGCCGTGATCATGGCCACCGGCGGCTCCACCAACGCGGTGCTGCACTTCCTCGCCATCGCGCACGCGGCGGGCGTGGAATGGTCGATCGACGACTTCGAGCGCATCCGCAAGAAGGTGCCGGTGCTGTGCGACCTCAAGCCCAGCGGCAAGTACCTCGCGGTCGACCTGCACCAGGCCGGCGGCATCCCGCAGGTGATGAAGATCCTGCTGAACGCGGGTTTGCTGCACGGCGACTGCATCACGATCACCGGCCAGACCATCGCCGAGGTGCTGAAGGACGTGCCCGACCAGCCGCGTGCCGACCAAGACGTGATCCGCCCGATCACGAATCCGATGTACGCCGAGGGCCACCTGGCCATCCTCAAGGGCAACCTCTCGCCCGAGGGCGCGGTGGCCAAGATCACCGGCCTCAAGAACCCTGTCATCACCGGCCCGGCGCGCGTGTTCGACGACGAGCAGTCGGCGCTCCAGGCCATCCTCGACGGCAAAATCAAGGCCGGCGACGTGATGGTGCTGCGCTACCTCGGCCCCAAGGGCGGCCCCGGCATGCCGGAGATGCTGGCGCCCACCGGCGCGTTGATCGGCGCCGGCCTCGGCGAAAGCGTGGGCCTCATCACGGACGGCCGCTTCTCGGGCGGCACCTGGGGCATGGTGGTCGGCCACGTGGCGCCCGAGGCCGCGGCCGGCGGCACCATCGCCTTCGTCAACGAGGGCGACTCGATCACCATCGACGCGCACCAGCTCAAGCTCGAACTCAACGTGTCCGACGCCGAACTCGCGAAGCGCCGGGAAGGATGGAAGGCCCCTGTCCCGCGCTACACGCGCGGCGTGCAGGCCAAGTTCGCGTTCAATGCATCGAGCGCGAGCTCGGGTGCGGTGCTCGACAAGTACTGATCACCCCGCCAACACCCACGCGCTGGCGCCGAACACGACAAAGCCCAGGCCGACGACGCTGTGCCGGGCTCTAGCGTCCGCCGCGGCGGCGGCGGTTGGAACGGCTGGTCAGAAGGCCCAGATTGCTGCGCTGCCGGTCGATGCGGTCCTGCCGGCGCGCGTTTTCGCGTTCGACCACCTTGCGCTTGGTGTAGCCTGACCAGTCGGCCCAGGCCCACCAGGCCGCGGCCAGCGCGAAGGGGATGAGCACGATCCACCAGTCCCACTGGGCCACGAAGCCGACTTCGAAGTATTTGAGGGCCACGCCAAGAAGGCCCAGCAACAGAAACCACATAGAGAATCCCTCCGGTTTTCCAGGCCCGCATCGCGGCGGACCGTGCACCGCGCTACCTACAATCGCGTTGGATCGACTTTAACGCACCCACGCGACAAGGACTTCATGAAAAGAGCGCTTCTGCTGGCCGCCCTGGGCCTGGCTTCCGCCGCACCCGCCCTTGCCGACCTGGCCCTGGCCACCTCGAAGAACTGCATGAGCTGCCACGCGGTCGAACGCAAGATCCTCGGCCCTTCGTTCAAGGAAGTCGCGGCCAAGTACAAGGACAACAAGGGCGCGGCCGACATGCTCGCCGGCAAGATCATCAAGGGCGGATCGGGCGTCTGGGGACAGGTGCCGATGCCGGCCAACAACCAGGTCAGCGAAGCGGACGCGAAAAAGCTGGCGGCCTGGATCCTGTTGACGAAGTAGCGCGGGCCTCAGACCGGCGGTGGCATGCCCACGGGCGGCGAAGACGCCACCGTCGCCGTCGCCGGCCGGCGGTCGACGCGATCTTCGAGCTGGCCGATGTGGGCTGCCAGCGTGTTGTCGGTCCGGTCGGAGCGCAGCTTGATCATCGTCTCCAGCTGCTCCACGCGCGCCAGCAGCGCCGCATGCCGCTCGGCGTTGCGCGCCATGTGGACGTTCTCCTGGGTCTCGAGGAAACTGCGCAGCTCGGTGAAACGAGAAGCCTCGGCCCGGTCGGCCAGGCTGCGCTGGGCCTGCATTTCCTTCGTGTGGCGCCGCGTTTCGAGCAGCACCGTGGTCTGCAGGTAGACGATGTAGGCCACGAAGAAGATGCTCAGAAGCACCGTGAGGCCCAGCATGATCAACCCGAAGGGCGCCGTGATCTGCATGAAGCCGACCGACATGGCGGTGGGCGTGACGAGCAGGCCCCAGTTCAAGGCCGCGAGCGCCGCGATCAGCAGCACGACCACCAGCAGCACGCCTGTTCTCAATCCCATGGATGTCTCCTCAACAATCGATGGGCTGTTGTAACGCATCCGGCGCCAATGCCCTGTCGGACAGGGGCGCGGCTGCGAATTCCCAGGCCGGCGCCGGGCCGCCCCAAGGCGGCCTGCGGCCCCCTCGGGGGGCAGCGAGTACACGCAGTGACGGAGCGTGGGGGCCGTTAGTAAGCCTGGCCGAGCTGTTCGAGGATGGCGGGGTTCTCGAGCGTCGAGGTGTCCTGCGTGATCGCTTCGCCCTTGGCGATGCTGCGCAAGAGGCGCCGCATGATCTTGCCGCTGCGCGTCTTCGGCAGGTTCTCGCCGAAGCGGATGTCCTTCGGCTTTGCGATCGGGCCGATCTCCTTGGCCACCCAGTTGCGCAGCTCGGCGGCGATCTGCTTCGCCTCGTCGCCGCTCGGGCGGCCGCGCTTCAGCACGACGAAGGCGCAGACCGCCTCGCCGGTCACGTCGTCGGGCCGGCCGACCACGGCGGCTTCGGCCACGAGGTCGGTCTTGGCGACCAGCGCGGATTCGATTTCCATCGTGCCGAGCCGGTGGCCCGACACGTTGAGCACGTCGTCGATGCGTCCCGTGATGCGGAAGTAGCCGCGGTCGGCGCTGCGCACCGCGCCGTCGCCGGCCAGGTAGATGGTCCCGCCCATTTCCTCGGGGAAATAGCTCTTCTTGAAGCGCTCGGGGTCGTTCCAGATGGTGCGGATCATCGAGGGCCAGGGCCGCTTGATGACCAGCATGCCGCCGGCGCCGTGCGGGATGTCCTTGCCGGTCTCGTCGACGATCGCGGCCATGATGCCCGGCAGCGGCAAGGTGCAGGAGCCCGGCACAAGCGGCGTGGCGCCCGGCAGCGGCGTGATGACGTGGCCGCCGGTCTCGGTCTGCCAGAAGGTGTCGACGATCGGACATTTCTCGCCGCCGACGTTCCGGTAGTACCACATCCAGGCTTCGGGATTGATCGGCTCGCCCACGGTGCCGAGGATGCGCAGCGACGACAGGTCCCAGTTCTTGGGATGCACCTTCTCGTCGCTGTCGGCCGCCTTGATCAGCGAGCGGATCGCGGTCGGGGCGGTGTAGAAGATCGTGACCCTGTGCTTCTCGATCATCTGCCAGAAGCGGCCCGCATGCGGGAAAGTCGGGACGCCCTCGAACACCACCTGCGTCGCGCCCGCGGCGAGCGGGCCGTAGGCCACGTAGGTGTGGCCGGTGATCCAGCCGATGTCGGCGGTGCACCAGAACACGTCTTCGGGGCGCACGTCGAAGGTCCAGTCCATCGTGAGCTTGGCCCACAGCAGGTAGCCGCCGGTCGAATGCTGCACGCCCTTGGGCTTGCCGGTCGAGCCCGAGGTGTAGAGGATGAAAAGCGGATGCTCGGCGCCGACCGGCACCGGCGCGCATTCGGTGCTCTGGCCCTGGAGCGCCTCGTCGAAGGTCTTGTCGCGGCCGGCCACCATGTTGCAGGCGGTCGCGGTGCGCTGATAAACCAGCACGGTCTTGATCGATTCGCAGCCGCCGAGCGCGATGCCGTCGTCGACGATGGCCTTGAGCGGCAGTTCCTTGCCGCCGCGCAGCTGGTAGTTGGCCGTGATGACCGCCACGGCGCCGGCATCGATGATGCGTTCCTGCAGCGCCTTCGCGGAGAAACCGCCGAACACCACGCTGTGGGTGGCGCCGATGCGGGCGCAGGCCTGCATCGCAATCACGCCCTCGATGGCCATCGGCATGTAGACGATGACGCGGTCGCCCTTCTGGATGCCTTGCGCCTTCAGCGCATTGGCGAACTGCGAAACGCGAGCCAGCAGGTCCTTGTAGGTGATCTTGGTGACAGCGCCGTCGTCGGCCTCGAAAACGATCGCGGTCTTGTTCTCGACCGCGGTGCCGATGTGCTTGTCGAGGCAGTTGGCCGAGGCGTTGAGCTCGCCGTCGTCGAACCATTTGTAGAAAGGCACGTTCGATTCGTCGAGCGTGCGGGTGAAGGGCTTGGTCCACACCACGTTGCTTCGCGCCTGGCGGGCCCAGAAGCCCTCGAAGTCGTCGGCGGCTTCCTTGCATAGCGCGTCGTAGGCGGCCATGCTCGCGATGCGCGCGCCCTGCGTGGCACGGGCATCCGGCGGAAACACGCGGTTCTCGACCAGGGTGGACTCGATCGTCGTCGGTGCACTGCTCATTTTTCGTCTCCTGTACCTGTCAATTGACCGGCGTTAATGTCGGCGGCCGCACTTACGGATGACTGACGCTCCATGTTAACGACAGGAGCGTGACACCGGGGCGCTCGCGCACACCCTAGAATCGCGCGTTTCCCGCCCACAACGACCCGATGTCCACCCTCGACCCCACCACCTCGAACAGCGGCAAGGTCTCGCCCCTGCGCCCGCTGCCCAACCTGATCTTCGCCAGCCGCTGGCTGCAGCTGCCGCTGTACCTGGGCCTGATCGTCGCACAGGGCGTGTACGTGCTGCACTTCCTGGTCGAACTCTTCCACCTGGTCGAGGCCGCGTTCGGCAGCCAGGATGCGCTGCAACTGCTCATCACCAGCATCGGGTACAAGACCGCCGCGCCGATCACGACGCTCAACGAAACCGTGATCATGCTGGTGGTGCTGGCGCTGATCGACGTAGTCATGATCTCCAACCTGCTGATCATGGTGATCGTCGGCGGCTACGAGACCTTCGTGAGCCGCATGAACCTCGAAGGCCATCGCGACCAGCCCGAGTGGCTGAGCCATGTGAACGCCTCGGTGCTGAAGGTCAAGCTGGCCACCGCGATCATCGGCATCAGCTCGATCCACCTGCTCAAGACCTTCATCAACGCCGACAACTACACCGACCGGGTGCTGATCGCGCAGACCGCGATCCACATCACCTTCCTGCTGTCGGCGATGGCGATCGCGGTGACCGACAAGCTGATGGCACCCTCGCCCTCCGCCAATCACTGAGCGTCTATCGCCCGGTCATGTTCTCCGGCACCACCCAGGCATCGAACTGCTCCCCGGTCAGGTGACCTGAGGCCACCGCCGCCTCGCGCAGGCTCGTGCCTTCCTTGTGCGCCTTCTTCGCGATGAAGGCCGCCTTGTCGTAGCCGATGTGCGTGTTGAGTGCCGTCACCAGCATCAGCGAGCGCTGTACGAGTTCGGCGATGCGCTCGCGGTTGGGCTCGATGCCCACCGCGCAGTGGTCGTTGAAGCTCACCATGCCGTCGGCCAAAAGGCGCACGCTCTGCAGGAAGTTGTGCGCCACCATCGGGCGAAATACGTTGAGCTCGAAGTTGCCCGAGGCACCACCGATGTTGATCGCGACGTCGTTGCCCATCACCTGCGCCGCCAGCATCGTGACCGCCTCGCTCTGCGTCGGATTCACCTTGCCGGGCATGATCGACGAGCCCGGCTCGTTTTCGGGAATGCTCAGTTCGCCGATACCGCTGCGCGGGCCGCTCGCGAGCCAGCGCACGTCGTTGGCGATCTTCGTCATGCTCGCGGCCAGGGTCTTGAGCGCGCCGTGCGCATGCACCAGCCCATCGACCGAGGCCATGGCCTCGAACTTGTTCGGCGCGGTGACGAAAGGCAGGCCGGTGAGCCTGGCAAGCTCGGCCGCCACCTGCTCGGCATAGCCCCTGGGCGCGTTGAGCCCGGTGCCGACCGCGGTGCCGCCCAGCGCCAGCTCGCACAGGTGCGGCAACGCGGCGCGCACGTGGGCTTCGCCGTGCGCGAGCTGCGCCACGTAGCCCGAGAATTCCTGGCCCAGCGTGAGCGGCGTCGCATCCTGCAGATGGGTGCGGCCGATCTTCACGATGTCGGCGAAGTCCTGCGATTTCTTTTCCAGCGTTCCGCGCAGCCTGGCGATGGCGGGCAACAGCCGGTTGGTGATCGCGTCGACCGCCGCCACGTGCATCGCGGTCGGGAACACGTCGTTCGAGGACTGGCTGCGGTTCACATCGTCGTTCGGATGCACGAGACGTCCTTCCCCGCGTTCGCCGCCCAGCAGCTCGCTCGCGCGGTTGGCCAGCACCTCGTTGACGTTCATGTTGGTCTGCGTGCCGGATCCGGTCTGCCACACGACCAGCGGGAACTCCTCGGGATGCGTGCCGGCGATGACTTCGTCGGCCGCAGCGACGATGACCTTCGTCTTCTTCTCGTCCTGCAGGCCGAGCGCATGGTTGACCACTGCCGAGGCGCGCTTGACCTGCGCCAGGGCTTTGATGATCTCGCGCGGCTGCTGCTCGCCCGAGATGTCGAAGTTCTGCAGCGAGCGCTGGGTCTGCGCGCCCCAGAGCCTGTCTGCCGGTACTTCGATGGGGCCAAAGGTGTCGCGTTCGGTGCGTGTCTTCATGGGCGGGCCTGAGCTGTCAAAATGGAGGACCCGCCAGTATCCGTCCAAGCAAAAACCCCCATGACCACCACGATTCAACAAGCCGACCTGATCGAGTCGGTTGCCGCCGCGCTGCAATACATCAGCTACTACCACCCGACCGACTACATCGCCCACCTGGCGCGTGCCTACGAGCGCGAGCAAAGCCCGGCGGCCAAGGACGCGATGGCGCAGATCCTCACCAACAGCAAGATGAGCGCCACCGGCCAGCGCCCGATCTGCCAGGACACCGGCATCGTCAACGTCTTCCTCAAGGTCGGCATGGACGTGCGCTGGGGCGGCTTCACCGGCAGCCTCGACGACGCCATCAACGAAGGCGTGCGCCGCGGCTACAACCATCCCGACAACACGCTGCGCGCCTCGGTCGTGGCCGACCCGCAGTTCGATCGCAAGAACACGAAGGACAACACGCCGGCCGTGATCTTCACCGAGATCGTGCCGGGTAACACCGTCGAGGTGACGGTGGCCGCCAAGGGCGGCGGCAGCGAGAACAAGAGCAAGCTGGTGATGCTGAACCCCGGCGACAGCGTGGTCGACTGGGTGCTCAAGACCGTGCCCACCATGGGCGCCGGCTGGTGCCCGCCGGGCATGCTGGGCATCGGCATCGGCGGCACCGCCGAGAAGGCCGCCCTGCTCGCCAAGGAAAGCCTGATGGACGACCTCGACATGCACGAGCTGCTGGCCAAGAAGCGCTCCGGGGCCGAACTCAGCAAGGTGGAGGCGCTGCGCGTCGAGCTTTACGAGAAGGTCAATGCGCTCGGCATCGGCGCGCAGGGCCTGGGCGGCCTGGCCACCGTGCTAGACGTCAAGATCAAGATGTACCCCACGCACGCGGCGAGCAAGCCGGTGGCGATGATCCCGAACTGCGCGGCCACGCGCCATGCGCACTTCGTGCTCGACGGCTCGGGACCGGTGTACCTCGAAGCGCCCTCGCTGGACCTGTGGCCCAAGATCGAGTGGGCGCCCGACTACAACAAGAGCAAGCGCGTCGATCTCGACAAGCTCACGCCGGCCGAGGTCGCTAGCTGGAAGCCGGGCGACACCCTGCTGCTCAACGGCAAGATGCTCACCGGCCGCGATGCCGCACACAAGCGCATCGCCGACATGCTGGCCAAGGGCGAGAAGCTGCCGGTGGACTTCACCAACCGGGTGATCTACTACGTCGGCCCGGTCGATCCGGTCAAGGACGAGGCGGTGGGCCCGGCCGGCCCGACCACCGCCACGCGCATGGACGGCTTCACCGAGATGATGCTGGCGAAGACCGGCTTGATCGCAATGATCGGCAAGGCCGAGCGCGGGCCGGTCGCGATCGAGGCGATCAAGAAGCACCAGAGCGCCTACCTGATGGCGGTGGGTGGTGCCGCCTACCTGGTGAGCAAGGCGATCAAGACGGCCAAGGTGGTGGGCTTCGCCGATCTCGGCATGGAGGCGATCTACGAGTTCGACGTGGTGGACATGCCGGTCACGGTGGCAGTGGACGCCGGAGGCACCAGCGCCCACATCACCGGCCCGGCCGAGTGGCAGAAGCGCATCGCCAGCGGCGAGTTCAAGACCATCATGATGGAAGCCGCTTGAGCCACTTTCCGATCGGCGTGTTCGACAGCGGCGTCGGGGGGCTCTCGGTCCTCAACGCGCTGCGCGAGGAGCTGCCGCACGAGCGCTTCGTCTACTTCGCCGACACGGGCCATGCGCCCTATGGTGAGCGCGGCGATGCCTACGTGGCCGAGCGGACCCGCACGGTCGCGCGCTACCTGCTCGATCGGCATCGGATCAAGGCGCTGGTCGTCGCTTGCAATACCGCGACGGCGGCTGCCATCCATGAACTGCGGTCTTATCATCCGGCGCTGCCGCTGGTCGGTGTCGAACCGGCCCTCAAACCCGCGGTAGCGACGAGCCGCACCGGCCATATCGCGGTGATCGCGACCCGCGTGACCCTGGAAAGCCGCAAGTTCGAGACCTTGCACGCGTCGCTGGCCACACAAGCGGTCTTCCGCATCGTTCCCTGCGACGGCCTGGCGGGCGCCATCGAGCGTTCCGACAGCGCCGAGATCGCGGCACTGAGCCAACGCTATCTGAGCGCGGCGGGCACGTTCGGCAGCGCACCGGGACAGATCGACACGCTGGTGCTGGGCTGCACCCATTACCCCTTCATCGCGGCCGAGTTGCGCCGCCATACCGGCGACACGGTGCACTTCATCGATACCGGCGCGCCGGTCGCGCAGCAGACGCGGCGGCTGCTGTCCCAGGCCGGGCAACTCGCCGAAGCAGACGACGGCGCCGTCGCACTCGTCAGCAGCGCTGCACCCGATGCGCTCGATGCCGCGGCCGCACGCTGGCTCACGCGCCCAGCCGGCCCTGCGACGACCGCCGGCGCATCGACGGCAACAAGCACCTGATCCTGTCCATGCGCGGCCGCCTGCTTCTCGCCCCGCTGCTGGCCGCCTTCTGCGTTGCCGGCCACGC
This sequence comes from Variovorax sp. CF079, assembly GCF_900101545.1. Taxonomy (GTDB): domain Bacteria; phylum Pseudomonadota; class Gammaproteobacteria; order Burkholderiales; family Burkholderiaceae_C; genus Variovorax. The sequence continues at coordinate 111,487 of NZ_FMZU01000016.1, read as the reverse complement.
CGCCTGCGATACCGGCCTTGCGGAGCGCATGCATGCCAAGCTGCATCCGAAGCGCCTGCTCGACCATGAACGCGCCGTGTGCCAGCCCTGGCGCGGCTTCGCGGGCCGCTTCATCGTGGTGCTGCCGATGCCGCGCCCATCGTCCGAACCGAACTTAACCGAGTTCGATCTTGACGTGCTCGTGGTGCAGCAGGCCGACAACGGCAACACCGAGCGTGCAACGGTCGTCAGCCGCTTGTTCCAGCCCGCAGCGCTGACCGAAGACGCGATCCGCATCGGCGAGATCAAGGTCGACACCGCGCGCTACGCGCTGGCCGGCGACGCGCGCGCATTCGGCGTGCGGGTCGTCCACCAGGGCTCGTCGCGTGCGAACCCGTACTCAAACGAAACGCTCACGCTCTACGTGCCGCAGGGCCCGAAGCTCGCCAAGGTGCTCGACGGGCTCGAGACGGCACTCGAGCGCGGCGAGTGGGACACCAACTGCGCCGGCAACTTCGAGACCGTGCGCGGCAGCCTGTCGATCGCGCGCAGCACGAGCAACGGCTATGCCGACCTGCTGCTGCGCCAGACCCGCACTCTGAGCCGCTCCAGCCCGCAGGGCGAAGAGTGCGTGACGCAGGAACGGCCGGCGAAGTTCACGTCGATGACGCTGCACTACGACGGGACGATCTACCGTGCCTCCAAGGGCACGGCTTCCGACTGAGACACTTCGCGCAGCGCAGCGGCGCGGCCGCGCCGCATGTCGATCGGTATCAACAGCAAGAGGCCGCCGACAAACAGCGCGGCGGTCGAGAGGATCGCGATGCGCTGGTTGCCCCCGGTCATCCACGTGATGGCGCCGTAGCTCAGCGGCCCGATGATGCCGGCCAGCCGCGTCGCGAAGGTCCAGAGCCCGAAGAATTCGGCGAGTTGGCGCGGCGGGGCCAGCACGCCGGTCATGGCGCGGCCGGCCGACTGGCTCGAACCCATCGCCAGGCCGGCGATGGATGCAGCCCACCAGAAGCCGCCCTTGGTCGTGACCGAGGCGGCGATCACGCACACGGCGATCCAGGCCACGAGCGCACCCGACAGCGCCCGCCGGTGGCCGATGCGATCCTGCAGGTAGCCGAAGCCAAAGGCGCCGAGCGCGGCCGCGACGTTGAGCACGAAGATCAGCACCATGGTCTCGCTGGGGACGAAGCCAATCACCTGCTCGGCATAGATCGCCGCGAGCGTGATCGCCACCGCCACCCCACCCTGGTAGCAGACGGTACAGGCCAGGAGCCACATGAAGTCGCTGTAGGCGCGCGCCTCGCGGAAAGTGTGGCGCAGCTGCCGCCAGGCGCTCTGCCGCGCGCCGGCCGGCTGCGGCAGCGCACGCTCGGGCAGCAGCGCGAAGGTGGCGCAGGCCGCCACGCCATAGAGCGCAGCCGTGATCAGCATCGTGACCGGCACGAAATGCGCGGCAGGCAAACCCTTGGCCTGCGCCGAGAGCACATAGGCCAGGCACAGGCCGAGCGAGAGCATGCCGCCGATGTAGCCGAAGGCCCAGCCCCAGCCGCTGACCTTGCCCATGCCCTCCGCCGTGGCGAGTTCCGGCAGGAAGGCGCCGGTCAGCGATTCGCCGTAAGAGTAGAAGGTGTTGGAGAAGATCACCAGGCCCATCGCCAAGGCCACCGCATACGGACCGCCGAGCTTCGGCGTGAGCGCAAGGGCCGCGGTGCCGAGCACACAGCCGGCAGTGACGATGGCCAGCAACCTCTTCTTGGCCGCATGCAGATCGGCCCAGGCGCCGATCGCCGGCATCGACAGCATCACGATCGCATAGGAAATGCTCAGGGCCGCCGTCCACGCGAAGGTGGCCCAGGGCTCGCCCTTGGCGATGCCGCCGACGAAGTAGGCAGCGAACACCGCCGTGATGACCACCGTGGTGTAGCCCGAGTTGGCGAAGTCGTACATCGCCCAGCCGAAGACTTCGCGCTTGCGCACGCCGGGACGGAGGGCAGATTGTGAAAACAAGGCCAAGCGACTCTCCTCGAACAGAAGGTCGCCGAGCATAGCGGAGCGGCTTGACCGCTCCGTGGCACGCTCTTGCTAGTGCAGGTGGCGCGGGCGGCGTCCGCCACCGTGGCCGCCCGTACCCGGACCACCGGTGCCGCCGCGGGGGCGCTTGCCGATCTCGAGCGAGTTCACGAGCGCATCGAAGCGGTCGCCGAAGAGCTTGTCGATTTCCGCCACCACGCCGCCGAGTTCGGAACCGTCGAAGTGGCGCTCCATGAGGTTGACCACGTCTTCCACCAGGAGGTCGCGCTGCACCTGCATGATCGCGGCCGGGTTCGGCCCCACGAAGAGCATGAGGAAGTCGTCGCGCGACTCTTCGTCGGGGTCGCCCTCTTCCTCGTCGAAATCGGTGTCGTAGAAAGTGACTTCGAGCGCAGCGCCTTGTTCGGCGAGCTCGTTGAGTGCCATGCACATCTCGTCGAGTGCCTGGCGGAAATCCTCGTCGCCGGCGACCGTCCAGCAGATCTGGAGCATGTGCTCCTTCTGCTCGAAACGGATGCCCGGCTCTTCTTCGTAGACGCTGGTCGCGCCATCGGCCAGCGACTTGGCGCCGGCATATTTCCAGAGTGGCCTGAGCGCTTCCTGGATCTGCTCGAAGCTCACATCGGAGCGCAGCGGCACATCGCCGTGCACATGGATTTCGAACGGAGCGTTGTAGCGAGGCATGTCATTGCTCCCTTGTATGTGATGGTGCCCGGAACCGGGGTCGAACCGGTACGCCCCTTATGCAGGAAGCGGCGGATTTTAAGTCCGATGTGTCTACCAATTTCACCATCCGGGCGGCCGGGCAGATATGCACGATACCCGAAACGAAAACAGCCCCGGCAACGATGGTTGGTGGGGCTGTCGGATCGATATCGATATGGATGGAGGCGCGACCCGGAGTCGAACCGGGCTAGACGGATTTGCAATCCGTTGCATAACCGCTTTGCTATCGCGCCCTGCTGTTTGAACTCGCGAAAAAAAGGGAAGCCCGAAGCTTCCCTTTTTCAAAACTGGAGCGGGAAAAGAGTCTCGAACTCTCGACCTCAACCTTGGCAAGGTTGCGCTCTACCAACTGAGCTATTCCCGCGTTTCGAGCCTCGAATTATATAGTATTTTTTCGAGGTCCCGCAAGTCTCGCGACTCAATGTTTGACTGAACCTTCCGCGGGTTGCGAGCCGCGCTGTTTCGCGAGCTCGGCCACGGCCGCTGCAGAGGCTGCGACCTCTTCATCGGACAAGGGCGTGGGCGTCTTTTCGAGCGCGATCTCGAGCACCTTGTCGATCCACTTCACGGGCACGATCTCAAGGCCGTTCTTCACGTTCTCCGGAATGTCTTGCAGGTCCTTCGCGTTCTCTTCGGGAATCAGCACGGTCTTGATGCCGCCGCGCAATGCGGCCAAGAGCTTTTCCTTCAGGCCGCCGATGGCCGTGACCTCGCCGCGCAGCGTGATCTCTCCGGTCATCGCGACGTCGCCGCGCACCGGGATGCCGGTGAGCGCCGAAACGAAGGCCGTCGTCATCGCGGCGCCTGCGCTGGGGCCGTCCTTCGGCGTTGCGCCATCGGGCACGTGGATATGGATGTCGCGCTTCTCGAAGACCTCGTCCTTGATGCCGAGGCGCCGTGCGCGGCTGCGCACCACCGTGCGCGCGGCCTCGACCGATTCCTTCATCACGTCGCCGAGCGAACCGGTGCGGCTGATGACGCCCTTGCCGGGCATCGTGACCGCTTCGATCGTCAGCAGATCGCCGCCCACTTCGGTCCACGCAAGGCCGACCACCTGGCCCACCTGGTTCTGCTTTTCGGCCAGGCCGAAGCTGTACTTGCGCACGCCGAGGAAGTCATTCAGGTTCTTGCCTTCGACAACGACCTTGGGCGTCATCTTCTTGAGCAGCAGCCCCTTGACCACCTTGCGGCAGATCTTCGAGAGCTCGCGCTCGAGCGAGCGCACGCCGGCTTCGCGCGTGTAGTAGCGCACGATGTCGCGCACGGCTTCTTCGGTGATCAGGAGTTCTTCTTCCTTCACGCCGTTGTTCTTCATCTGCTTGGGCAGCAGGTACTTCAGCGCGATGTGCGTCTTCTCGTCTTCGGTGTAGCCCGCGAGGCGGATGACTTCCATCCGGTCGAGCAGCGCCGGCGGGATGTTCATCGAATTCGAAGTCGCGACGAACATCACGTCGGAGAGGTCGAAGTCGACCTCGACGTAGTGGTCGCCGAAGGTATGGTTCTGCTCGGGGTCGAGCACTTCCAACAGCGCGCTCGACGGGTCGCCGCGAAAGTCGGTGCCGAGCTTGTCGATCTCGTCGAGCAGGAACAGCGGATTGCGCGTGCCGACCTTGTTCAAGCTCGACAGCACCTTGCCCGGCAGCGCGCCGATGTAGGTGCGGCGATGGCCGCGGATCTCGGCCTCGTCACGCATGCCGCCCAGCGCCATGCGCGTGTACTTGCGGCCGGTCGCCTTGGCGATCGACTGCCCGAGCGAGGTCTTGCCCACGCCCGGCGGGCCGACCAGGCACAGGATCGGGGCCTTCACCTTGTCGACGCGTTGCTGGACCGCGAGATATTCGAGGATGCGGTCCTTGACCTTCTCGAGCCCGTAGTGGTCTTCGTTGAGCACCTCTTCGGCGTGCGCGAGGTCGTGCTTGATCTTGGTCTTCTTGCTCCACGGCAGGCCGATCAGCACGTCGATGTAGTTGCGCACCACGGTCGCCTCGGCCGACATCGGCGACATCAGCTTGAGCTTCTTGAGTTCGCCCTCGGCCTTCTTGAGCGCTTCCTTGGGCATCTTGGCGAGCTTGATCTTCTTCTCGATCTCCTCGATGTCCGCGCCCTCCTCGCCTTCGCCGAGCTCCTTCTGGATCGCCTTGACCTGCTCGTTGAGGTAGAAGTCGCGCTGGTTCTTCTCCATCTGGCGCTTCACGCGGCCGCGGATCTTCTTGTCGACGTTGAGGATGTCGACCTCGCGCTCCAGCTGCCCGTAGAGGTTCTCGAGCCGCGACTTGATGTCGGCCAGGTCGAGCACCGCCTGCTTGTTGTCGAGCTTGAGCGGCAGGTGGGCGGCGATGGTGTCGGCCAGGCGGCCCGGATCGTCGATGCTCGAGATCGAAGTCAGGATCTCGGGCGGGATCTTCTTGTTGAGCTTCACGTACTGGTCGAACTGCTGCATCACCGCGCGGCGCAGCGCCTCGACCTCGGTGCCCTTCTGAGCGGCGGCCTCGACCACTTCCACCGGCGTCACGTTGGCCGAGAAGTGGGTTTCGCCGTCGTCGATGCGGTTGACGCGCGCGCGCTGCTGGCCTTCGACCAGCACTTTGACCGTGCCATCGGGCAGCTTCAGCATCTGCAGGATGGTCGAGATGCAGCCGACCTCGAACATGTCCTCGACCGAGGGCTCGTCCTTGGCGGCGGCCTTTTGCGCCACCAGCATGATGCGGCGCTCCGCTTCCATCGCGAGCTCGAGCGCCTTGATGCTTTTCGGGCGACCGACGAACAGCGGAATCACCATGTGGGGGAAGACGACCACATCGCGCAACGGAAGCAGCGGCAGGTCGAGTTCGGTGGCAGGCAGGGGGGTATGACCGGACATGGGAATCCTTTACTTGATCATGGAAAGATGGTCGGCCACGCGCGCTTTTCAAGCCCGCGGGCACGGTAATCGCCGAAGACGCCGGTCGCCTGTATCGGAGGAGCCGGCCAGGAAGTCACTCAGTCAGGCCTTCTTGGCCGCCTCGCGGTACACGAGGAGCGGTGGCTTGTTTTCGTCGATTGTCGATTCTTCGACCACGACCTTGTCGACGTTGGTGGCATTCGGCAGTTCGAACATGGTGTCGATCAACGACTGCTCCAGGATCGAGCGCAATCCACGCGCGCCGGTCTTGCGGGCCAGCGCCTTGCGAGCGATGGCCTTGAGCGCCGTCGGACGAATCTCGAGGTCGACGCCTTCCATCTGCAGCAGCTTGGTGAACTGCTTGACCACGGCGTTCTTCGGCTCGGTCAGGATCTGCACCAGCGCGTCTTCGCTGAGCTCGGCCAGCGAGGCCACGACCGGCATGCGGCCGACGAGCTCGGGAATCAGGCCGAACTTGATCAGGTCTTCGGGTTCGACCTCGCGGAACACCTCGGTGATGCTGCGCTGCTTCTTGCTCTTGACCGAGGCGCCGAAGCCGATGCCCGAGGCCTCGGTGCGGTTCTCGATCACTTTTTCGAGCCCGGCGAAAGCGCCGCCGCAGATGAACAGGATGTTGGTCGTGTCGATCTGCAGGAAATCCTGGTTGGGATGCTTGCGGCCGCCCTGCGGCGGTACGCTGGCCATGGTGCCTTCGATCAGCTTGAGCAAGGCCTGCTGCACGCCCTCGCCCGACACGTCGCGCGTGATCGAGGGGTTGTCGGACTTGCGCGAGATCTTGTCGATCTCGTCGATGTAGACGATGCCGCGCTGGGCGCGCTCGACCTCGTAGTTGCAGCTCTGCAGCAGCTTCTGGATGATGTTCTCGACGTCTTCGCCCACGTAGCCGGCCTCGGTCAGCGTGGTGGCGTCGGCCATCACGAAGGGCACGTCGAGCATGCGCGCGAGGGTCTGGGCCAGCAGGGTCTTGCCCGAGCCCGTGGGGCCGATCAGAAGGATGTTGCTCTTGCTGAGCTCGACGTCGTCGCCCTTGGCCTTGTCCTTGTGACGCAGGCGCTTGTAGTGGTTGTAGACCGCGACCGACAACATGCGCTTGGCCGGCTCCTGGCCGATCACGTAGTTGTCGAGGTTGGCCTTGATCTCCGACGGTGTCGGCAGGTCGCTGCGCGCCTCGCGCGCCTCTTCGCCGGCGGGCAGCTCGTCGCGGATGATCTCGTTGCAGAGATCGATGCACTCGTCGCAGATGAAAACCGACGGTCCTGCGATCAGCTTCTTGACCTCGTGCTGACTCTTCCCGCAGAACGAGCAATAAAGCGTTTTTTCGCTGGAGGAGCCTTTTTTCTCGGCCATGGACAGATGCCTCGTAACAGGGGTTTAACAATGATAGCGAAGATGAAAGCCCCCCGACCCGGCGAACACCGGAACAAAAACGGCGCTTTCCACACGGAAAGCGCCGTTTTTTCCTGGGCGCCTCGGCGCCGGGGTACCTTAACTGCGCTTGGCGATCACCTGATCGATCAGTCCGTATTCCTTGGATTCGTCGGCCGTCAGGAAGTAGTCGCGCTCGGTGTCGCGGGCGATCTTCTCGAACGACTGGCCGGTGCGCTCGGCCAGGATGCGGTTCATCTGCTCGCGCGTCTTCAGGATGTCGCGGGCATGGATCTCGATGTCGGTGGCCTGGCCGCGGGCGCCGCCCAGCACCTGGTGGATCATGATCTTGGAGTTGGGCAGCGAGAAACGCTTGCCCTTCTCGCCGGCTGCCAGCAGGAAGGCGCCCATGCTGGCCGCGAAGCCGATGCACAGGGTGGACACGTCGGGTTTGATGAACTGCATGGTGTCGTAGATCGCCATGCCGGCGCTCACGCTGCCACCCGGGGAATTGATGTAGAACGAAATGTCCTTGTCCGGGTTTTCACTCTCGAGGAACAGCAGCTGCGCCACCACCAGGTTGGCGGTCTGATCGTTGACCTCGCCGACCAGGAAGATCACCCGCTCCTTGAGCAACCGCGAATAGATGTCGTAGGACCGCTCGCCGCGACCCGATTGCTCGATGACCATCGGAATCATGCCGAGGCCCTGAATTTCCTGTGCGCTCATGTTTTGCTCTCCAGAGAGGGGTTGTACTGTATCCAGACGAAATGGGGCTCGCGCATCAAAGCACAAGCCCCATGGGAAAGCAGCGAACCGGCGTTCAGCCTTGCTGGGCCATCAGTTCGTCGAAGGACACCGGCTTGGCGTTGACCTTGGCCTTGCCGAGCACGAAATCCGTGACATTGTTCTCGATCACCACCGCCTCGACCTCCGCCAGGCGGCGGTTGTCGCTGAAGTACCAGCGCACCACGTCGGCCGGCTTCTCGTAGCTGGCGGCCAGCTCGTCGATGTGGGCCTTGATCTGCTCGGGCTTGGCCTGCAGGTTGTTGGCGCGCACGAGTTCGGCCACCACCAGGCCCAGGCGCACGCGGCGCTCGGCCTGCGGGCGGAACATGTCGTCGGGGATCGGGGCCTTGTCGGCATCCTTGATGCCGCGCTGCTTGAGCTCGGCGCGGGCGCCTTCGACCATGCGGTCGACTTCGGCCTGCACGCTGGACTTGGGCAGATCGAGTTCGGCGTTGGCGATCAGCGCGTCCATGACCGCGGTCTTGTTGCGGGCCAGCAGGCGGAACTTGACCTCGCGCTCGAGGTTGCGCTTGATGTCGGCGCGCAGGCCTTCGACCGTGGCGTCGGCGATGCCGAGCGACTTGGCGAGCTGCTCGTTGACTTCGGGCAGGTGCGAAGCCTCGACCTTCTTCACGGTGACCATGAAGTCGGCCTGCTTGCCGGCCACGTCCTTGCCGTGGTAGTCGGCCGGGAAGGAGAGCGGGAAGGTGCGGCTGTCGCCGGCCTTCAGGCCGCGCACGGCATCTTCGAACTCCTTGAGCATCTGGCCTTCGCCGACGATGAACTGGAAGTCCTCGGCCTTGCCGCCCTGGAAGGTCTCGCCGTCGATCTTGCCTTCGAAGTCGACCGTCACGCGGTCGCCGTCCTGCACGGCCGCGTCCTGCGCGCGCTGCGCGAAGGTGCGGCGCTGCTTGCGCAGGATCTCGAGCGTCTTGTCGATCGCGTCGTCACCCACTTCGGCGCTGAGCTTTTCGACTTCGGCGTTGGCCAGGTCGTTGATCTTGACGTCCGGGAAGACCTCGAACACCGCGTCGAAGGCGAGCTGGCCTTCGGGCGACTCTTCCTTCTCGGTGATGCGCGGCTGGCCGGCCACGCGCAGCTTGGCCTCGTTGGCCGCCTGCGAGAAGGCCTCGCCGACCTTGTCGTTCATGACTTCGTAGTGGACCGAGTAGCCGTAGCGCTGGGCCACGACGTTCATCGGCACCTTGCCCGGACGGAAGCCGTCCATCTTGACGGTGCGGGCCAGCTTCTTGAGGCGCGAATCGACCTCGGACTGGATGGTGCCGACAGGCAAGGTCAGCGTGATCTTGCGTTCGAGCTTGTCGAGGGTTTCAACGTTCACGGTCATTTGAATCTTCCTTGAGAGGGTCTTGTGCTGGTGCGCGGGGCCGGACTCGAACCGGCACGTTCTTGCGAACGTCAGGACCTAAACCTGGTGCGTCTACCAATTTCGCCACCCGCGCGGTTCCAGTTTTTCAGGTGATGAATACCGAAGGCGGCCCGGAGGCCGCCTTCGGTCATTCGCGGCGGGCGGCCTGTGAGGCCTCCCGCCTGAAATCGGTCAACCGCGTATTTTAAGCGCGAACCAGGGCCTCTTCGGCCTCATCGGCCGGCCTGGGCTCGTCGCGCTTGACGCGGAACCAGGCCGCGTACATCGCCGGCAGCGCCAGCAGGGTGAGCACGGTGGCCACGATGAGTCCGCCCATGATCGCCACCGCCATCGGCCCCCAGAACACGCTGCGCGACAGCGGGATCATCGCCAGCACGGCCGCCGCGGCGGTCAGCACGATCGGCCGCAGGCGCCTGACTGCCGATTCGACGATCGCGTCCCAGGTCGGCACGCCGGCTTCCCGATCGCTTTCGATCTGGTCGATCAGGATCACGGCGTTGCGCTGGATCATCCCCATCAGCGCGATCACGCCCAGAAGCGCCACGAAGCCGAAAGGCCGGTTCAGCACCAGCAGCGCACCCGCCACGCCGGCGATGCCGAGCGGGCCGGTGATGAACACCAGCATCGAGCGGCTGAAGCTGTGCAGCTGCAGCATCAGGAGCGTGAAGACCAGGAACAGCATGATCGGCACGCCCGTCACGATCGAGGCCGAACCCTTGCTGCTTTCCTCCACCGCGCCCGCCACCTCGATGCGGTAGGCGCCTTGGCCGTCGGCGTGCCATTTGGCTTCGAGCTTGCGCAGCGCCGGCAGCAGTTGCTCGGTGACGGTCGCGCCCTGCAGGCCTTCGATGATGTCGCCCTGGACGGTGATCGCGTAGTCGCGGTTCTCGCGCCACATCACGCCGGGCTCCCAGCTGAACACCGGCCGCGCGATCTGCGTCAGCGGGATCGAGCGGCCCGAGCTCGTGGGCAGGTAGGCGTTGCCGATGTCCGAGATCGCCTCGCGCTCGTCCGGCGACTGGCGCAGCACAATGTCGATCAAGAGGTCGTTCTCACGGTACTGGCCGACATTCGTGCCGCTGAACATGGTGCGCGAAGCCTGCGCGATGGCCTGGCTGGTGACGCCGAGCGCACGCGCCTTGTCCTGGTCGATCTCGAGCTTGATCACCTTGACCGATTCGTTCCAGTTGTCGTTGACGCCGCGCATGTTGGCGTTCTCGCGCATCACGGCTTTGACCTCGTCGGCATGGATGCGCAATTGCTGCGGCTCGGTTCCGACCACGCGGAACTGGACCGGGTACGCCACCGGCGGCCCGTTGGGCAGCAGCTTCACGCGGCCGCGCACCTCGGGGAACTCCTCGGCCAGCAAGGCCGGCAGCTTGAGGCGCAGCGTCTCGCGGTATTTCAGGTCCTTGGCCAGCAGGATCAGCTGCGAGACGTTGGTCTGCGGGAACACCTGGTCGAGCGGCAGATAGAAGCGCGGCACGCCGGAGCCGACCCAGGTGCTGACGGTGGTGACGCCCTCTTCCTTCAGCAGGCGCTGTTCGACCCGCTTGGCCACCTCTTCGTTGGCCGCGAAAGACGTGCCTTCGGGGAACCACAGGTCGACCATGATCTCGGGCCGGCTGGAATCGGGAAAGAACTGCTGCTGCACCTTGCCCATGCCGACAATGCCGAGCGCGAAGATCAGCAAGGTGGCGCCGATGGTCAGCCAGCGATGCTTCACGCACCAGTTCACGGTGTGCCGGAAGGTGTTGTAGAAGGGCGTGTCGAAGAGCTCGTGCGGCCCTTCGCCAAGCTCAGGATGACCGGATGATGGGTGCGGCTTCACCTTGAGCAGCAGCGTGCCGAGATAGGGCACGAAGTACACCGAGACGATCCAGCTCAGCACCAGCGCGATCACCGTCACCGCGAAGATCGCAAAGGTGTATTCGCCGGTCACCGACTTCGCAATGCCGATCGGCAGGAAGCCCGCGGCCGTGATCAGGGTGCCGGTCAGCATCGGCTTGGCCGTGACGTCGTAGGCGAAGGTGGCGGCACGCACCTTGTCGTAGCCCTCCTCCATCTTCCGCACCATCATCTCGACCGCGATGATCGCGTCGTCCACCAGCAGGCCGAGCGCGATGATCAGCGAGCCGAGCGAGATCTTGTGCAACCCGATGCCGAAGTAGTTCATCGCCAGGAAGGTCACGGCCAGCACCAGCGGAATGGTGATCGCCACCACCAGCCCGGGCCGGATGTCGATGTACCAGCCGAAGCGCCCGCCCTTGTGCAGGCCGAGCGCGACGAAGCTGACGGCCAGCACGATCGCCACCGCCTCGATCAGCACGCTCACGAATTCGTTGACCGATCTGGAGACCGCCACCGGCTGGTTCTGCACCTGCGCCAGCGTCACGCCGGCCGGCAGCCGCCTGTCGATCTCGGCGGTGGCGACGCGCAGCGCCTTGCCGAGCGCGATGATGTCGCCGCCCTTGCCCATCGAGACGCCGAGCGCGATCACCTCTTTGCCCTGGTGCCGCACCTTGACCGCCGGCGGATCGACGTAGGCCCGGTGGATCTCCGCAATGTCGCCGAGCCGCATCTGGTTGCCCGAGCTGCCACGGATCGGCATCGCGCGCAGCTGCTCCACGCTCGTGAACTGGCCGCCCACGCGCACCTGCACCACATCCTGCGGCGACTGGATCGTGCCGGCGCTCTCAATCGCGTTCTGCGATCCGATCTGCGCCAGCACCGCGTTGAAATCGAGCCCCAGCTGCGCCACGCGCTTCTGCGAGACCTCGATGAAGACCTTCTCGTCCTGGACGCCGAACTGCTCGACCTTGGCCACGTCCTGCACGCGCAGGAGTTGCTGGCGCACGTCGTCGGCAAAAGTCTTGAGCTCGGCGTAGCTGAAGCCATCGCTCTCCAGCGCGTAGATCACGCCGTACACGTCGCCGAAGTCGTCGTTGAAGAAGGGCCCCTGGATGCCGGCCGGCAGGGTGCCGCGCATGTCGGCGATCTTCTTGCGCACCGTGTACCAGACGTTCGCGACATCGCCCGGCCGCGACGAATCCTTGATCTGGAAAATGATCTGCGACTCGCCCGGCTTCGAATAGCTGCGGATCTTGTCGGCGTAGGGCGCTTCCTGCAGCGTGCGCTCGAGCTTGTCGGTCACCTGCTCGGCCACCTGCTGCGCGGTCGCGCCCGGCCAGTAGGTGCGCACCACCATCGCGCGGAAGGTGAAGGGCGGGTCCTCGTCCTGGCCGAGCTGGAAGTAGGCCGCGAAGCCCAGCACCATCAGCACCAGCATCAGGTAGCGCGTGAGCGCGGCGTGCTCGAGCGCCCATTTCGAGAGATTGAAGCCGGCCTTGCCGGCAGCTGCGGTCTGCTGCGACGTCATGGCGGCGTCCTCAGCGGGTGGCAACCGGAGCCGCCGCTGGCGCCTGCACGTTGACGGCCTCACGCAGCGGATTGGCCGGCGCGGCCGTCTTCTCCCTGTAGATCGAGACCTTCTGGCCCGGCGACAGCACGTGCACGCCCGCGACCACCACCGTCGTGCCCGGCGTGATGCCGGCGGCGATCACCGCTTCGTTGCCGTCTGCCGTGGCCACCTGCACCGGCTGCGAGCGCACCGTCATGCTGCTCTTGTCGAGCACCCAGACCGCGCTGCCCTGCCCTTCCTGGCGCAAGGCGCTGGTCGGCAGCTTGAGCACCGGGGTGCCGGTGCGCGACAGCGCCTGCGGCCGCGCATAGACGGTGGCACCGAGCGCGGGCGCGGTGGCGGCATCGATCGCGACCTTGACGCTGTAGGTGCGGGTCACCGCGTCGGCACTGGCCGCCACTTCGCGCACCTTGCCTTCCATCTCGGCGCCGCCCGCCCAGCCGCGCACCGTGACGGGCGACCCCGGCTTGACCAGCGCGGCGCGGTCTTCCGGCACCGCGAACACCACATCGCGCGCGCCGTCCTGTGCGATGCGCACGACCGGCGTGCCGGCCGACACCACCTGGCCCGGCTCGGCCTCGATCGCCGTGATGATGCCCGGCACGTCGGCCACCAGCGTCGTGTAGTTGGCCTGGTTGCCTTGCGATGTGAGCTGGGCCTGCGCCTGCTCGAGCTGCGCCTGGGCGGCCTTGTAGGTGGTTTCGCGCCGCTCCAGTTCCGCCGCGCTGATGAAGTTCTGCTCGCGCAAGCCGCGGTAGCGCTTGAGGTCCGCCTCGGCCAGGTCGCGGTTGGTCAGGGCCCCGGCCTGCTGCGCGCGGGCGGCATCGGCGGCCAGCCGGTAGTCCTGCGGATCGAGCTGCGCCAGCACCTGTCCGGCCTGCACATGCTGGCCGAGCTCGGCCTGGCGGCGCGTGATCTTGCCGGCCACCCGGAAGCCGAGCCGGGAGTCGACGCGGGCCCGCACCTCGGCCGAGAACTCGGGCTCGGTGCCATAGGCGCTGGTGCCCACCGTGATCACCTTGACGGCGCGCAGGGGCTCCTCAGCGGCCGGCGGGCGGGAACAGCCGGCGAGCGCCAGGGCGGCGAGCAACAAGAGGCTGGCGGAACGAAAAACGGGGGAGGCGGACGCGGTCATGGAACACCCTAGAAAAGACAAACGGGGTCATTAATGACCAGCCGGTTAGTAATCTAGGGTAAACGAGAACCCGTGTCAATCACGGCCGCCGTCGGGGGCCCATTTACGTTCGTTGTCCCAGCTCGACCAATCTGTTGCCGGGGATTTCGAAATAGTCCGACGCACGCCCCGCATTGCGCTGCAGCCAACCGAACAAAGCCCGGCGCACCGGATTCATGCCCGGCAGCGGCTTGTCGCCCAGCGAGGCGCGCGAGACGAAGTACGAGGTGCTCATCGATTCGCAGGCCAGCCCCTGCTGGTACGCCAGGATGCGGATGAATTCGGGCACGTCGGGCCGCTCCATGAAGCCATGGCGCGCGGTCACGACCCACACGCCATGCCCAAGCGAGCGGGCCTCGATGCGCTGCCGCGCGTCGACCCGCGGCGTGTGGCAGGCCAGCACGCGCAGCACGATCACCTGCTCGTGCAGCACCTGGTTGTGCTTGAGGTTGTGCAGCAGCGCATGCGGCACCGCGTCTGCGTCCGAATTCAGGAACACCGCGGTGCCTCGCACCCGATGCGGCATGTTGGCTGCAAGCGATTCGACGAAGGGCTCGAGCGGCATGCTCTGCGCCGCGGCAGCCTCGAGCCCCAGGCGCCGCCCCTTGGCCCAGGTGGTGAACAACACCATCACGAGCACCGCCACCGCCAGCGTGAGCCAGCCGCCGTCGAAGACCTTGAGGCTGTTGGCGACGACGAAGGTGATGTCGATCACCGCGAAGGCCAGCACGCCGACCACGACCGCGACACGGTTCCAGCGCCAGAGCCGGTAGGCGACCACGCCGGCCAGCAGCGTGGTCGTCACCATCGTGATCGAGACCGCGATGCCGTAGGCCGCCGACAACGCGCTCGATGTGCGAAAGCCCAGCACCAGCAGCAGCACGCCCGCCATCAGCAGCCAGTTGACAACGGGCACATAGACCTGGCCGATCGACTCTCCGGATGTCTGCACCACGCGCATGCGCGGCAGGTAGCCCATGCGCATCGCCTGGGTGGTGAGCGAGAAGGCGCCCGAGATCACGGCCTGCGATGCGATCACCGTCGCCATCGCGGCCAGCACCACCATCGGCAGCACGCCCCACGCGGGGAACAGCCGGAAGAAAGGGTTGTCGATCGCGGCCGGATTCGCGAGCACCAGCGCCCCCTGCCCGAAGTAGTTGAGCACCAGCCCGGGCATGGCGATGAAGAGCCAGGCCAGCCGGATCGGCCGGGCGCCGAAATGCCCCATGTCGGCATAGAGCGCTTCGCCACCAGTGAAAGCCAGGAACACCGCGCCCAGCACCGCCAGCGACTGCGCGCGGTGCGAGACGAGAAAGCCGATGGCATGGCGCGGATCGAGCGCCGCCAGCACCTGCGGCTGCTGCAGCACCTGCCACAGACCCGCCACCGCGAGCACCGCGAACCACAGCAGCATCACCGGCCCGAAGACCTTGCCGACCGCGCCCGTGCCCTTGCGCTGCACCCAGAACAGACCGACGAGGATCGCGATCGTGATCGGGATCACGAAGGGCTTGAGCCCGTGCGCCTGCACCTCCAGGCCCTCGACCGCCGACAGCACCGAGATGGCCGGCGTGATCAGGCAATCGCCGTAGAACATCGCGGCGCCCACGAGGCCCAGCAGGCCGACCATCTGCCAGACCCAGGGCCGCGTGGCCGGGCCGGCGACCGCGTTGCGCGCCAGCGCCTGCAGCGCGAGGATGCCGCCTTCGCCGTCGTGGTCGGCGCGCAGCACGAACACCACGTACTTCAGCGTCACCACGAAGGTCAGGCCCCAGAACACCATCGACAGCAGGCCCAGCACCGCGTCCGGCGTCAGCGGCACGCCATGGTCGGGGTTCAGCGTCTCCTTGAAGGCATAGAGCGGCGAGGTCCCAATGTCGCCGAAGACCACGCCCAGCGCGGCGATCAGAAGAACAGGCCCACCCTTGGCATAGGCGGCAGGCTCCGTGGGACTCAAGGTCTGCGCGGAAGAGGTCATGGTGCGGTGTGCGAGCGGTGGCGCGACGATGGTACTGCGCGGTACACGACAATCCGGCGCGTGTCCTCCTCGCCCCACCCGGTCGCCGCGCCTGCGCCGACGCACTACGAGAATTTCCCGGTCGCCTCCTGGCTGTGCCCGCCGCGGCTGCGGCCGCCGATCGCCGCGATCTACGGCTTTGCGCGCACGGCCGACGACATCGCCGACGAAGGCGAGGCCGGCGCGGCCGAGCGGCTCGACGATCTGCGCGCCTTTCGCGCCGATCTCGCCGCCGCCGCCCGCGGCGCGGCGCCATCGGCGCGCTGGCCCGAGGTCTTCGGTCCGCTCGCGCATGCCATGCGCAGCTTCGCGCTGCCCGAGCCGCTCCTGGCCGACCTGCTCTCCGCCTTCATGCAGGACATCGAGAAGACGCGCGACGGCCAGGGCTACGCCGATCGCGCTGAACTGCTCGACTACTGCCGCCGCTCGGCCAACCCGATCGGCCGCCTGCTGCTGCACCTCTACGGCGTGGACGATGCACGCGCCCTCGCGCAGAGCGACGCCATCTGCAGCGCGCTGCAGCTCATCAACTTCTGGCAGGACCTGAGCGTGGACCTGCCGCGCGGCCGCTTCTACCTGCCGCACGCCGACAGCGCCGTGCATGGCCTCGCAGCGAAGGACTTCGAAGGCTTCCGGCCGCTGGCCCCCGCCGCACCGCCACCCGCCGCCATTGCATTGATCGCCGGCGAGGTGGCCTGGGCGCGTGCGCTGATGAACGAAGGCGCGCCGCTGGTGCACCGCCTGCCGGGCCGGGCCGGCTGGGAACTGCGCTTCGTGGTGCAGGGCGGACTTCGCATCCTCGACAAGATCGAGGCGCTGGGTTGCGACAGCTTTTCGCAGCGTCCGACCATCGGCAAGGCGGATGCGACGCTTCTGGCCTGGCGCGCCTTCTGGATGCGGAGACAATCCCCCGCGATGAAGAGTTTTCCACGATGACGCCCGAGCAGTACGTCCAGGACAAGGCTGCCGCTTCGGGCAGCAGTTTCTATTACGCCTTCCTGTTCCTGCCGAAGCCGCGGCGCGCCGCGATCACGGCCTTCTATGCCTTCTGCCGCGAGATCGACGACGTGGTCGACGAGGTCAGCGACCCCGGCGTCGCGGCGACCAAGCTGGCCTGGTGGCGCACCGAGGTCGCCCAGTCCTTCGCGGGCCGGCCGCAGCATCCGGCGATGCAGGCGCTGATGCCGCACGCCACGGTCTACGGTATCGAGGAGCGCCAGCTGCACGAAGTGATCGACGGCTGCCAGATGGACCTGGACCAGACCCGCTACCTCGACTTCCAGGCCCTGAAGCGCTATTGCCACCTGGTGGCCGGCGTGGTGGGCGAAGGCGCGGCGCGCATCTTCGGCCAGACCGACGCGCAGACCACCGCCTACGCCCACAAGCTGGGCCTGGCGCTGCAGCTGACCAACATCATCCGCGACGTCGGGGAGGACGCGCTGCGCGGACGCATCTACCTGCCGGTCAGCGAGCTGCAGCAGTTCGACGTCAAGGCGCACGAAATCCTGAACCGCCTGTACTCCGAGCGCTTCGTCGCGCTCATGAAGTTCCAGGCCGAGCGCGCGCATGCGGCCTACGACGAGGCGCTCGCCCTGCTCCCGGCTGCCGACCGGCGCACCCAGAAGCCGGGCCTGATGATGGCCAGCATCTACCGCACGCTGCTGCGCGAGATCGAACGCGACGACTTCCAGGTGCTGCAGCAGCGCGTGAGCCTGACTCCGGTGCGCAAGCTGTGGCTCGCGTGGCGAGTCCAAGCGCTAGGGAAGCTTTGAGTCAGGTTGCCGTCATCGGCGCCGGCTGGGCCGGCCTGGCCTGCGCCATCGAAGCGACGCGCGCCGGTCATGCGATCACCGTGTTCGAAGCCGCCCGCACCCTCGGCGGCCGTGCACGCGCGCTGCCGGCGCAGATGCCCGACGGGCAACCGGTGCTGCTGGACAACGGCCAGCACATCATGATCGGCGCCTACAGCGCCACGCTGGCGCTGATGCGCGAGCTCGGCGTCGATCCCGGTGCCGTGCTGCATCGCATGCCGCTCACGCTGCGATTTGCCGACGGCGGCGGGCTGCAGGTGCCGCATTGGCCGCCGCCGCTGGACCTGCTGGCCGGCATCCTGGGGGCGCGCGGCTGGTCCTGGCGCGACAAGGCCGCACTGATGCGCGCCGCATTGCGCTGGCGCTGGAATGGCTTTCGCTGCGACCCCGGTGCATCGGTGGCCGCGCTCTGCGCAACGCTGCCGCCGCGCGTCATGGCCGAGCTGATCGAGCCGCTGTGCGTCTCGGCCCTCAACACGCCGACCGGATACGCGAGCGGCGAGGTCTTCCTGCGCGTGCTGCACGACGCCCTGTTCGTCGAGCGCGGCGGCGCCGACCTGCTGCTGCCGCGCGTCGACCTCGGCGCGCTGTTCCCGGATGCCGCGGCGCGCTGGCTCGCGCAGCAGGGCGCCCAGGTGCGCAGCGGCACGCGCGTGCAGGCCATCGACCACGAACCAGCGGGCTGGCAGGTCGACGGCGAAAGCTTCGACCGCGTGGTGCTCGCCTGCGCGCCGTGGGAAGCCGCCCGCCTGGCCGCTGGCGTGACGCTGCCCGCCGCAGCGGCCTGGTCGCAGACGGCCGAGGTGCTGCAACACGAAAGCATCGCGACCCTCTACATGGCAGGCGGCGCTGCATTGAGTGCGCCGATGTTGGCGCTGCGTGCGAGTGCCGGCGCGCCGGCGCAGTTCGTCTTCGATCGCGGACAACTCGGCGGACCGCAAGGCCTGCTGGCCTTCGTGGTCAGCGCCAGCGGCGACGAGCGCGAAACGCTGCAACACCAGGTGCTCGCGCAAGCCCGCGAGCAACTCGGCTTGACCGGTTTGCAGCCGGTGCAGACCGTCGTGGAACGCCGCGCCACCTTCGCCTGCACACCGGCGCTGGTGCGCCCCGCGGCCCAGGTGGCGCCGGGCCTGCTGGCCTGCGGAGACTATGTCGAAGGTCCGTATCCCGCGACGATCGAAGGCGCCGTGCGCAGCGGCCGCACGGCGGCCGCCGGTTGCGGGTCCGCGTAAGGGCTCTGCAGCGCATTCAACGCGATGCTGTGCTTGCCCATCAGGCGGTACAGCGTCATGCGCGAAACGCCGAGCTCGCGCGCCGCGTGCGTGACGTTGCGCCCGACCCGGGTCAGCGTGAGGCAGATCGCATCGCGCTCGGCCATCGTGCGCGCCGTGTCAAGGCCCATCCCCACCGGCGTCTCGACCGCGGCAAGACCGAGGTCGGCCGGCCCGATCAGCCGCTGCTCGCTCATCACGACCGCACGCTGCACGCGGTTGTACAGCTCGCGCACATTGCCCGGCCAGCCGTGCGCCATCAGGGCCGCCAGCGCCTGCCGGCTGAAGCCCTTCACGCGGGTCTTGCTCTTGCCCGCGCAGCGCTGGAAGAAGTATTCCGCCAGGATCGGCACGTCCTCCATGCGGCGGCGCAGCGGCATCACGTCGATCGACAGCACGTTCAAGCGGTAGAACAGGTCGTCGCGAAACTGGCCCACCGCCACGGCTTCGGCCAGGTCCACATGCGAAGCCGCCAGCACGCGCACGTCGACCTGCAGGCTGCGCACGCCGCCCACGCGCTGAATCGTCTTTTCCTGCAGGAAGCGCAGCAGGTTGGTCTGCAGCTCCAGCGGCAGATCGCCGACCTCGTCGAGGAACACCGTGCCGCCGTTGGCAGCCTCGATCAGCCCGCGCCGCTCGGACGACGCGCCGGTGAACGCGCCTTTTTCATGACCGAACAGCTCGGACTGGATCAGCGACGGCGAGATGGCGCCGCAATTGACGGCCACGAAGGGGCCGGCCGAACGCAGCGAGCACTGGTGAATGGCGCGCGCAGCGAGCTCCTTGCCGCTGCCGCTCTCGCCGCCGATCAGCACCGGAGCATCCGTCGCCGCCACCCTGCGGATCTGCTGGCGCAGCCGCGTGATGGCGGGCCCCTGCCCCACCATGCCCATTGCATCCACCACATGCGTGTGGGTCTTGTGCCGGCGCCGCAGCATGGCGCGCTGGCAGGCATGGTCCAGCACCAGTTCGAGCTCGCGCCAGTCGAGCGGCAGGACCTGATGGTGGAAGAAGCAGCCGAGAACCAGTTCGCGGAAACCGGGCGACTCCAGCGCCTGCGCCTCGCACACGCTCACCCACTCCATGCCATGCGATGCATTGACGCAGGCCTCGATCGCCGCCTCCGGCACCGTCAGCGCGGCGCCGACCACCAACAGGCCGACCGGCAGATGACGATGCGCCTGGATGCGATTCGCCGCCGCCAGGTCGGTCGCATGCATGAGCTCCCAGCCGCGGGCGAGCAACTGCTCCTTGACACCGCCCGCGTCGCCGCCCAGCGCCACGTACAGAAGGGTTCGCAGTTGCATGAGAGACCCGGCTAGAAAGACATCGGCACCCTGACCGTCAATGTGAGGTCGGGCGTATCCCGCGTCAGCCCTGCACCCACGGTCACGTTCACCGCGGTCTTGTCGCTGATCCGGTACGAGTAGCCCAGATTGAGCGATCCCAGCTGCGTGCGTACCGAGGTCACCACCGGTATGCCGTTCTGCCTGGTCTTGCCGATGGAATTGAGCTCCACGCCGACGCTGAATGACGAGCGCTCGTTGAGCGCCAGCCCCATGCCGAAGTTGACGCCGAAGATATTGCCAGGCTTGACCGAACCGATGAACTCGCGCTCGCCGTTCAGCACCAGGCGGCTCAGGTTGTCGCGGCCGAAGTTGTGCGTATAGGTGAAGCTGCCGAAGAACACCGCCGGATCGGTGGGCAGCAGCCAGGTGAGCCCGGTCTGCAGCGAATAGAAGCCCGAGCCCGTCGGCAGGTCCAGTGGCAGGCCGCTGCCCGTCGTGTTGCCGATGCAGCGCGTGATGCAGTCGGTGACCACCTCGAAGGGGTCCTTGCCGGTGCGGGTCTTGAAGCGCAGCGAGCCGATCATGTAGGGCCAGTTGCCCTTGCCTTCGTTCAACTGGTAGCGCGCCGCAAGCTCGATGTCGCCGATCGACCGGCCGCTGGTGTCGAACACCCGTTCGTTCGCGGAGCCGGTGAAGATCTCGCGGCTGATGGTGGAGTCGGAACGATAGACATAGGGAACCTTCGCTTCCAGTTCCAGCCGGTTGGTGATGCCCCAGCGGCCGGCGACCGCGGCGGTCAGGGTGTTGCGCTTGACCTCGCGCACGTCGACCAGGCCGATCAGCAACGCGGGGATCACCGTGTAGCCCACCAGCGCGACGCGGTTGTTCGACGAATAGGCGTATTGCAGCGAGGGCTCGATCACATATTTGCCGCGCGGCGTGAGGATGCCGGGCTGATCGAAGATCGGCGCCACCTCGGGCATCTGAAGCGCATCGCCGCTGGGCGCCACGCCTACCCGCACCGGTCGCGGGCCGGTGTCGGCGACCTCGGTCGCCGCGGGCTTGCTTTCGGGTGGCGGTGCGCTGCGCGCCTCCTGGGTCTGCAAGCGCTCCTGCAGTTCGCGATACCGGGCCTCCTGCTCCTGCGCCTGTTGCCGCAGTGCCTCGATCTGACGTCCCTGCTCAGTCAACTGCTGCTGCAGCGCCTCCATGCGTTTGGTCGCGCTCCTGGCGGGCGATGTACCCTGGGCCTGCGCAACAGCGCCCGACCATGCCAATGAAGAACAGGCCAGGAACGCAAGCGTCCTGTGCTGCCGGGATGTCTCCATATCTCCACCTCCCTTGTTTTTTCGCTCGGGGGTTGAATGTCGCGCACCAGCGTAAACGCATCTTTCAAAACGTGGCAAGATGCAAGTTGAAAACAAAAGTAATGGCGAATGCACTGTCTCAAAACTGATGCAGTTTCGCTCGAGCTTCCCTGGCGCCTCGCAGCGCACGCAGTGCGACGCAAGTCCTTGCGGCACAACGCAAGAGACCGGCAACGCGCTCGCTCCATGGCGCGGCCGCCTGTCACAGCGGTGAGACAGCAGGCGCATCCAGTCGTCCGGCCGAACCCGGAGTCCCCCAAGGCGAAAGCACTACCGCACGTGCGATCGGTCCTACACAACCGTCAAGGCGCTGTGACAAATCGTTCGATTGCACGGCCGTGCGCGCGCCGGCGAAATGCGCACGGCCAGGGCAACCGGAGGGGCGCTTCCCTCGGAGACGAGCGCCATGCGAATGAGGCCACGCTGTGTTGGCACCGAAGTTGCACGAGGTCTCTTGAATTGCGGGAACGCAACTCATCCGCGCTTTGTCACGTCAACAAATGGAGACCCTATGAAGAAGACACTTCTGGCTTCGGCCATCACGGTTGCATTCGGGTTCAGCGGTGTGGCGTTTGCCAACGACACGGGCCAGCTCGCGGTTCAATTGACCGGTGAAGGCGACAACACGAGCACGAACACCAGTACCTCCAGCAGCACGAGGACCAGCACCAGCACGCGCACCTCGTCGCGCAGCGACAGCAGCACCAACAAGGATTCGGGTGACGCCTACACCAGCGCTGCACGCTCCGCCGCGCTCAACAACGGCTCCACCGGAACCTTCAGCAATGCCTTCAACGTGACGAAGGCGACGGCCACCAGCAATCTGACCGGCGTGGTGACGGGCAACAGTGTCTACAACATCGGCAACCAGGCCTACAACAACGGCTCCGCCGCGGGCGGCACCGGCAATGGCGGCTACGGCGGCGTCGGCCGCGGCGGCTCGGCCTCCGGCACCGGCACCGGCGGCAACGGCGCAGTCGGTGCGACCGGCGGCAACGCCTCCAACGGCGCCATCAGCCATGGCAGCGCGACCAATGGCAGCGCCAGTGCGGGCAGAGGCGGCGACGGCTACGGCGGCGGTGCGAATGGCTTCAATGCCAGCGGCATCGTGGTTGCGGATGACGACGGCACGGCCACCAGCACCAATGGCGGCTCGCGCACGGCAGGCGCAGGCACCGGCGGCGCCGGCGGGTCGGCCACCAACGGCAGCGCGACCAACGGCAGCGCCAGTAACGGCAACAACACCGCGGGCAGCGGCGGCGCGGGCGGCGCCGGTGGTGCGGGCAACGGCGGCACCAACACCGGCAACGGCGGCACGGGCGGCGTGGGCGAAGGCGGCAGCGGCGGTGCGGGCGGGACCAACACGGTCAACGCCGGGACATTCAACATGTCCAACACCATGACCAGCGTCGGACAGTCGGCGGCCGGCATCATGATTGCGAACCAGAACAGCGGCTTCTCGTCGCTGGTCCAGCAAAGCGTGAACGTGCAGGCCAACCTGGCCGTGGGACGGTAGGCCCCAGAGCTCGCACTCGCCGTGCGGCCTGCAGCGCATGCAGGCCGCGCGGCGATGCCGGCTCGCTCACCGGAGAGACACATGAGATCGATCGCACTCTTCGGGTCCGTCGGCCTGGTCGCGGCGTTGATGTTGGCGCAAAGCGCCGCGGCGCAGACGTCGGTGGTGCCGAACGGCACGACGGCGTTCTCCAAACCCGTCGATTCGGCGGTGCTCGCCACCTACCGCGGCGGCAACCAGCTGGTGCACAACGAGATGGAACTGACGGGCACAACGGCCGACAACACGGCCCGCAACGTCACGACGGGCAGCAACGCCATCAGTTCAGGATCCTTTGCCAACATGACCGGCCTGCCGGTGGTGATCCAGAACACCGGCGCGAACGTGCTGATCCAGAACGCCGTGATCCTTCACCTGCAGATGAACTGACGGGGGCCCGATGCTGCGCGGCCTCTTGCTCTTCATCTCGCTGATCGCGGCGGCCAGCGCAGCACCGGGTCAGGTGGCGCACCTGCCGTCCATGGGCACGGGCGACGTGATCATGCCGGTCGTCAGCATGCGGCAGGCACGCCTGGCCGGCACGCTGCTGCAGAAGTACGACTTCAGCTGCGGATCGGCGGCGCTCGCCACCTTGCTCACGCACCACTACGGCCACCCGGTCACGGAGCAGATGGTGTTCGAGGAGATGTACGCCCGCGGCGACAAGAAGAAGATTCACACCGAGGGCTTCTCGCTGCTCGACATGAAGCGTTATCTGGCCGCGCACGGCTTCGAGGCCGACGGCTTCGAACAGCCGCTGGACAAGCTCAACGAGGCACGCGTTCCCGCCATCGTGCTGATCAACGAGAACGGGTATCACCATTTCGTGGTGGTCAAGGGCGTGCAGGCCGACCGGGTGCTGATCGGCGACCCGGCGCAAGGCACGCGCGCGCTGCCGCGCAAGACCTTCGAAGCCATCTGGAAGAACAACCTGCTGTTCGTGGTTCACAACCGCATGGAGTCGGCGCGCTTCAACCTGGCGGCCGATTGGCGCGTGGCGCCGCGTGCGCCGCTGGGCGGCGGCGTCAGCCGTGAAGGCCTCTCCCACATCACCCTGCCCAAGCTGGGACCGGGAGAGTTCTGATGCGCACCGCCCGCCTGCTCTGCGCCCTGCTCGGCTTGGCCCTGTGCCTGCCGGCGCGGGCCGACGCCGTGTGGGAGGCCGTGAGCGACCGGACGCTGGACGGCCTGCGCGGCGGCTTCGATGTGGGCGGCGGCCTGCTGGTCAGCTTCGGCATCACGCGTGCCGTCTACATCAACGGCGACCTGGTCACTCAAACCACGCTCAATTTCGGCCGGCTGTCCGAGCTGACGCCGGCGCAAGCCGCGCAGCTCAACCAGCAGATGACGGCGCTGAACCTGGTGCAAACCGGGCCGAGCAACAGTGTCGCTCCGGACGTCCTGTCGACGGGCGCGGGCACCATCATCCAGAACACGCTGAACAACCAGCACATCGTGAATCAGACCGTGATCGATGCCCGCAGCAACGCGATGGGCATGATCAAGAACCTCAATATCCAGAACACGCTGAACGATGCCTTGACCCGTTCGGCTGCCCCGCGCTGAGTCCTCTCAACCTGCGTCGAGCGCCATGCACAAGGCATGCAGGTTCGGCACGATCAGCTGCGGCCGCGCGCCATGTTCCCAGGGCCGCTCGTCGCGCACCAGCCAGGCGGCCTGCATGCCGGCATCGAGCGCACCGACCACGTCGAGCGCCGCATCGTCACCGACGTGGAGCACATCCTTGGGCAGCAAGCCGACCGAGGCCGCGGCGGCGCGGAAGATCGGTGCATGCGGCTTGCCGCTGCCGAACTCGCGCGCGTTGAAGGCGGCGCGAAACCAGCGCCCGACTCCGGTCTGATGGACATCGGCATTGCCGTTGGAGACGGCCACCAGCGGATAGCGTTCGCTGAGCCACTTGAGCGCGGGCAAGGCGTCGTCGTAGAGCGTCACGCGCTGGCGTTCGGCGAAGAAGATCTCGAAGGCCGGATCGGCCAGCGCCGGGTCTTCGCCCGCGCGCCTGAGCGCCGTGCGTATCGATTCGCGCCTGAGCGCACTCAGGTCGTGCGCAAGATCGGAACGCTCCTTGGCCGTGGCCTCGCGCAGTTCGCGCAAAACGCCGGGCGTCACCAGCAGGTTCGCGGTCTTCGGCGCCTCGCGCACCAGCCATTCGTAGAGCACGCGCTCGGCGCGTTCGATGGTGGGCCAGATCGGCCAGAGCGTGTCGTCGAGGTCGAGCGTGATCGCGGCGATGCGCTTCACGTCGAGGGTCAGGGAATCGGGGGTCGCAAAGGCCATGACCGAGAATAGCGCATGCCTTTTCGCCCTGAAGCTCCTGCCGTCGAAACGAACCAGGAGCGCACCGCCGTGCTCTGGTGCAACCTCGGCTCGCCCGACGAGCCGACCGCCGCCGCGGTGCGTCCCTACCTTGCCGATTTCCTGGGCGACCCGCGCGTGGTCGAGATTCCGCGGGCCCTGTGGGCGCTGATCCTGCACGGCATCATCCTGCGCACGCGACCCGCCAAGTCGGCTGCCAAGTACGCCAGCATCTGGACGCCCGAAGGCTCGCCGCTCAAGGTCTGGACGAAGAAGCAGGCCACCCTTTTGGCGGGCTGGCTCGGCGAGCGCGGCCACCGCGTGACGGTGCGCGACGCGATGCGCTACGGCAACCCGTCGATCGCCGCGCAGCTCGATGCGCTCAAGGCCGAAGGCGCGACCCGCGTGCTGGTGCTGCAGGCCTATCCCCAGTATTCGGCCACCACCACGGCGAGTGTGATCGATGCCGTCAACGCCTGGAGCGCGCGCGTGCGCCGCGTGCCGGAGTTCCGCTTCGTCAATCAGTACCAAGACGAGCCGCTCTACATCGAGGCCTTGGCCCAGAGCGCGCTCCGCTACTGGAAAGACCACGGCCGGCCCGACCAGCTGGTGATGAGTTTCCACGGCATCCCCGAGCGCAATATCCGGCTCGGCGACCCCTACCAGGCCCAGTGCCTAGTAACCGCCGGCCTGCTGGCCGAACGGCTGCAACTCACGCGCGAGCAGTACCGCGTCACCTTCCAGTCCCGCTTCGGCCGCGCGAAATGGCTCGAACCCTACACCGATCCGACCCTGCGAGAACTCGGCGCGACGGGCGTCGCGCGCGTCGACGTGATGTGCCCCGGCTTTCCGGCCGACTGCCTGGAGACGCTGGAAGAGATCGCGATGGAAGGCCGCGAGGCCTTTCTGCATGCGGGCGGGAAGGAATTCCACTACATCCCCTGCCTCAACGACAGCAGCGCGTGGATCACGGCGCTGGCCGCGATCGCGGAACGCCACTTGAGCGGCTGGCCGACGCGTTCGGCCTGAGTTCAATAGCGGCCCAGGTAGTCGCGCTTGCCGATCGGCACGCCGCTGTGCCGCAACACGTCGTAGGCCGTGGTTACGTGAAAGAAGAAGTTGGGCAGCGCGAACTGCAGCAGGTAGCGCTGGCTCGTGAACTCCAGCTCGTTGCTGCCCACCTTCATCGAGACGGACCGTTCCTCGAAGCCGTCGATCTGGGCGCGATCGACGCTGTTCAGGAAGTCGACCGTCTTGGCGATGCGCGCCTGCAGTTCGCCCCAGGTCTTCTCGGTATCGGGAAAGCTCGGCGCCGTGATCGCGGCCAGCCGCGCGGCACCGAGCTTGGAGGCGTCGCTGGCGCGCTGGATCTGCCCTGCCAAGGTCAGCATGTCCGGCGCGAGCCGCGCATCGACAAGCGTCGCTGGGTCGATTCCCGAGGCCTGCGCATGCGCGAGCCCCTTGTCCAGCAGATGGGAGAGTTGGCCGAGCCCGCGGATGAACACCGGGATCGAGATGTCGTAGAGGGAAAGCGTCATGAAAGCTCCGGATTGATGCAGCGGCCGATTGTGGCCATTGCATCAATCACGTGCCGGCGGCGCGCACAAAGGCCTCGATCGGCGCCAGATGCTCCGGCACATTGAGCGCCGGCGCATGACCGCAGCCCGGCACTTCGATGATCTGCAGGCGCCCCGCGGCGCCGGGGCCTCGGCGACGCATCTCGTCCAGCGTCGCCGGCAGCACGAGATCCGACTCCGCACCGCGCAGGCACAGCACCGGCACTTCGATCGCGTCGTAGTGCGACCAGAGCAGGTAGTCCTCCGGATGGGCAACGAACTGGCGCACCATGGCCGGGTCGTAGTGCGGCGTCACGCGGCCGTCGGGCAGGCGGCGCGTGGAGGTCTCGGTGAGCCGGCGCCATTGCGCGTCGCTGAGCCAGCCGTAGGGCTTGTAGACCGTGCGGAAGAAAGCCTCGAGCTCGGCCACGGTGTCGAAGGCGGGCGGCTGGCCGGCATAGGAACGGATGCGCTCGACCGCGGCTTGCGCGATCTGCGGCGCGTTGTCGTTGAGCACCAGGCTCGCGATGCGCGGTTTCATGCGCGGCTCCAGCAGCCCGCCGGCACAGACCATGCCGATCGCGCCGCCCATCGAGGTGCCGACCCAGTGCACGCGCTCGAGCGCGAGCGCGTCGCAGAGACCGGTCGCCAGGCGGGCATAGAAGGACAACTGGTACTCGTCGTCCGGCGCCGGGCTCCACTGGCTCAGGCCGCGGCCGATGGTGTCGGGGCAGATCACGCGGAAACCGCGTTCGGCGAAGCGCACGGCCAGCTCGTCCATGTCGCGAGCGGTGCGGGCCAGCCCGTGCCAGGCTATGAGCACAGGGCCGCCGGGCGTGCCCCAATCCATCCAGTGGATCTCGCGTCCCGCGATCTGCAGGTAGTTCGAAGTCGGTGCGTTCATCGGAGAGCCCTCGCACGCAGGCGACCGACGATGCCGGTCGGGAAGTAGTAGACCGAGAGCACGAACAGCACGCCCAGCCACAGCAGCCAGCGATCGGGCGAGAGCAGCGCCGCCAGCCAGGGCGCGCCGCTCGTGGCTTCGCTGCCGATGCGCAGCAGGTCCTGCAGGTAGCTCTGCGCGACCACGAAGAGCGCCGCGCCGACAGCCGCGCCGTAGAGTGTGCCCATGCCGCCGATCACGACGATGAGCAGCACGTCGACCATGATCTCGAAGCTGAGCGAGGTGTCGGGTCCGTTGTAGCGCAGCCAGATCGCGAGCATCGCGCCGGCCAGCGTCGCGAACAGCGCCGACAGCACCGAAGCCGTCGTGCGGTAGACCACCACGCGGTAGCCTATCGCCTCGGCGCGGAACTCGTTCTCGCGGATCGCCTGCAGCACGCGGCCGAAGGGCGAGTTCACGATGCGCAGCAAGGCCAGCACGAGCACCACCGCGGTCACGAACAGCAGGTAGTAGCAGAGCAGCCGCCCGTCGAGCGAGACGCCGAGAAAAGGTTCTTCGGCGAACTCGAAGCTCGGCGAGATCAGCTCGGGCAGCTTGAAGGTCAGGCCGTCCTCGCCGCCGGTGAAATCCGACAGCTGCGAGGCCAGCGTCTGGAAGGCCGAGGCCACCGCGAGCGTGATCATCGCGAAGAAGATCGCGCGCACCCGCAGCGAGAACAGCCCGATCGCGAGCGACAGCACCAGCGAAACCGCGAGCGCCGCGCCCAGGCCCAGCAGCACGGTGCCCCAGCCGGGCCCGAGCCGCGTCGCCGAGATCGCGATGCCATAGGCGCCGATGCCGAAGAACATGGTGTGCGCGAAGCTCACGATGCCGGTGTAGCCGAGCAGCAGGTCGAAACTCGCGACCAGCACGATGAACACCAGCACCTTTGCCGCGACGCTTAAGGCCTTGACGCCAGGGAAGATGAAAGGCGCGAAGGCCAGGCCCAGCACCAGCACGACGAGCAGCACCGCGAGCACGCGACTGCGCGGCATGTCGTTGGAAAGAAGGCGAGACAGCATGAATGAATCCGATCGTCCTGAGTCCTGAGCTTGTCGAAGGGTCGAAGGATCAACGGCTGCTGGCGACGGGGTACACGCCCTGCGGCCGCCACAGCAGCACCGCCACCATCAGCGCGATGCTGGCGAACTGCGTCGCGGTCGGCAGCAGGAAGCCGGTGTAGTTGGTCATGAGGCCGACCAGCAAGGCGCCGATCAGCGCGCCGGTGGTCGAGCCCAGGCCGCCGATGATGATCACGATGAAGATCAGCACGTTGACCTGCGCGCCCATCTGCGGAATGAGGTTCTGCTGGAACAGGCCCCACATCACGCCGCCCAGTCCCGCGAGCGCGCTGCCGACCACGAACACGCCGACGAACAGGCGCCCGATGCGGTAGCCGAGCGACTCGACCATCTCGCGGTCCTGCACGCCGGCGCGGATCAGCAAGCCGATCTTGGTGCGGCCCAGCGTCCAGGCCAGGACCCCGAAAACGAAGACGCCGACCGCCACCGCAAGGATGCGGTACTTGCTAATCGCCGCATCGCCCACCAGCAGCGAGCCGCGCAGTGCATCAGGCAGCGGCAACGGAAGTTGTCCCGGACCCCAAATCATCTTGATCAGCTCTTCGCCGATGATCAGGCCGCCCACGGTGATGAGGATCTGCTTCAGGTGCTGGCCGTAGACCGGCCGCACGATGAAGCGCTCGAAGGCCAGGCCGACCGCGCCGGCCACCGCCATCGCGACCAGCATGGCGGGGAAGACCGCTACCAGGTTGCGCCACAGCTCCTGCGAGCCGGTCCAGTCGCTCATGCCGCCGAGCACCGTGCTGGCCACGAAGGCGCCCAGCGCGATGAACACGCCGTGGCCGAAGTTGAGCACGTCCATCAGGCCGAAGATGAGCGTCAGGCCCGAGGCGATGATGAAGATGATCATGCCCATCGCGAGTCCGGCGACGGTGAGCGTGAGCCAGGTGGAGAAGGAGCCGGTCAGCGGGAACGCGATCAGCGCGATCACCGGCACGAGCGCCATCGGCTTCCAGTCGAAGTCGAGTTTCATAGTGCCAGCCCCAAGAGCGATTGCTGCAGTTGTTCGTCGGCCGAGAAGGCCGCCATCGTCCCGCTGTGCACCACGCGCCCGTTGTCCATCACGGCCACGGTGTCGCCCAGGCGCTGCGCGAAGTTGATGTTCTGTTCGACCAGCAGGATCGTGACGCCGCTCCTCTTGAGCTCGCTGAAGGCGTCGATCATGTTGTTGATGATGGCCGGTGCGAGACCCTTGCTGGGCTCGTCGATGATCAGCAGCTCGCGCGGCTCGACGATCGCCCGGGCCACCGCGAGCATCTGCTTCTGGCCGCCCGAGAGCTTGCCGGCCGGATGATTCCAGAATTTCTCCACCGCGGGGAAGAGCTTGAAGATCCACTTCAGGCGTGCGTCGTCCATTTGCTCGGCGTTCTTGGCCGCGCGCGCCGCGAGCAGCATGTTCTCCTTGACCGTGAGGTCGGAGAAGATGCCCATGTTCTCGGGCACGTAGGCGATGCCGAGCCCGGCGATCTGCGGCGTGTGCAGCGCAGTGATGTCCTGTTCGCCGAAGCGCACGCGGCCTTCGGACGCATGCCACAGGCCCATGATGGTCCTGAGCGTGGTGGTCTTGCCGGCGCCGTTGCGGCCCAGCAGCATCGTGAGCTGGCCGCGGGGCACCGCAAGGTCGACGCCGTGGAGGATGTGATAGGCGCCGATGTGGGTATGGACGCCTTGAAGCTCCAGGAGGTTCGCGCTCATGCAGCCTCCTTCGCGACGCCCAGATAGGCCTCCTGCACGATCGGCGAAGCGATCACCTCCGACGGCTCGCCGTCGGCCACGAGCTGCCCGTTGTGCAGGACGATGATGCGGTCCGCGAGCTCGCGCACCACGTCCATCTTGTGCTCGACCAGAAGGATGGTCTTCGTCCCGTCTTTCTTGAGCGCGCGGATCAGGTCGAGGATCACCGGCGCCTCGGCCGCGTTCATGCCGGCCGTCGGTTCGTCGAACATGAAGACCTTCGGTTCGAGCGCCATCAGGAGCGCGACTTCGAGCTTGCGCTGGTCGCCGTGGGGCAGGCTTGCGACCGTCGCATGCTCCTTGGCCTTGAGCGCGACCTCGGCCAGGATCGAATCGGCGCGTTCGGTCAGCGCGCGATGATCGCTCCAGATGCTCCAGAGATTGAGCCCGCGCCGGTGCGCGCCCTCGCGTGTCGCCTGCACCGCGAGGCGCACGTTCTCGAGCACCGTGAGATTGGGAAAGAGATTCGTCAACTGGAAGGCCCGGCCCAGCCCGGCCCGGGTGCGCGCCGAGGCGCTCTGCCCCGACAGCAACTGCCCGTCGAGCAACACCGTGCCGGCCGTCGCCTTGAGTTGCCCCGAGATCAGGTTGAAGTAGGTGGTCTTGCCCGCGCCGTTCGGGCCGACGATCGCGGTCAGCGTGCCGGGTGCAAAGCTGCAGCTGACATCGTTGACGGCGACATGGCCTCCGAAACGGACGGTGAGTCCGCGCGTTTCGAGCATCGGGCTAGCGCTTGTTCTTTACCGGGATGTCCATCTCGGACGCCTTGATCTCGTGCACCAGCTCCGGCACGCCCCAGGCAAACGCCGGGTCGGCCTTGATCTTGAAGTGGTACATGCTCTGCAGCGCCTGGTGGTCTTCCTTGCGGAAGGTCATCGGGCCCTTGGGCGTGTCGAAGCTCATGCCTTCCATGGTGGAAATGAGCTTGTTGGTGCCGGTGTCGCCGCCGGTCTTCTTGAGCGCCGTCACCACCGCCATCGCAGCCGAGAAGCCGCCGGCCGTGAAGAAGTCCGGCGGCGTCTTGAACTGCTTGTAGTGGGCCGCGACCAGCGCCTCGTTCACCGGATTCTTCGGGATGCCGAAGTAGTAGTAGGTCGCGCCTTCCATGCCCGGGAACTGCTTGTAGCTGGCCATCGCCGGCAGGATGTTGCCGCCGGTGGCGATCTCGATGCCGTAGCGCTTCAGGTCGAGGTCGGCGATCTTGAACGGGTTGCCGGCGCCGGCCCACACGATCCAGATCACCTTGCGGCCCGGCAGGTCCTTGAGCTTGTCGATCAGGCGCTGGGCGCCGGCCGTGAAGTCGGTGGTGTTCTGCGGCAGGTACTCCTCGTGGACGACCTTGGCCTTCTTGACCGAATCCTTGAAGGCCTTCACGCCGTCGCGGCCGAAGGCATAGTCCTGTGCCAGCGTGGCGATGCTGACGCCGGGCTTGTCGAGCGCCACCGCATTGCTGATCGCATCCTGGCTCGAATTGCGGCCGGTGCGGAAGATGTACTTGTTCCACTTGTCGCCGGTGATCGAGTCGGCCACCGCGGGCTCGACCAGCAGGATCTTCTTGTATTCCTCCGCCACCGGGAGCATCGCCAGCGCAACGCCGGAGGACGTGGGGCCGACCGCGAGCGCTGCCTTGTCGTCGGCATAGGCCGCCGCCAGCAGCGACTTGCCGAGGTCGGGCTTGCCCTGGTCGTCCTTCTCGATCACGACGAGCTTCTTGCCGTTGACGGCCATGGTGCCGCCCGTGGCGTATTCGAGGCCCATCATGAAGCCGGTCTGGGTCTGCTTGCCATAGGCTTCGAGCGGACCGGTCTTGCTGTAGATGTGGGCGATCTTGATCTCGTTCGACTGGGCCCAGGCGGGGGTCGTGAGAGCCGAAGCGGCCAAGGTGGCGAGCGCCGCGATAGCGACGATGTGACGACGGTGCATTCTTTGTCTCCTGATTTGGGATGACTGAATATTGCACAGTTCGTGCCAGTCACGATCGCCTTGATGGCAAAGGACTTTCCCTCGTACGAAGACGCGGAAGACTGGAATCAAGACACTTGAAATGCCTTAATTTCAGACAGTTGTACGTTTCTCAGTCAGGGTTTTCCAGACGTTCGTAGAGCGTCGCGCGCGAGATGCCGAGCAGCCTGGACGCCGCCAGCTTGTTGCCGCCGGTCTCCGCCATCGCGGCGGCGATCGCCCGGCGTTCCAGCTCCGCGATCTGCTGCGCGAGCGGCCGCAGCAGCGCCTTGCCGTCGTCGGCTTCGGAGGCCGCCGGCAGCGCATCGGGCGCCGCAATCTTTTCCTGCCCGGTCTCGCGCAGGATGCGCTCGAGCTGCGCCGCGTCGATGCGCTGCGAATCGCTGCGCATGGTCACCTGCTCCAGCACGTTGCGTAGCTCGCGGATGTTGCCTCGCCAGTGCTGCGCGGCCAGCAGCGCCAGCGCATCGGGCGTGAGCTCGGGCGGCGCCTCACCGCTGCGCAGCGCCATGTCCTCGCCCAGCGCCTCGACCAGCGCCGGAATGTCGGCGCGCCGCTCGCGCAGCGGCGGCACGCGCACCGGCAACACGTTGAGCCGGTAGTACAGGTCTTCTCGAAAACGCCCTTCCCGCACCAGCACCGCGAGGTCGCGCGAAGTGGCCGCGATCACGCGCGCATCGAAGGGCACCAGCTTGTTCGAGCCCAGCGGCTCGATCTCGCCCTCCTGCAGCGCGCGCAGCAGCTTGGCCTGCAGGCCGAGCGGCATGTCGCCGATCTCGTCGAGGAACAGCGTGCCGCCGTCGGCCAGCTTGAACTTGCCTTCGCGCGCCTTGCGGTCGGCGCCGGTATAGGCGCCGGGCGCGACGCCGAAGAACTCGGCCTCCAGCAGCGTGTCGGGCACGGCCGCGATGTTCACGCTCACGAAGAGCTTCTGTGCGCGCGCCGAGGCCGCGTGGATCGCATGCGCGAGCAGCTCCTTGCCGGTGCCGGTTTCGCCCAGGAGCAGCACCGGGCTGGAAGACTGCGCCGCACGCCGCGCATGGCGCTTGACCTCCACCGCCGCCGGGCTGCTGCCGATGAAGCTGGCGAAGGTGTACTTCGAGCGGCGCAAGCCGTCGGCCGACTGCTGGTAGAGCGGGTTGTTGCGCTGGCTCGCGAGTTCGCGCCGCGCATCGTCGAGGTCGCGCTGCAGCAGCGCGAACTTGCTGATGAGCGGCTGCAGCGTGTCTTCCGGATGGTCGAACAGCACGATGCCGATCGCGCCGATGACCGCGCCGGCCGCGCCGCCCTCGCCCTCCTCGCGCAAGGGAATGCGGCTGACGACGAAGGTGCCGGCCTTGTTGGTGAGCAGGTCGATCAGGATCGGCTCGCCGGTTTCAAGCACGCGATGCATCAGCGTGTTGGGAATCACGTCCTCCACCTGGTGGCCGAGGAACTGGTCGATGGACGAGAAGCCCAGCGCCGGCAGGAAGCGCCGGTAGCCCTCGTTGACCCAGACGATGCGCCCGCCGCGGTCGACCAGGAACATGCCCTGGCTGATGCTGGAGAACAAATGGAACATCGAGCGCGCGGCGAGCGCGAGGATGCCATCGGCATCGAGCGGCAGTGCGGGCGGTGGCGCGGTGGCGGCGGACATGGCCGGATCGTAGCGCGCGCATCCTGCGGCGCATCAATGGCCGACGAGTTCGGCATCAACGAATTCTTAGCACTTGGTTAGGATGCGAGGTTTTTCGAATTGCAGTAAGGGCAAATGGTTCTCGAGGCTCGCAGACTTGCTATGCTGCGCGCCTTGCACGGCCCACCCGGCTGCGCCCCGGCCCAGCGGCGAACGATCGGTTCGCCAGCCACGCCACTTTTGCGGAACGCTTTTCTCATGAGGAACTCCCGGCTTCCCGCGCTCTGGCTCGCGCTTCCCCTGCTGCTGTCGGCCTGCGCACTGCCGCGCCCGCCCGAGCAGGTGACGGCACCGACGCCCGCGCAATGGCACACGCCCCTGCCCCATGGCGGCTCGCTGCCCGTGCTGGCCGACTGGTGGCGCCAGCTCGACGATCCGCTCCTGGTCGAATTGATCGACGCGGCACAGGCCGCGAGTCCCAGCGTGGCCAGCGCGGCCGCGCGCATTGCCGAGGCGCGCGCGACGCGCGTGTCTGCGGGTGCGGCACTGGCACCGAATCTCACGGGCAACGTATCGGCCAGCCGCGGCAACTCGCCCACCAGCGGCTTCGGCGGCACCGGTAGCAGCGGCAGCGGCCTCACCGCGATTCCGCCGGTCACGACGATCCAGGCTGGCCTGCAATCGAGCTGGGAAATCGACCTGTTCGGCGGCCTGCGCGCGAGCCGCGATGCGAGCCAGGCTCGGCTTGCGGGCGCCGATGCGAAATGGCACGAGGCACGGGTCTCGATCGCAGCCGAGACCGCCACCGCCTACCTCGGCGAACGCGCCTGCCGGCGCCAACTCGCCGTGGCCACATCCGACACGCAGTCGCGTGCCGAGACCGCACGGCTGAACGATCTGTCGATGCGCGCCGGCTTCACCGCGCCGGCCGACGCCGCACTCGCACGCGCCGGTGCCTCCGATGCGTCGGCGCGCCTCACGCAGCAGCGGGCGCAGTGCGCGGTGCAGCAGCAGGCGCTGGTCGCGCTGAGCGGCATCGATGCGGGCACGCTGCAGGCCAAGCTCGATGCCGCGCCGGTCGATCGCCCGCTGCCGGCAGTCCAGGCCGTCGCCAGCGTGCCGGCCGAGGCGCTTGCGCAGCGGCCCGACGTGTACTCGGCGGAGCTCGGCGTGGCCGCGGCGAGCGCCGACGCCGGCGCGGCGCTGGCGCAGCGCTTTCCGCGCCTCACGCTGCAAGGCTCGATCGGGCGGCTGCAGATCCGCACCAGCGGCATCCGCGAGACGATGGACAGCTGGACCATCGGCCCGGTCGCGCTCAGCGTGCCGATCTTCGACGGTGGCACGCTCGCGGCCAATGTCGATGCCGCGCGGGCGCGCTACGACGAGGCCGTCGCGCTCTACCGCGCCAACGTGCGCCAGGCGGTGCGCGAAGTCGAGGAAGCGCTGATCAACCTGCAGAGCACCGATGCGCGCGCCGGCGATGCCGATGCCGCGGTGCAGAACTACCAGGCCTCCTTCGATGCCACCAGCGCGCGCTACCAGAGCGGCCTGGCCAGCCTGTTCGAACTCGAGGATTCGCGGCGCACGCTGTTCGCGGCGCAGACCGCGCGCGTCTCGCTGCAGCGCGAGCGCGCCGAGGCCTGGGTGGCGCTCTATCGCTCGATGGGCGGCGGCTGGACGCGGCCCGGATCCGCAACGACAACAACGACCTCAACGACAGCAACGTCGCCATCATGAAAAGAATGAAGCGTTCCACCCTCGTCATCGTGCTCGCCGTGGTCGTGCTGCTCGCCGCGGCCGCGTTCATGTTCTCGCGCGGCAAGCCGGAGGGCGCTGCCGCCAAGCCCAAGGATGCGGCGGCAGCGCCGGCCAAGCCGGCGCTGACCGTGACCGTCGCCAAGCCCGAGACCAGCGAGCTCACCGTCACGCTCGCGGCCAACGGCAATGTCGCGGCCTGGCAGGAAGCCAGCATCGGCTCCGAATCCAACGGCCTGCGCCTGGCCGAGGTGCGGGTCAACGTCGGCGACGTGGTCAAGAAGGGCCAGGTGCTCGCCACCTTCTCGGCCGAGACCGTGCAGGCCGACGTCGCGCAGGCACGCGCCTCGCTCGCCGAGGCCAAGGCCACCGCCGCCGATGCAGCCGGCAACGCCGCGCGAGCCCGCACGCTGCAGGCCACCGGCGCGCTGAGCCAGCAGCAGATCAACCAGTACCAGACCACCGAGCAGACGGCCAAGGCCCGCGTTGAAGCGGCCGAGGCCGTGCTCGCGGCGCAGCAGGTGCGCGGCCGCAACACGCAGGTGCTGGCGCCCGACGACGGCGTGATCTCCTCGCGCACCGCCACCGTAGGCAGTGTGCTCAGCGCCGGCACCGAGCTGTTCCGGCTGATCCGCCAGGGCCGGCTCGAATGGCGCGCCGAGGTGACCTCGGCCGAACTGAGCCGCGTCGCGGTCGGCACGCCGGCCATCGTCATCAGCGCCAGCGGCGCCCAGGTCAGCGGCAAGGTGCGCAGCATCGCGCCGACGGTCGATCCGCAGACGCGCGCGGCGCTGGTGTACGTCGACATTCCCAACGTTTTGGAGAACACCGGCATCAAGGCCGGCATGTTCGCGCGCGGCGATTTCCAGCTCGGCCGCAGCAGCGCGCTCACCGTGCCGCAGGCGTCGATCGTGCCGCGCGACGGTTTCAACCATTTGCTCTTGCTGCAGCCGGACAACCGCGTCGCGCAGCTCAAGGTCGAGACCAGCCGCCGCGTCGGCGATCGCGTCGAGATCACGACCAGGCTGCCGGCCGATGCGCGCGTGGTGGTCCAGGGCGCCGGCTTCCTCAACGACGGTGACCTGGTGCGGGTGGTGGACGCCTTGCCGAACAAGGAGCAGCGTCCATGAACGTCTCGGCCTGGTCCATCCGCAACCCGATCCCGGCGGTGATGCTGTTCGTGCTGCTCACCTTCGCGGGGCTGCTGTCCTTCAACGCGATGAAGGTGCAGAACTTCCCCGACATCGACCTGCCGACCGTCACCGTCTCGGCCTCGCTGCCGGGCGCCGCGCCCTCGCAACTCGAGACCGACGTCGCGCGCAAGCTCGAGAACTCGATCGCCACCGTGCAGGGCCTGAAGCACATCACGACCAAGGTGCAGGACGGCGCGGCCACGCTGATCGTCGAGTTCCGCCTCGAGAAGCCGGTGCAGGAAGCGGTCGACGACGTGCGCTCCGCGGTGCAGCGCGTGCGCGCCGACCTGCCGGCCGACGTGCGCGACCCCGTAATCAACAAGCTCGACTTCGCGGCCCAGCCGGTGCTGGCCTTCACCATCGCCTCCTCGCGCATGGACCCGGAGGGGCTCTCTTGGTTCGTCGACGACACGGTGACCAAAAAGCTGCTCGCCATCAGCGGCGTCGGCGCCGTCAACCGCGTGGGCGGCGTCACGCGCCAGGTGCACATCGACCTCGATCCGGGCAAGCTGCAGGCGCTCGGCGCCACCGCGGCCGACATCTCGCGCCAGCTGCGCCAGGTACAGACCGAAAGCGCCGGTGGCCGCACCGACCTGGGCGGCAGCGAGCAGCCGGTGCGCACGCTGGCCACCGTGCGCTCGGCCGACGAGCTGGCGGACATGCAGATCCCGCTCTCGGACGGCCGCCGCATCCGGCTCGACCAGGTGGCGCGCGTCTCCGACACCATCGCCGAGCCGCGCGCTGCCGCGCTGCTCGACGGCAAGCCGGTGGTCGGCTTCGAAGTCGCGCGCAGCCGCGGCGCGAGCGAGGTCGAGGTCGGCGGCGCGGTGCAGAAGGCGCTGGCCGAGCTGCGCGCGCAGCATCCGGACATCCAGCTCACCGAGGCCTTCAACTTCGTCGAGCCGGTGCAGGAAGAGTACGACGGCTCGCTGCACCTGCTCTACGAAGGCGCCCTGCTCGCCGTGCTAGTGGTGTGGCTGTTCCTGCGCGACTGGCGCGCCACCTTCGTCTCGGCCGTGGCGCTGCCGATGTCGGCGATCCCGGCTTTCATCGGCATGTACCTGTTGGGCTTCTCGATCAACGTGGTCACGCTGCTGGCGCTCTCGCTGGTGGTCGGCATCCTGGTGGACGACGCGATCGTGGAGGTCGAGAACATCGTGCGCCACCTGCGCATGGGCAAGAGCCCCTACCAGGCGGCGATGGAGGCCGCCGACGAGATCGGCCTGGCGGTGATCGCCACCACCTTCACGCTGATCGCGGTGTTCCTGCCCACCGCCTTCATGAGCGGCGTGGCCGGCAAGTTCTTCAAGCAGTTCGGTTGGACCGCCTCGCTGGCGGTGTTCGCCTCGCTGGTGGTGGCGCGGATGCTGACGCCGATGATGGCGGCCTATATCCTGAAGCCCCTGGTCGGCGCCGAGAAGGAGCCGCGCTGGCTCGCCTTCTACATGCGCCTGGCCGAGCGCAGCCTGCGGCACCGCTTCACCACCATGGTGCTGGCCACCCTCTTCTTCTTCGGCTCGGTGGCGATGATCCCGCTGCTCAAGACCGGCTTCATCCCCCCCGACGACAACTCGCAGACCCAGGTCTATCTGTCGCTGCCGCCGGGCGCCACGCTGACCCAGACCATGGCGATGGCCGAGGAGACGCGGCAACGCGTGATGGCGGTCGAGCATGTGAAGAGCGTCTACACCACAGTGGGCGGCGGCAGCGCGGGCGGCGATCCCTTCGCCAACTTCGGCACGCCCGAAACGCGCAAGGCCACGCTCACCATCAAGCTGGCGGACCGCGGCGACCGGCCGCGCAAGCAGGGCATCGAGAACGAGATCCGCAGGGCGCTCGAGACCCTGCCCGGCGTGCGCAGCACCGTGGGCCTGGGTGGCTCGGGCGAGAAGTACATCCTGGTGCTGACCGGCGAAGACCCGGCGGCGCTCACAAGCGCGGCGCGCGCGGTCGAGAAGGACCTGCGCACCATTCCCGGCCTGGGCAACATCACTTCGACCGCGAGCCTGATTCGTCCCGAGATCGCGGTGCGCCCGAACTTCGCGCGCGCGGCCGACCTGGGCGTCACCAGCTCGGCCATCGCCGAGACGCTGCGCGTCGCGACCCTGGGCGACTACGACCAGGCGCTGCCCAAGCTCAACCTGGCGCAGCGCCAGGTGCCGATCGTGGTCAAGCTCGAGGACTCGGCGCGCCAGAACCTCGCGCTGCTCGAACGGCTCAGCGTGCCCGGCAAGAACGGCCCCGTGATGCTCGGCCAGGTCGCCACGCTGACGATGGAAGGCGGCCCGGCTGTGATCGACCGCTACGACCGCTCGCGCAACGTTAACTTCGAGATCGAGCTCTCGGGCGTCGGCCTGGGCGATGCGAAGACCGCGGCGATGAAGCTGCCCTCGATCCAGAACCTGCCGCCCGGCGTGCGGGTGGCCGAGGTCGGCGACGCCGAGATGATGAGCGAGCTGTTCGCGAGCTTCGGCCTGGCGATGCTGACCGGCGTGCTGTGCATCTACATCGTGCTGGTGCTGCTGTTCAAGGACTTCCTGCACCCGGTCACGATCCTGTGCGCGCTGCCGCTGGCGCTCGGCGGCGCCTTCCTCGGCCTGCTGATCGGCCAGAAGGCGCTCTCCATGCCCTCGATGATCGGCTTCATCATGCTGATGGGGGTAGCGACCAAGAACTCGATCCTGCTGGTCGAATACGCGATCGTCGCTCGCCGCGACCACGCCATGAGCCGCTGGGACGCGTTGCGCGACGCCTGCCACAAGCGCGCGCGGCCGATCATCATGACCACGCTGGCCATGGGTGCCGGCATGACGCCGATCGCCTTCGGGCTGAGTGCGGCCGACTCCAGCTTCCGCGCGCCGATGGCGATGGCGGTGATCGGCGGCCTGATCACCTCCACCGTGCTGAGTCTGTTGGTGGTGCCGGCGGTGTTCACCTACATCGATGACATCGAACACTGGATCAAGCGCACGGTCGCGCGCATCCGCGGCCGCGCGCCCGACCCTGCCGATGCGCCGGAAGGGGCGCCGCCGCTGAAGCAGCAGCCGACGCCGAACTGAGGCAGCATGGGCCATCGTGATCCCACACGGAGGCAAACCATGAACCCGAAGCGCATTCCTGCCGCGATGTTCTGCGCCGTCCTGCTGGCGGCGGCCACGGCCGCGGGCGCCCAATCGGCCCAAGAGGTGCAGGCCCGGCAACGCTACGAAAGAGAGATCGCGGCCTGCAACAGCGGCACGCTGGCGGCGCCGGCGCGCGAAGCCTGCATCCGCGCCGCCGGCAACGCGCTGGACCGCGCCCTCGGCGGCCCGCCAACGGACGTCACGGCGCCCTCCGCCGACGGCCGCGCCACGATCGTCAGCCCGGCCGGCGCGCCACCGCCCTCCAGCGGCTCCGATGCAGTTCGCTCGCGCGACGGCCGCGCAACCATCGTGCTGCCGGCCGATCGCACCGCGCCTCGCTAGCCGGCATCATTGCAGTCCGGCCAGGGCGGCCTGGATGCGCTGGCCCTGCGCAGGCGTGATCAGCCCCGTCAGCAGTTCGCCGAAGCGCGCCTGGCCTGCACCCGAGTGGATGTACTGCCACCAGTAGGCCGACAGCAGGGTCTTGCGGATGGTCTCTACCTCGCCCGCGTCCAGCACGCCGGCCTGCGGCTTGTTGGCCATGAAGTACGCACTATCGGCCTCCGCCTGCAATTGCAGCAGGCCGTCGATGCCGGCCACCAGCGCGATGAGATCGTCGACGGCCGCATCGCGTTCTTCCGGCGTGAGCTTCGCGTCCTCGCGCTGCCACTCGAGTTCGTCGAGCACGGCATGCTGCGACTCCTCCTTCCAGTGGAAGAGGAACACGTCCTTGAAGAGCGCCGAGATCTCGGCATCCACCGCAATGCTCTCGCGGTAGTGCACCTGCGTGACGAGTTCGACGTCGCAGGTCAGCGCGAGCACAGCCCAGGTGCACTTGCCGAGCACGAACTGCGCCACCGTGTTGGGCTCGGGCACGAACAGGTAGCCGGCCGGCATGCAGCGCGCGGCCAGGCCTTCGATGCGGCGGAACAGCTCCTGGTGCTTGAGCTCCTCGTCGGTGAAGCGCACCAGCGCCTCCAGCGCCACCTGGTCGCCCAACCAGTGATCGCGGCTCACTTCGAGCATCTTGGCGCCGACGAAGCGTTCGAGCAGGCCGAACATGTTGGCATAGGTGCGGCCCTGGATTCGGTTCAGGAAACGCCGCTCCCCGGAGCTCAGGAAAGCGAGGCGCTCCTGCAGCAGCGTCAGCCCGTCGGGCAGGAACTTGTCGGCCGCGCCGAACTCGCGCTGGCGGATCACGTCGCGATCGATGTCCCAGCGGATGCGCTTCGAGTTCTCGATGCAACGGGCATAGCGGAGGGTGGATGTCGCCTGGGACGACACGGTCTGTACGGACTGCATGGTGGGCTCCTTCGAACGCGTCAGGGGATGAACTCATTGTTCGAAGAAGCAGCCTTCGGGACCATGAGGCGGTGGTCCCGGAAATCGCGTTCGGCGGGCCGCACGACACGCAAAGCCCGGGACCACGGTCCGGGGTAGGCCTCAGCCGCGTCCCAAACCGGCGTTGCGGGCCAGCACGATCGCCTGCGGCCGGTTTTCGACTTCAAGCTTGGCGAAGATGCTGGTGATGTGGTTGCGCACCGTCTTTTCGCTGAGCTGCAGCGCCGCCGCCGCCTGGGTGTTGTCGCGGCCCTGCGCAATGAGTTCCAGCACCTCGCGCTCGCGTGCAGTCAGGCGTGCGAGCGCCGGGTCTTGCGCCCCGGCATCGGCGGTGCCGAGGAAGTCCCGCACCTCTTCGACCCACAGCGGCCAGACCTCGTCCTGCGCGAGCATCAGGTGGTGCACGCTGTGCAGCGGCACGAAGCGGGCTTGCGTGATGGCGCCCGCGATGAGGCGGCCTTCGTCGAAGGGCACGCGCAGATCGCCGGTGGCATGCAGCACCAGCGTCGGGCAATGCACCTGCGGCAGCAGGTCGGACACGTCGATGCTGTCGAAGGCCCGCAAGGTGCGCGCCGCGTTGGAGGGCGAGGTCGACACGCGCGCCAGCTCGTTGAACCACTGATGCTGTTCGGGCGTTCCTTCGGGCAGGAACTGGCTCGTGAAGAACTGGCGGAAGGCCGCATCCGCACGGCCCCAGCCGATCTCCATCAGCTTCGCCTGCGTTTCGGCTTCCTCGTCGAGCACCCGCCCACCGCCGCGCTTCCTGCGCCCGCGCGCATAGCCGCCCTGCAGCACCAGGCGGCTCACCCGCTCGGGATGGCGCGCCGTGTAGGCGATGGCCAGGCTGACGCCCTGGGAGATCGCGAGCATCGGAAAGCGTTCGAGGCCGGCGGCATCGATCACCGTCTCCAGATCTTGCAGCCAGACTTCGAAACTCACCTGCTCGACCTCCCGGTCCGACAGGCCGGTGCCGCGCTGGTCATAGCGCACCAGGGTGTTGCGGGACGACAGCATCTCGAGGACGTGGCCCCAGACCGGGCTGGTGAGGTCGAACTCGAGATGCGAGAGCCAGTTGCCGACTTTCAGCAGGGGCGGCCCCCTGCCGCTCGTGGCATAGGCGATCCGCACGCCGTCGGGCGCGGTGCAGAAGCGGATCTGCTGTTTCAGCGGCATCCCATCACCCCCGGCTGGGCAGTGCCAGCGGAGGGTTATGGTGCCATGGCGGGATCGGCTTGTCAGCCGCGCTCTAGCATGCGCGCCACGTCATCCGGAATCGAAATCTCATTCTTCGTCAGCGGCTCGCACCACGGGTCGCTGGACAAGGCGACGTTTCTTGACGACAACGGTCGGAACCACGAGCGGCGGCGTTCGATGGCCGGACTGGCTCGGAACATGCGCCTCGAAGTCGCGCCCCAGGACTTTCTTGACGCGGCTGGTATTGAGCACACGAACCACGTCACCATTGATCTGCGCATAGGAGCCGTCCTCAATCTGCGCCAATGCGCCGATCTGCATGCCTTCCTGAACGGTCCCGAGCAAGCGCACGTCGGTACGCGAGTAGGTAAAGAAGGTCCAGCGGCTGCCCAATCGAATTCGCAGGGGTTGTCGACTCATGGTGAGATCTTGTGCATGGCTTGTGGTCCGGCTTCAAGAACTCGCGCCAAGACCAAACACCGTCGTCACGCGCGCCGCTCGCCAGCCTTG
Organism: Variovorax sp. CF079; assembly: GCF_900101545.1. Taxonomy (GTDB): domain Bacteria; phylum Pseudomonadota; class Gammaproteobacteria; order Burkholderiales; family Burkholderiaceae_C; genus Variovorax. The sequence continues at coordinate 68,065 of NZ_FMZU01000016.1, read as the reverse complement.
TGGCTTGGCGATCAGCGCGGCGGCGAAGAGATCGTAGCTTAGCGGACCCGCCGCTTCAGGCCGCAGCGCCCGCGCGCCGCTCCTTGCGCTCCGCCATCGCCTTGGCCACGCGCGGCAGGATCAGCACCGCCAGCACGACCACGATCAGCACGAAGGACATGGGCCGCTGGAAGAACACCGCCGCGCTGCCCTCGCCGATCGACATCGCGTTGCGCAGTTGCGCTTCGGCGAGCGGGCCAAGGATCATGCCCACCACCACCGGCGCGGTCGGGAAATCGAAGCGCCGCATGACGACGCCCAGCACACCGATCACGTAGAGCAGCACCAGGTCGAAGGCGCTTTGGCGCATGCCGTAGGCGCCGACCGTGGCGAAGATCAGGATGCCGGCGTAGAGCTGCGGCTTCGGGATCTTGAGCAGCTTGACCCACAGGCCGACCATCGGCAGGTTCAGCACCAGCAGCATCACGTTGCCGATGTAGAGCGACGCGATCAGCGCCCACACCAGCGCGGCCGAGGTGGTGAAGAGCTGCGGCCCGGGCTGGATGCCGTAGTTCTGGAACGCGCCGAGCAGGATGGCCGTGGTGTTCGAGGTCGGGATGCCGAGGGTGAGCAGCGGGATCAGCGCGGCGGTCACGGTCGCGTTGTTGGCGGCTTCGGGGCCGGCCACGCCTTCGATCGCGCCCTTGGTGCCGAACTCGGCCTTGCTGTCCGGGTCCTTGGCGAGCTTCTTCTCGGTCGCGTAGCTGAGGAAGGTCGGGATCTCGGTGCCGCCGGCCGGAATACAGCCGAAGGGCGCGCCGATCGCGGTGCCGCGCAGCCAGGCCGGGATCGAGCGCTTCCAGTCGCGCGCCGTCATGTGCACGCGGCTCAGCTTGTTCTGGCTTTCGACCACGCGGCCTTCGTAGAGCACCGCATAGAGCACCTCGGCCACCGCGAACAGGCCGACCGCGACCAGCACGATCTCGATGCCGTCGAGCAGCTCGGGAATGCCGCCGGTGTAGCGCCCCTGGCCGGAAATCTGATCGAGCCCGATGCAGCCGGCTGCGAGGCCGATGAAGAGCGCCGTCATGCCGCGCAGCGTGCTCTTGCCGAGCACGGCGCTCACGGTCGTGAAGGCCAGCACCATCAAGAGGAAATATTCGGGCGGCCCGAGCTGGACGGCGAAGTCGGCCACGAAGGGCGCGAACAGCGTGACGACCACGGTGGCGATGCTGCCGGCCACGAAGGAGCCGATGGCAGCGGTGGCCAGCGCGGCGCCGGCGCGGCCGCTCTTGGCCATCTTGTTGCCCTCCATCGCCGTCACCATGCTCGCCGTTTCCCCCGGCGTGTTGAGCAGGATGGAGGTGGTCGAGCCGCCGTACATGGCGCCGTAGTAGATGCCTGAGAAGAAGATCATCGAGGCCGTGATGTCGACCTTGCCGGTGATCGGCAGCAGCATCGCCACTGCCACCGCGGGGCCGATGCCGGGCAGCACGCCGACGGCCGTGCCGAGGGCACAACCCACCAGGCACCAGAGCAGGTTGACGGGCGTGATCGCGAGCGCGAAGCCCTGCATCAATGCATTGAAGATGTCCATGTCAGAGCCATCCCGTGGTCGTCAGGCCCGGCAGGTTGATCGCCAGGAACTTGGTGAAGAGCCAGAACACCGGTGCCGAGATCAGCAGGCCGGTCACGATGTCGGTGATCCAGGTGCGCGGCGCATTGACGGCCGCCTGGCCGTTCGCGCGCCGCAGGCCCTGCACGGCCAGCAGGTAGCACAGCGTGCAGCTCAGGATGAAGCCGATGGTGGTGATCAGCGCCGCGTTGAGCAGCAACCCGGCCGTCACCCAGGCGAAGCCGCTCCAGTAGGTCTGCACCGCACCGGAAGGCGCATCCATCTCGCGGAAACCGCCGGTGCGCGACTCCCAGATGATCCAGGCGCCGCACACCGTGAGCGCGACCGACACCAGCCAGGGCAGGAAGTTGGGGCCGACGCCGCCGTAGCCAGCCTCGGACGAAATGCCGATCGCGCCGAAGCCGAGCGCCAGGCCGGTGAGAAGGATGCCGACGCCGACCAGCGTCTGGGGCCAGACGGCGGGCGGCGGCGATTGGGGCTCGAGCGACGCGTATCCGCTCGAGAGGGGGTCGATGTTGGACATTGTTCTGGACCTCGCGTTGGTCAAGGAAGAAAGGAGCACGCCGCCGAGCGTGCTCCCGCGCTTTCGCGAATGCGCGCTCAGACCATGCCGGACTTGATCATGGTCGCGCGCAGGCTCGCGAACTCGTCGTCCACGAACTTGGCGAAGGCCTCGCCCGACAGGACGGCCGGCGTCCAGTCGTTCTTCTTCATGGCCTCGGCCCAGGTCGGCGTCTTGATCGCCGCCAGCACCAGGTCGGTCAACGCCTTGCGCTGCTCGGCCGTGATGCCGGGCGCGCCGTAGACGCCGCGCCAGTTGCCGATCTCGACGTCGATGCCCTGCTCCTTGAGCGTCGGCACGGTGCTGCCGGGCAGGCGCGTGCCGGAGGTGACGGCGATGGCGCGCATCTTGCCCGTCTTGATGTATTCGGCGAACTCGCTGTAGCCGCTGCCGCCGACGGTGACGTTGCCGCCCAGGATGGCCGCCGTGGCTTCGCCGCCGCCGCGGAAGGCGACGTAGTTGATCTTGGACGGATCGACGCCGACCTTCTGCGCGATCATGGCCGCGGCGATGTGCTCGGTGGAGCCGCGCGAACCGCCGCCCCACTTGACGCTGCCCGGGTCCTTCTTGAGCTGCTCGACCACGTCCTTCATGGTCTTCAGCGGCGAACTCGCCGGCAGCACGAACACGTTGTACTCGCTCGTGATGCGCGCGATCGGCGTGGCCTGCGAGAGGTTGACCGGCGGCTTGCCGGTGATGATGCCGCCCAGCATCACGGCGCCCATCACCATCAGCGCATTCGGGTCGCCCTTGGAGCCGTTGACGAACTGGGCCAGGCCGAGCGCGCCGGCGGCGCCGCCCTTGTTGTCGTAGGTGACCGTGTCGGCGAGCTTGCTGTCGGTCATCGCCTTGCCCAGCGCACGGCCCGTGGTGTCCCAACCGCCGCCCGGATTGGCCGGGATCATCATCTTGACGTTGGGGCCGGCCCAAGCCGAGAGTGGCAAGGCACCGGTGGCGGCCAGGGCGGCCAGGGACTTCAGAAAGGTATCTCGACGCATGCATGTCTCCTTGGATCTAGGAAGCTGAACGCCCGCTATGATGCGCCGCCCCGCTGTCAGTTGGCTGTCCGGCACACTGGGGTAAACACCGAAATTCCGGCCATGAAGCTGCTGCTAGTCGAAGACGATCCGTCGATGCAAACCACGCTGCAGCGCACGCTCGGGCGCCGCATGATCGACGTGCGTCTTTGCGGCGACGGCGCGGAGGCGCTCGCGCAATGGCGCGCCCTCGAGCCCGACGTGGTGGCGCTCGACCTCAGCCTGCCCACGCTGGACGGCCTGCAGGTGCTGGCGCAGGCGCGTGCCGAAGGCCTGCGCACGCCGGTGCTGCTCCTGACCGCGCGCGGCACGGTCGGCGACCGCGTCGTCGGCCTCAACGCAGGCGCCGACGACTACCTGCCCAAGCCCTTCGACCTCGACGAACTCGAAGCGCGCATCCGCGCCCTGCACCGGCGCCACCGGAGCGCTGGGCCCGAGGCCTTGACCCAGCTGCCGCAGGTCGGCGGATTGCGCTACGAAGCCGACAGCGGCGCCATCTACCACCGCGCCGAGGTGCTCGAGCTCACGCCGCGCGAGCTCGCGCTGCTCAAGGCGCTGATGGTCAAGCCGGGCCACGCGGTCAGCAAGGAACGCCTGTTCGAGCTGGTCTTTCCCGGTGAGACGGACGTGCAGTACGAAGCGATCGAGGTCGTCGTCTACCGGCTGCGCAAGAAGCTGGCCGGCACCGGCGCCGCCCTGATGACGCTGCGCGGCCTGGGCTATCTGCTGCGCGAAGAACGATGATCCGGCCCTTCTCGCTGCGCGCCAGGCTGCTGGTCGGCATCCTGGCGCCGGTCGCGCTGTTCATCGTGATCAACAGCGTGAGCCTCTACCGCCAGAGCCTTGCGGCCGCGACCACCGCCTATGACCGCACGCTGCTCGCCTCGGCCAAGACCATCGGCGAGCAGCTCGATGTGGAGGGCTATGACGAGGCCGCGTCGCTGCGCGCCATCGTCCCCTACTCCGCGCTCGAAGCCTTCGAGGCCGACAACAAGAGCCGCATGTTCTACCGCGTGTCGGCGCAGGACGGCGAAATGATCTCGGGCTTTGCCGAACTTCCCTTCTGGCGCGGCAAGCTGCCGGACCGGCCGCCCTATGCGGCGCTGGTGGACTTCTACGATGCACGCTTCCGCGAGCAGCCGGTGCGCGTGGCGGTGCTGCTGCAGCCGGTGGCAAGCGCGCGCGGGCGCGGCATGGCCGTGGTTCAGGTGGCCGAGACGCTGGAGCTGCGCGAGACGCTGGCGCGCAAGCTGCTCATCGACACGCTCTGGCGCCAGCTGGTGCTGCTGGGCGTGATCGCGGGGGTCACCGTGTTCGTGGTGCAGCGCGCGACCCGGCCGGTGCGCGAGCTGGGCGAAGCCATCGAGGCCCGGGCCGCCGACGACCTCTCGCCGATCGACGCACCCGATGCGCCGCGCGAGCTGCGCCCGCTGGTCGACGCCACCACCCGGGTCATGGGTCGGCTGCAGCGGCTCCTGGACCACCAGAAGCGTTTCGTGCGCGACAGCGCGCACCAGCTGCGCACGCCGCTGGCCGTGCTCAAGGCCCAGGTGCAGTCGGCGCGCCGCGGCGACGTGCCGACCGCGCAGGCGCTGGGCGAGATCAGCGAAACAGTGGAGCGCGCGACCCTGCTTGCCAACCAGATGCTCTCGCTCGCCAAGGTGGAGCAGTTGCGGCAGCAGCCCGAGTCGGCGACGCTGGAGCTCGGCGAGGCGGTGCGCCAGGTGGCGCTCGACCTGTCGCCGCTGCTGGCGGACAAGGCGCTCGACTTCGAGCTCTCCGTCGACGCGGCGCCGGTATGGGTGCGCGCGCACCGCTGGATGCTGCAGGAACTCGCGCGCAACCTGCTGCACAACGCCATCAAGCACAGCCCCCGCGGCGGCGCGCTCGCGGTCCGCGTGCATGCCGAGGGCGAGATGGCGGTGCTCGGCGTGCGCGACGATGGACCCGGCATCTCCGACGAATTGCGGCAGCGCCTCTTCGCGCCCTTCGCGGCCGGCGACCTGGCCAGCGGCTCCGGACTCGGCCTGGCGATCTGCCGCGAAATCGTGCTCGCGCTGGACGGGCGCATCGCACTCGACAACCGGGAAGCCAGCGGACAGCATGTCGGGCTGGATGCCGTCGTGCATCTCCCGCTGGCGCGCGATACTTGAAGCACATGGATCGACTTCGCATCGACAAGTGGCTCTGGGCCGCACGCTTCTTCAAGACCCGCTCGCTCGCGGCCGAAGAGATCGCAAAGAACCGCGTGCAGGTCAACGGCGACGTGGCCAAGGCCTCGCGCGAGGTGAAGGTGGGCGACACGGTGGCGATGCGGCTCGGCGCCCTGACGCGCATCGTCCTGGTGCGCGGCCTCAGTGGCCAGCGCGGCCCGGCGCCGGTGGCGCAGCAGCTCTACGAAGAAACGCCCGAGAGCCTGGCGGCGCAGGCGGCCGCGCGCGAGCAGCGCCGCATGGGCAGCGAGCCGGCGCTCAGCATCGAACAGGGGCGGCCCACCAAGCGCGACCGGCGCGAGCTCGACCAGGCGCGTCGCGTCGACTGGGACAGCCGCTGGAGCGCATCGCTGGATCCCGACGACAGTTGAACATCGCGTACCCTCTCGGGCTTGTCGTTTCCGAGAGGAGTACCTGCGCATGCCCAGCTTCAAGAAGTACCGCGTCGGCAGCAAGTTCAAGCTCGCCGCCATCGATTCCGCCGATACGACTTTCATCGAAGGGCACGAGGACACGCAGCGCGAGCGGCTCGATGCGCTGGCGGTCGAACTCGACGAGCTGCAGAACCTGCTGCATGCCGAGGGCCGACGCAAGCTGCTGCTGGTGCTGCAAGGCATGGACACCAGCGGCAAGGACGGCACCATCCGCTGGGTGTTCTCGCGCACCTCGCCGCTCGGCGTGCGGGTGACGGCCTTCAAGGTGCCGAGCGAAGAGGAACGCGCACACGACTACCTGTGGCGTTGCCACGCCGCGGTACCGCGCAACGGCGAGATCATGGTGTGGAACCGCAGCCACTACGAAGACGTGCTGGTGCCGGTGGTCGAAGGCTGGATCGACAAGGCCGAGATTCGGCGCCGCTACGCGCAGATCAACGACTTCGAGCGACTGCTCGCCGAGACCGGCACGGTGATCGTCAAGTGCATGCTGCACATCAGCAAGGAAGTGCAGCGCGAACGCCTGCAGGCGCGCATCGACGAGCCCGACAAGCGCTGGAAATTCAAGCTGGGCGACCTGGACGCGCGCAAGAAGTGGGACGACTACCAGCGTGCCTACGAGCAGGCGCTGGCCGCCACCTCCAGCGCCCACGCGCCATGGCACGTGGTGCCGGCCGACAGCAAGCGCCATCGAAACCTGATGATCGCGCAGCTGCTTGTGAAGACCCTGCGCGAGATGAAGCTCAAGGCGCCGGCCGTCGATTCGGCCCTGGACGGGCTGGTCGTTCAGTAGCCACCTCCCCCAAATGGCGTATTGAAGGGGCTGGGGCCCGGTGGGAGACTTCGCGCTCGCTCGATTCCGGGCCATCACTAACGCCAAGGACAAAGATGGACGTCTTGACCTACTCAGAGCTGCTCACGGGCCTTCTTGCGGCCCTTGGCACCGGCATGCTGCTCCTCACGGCAACCAGCAGGGAGCCGAAGGCGCTGCACGACGAGATCGCGCACCGGGTCGAACAGTCGATCGCCCTGCTCGACGACTGCAAGGACGCGCCCTCGCGCTGACCTCCGCCACAGCCGGAGCGCTGCCGGCTGTCATCAAAGATCGGTCAGCTCGTCATTGATGGCGCGCGCGGTCTTCATGAGATCCGGAACCAGGCGGCGCAGCACGTCCGCCAGCAGCCAGCGCGGCGAAGGCACCGCGATGTTGACGGCGCCGACCGGCTCGCCCGCGCGGTTCACGAGCGGCGCCGCGATCGAGATGTCGCCTACAAAGGCTTCCTGGTCATTCAGCGCATAGCCGAGTTCGCGCACTTTCGCGAGCACTGCGCGCAACCCCGGTAGATCGGTCACGGTGCGCTTGGTCATCGGCGTTCGCTTGGCCGCCGCCAGCATCGCGAGCGCCGCCTCTTCGTCGAGCTGCGCCAGGATCGCGCGGCCGGCAGCGCTGCAGAAGGCCGGCAGGCGCGAACCCACGTGCAGGTCGACGCTGACCGCGTGCAGGCTCGGGAAACGCGCGACATAGACGATCTCCTGGCCTTCCAGCTCCATCAGGTTCACGGTTTCGCCGGTCTTGCGGTTCAGCGCATCGAGATGCGGCGTCACCTTGTCGCGCAGGCGGTCCGTCGCCAGCACGGTGTGGCCGAACTCGAGCATCCGACCTGAGAGCGTGAAGGCCCGCGTGACGGGATGCTGGCGCAGGTAGCCCAGCGCGTGCAGCGTGTGCGTGATGCGCTGCACCGCGCTGCGGTCCATCTGCGCAATGGCTGACAGTTCCGTCAACGCCACCGCGCGCCCGGCGGCGTTGAGCGCCTCCAGCACCTGGAAGCACTTGGCGACCGAACCCATGAAGAGCGGGCTTTCGAGCCCGGCGCCGGCCTTGCGCGCCTTGCGGGCGGCCGCTGCAGCGGTGGATCTGGCTTGGGACATGCTTGCCTCGAGATCGATCGCGCATTATTGCATTGCGATATCACATATTGATAGACAATATGGCAGGTAATACAGTGCGCGATTCACGAATCCTCGATGTTGCGACGTTCCCTTTTGACCGCCTTCCTGCTCGCCGCCGCCCTGCCCGGCGCCGCGGCGCACGCGCTGCAGCGCCGACGATCCGGCGCCGCTGCCGATGCCGGACGTGCCGGTGCGTGAAACGCAGCTCGCCGTCGCGGTCGTCGGTGCAGGCGTCGTCGGCAGCTGCATTGCGCTCGCGCTGCAGAAGCGCGGCGCCGCGGTCACGCTGATCGATCGCGACGAGCCCGGGCGCGGCTGCAGCTACGGCAACTCGGGCGCCATCAGCCCGGGCTCGCTGGCGCCGCTCGCGATGCCGGGGATTCTGTCCTCGGTACCCGGCATGCTGCTGGACGAGGAAAGCCCGCTGCACCTTCCGATGCGCTACCTGCCGACGGCGCTGCCCTGGCTGCTGCGCTTCGTCGCCTCCGCGCAGCCCTCGCGCGTCGCGCTCTCGGCCGCCAAGCTGGCCGCGCTGCACGCGGGCGCCGTCGACCGCCACGCCCAGCTTGCGCGCGAGCTGGGCGTGCCCGAGTTGTTCGTGCGCCGCGGACATCTGCATCTCTATCCCGACGCGCGGGCGCTGGCCAAGGACGCCGGCACCTGGCGCATGCGCAGGTACTACGGCTACCAGTTTCAGCAACTCGACCGCGCCGGCATCCTGGCGCTCGAGCCGCGCGTGGGCGAGCGCTACCAGGTCGGCGTCTTCATGGCCGACCACGCGACCATCGTCAATCCCTTCCGCTACGTGCAGGCGATGGTGCGCGGCTTCGCCAGGCGCGGCGGCCAACAGCGGCGCGACGAGGTGCAGGCGATGACGCCGCTGGCCGACGGGCGCTGGCAGCTGCGCACGGCCGCCAAGGCCGATGCCGCGGCCAACACCTTCGATCGGGTCGTGGTGGCCGCCGGTGCGTGGGCGCGCCGGCTGCTGGATCCGCTCGGCGTGCGGCTCGCACTCGAAAGCCAGCGCGGCTACCACGTGCAGTTCGACGGCGGTCGCGACACCGTCTCGCGCACCGTGATCCTGGCCGACCGCAAGGTCTTCGTCACGCCGATGGAAGACGGCCTGCGCGTGGGCGGCACGGTGGAGTTCGGCGGCCTCGCGAGCCCGCCCGAACCGCGCCGCGCCGCGATCCTCGAGCGCATTGCACGCGAGACCTTCGGCGGGCTCGAGGCGCTGTCGTCCACGCAGTGGATGGGCCACCGGCCCTGCATGCCCGATTCGGTGCCGGTCATCGGCCCGGCGGCCGGCCGGCCCGGCCTGTGGCTCGCGGTCGGCCACGGGCACCTGGGCCTCACGGATTCCATCAACACCGCGCAGCGCATTGCCGATGGCATGCTCGCCGCGCGGCCGGGATAGCCTCGGTGCTCAGGCGCTTTCGGAGGAATGCGCGAGGCGATCGATCCTCAGGCGATGCCTTTCGTCGGTGATGGAGCGCGCAGCGAGGTAGACCGCACCGGCCGCTGCCAGCCCGCCGGCGCCGGTCAGCAGAAAGAGCAGCAGGATCTGGTACTTGGCCGATTCGACGGGGTCCATGCCGGCCAGCAACTGCCCCGTCATGATGCCCGGCAGCGTGATGATGCCCGCGGCAGACATCTGGTTGACGATCGGGATCATGCCGCGGCGTATCGCCGAGCGGATGGGTTCGGCCAGCGCCTCGCGGCTTGTGGCGCCCAGCGCCAGCTGGGCCTCGATCGCCGCGCGGCGCGCCGCCACCTCGCCGAAGAAGCTGTCCAGCCCGAGGCTGGCCGAGTTCAGCACGCTGCCCAGCACGATGCCCATCAGGGGAATGGCGTAGCGCGGGTCGTACCACGGCTCGGGCCTGATCGCGGTCGCCAGCGCCAGCACCACGGTCGCCACGCTCGACAGCGTCACCACCATCGCGCCGATGCGGTAGTTGCCGCCGCCCTGGAGCCTTTGCCTCGGCCGGACGGCCACCTCGCGCGCCGCGGCCAGGATCATCAGCACGACGATCGCCAGCGTGGCGGCGGCCGATGCCGCGCCGAACACGAGCCGCAGCACCAGGCCCACGAGCAGCAGCTGAACCATCATCCGCAGCGCCGCCCACAGCATGGGCCAGTGCAGCCGCAAGCGCAGCACGAGCGATGCGCCTGCATTGACGAGCACGAGCAGCGCGGCCAGCGCGACGTCCACGATATCGAGGTGGACGACACTCATTGGATAACCTGCGCGCTACGTGCTACGGTATTCGCCTTGGGAACGGCCCGGCGGCTCATAGCGGATGCAGCTTCCCTTCGATCATCTCGAAGGCACGCCGGCTCATTCGCCCGGCCTGCTCGCGCGAATGCGTGACCAGGAGAATGGCCAGGCCGGCATCGAGGCGGTTGCGAAGCAGGGCCTCCATGGCCGAGGCCGAGGCGGGATCGAGCGAGGCGGTGGGCTCGTCGAGCAGCAGCACCCGGGGCGCGCGGGCCAGCGAACGCACGAGCGCCAGCCGCTGGCGCTCGCCGGTCGACAGCCTTGCAATGTCGACGCGAAGCACGTCGAGCGCGAGATCCAGCGTTGGCAGCAGCGCATGGATCAGCGCCGCATCGCCCGGACGGAAATGCGCCGCGGCGTCCGGCGCCCACCAGGCCGGCTCGGCCGCCTGGTAGACCACGCGCCGCCGCCATTCGGGCGCGGGCCAGCTGTCGCGGCTGCGCCCTTCGAGCTCGACCTCGCCGGTGCCCGGGTCCATGTCGGCAATCAGGCGCAGCAGCACGCTCTTGCCGGAGCCCGACTTGCCGAGGACGGCCACGCATTCGCCATGGCCGATCTCCATGTCGAAGGGGCCGCCGAAGGCGGAGTGCAGCCCGCGGATGGAGAGCAAGGGGGAACTCATGTCTCCTCGATCATCCATCCACAGACGTCGTTGCGCAGCATGTGGGTCCCTCCGCCGATACCCAGCCAGTCCATGGCTGGTCAAGCATCATGCGCGTCGTTGAGGGTCGGCGTCGAAGACTGGCGCTCGCACGCGCAGGTCGCCGCGCGCGATCCTCGGCGCGACATGGCGCCGCCAGAGCCGCGGGACCCCGACGAAGACGCCCGCCATCACGACGGCCAGCAAGAGCCCGGCCACGATGTCGACCGGGAAATGAACCCCGACGTAGACACGCGCCCAGCCGGTGATCGCGGCCAGGGCCGCCACGCCGATGCCCAAGTCACGAAGCCGGGGACGCAGCAGAAACACCAGCGCAACCGTGAACATCACCGCAGCGTGCGCACTCGGCAGCGATCCGCGCGCGCCATGGGCAATGTAGGCCGGACTCAAACCCAGCATGAAGGGGCGCGGCAGATTCAGCGCCGTGGCGATGGCATGCGCGATCACCGCGGTGGCCACCGCAAAGGCCAGCGTCGCCATCACGTAGCCGCGTTCCGACGGCCGCCGCCAGGCGGCCCATCCCATGAGGGCCATGCCGGCCCAGGCCGCGCCGAGCGCGATGGCCGACGCCACGGGCAGAAGCCACGGGCTGGGCTCGTAGCCCGCCGCAATCCATTGAAGCAGGGCAAGATTCAGCGCCTTCATACGAGCATGAAGCCGCGAAGGCGCGTGGTCGGCATGGCGCCACTCTAGGTGGCGCTTGTGAAGGCAAGCTGAATACCGGATTCAGCTTTGGCATGTCTGCTAGTGCCAATGGAGCGGACCGCCCAAGTCCTCGCGGGAGGACCGCCTGCAATCCACCAGTGGCGTGCACCCCTGCATCGTCGCGGGATGCGGTAGCGGAGCACCCGGGAAGGCCACCTGTACGAAGCATGCACGGGCGTGCGACAGTTGACCAAAAGCGAGGCTCCGATGAAAGAGATCCGACTACGCTGGTCCGATGGGATCGCTAAAGACGATGAGCAGCTCACCGTTGAAGGCGTGCCGGTTCACCCGGGCGGAGGGCTGTGGCACCCCGATACGCCCGGCAACCGATGGACCCTTGAACAGGTCATGGCGGCCGGCAACGAGACCTACGGCGCCGGCACTCACTGGATCGAGGAACGCGAGGCCTGACGCCCTCTTACCCTCTTATGATCTCGCCCGTTCTCTTTCCCTCGCCCTGACATGGGCCGCTTTTCCCAGTGCTCCGCGCTCTCCTCTGTCTGCTTCTTGCCCTTCCCTTTGCCGGTCCAGCCCAGCCCCGAACCTGCCCAGTCGTCGGCACAAGTGACGGCGACACCGAACTCGCGTCTCGGCAGAACGTCGCCGCTGCCCAATGCGTCCACTGACCCGATGGCCATCTCCCGAGAGTCAGGTCCGATATCGCCGAACCATCAGCCGCCTCCTCAACTGGATGGAGAAACGAGGCGCAACCAAAAACAGCAAAGCCCGCAGTCAGCGGGCTTTGAAGACACCTTCCCCATCGCGGTCGGCTCGTCAGGCTTTCACCTGGCCGGTGCCGATTTACTCGTATATGCGGTGACTGCATGCTCGGCACTCAACGCTATCGAGGCTAGAGACGGGCGCCGTCCCATGTCTTCACCATCCATGGATCGTGTGCATGGTCAAGTACATGGGATCGCAACAGACGCCGGCCGTTCTTCGGTGGCTTGAGGGTTCGGGGGTGAGGAACGAGGCGGCGTCGGATAACACTGCCCGAACTGGAACGATGCGCGCGCCCGAGCGGCTTCCGCCCCAGCTTCCAAAGATGTCGCCGAGAAGTAGTGCCCTATTTTTCGGGGGATCCCCCGCCAGCGGAGAGGCGGGTATGAAGGGCGTACAAAAGCAAAACGGCCCGCGAAGGGCCGTCTTTACTAGCTATCTGGCGGAACCGGAGGGATTCGAACCCTCGATGAGGCTCTACACCCCATACTCCCTTAGCAGGGGAGCACCTTCGGCCACTCGGTCACAGTTCCTGGAAGCCGCAATTATGCCAGCTTAGGCGGCCGGTTGATCGAGATCGAAGGCCTTGTGGAGCGCGCGCACTGCGAGCTCCATGTACTTTTCGTCGATCACCACCGAGGTCTTGATCTCGCTGGTCGAGATCATCTGGATGTTGATGCCCTCCTCGCTCAGCACGCGGAACATCTTGCTCGCCACGCCGACGTGGCTGCGCATGCCGATGCCGACGATGCTGACCTTGCAGATCTTGGTGTCGCCGACGATGTCGGCGGCGCCCAGGGTCGGCAGCACCTTGGCCCTGAGCAGATCGACCGCCTTCGCATAGTCGTTGCGGTGCACGGTGAAGCTGAAGTCGGTGCGTCCGTCCTTGCTCAGGTTCTGGATGATGACGTCGACCTCGATGTTCGCATCGGCGATGGCGCCGAGGATGTGGTACGCGATGCCCGGCTTGTCGGGCACGCCGAGCACGGAGATCTTGGCTTCGTCGCGGTTGAAAGCGATGCCGGATACGACGGCTTGTTCCATGTTTTCGTCTTCCTCGAATGTGATCAGGGTGCCGGAGCGAGCTTCTTCCTTGATGTCGATGTCCCACGGCGTGAAGCTCGACAGCACGCGCAGCGGCACCTGGTACTTGCCGGCAAATTCGACCGAGCGGATCTGCAGCACCTTGGAGCCCAAGCTCGCCATCTCGAGCATTTCTTCGAAGCTCACGGTGGTCAGCCGGCGCGCGTCGGGTTCGACGCGCGGGTCGGTGGTGTAGACGCCGTCGACATCGGTGTAGATCAGGCACTCGTGCGCCTTCATCGCCGCCGCGATCGCGACCGCCGAGGTGTCGCTGCCGCCGCGCCCCAGCGTGGTGATGTTGCCCGCCTCGTCGACGCCCTGGAAGCCGGTGACGACAACCACCTTGCCGGCGTCGAGGTCGGCGCGCACGCGCTCGTCGTCGATGCTTTCGATGCGGGCCTTGGTGAAGGCGCTGTCGGTCTTGACCTGAACCTGCCAGCCGGCGTAGCTGACCGCCTGCATGCCCTCGGCCTGCAGCGCGATCGCCAGCAGCGCCGACGAAGCCTGCTCGCCGGTGGAAGCCAGCATGTCGAGCTCGCGGTTGTGGTCGTCGCCGGGTTTGGGCGGGGCCAGCTCTTTGGCGAGGCCGAGCAGGCGGTTGGTTTCGCCGCTCATCGCGCTCGGCACCACCACCATCTGGTGGCCGGCGCGTGCCCACTTAGCGACGCGCTTGGCGACATTCCGGATGCGCTCGGTCGAGCCCATCGACGTGCCGCCGTATTTGTGAACGATCAATGCCATGGGTGAAGTCAGGACAGAAGGATTCGGATACCGCGATGACGGCATCCGTGTCCCGCCGCGGGCCATTCAGCGCGAGGGCTGCGGGCTACGGCAGGGGACGGGCATTGTACCAACGCAGAGACTCGCCTTCGCGCAGGACGTAACCGTCGGCAACCTTGAGGCGGATGCGGTGGCCGCGCGTGCTGCAGGCCTCGATCTGGTCGAGCAGCTGCTCGAGCTGGGCCTCGCTGGGCACCGCGCCGTGATCGCGCTTGAGCCAGTGGCGCAGGGCGTTGGCGAGACGTTCGCGCGGCAGCGCACGCAAGGCGGCCAGCGCAGGCGGCGAGCCCGCGACCGCGATGTCCCCGGCGGCGACCTCGGTCAGCAGGCCCGACGCCTTGGCCGCGTTGCGTGCCGAGCGCGCGAATGTTTCGTGAAATTGCGGCAGCGCCGCGGCAAGCGCCGGCAGCACCTGCAGCCGGATGCGGTTGCGCGTGTAGCGCAGGTCGGCGTTGCTCGGGTCGTCGATGTGCGCGACGCCGCTGGCGGCGATCCACTCGCGCAGCGCGCTCGCATGCACATCGAGCAGCGGACGGTGGAAGTCGACGCCATGCCGCTCGATCTGCCGCGGCATGCCGGCCAACCCGTCGAGGCCGGCACCTCGGCTGAGCGCGATGAGCATCGTCTCGACCTGGTCGTCGGCATGCTGGGCCAGCGCGACATGCCGCAGGCCATGGGCCTGGGCCAGCGCCGCCAGCGTCGCGTAGCGCGCCCGGCGCGCCGCGTCTTCAGGGCTCTCGCCGGGCGCATGCCGGGCATCGACACGGCCCACGTGCAGCGGCACGCCCAGCGCGCTGCACGTGGCGGCGCAATGGTCCTCGAAGTCGTCGGCCGCCTGCTGCAGGCCGTGATGCACGTGCAGCGCCTGGATCTGTCCGGGCCAGCGCTGCGCCGCGGCATGCAGCAGCGCCGTGGAATCGGCGCCGCCGCTGTAAGCGATGCCCAGCGGCAAGGGCGCCACCCAGGACGCGAGCGCTGGGGCGGCAGGATTCTCCATGGGGTGCGGCAGGCGGGCAATTGCCCGCGCGATGCCTACTTGGCGCTTTCGGCCTTGGTGTCGGCGAAGCGGCCGTAGCTCTGCAAGCGCTCGTAGCGGCGGTCGAGCAGTTCCTTCGGCTTCAGGTCGCTGACCTGGCGGAAGGCGTCGTTGAGGGCACGCTTGAGGAAGGCCGCCATCTGCCGATGGTCGCGGTGCGCGCCGCCGACCGGCTCGTTGACGATCTTGTCGACCAGGCCCAGGGCCTTGAGCCGGTGCGCGGTGATGCCGAGCGCATCGGCCGCTTCCTGTGCCTTGTCGCTGGTCTTCCAGAGGATCGAGGCGCAGCCTTCGGGGCTGATCACCGAGTAGATGGAGTACTGCAGCATCAGGAGCTGATCGCCGACCGAGATGGCGAGCGCACCGCCGGAACCGCCTTCGCCGATGATGGTCACGATGACCGGCACCTCGAGCTGCGCCATCTCGAAGATGTTGCGGCCGATGGCTTCGGACTGGCCGCGCTCCTCGGCATCGATGCCCGGGTAAGCGCCCGGCGTGTCGACGAAGGTGAACACCGGCAGCTTGAATTTTTCGGCGGTCTTCATGAGCCTGAGCGCCTTGCGGTAGCCCTCGGGCTTGCTCATGCCGAAGTTGCGCGCGGTCCGCTCCTTGGTGTCGCGGCCCTTCTGGTGGCCCAACACCATGCAGGGCGTGCCGTTGAAGCGCGCCAGGCCGCCGACGATCGAAAGATCGTCCGCAAAGTGGCGGTCGCCGTGCAGTTCGACGAAGTCGGTGAAGATCTCGCCCACGTAGTCGAGCGTGTAGGGCCGTTCCGGATGCCGCGCGATCTTGGTGATCTGCCAGGGCGTCAGGTCGCTGTAGATTTCCTTGGTGAGCTGCAGGCTCTTCTTGCCGAGCTGATCGATCTCTTCCGAAATGTCGACCGCCGATTCGGTCTGTACATAGCGCAGTTCTTCGATCTTGGATTCGAGCTCCGCAACGGGTTGCTCGAAGTCGAGGAAGGTTCGTTTCGCCAACGTCTTCTCCTGTTGTCAGTATGCGACCGGTAGCGGGTCGAGCGATCGCCAAATATACCAAGTCGCGACGCTGCAATACGGTGCCCAGGCCACGGCGACCTCGCGGGCATCGCTGCGGCTCACCGGGTCGCCCGAGAAATAGCTCTGGCTGATGCCGTTGATCAGCCCGATGTCGTCCAGCGGCAGCACGTTGGGCCGCATCAGGTGGAAGATGAGGAACATCTCGGCGGTCCAGCGTCCGATGCCGCGGATCGCGACCAGCTCGGCGACGATCATCTCGTCGGACATGTCTTCCCAGGCGTCGACGTGCACCACGCCCGCATCGAAGTGCAAGGCCAGGTCGACCAGGTACTCGATCTTGCGCGCCGACAAGCCGGCGGCACGCATGTCGTCGACCTTGAGTTTCAGCACGTTGGCCGGCGTCATCCTGCGCGGCAGCTCGGCGAAGCGGTCCCAGACGGACTGCGCCGCCTTCACCGAGATCTGCTGGCCGACGATGCTGCGCGCCAGCGTGGTGAAGGCGTCGCCGCGCGACTCCAGGCAGGCGTCGCCGAACTGCGGGATCAGCCGCTTCATGACGCGGTCTTTCTTGGCCAGGTGCTTGCAGGCTTCTTCCCAGTAGTCGGGGGTGAAGACCTCGATGGTCGGTTTCTTGGCGGCAGGCATTTTTTCTTCTCGACCCCTTACTTGGACACGGTCCACGTCGTACCGGTCGGCGAGTCCTTCAGCACGATGCCCTGGGCGAGCAGATCGTTGCGGATGCGGTCGGCCTGCGCGAAGTTCTTTGCCGCCTTGGCTTCGGCGCGCTGTGCGATCAGGACCTGGATCGAGGCATCGTCGAGCGTGCTGCCGGCCTGCAGGAATTGCTGCGGATCGGCCTGCAGCAGGCCGATGCAGCCGCCCAGCGCCTTCAGCAGCCCGGCAGCCTCGGCCGAGCGCGTGCGGTTCACCTCGCCGGCCAGGTCGAAAAGAACGGCCACCGCTTCGGGCGTGCCGAAGTCCTCGTCCATCGCTGCCTTGAAGCGCGCGGCGTAGGACTCGCGCCAGTCGATCGCGACCGCGGCCGGCGCCACCAGGTGCAGCGCCGTGTAGAGCCGCTTGAGCGAGGCGCGCGCATCGTCGAGGTGCACGTCGCTGTAGTTGAGCGGGCTGCGGTAGTGCGCGCGCACGACGAAGAAGCGCACGGTCTCGGCGTCGTACTGCTTGAGCACGTCGCGGATCAGGAAGAAGTTGCCCAGGCTCTTGGACATCTTCTCGTCGTCGATGTTGATGAAGCCGTTGTGCATCCAGACGCGGGCCAATGGCTTGCCGCTTGCGCCCTCGCTCTGCGCGATTTCATTTTCGTGATGGGGGAACTGCAGGTCCATGCCGCCGCCGTGGATGTCGACCGTCTCGCCGAGCAATTGGCAGGCCATGGCCGAGCACTCGATGTGCCAGCCGGGACGGCCCGCGCCGTAGTCGCTGGACCACTTGACCTCGTCGGGCTCGGTGGGCTTGGCGCTCTTCCACAGGACGGGGTCGAGCGGGTCTTCCTTGCCGTCCAGCACGGCCACGCGCTCGCCGGCATGGAGCTCGTCCAGCGTCTTCCCGCTCAGCTTGCCGTAGCCGGGGAACTTGCGCACCGCATAGTTGACGTCGCCGTTGGTCGAGCGATAGGCCAGGCCATTCTTCTCGAGCGTGGCGATCATCGACAGCATCTGCGGAATGAATTCCGTGGCGCGCGGTTCGTGCGTGGGCCGCTCGATGCCCAGGGCGTCGGCATCCTCGTGCAGCGCATCGATCATGCGGTCAGTGAGCGCCCGGATGCTCTCGCCGTTCTCCACCGCGCGACGAATGATCTTGTCGTCGATGTCGGTGATGTTGCGCACGTAGTCGACCTCGAACCCCGACTGCTTCAGCCAGCGCTGCACCACGTCGAAGGCGATCATCGAGCGTGCATGGCCCAGGTGGCAGTAGTCGTAGACCGTCATTCCGCACACGTACATGCGCACCCGGCCGGGTTGCAACGGAGAAAATTCCTCCAGCTCACGCGAGAGCGTGTTGTAGATGCGAAGACTCATGAGGCTCGGAACGCGTCGCTTCGCACCCATGCGATACAGGCGGGCGACAGGGGTTTTTCAGGGGTGTGGATGCTGTGGCAACGAGGGGTTGAACGCGGCCCCTCGGCTACAATCCACCCCAGTATAAACGGCCGCCGCCGGATATTTTCCGGATGTTTTCGAGGCCCGCGTCCCCATCTCTCGAGGCTTCATGAAGCACGCCGCTCTCCCCTTCCCCATGGTTCTACGCATTCTTTCGGCCCTCCTGTTCGTGCTCGCCGCCGGTGCGGCGCAAGCCGACGACTATGCCGACGTCAACGCATTGCTGCGTCAGGGCAAGTCCCAAGAAGCGCTGGCAAAAGCCGATGCCTACATCGCAGGCAAGCCGCGCGATCCGCAAATGCGCTTCCTGCGCGGCGTGATCCTGACCGAGCAGGGCAAGCAGGCCGACGCGGCCGCGGTCTTCACCCAGCTCACGCAGGATTTCCCCGAGCTGCCCGAGCCCTACAACAACCTCGCGGCCCTGTACGCAGCCCAGAGCCAGTTCGACAAGGCCCGTGCCGCGCTCGAAATGGCGATCAAGCTCAACCCGAGCTATGCCACCGCGCACGAAAACCTGGGCGACGTCTACGCCCGCCTCGCCGGCCAGTCCTATGGCCGCGCGCAACAGCTCGAAGCCGGCAACACCACCGTGGCGCCGAAGCTCGCGCTGATCCGCCAGCTCTTCACGACGCCGACCTCCGGCGCGCTGCCGCCCGCGACCAGCGTCATCCGCAAGCCCGTTCGTCAATAAATAGGCCCCTCGCTGCCTCCCGTGCAGCGGCACGGCGCAGCGCTCTTCATTCGAAAGCGAGTCCTCTTGAACATGCACGTCCTTTCACGCCGCACGGCACTCGTCCTGGCCGCGAGCCTGGCCATCGCGAGCCCCAGCTGGGCGCAGAGCGCGCCGCGCGTCAAGCTCAGCACCTCGGCCGGCGACATCGTGGTCGAACTCGCGGCGGACAAAGCGCCGAAGACGGTCGAGAACTTTCTGCAGTACGTCAAGGACAAGCACTACGACGGCACGGTGTTCCATCGCGTGATCGACGGCTTCATGATCCAGGGCGGCGGCTTCACGGCCGACCTGCAGCAGAAAGCCACGCGCGCGCCGATCCCGCTCGAGGCCGGCAACGGCCTCAAGAACGACAAGTACACGATCGCGATGGCGCGCACCGGCAACCCCAACTCCGCCACCTCGCAGTTCTTCATCAACGTGAAGGACAACGCGATGCTCAACGCACCCAACCCCGACGGCTACGGCTACACCGTGTTCGGCAAGGTGGTGGCGGGCACCGAGGTGGTCGACAAAATCCGCGCCGCGCGCACGGGCAACAAGAACGGCATGCAGGACGTGCCGGTCGAAACCATCACCATCCAGTCCGCCACCGTGGCGAAGTAACCCAAGGAGCAACCCCATGAGCAATCCCCAAGTCGAACTGCACATCAAGGACCAGGGCGTGATCACGCTCGAACTCGACCAGGACAAGGCGCCGAAGACGGTCGAGAACTTCCTCGCCTACGTGACCAAGGGCCACTACGACAACACCGTGTTCCACCGCGTCATCCCCGGCTTCATGGTGCAGGGTGGCGGCTTCGAGCCGGGCATGACGCAGAAGCCGACCGGCGCCGAGATCCAGAACGAGGCCAACAACGGCCTCAAGAACGACAACTACACCGTCGCCATGGCCCGCACCAGTGCACCGCATTCGGCGACCGCCCAGTTCTTCATCAACGTGGCCGACAACGGCTTCCTGAACCACACGGCGCCGTCGGCGCAGGGCTGGGGCTACGCGGTGTTCGGCAAGGTCGTGGGCGGCAAGGAAGTGGTCGACAAGATCAAGGCCGTGAAGACCGGCCGCAAGGGCTTCCACGACGATGTGCCGCTCGAAGACGTGGTGATCGAGAAGGCCGTCGTCAAAGACTGATCCATCGATGACGGCTTTCGCCGAGCTCGTGGCCCCTGCGGCGTGGCACACGGTCGACCTCCTCTCCGACCTCCACCTGCAGGCCTCGGACGCGGCCACTTTCGACGCCTGGCGCGGCTATCTGCAAACCACGCCGGCCGATGCGATCTTCATCCTCGGCGACCTGTTCGAGGTCTGGGTCGGCGACGATGCGGCGGCCGAACCCGGCTTCGAAGCGCAATGCGCCGAATTGCTGCGCACAGTGGCCGAACGGCGGCCCGTTTTCTTCATGCACGGCAACCGCGACTTCCTGGTCGGCGCCGCATTCGCGGCGCAGTGCAAGCTGACGCTGCTCGACGATCCGACCGTGCTGGTCCTGCATGAGCGGCGCTGGCTGCTGAGCCACGGCGACCTCCTCTGCCTGGAAGACACCGAGTACTTGCAATTCCGCGCCCAGGTGCGAACGCCCGCCTGGCAGAGCGCCTTTCTGGCACGGCCGCTGGCCGAGCGTCGCGCATTGGCCCGCTCGATGCGCACGCAGAGCGAAGACCGCAAGCGCAGTCCCGGCATGGTCTGGGCCGATGTCGATGCGGATGCCGCGCGCGCATGGCTCGCGCAGGCCGGCGCGGCGACGCTGGTCCACGGCCACACGCACCGGCCCGCGACACATGCACTCGGCGATGGGCTCGAGCGCATCGTACTGAGCGACTGGGACCTGACAGCCCACCCGGCGCGCGCCCAATTGCTCTGTCTTTCGAGCGCCGGCGCGCAACGCGTCGATCTGCGCTGATGTTCGGCTGGCTGCGCAACCTGCGCGCCCCGCCCCCGATTCCCGAGCCTGCCTGGCAGGCCACGCTGGCACGCTACCCTTTCCTCGCCGAGCGGCCGGCGGCCGACCTGGAGCGCCTGCGCCGCCTCGCGGCGGAATTCCTGCGCGACAAGGAATTCCACGGCGCGCACGGCTTCGTCATCACCGACGAAGTCGCGCTCGCGGTGGCGGCGCAGGCGGTGCTGCCGGTGCTGCACCTGAGAGGCGGCCTCACCTGGTACGACGATTTCGTCGGCATCGTGGTGCATCCCTCCGAAGCCGTGGCGCGCCGCAAGACGACCGACGAGACCGGCGTGGTGCATGAATACGAAGAGGTGCTGGCCGGCGAGGCCATGGACCGCGGCCCGGTGATGCTGAGCTGGCAGGACGTGCTCGCGAGCAGCGTCACGCGCGACGCGGGCTACAACGTCGTGATCCACGAGTTCGCCCACAAGATCGACATGCGCGGCGGCGCCGCCGATGGCTGCCCGCCGCTGCCGGCCGGCTTCGCAGGCACTTCGTCGGCGCGCGATGCACGCGCCGCCTGGTTCGCTGTGCTGCAACCGGCCTACGACGCCTTCCGCGAGAAAACCATCGTGGCCGAGCGCTTCGGCGGCGAGCCGCCGTGGCTCGATGCCTACGCCGCCGAATCGCCCGGCGAGTTCTTTGCCGTGGCCTGCGAGGCCTACTTCGTGAACCGCACGCAGCTGGCCGCGGAGTTCGCCGAACTGGTGGCCCTGTTCGACGAATTCTTCATCAAGCGCTAGGCGCCCTGCCCCCTATTTGCGCAGCAAGGCCTTGAGCGCGTTCTGCAGCCGGCGCGCAGATGCTGCGTCGTGCGCAGCGGCCAGCACCTTGCCGGCATCCTGCCCCCAGGTCTGGACCGGCGCCGGATCGCCGCGCTTGGTCAGCAGCTTCAGCTGCAGCGCACGGCGTGCATCGAGCTGCTCGGCCGGCGTCGGCACTTCGGCCGCCATCTCGAGGCGCAGCAAGGCCTCGGCCGCATCGTCGGCCGCGGCCGTCGGGCCTGCGGCCAGGGCCTGCGACCACTGGCCGCGCACCGCCGGCGTGACGGCGCGGCCCAGTTCCTGAGCGCTGGGCAGCTTCGACGCGTCGCGCTGCTCCCAGGCGCCGAGCACCTGCGTGAGCGCCTCGCCGTGCGCCTGAGCCGCGAGCTTGCGCAGTGCCAACTCGGCGCGTTCGAGCGCCTCGCGCTGCGCGCGGAAGGCGGCGTCGCCGAGGCGCGGACCGCGGTCCTCGAAGCGCGGCGGGCGGTCGCCGAAGCGGCCTCCGCCGGCGGGCGCACCGCGATCGTTGGCGCGGGGCGCCCGGTCGTTGGGACGGCCGCCCGGCGCGCCGCGGCTGTCGCGGCGATCGCCGAACTTGCCGCCCCGTTGAGCCGGCACGGCCTCGGCCTTCTTGTTGCCGGGACGGTCGTCACCGCGCACGGCGATCACCGGCTTCGGCGCGGGCTTGGGCGGCGCAGCGGGTGCCGGGCTGGCTTCGGCCTCCGCGGCATCGGTGCGCGCGGAGGGGTCGGCACCGTCGGCCGGCGCCACCAGATCGGGCGCCGATGCAGCGGATTCGGCGGGCGCCACGGGCGACGCCTCGGCGTCGCTGGGCGCGGGGGCCTGTTCGGCGCTCTCGCCGAACTCGGCCGCGGCCTGGCCCGGTGCCACCACTTCGGTGGCACCCACCGCGGGACCGTTGGACGTTGCCGTGGACGCAGGCGCAGGCGCTTCGCCGCGCAGCGCGGCTTCGAGCTGCGCGACGGCGGCCCGGATCTTCTGCGCATCGCCGGTGCTGTTGGCGGCATCCAGCGCCTTCGAGGCATTGAGCACGTTGCGGTCGTGCTCGCTCACGGCGGCAGCCGCCTTTTCGCGCTCGGCGCTCTTGCGATTGAAGGCCTCGTCGATCGGCGCGCGGAAGGCGTCCCACAGTTTCTGTTCCTGGCGGCGATCCAGCGGCACGCTCTGGGCCTCGGCCTGCCAGCGCTGCTGCAGCGCCTTGACCGCATCGATGCGCAGCATCGGCGCGGCGCCGAGTTCGGCGGCCTCGGCAATCATCGCCTGGCGCCGTTCGATGCTGGCCTTCTGCTGCGCTTCGAAGGGCGCGCGTGCAGCGCCAAAGGCCTCGTTCCATTGCGGCTGGAGTTCGGCGAACACCTTCTCGCCCACATGGCCGGCATCGCGCCAGCGATCGGCGAACTGGTGCAGCGCGCGGTTGTGCGCCTTGAGGTCGGACGCATCCGCGTGCTCCGCGGCCCAGGCCTTCACTTCCTCGATCAGCGCCAGGCGCTGGGCGCGATGCTCGGCCGCGTCGGCGCGCACCTTCTCGAGCCAGGCCTCGACCACCTTGTGGGCTTCGTTGCAGGCTTCGTCGAAGCGCTTCCAGAGCGCGTGATTCGGCACGCCGCCCTGGTCGGCCTGCTTCCATTGCTCGCGCAGGGTGCGCAAGGTTTCCTGCATCTTGCGACCGCCCAGGGCCTGGCCTTCGGGACGCTTGAGCAGGGCTTCGGCCTTGGCCACCAGTTCTTCGCGCACCTTGTCGGCGCTCCAGCGCTGCCAGCCTTCGAGTTCGCCGGCGGCGACCAGGGCCGCATGCACGCGGGCTTCGAGCGGCGGCTCGACCAGCTTGCCGTGCTCCTTGAGCACGGCGCGCAGTGCGGCGGCTGCACCGGCACTGGCCTTGCCATGGCCTTCGGCGGTTTCCTTTTCGAGCTTGGCGAGCGCGGCCTCCACGGCAGCCTGCGCGGCGGCCCGCTTCTCGGGATCGACCTTCGGCACGGGAGGCTTCTGCGCCGCGGGCGCAGCCGCCTCGGCCACGCCGCCACGCGCAACGCGCAGCTCGTCGGCCCAGACCGGCACGGGCGGCAGCGGCGCAGCCGCATCCTCGGCCGCCGCGACGGTCTGCGCCAGCGCCTGGTGGAAAGCATCGGACACCACCAGCAACTGCGCCTTGGAGGACTCCAGCTGCGGCGCGAACTTGGCGTCGAGGCTGTTCCAGTTGCCGTCGGCCGTGATCTCCGCGGCCTGCTGCTGCCAGTGCGCGACGTCGGCGCGCAAGGCTTCTTCGGCGGCTTGCGCATCGCGCCAGCTCTTGGTCGACAGCACTTCGAAGCGCTGCGCCAGCAGCACGGCGGCCTCGCGATGGACCTGCGCGCGATGCTGCAGGTCCTCGATGCCCTTCACGCGTTCGGCCAACCGGGCCTTGAAGCCGGCCAGCGGCTCGCGCGACAGGGGCGCACCCGCCTTGGCCGCGTCGCGCTGCCAGGCCAGCGCGTCGGCGATATTGAGCTTGGGCTGGGCCAGCAGCGCCTCGGCCTTGTGCGCCCATTCGGCGGCAATGGCTTCCTGGCCCTTGGCGCGCTTGAGCTCGTCGAGCTTCTCGCGCAGCAGGCGCGCGGCGCCCTTGTCGCGGCCGCTCAATTCCTTGAATACCTCCTGCATCTGCTCGGGCGCCGGATTGCCCGCGAGCCAATCGCGGATGCGCTGGGCACGCTCACCCGAGGTCGGTGCAGTGAAGGCGCCGCCGGTCATCGTGTCGAGGGACTGGAGGTCGTTGGGCTTGGTGGAAGTTGAAGTCACTGCGCGAATGTCGTTATCTGAAGAAGAAAAGCGAAGGCGCCGGCATTTGCCGGCGCACTCCGCCATTTTCACCGACTTGTGCCCTGCTTTCAGCGGGTCGCCAGATTCAGTTCGGCACCTGGTTTCCAATCGTTGCCGGCAGCCTTCGTACGCACGGCACCGAGGAACAGCCGCTCGCTGGGAAGCTTCTGGGCCAGCAGGTAGTCGCGCACCACGGCGCCGCGCACCACGGCGAGTTGCCGCATCGATTCCTCGTCGACCGGGATGCTGGCCATGAGCAGGTCTTCCATCTCCTTGGTCGGAAGATCCTTCGCCAGCCCGATCATGTTGCGCGGCTTGGTGATCTCGGAGCGCTTGTACACCGCGGCCAGCAACTCCGGGTATTCGGCATCGGTGAGGGGCGTGACTTCGGCTGCATTCTGGCTGCCGCTGCGCGCCGCGGCGCGGCGTTTCTCGGTCTGGGCGAGTGCGCGCAGGCGCTGGCGCTGGTAGGCCTCGCGCTCCTGCTCGAGGCTGGCGGTGCCGACCACGGTCATCTGCAGCCCGGGTCGGTCCGTGAGCGCCTTCACCACCTTGTCGAGGCTTTCCTTGGCGGCCGGCGAAAGATCCGAACTGCCGGGCGCGAAAGTGATCGCGCTCGACTCGCCGCTGCCGCCGCCCAGTCCGCCCGTGAGCAGGCTGAACGGCGAGGTGGCGGCCTTGACGATCAGGTTCACGATCGCCTTGAAGATCAGCGGGCCGAGGCTGAACTGCGGATCGTTGAGTGAGCCGCTGACGGGAAAGTCGATGTCGATCACGCCATTGCGGTCGGCCAGCAGGGCGACGGCCAGGCGCACCGGCAGGCTGTTCGGCGCGCCCTGCACTTCGTCGCCGAACTGCAGCTGGTTGAGCACCAGCTTGTTGGTGGCGGTGAGCTGGCCATCGGGCGTGATCTTGTAGGTGACGTTCATGCTGAGCTTGCCGCGCTCGATGCCGTGCCCGGCGTAGCGCACCGAGTACGGCGACAGCGGCGGCAGATCGAGCTCGCGCATCTTGGCCGTGATGTCGAGTTCGAGCGGCTTGGCCAGCGGATTGAGCTTGCCGGTGATCTCGAGCTGGGCGGTTTGCTGCGCCTTGCCGCGCAATTCGAGATCGGCCAGCGCTGGCTTGTCGCCTTGCGGCTTCGACGAGAAGGCGCTGAGCTTGCCGGTCAGCTCGCTGAGGTCGGCGGAATAATTGGGCTTGACGAACAGATCGGTGAAATCGATGCGTCCGTTGACCATGCTCATCGGACCGAAATTGATGACCGGCGCCGGGCCGCCGCTGTCGGGCGCAGGCGCTTTGGCCACAGCCGCCGGGGCCGGTGCGGCGGTCTCGGTTGCGCCGCCGACCATGGCTTCCGCCGAGACGGGGGCGCCGCCCGAGCGTGCGGCGGGCTTGGCGGTGGTCGTGGTGGTCGTGCCGCCGAGGCTGCGGCGCGTGGTGGGTTCGCCTGCCGGCGCTACGGCGGCGGTCGTCTGGCCGGGCTTCTTGGTGAGGTCCTGCAGGTTGAGGCGACCGGTCGGATCGACGATCACGCGGGCGAAGAAGTCAGTCAAGGTGGTTTCGCGCACGTCCACGGCCAGCGGCACGCTGGGCGCCATGTTGACTTGCAGGCCACGCAGGCTCAGCGTCTTCCAGCTCAGGATCTGGTTGCTGCGGGTCGCCAAGCCCGGCGACTGGGTCAGCGCTGCGCTGTTGGCGCGGAAGTCGTCCAGCGCCGTATCGCCGGCCAGCTTGAGACTCATGCCCGCGGGTGCCGTCGCGAACTTGACCGTGCCGCGGTAGTTGGCGAACGCGCGCCGGATGTCGATGTTCAGTGTATCGGCGTAGTAGGCCTTGAAGGCATGGGCCGGAATGGCGGCCACCTCCAGCCGACCCTCGGCCGCCACCGGCTTGAGCACGACCGAACCCTTGTAATCGAAGCGCCCGGCTTCCGCGCGGCCGGCACCGATGCGCCCCGAAAGCTGCAAGGGCGAAGCGGTGGCGCTGTTGGGAGCGATCTTCTGCGCGTTGAGTTTCAGCGCGCTGATCTCGAAGGCCACCGGTGTGGCGCCGGCCTTGTCCGAATAAGAGAGCGCGCCATTGTCGACCGCCACCGTGCCGATGGAAAGCTCCCACGGCTTGGTGTTGGCGCCCGGCGCAGCGGCCGCCCCGGCGGGCTTGGGCGCCGCGACCTTGGCAGCCGCGCCGTTGCTCTGGCTGCCGCCCGCCGGGGTTTTCAGCCAGCGTTCGAACATCCAGCGCTTTTCGTTGTCGCGCTCGACGACGACCTTGGGACTGGTGGCCGTGAACGAAGCGATCGCGAGCGTGTGCTTCGTCATGTCGACTTCGGCATCCACGAGCTCGAAGCGCCCGACGCTCGCCAGCGCGATCTTGGCCTGCGTCAGCGCGAGCCCGTCGGCCGCGACGCGGCGCGCCTTGAGCTTCAGATCGGGCTGGGCCCAGGCCACGTCGATCTGGCCGCTGAGCTTGCCGTCGAGCGTGGGCTCCAGGCTCTGCGCGAGGTACGGGGCCGCCAGCGACAACGGCAAGCCCTCAACCTCGGTCTGGACCTTGGCCACCTTGTCGGTCGCCTCGCCGCTGAACTTGAGGGGGGCCCCGCCGACCGAGGTGGAACCGCTGAAAGGCGACGGCTTGTCCATCGGCCAGGTCAGGGCGCTGGCTTCGATGTTGAGCTGCTTCACGTCGATGGCCGCGGCCGGCTGGGTGGTCTGGTCGCGCCAGCCGATCTCGCCGCCGGAAAGCGCCAGCTTGTCGACCCGAACCCGCCAGGCCGGCTGCTCGGCCGGCTTCGGTACAGGTTCGCCGTTCGTGTTGGGTGCCGCGGCGGGTGTCACTTTTTCGGTTGCGCCGGTGGCCCGGTCGGTGGCCAGCAGGTTGAGCTGCCCGGCTGCATCGCGCGCCACGACCAGCTGCGGCGCGGCCAGCGCCACCTCGCCCAGATGCACCACGCCCTCCAGCGGCCGGACGTCGGCCAGCGCGACCTTGAGCGAATCGAAGCCGAGCAGATCGCGCCCCTTCGAATCCGCCAGCTTGATGCTGTGCGCCGCGACCGTGCCGGAGAGCTTGAGGCCCGCGGTGGCGGTGCGTTCGAAGTCGATCTTGAGGTCCGCGTCGAGCTTGCCGGCGCGCAGGGCGACCGGCAGGCCGCCGGGGATGTAGCCCAGGTAAGGCACCAGGTCCAGATCCTTGAAGTGCACCTGCGCGTCGGTCTTGCGGCTTTCCGCGAAGGGCGTGGCGAAAGCGGCCGAATCGAATCCGCTGCCGTTCAGGACGAAGGCCAGCTTGGGCTCGGTCTTGATTTCGCGCTGCGAAGGCAGATTGCTGAGAAAGGGTACCTTGAGCACGAGGTCGCGCAGCTCGTGCCTGCGCTTGACGGTCTGGTCGTCGAAATCGACCGCGCCGCCGGTGATGGCGATGTTGTAGATCGCGAAGCGCGGCGGCTCGCTCTTGGGCGCGTCGGGCGCACTGGCGAGCTTGGCCAGGATGTCGTCGATGTCGTATTTGCCGTCCGCCAGGTGCGTCAGCAGGATGGCCGGCGCGTCGATGGCAATGGCATCGATCACCGGCGCCAGACGCAGGATCGATTGCAGCTCCGCATCGGCATAGATGCGCGCCACCGCCACCTGGGGCTGGCTGCCGTCGGCCGTGGCGATGCGCAGGTCCTTCAGCGTCAGCTCGAGCGTCCAGGGCTTGAAGTCGATCTTGCCGACCGTGACCTGGCGACCCAGCTTTTCGCTCGCGATCTTCTGGATCTGGCTCTTGGCGATCGGCGGCACCGCCAACCAGGCAAGCAGCCAGAGACCGAGCAGCACCAGCAACGCCAGCACTCCCCGTCGCACCCATTTGTTCTGTTTCAGCGAAGCAGCATTCATCATCGGGGGCGAGTGTGCCGCAAAAGTGCGAGCACCTTCCCAGAAACAAGAAAGCCCGGTGGCTCGACGCGAAGTCTGGCCTCCGGGCTCGATGGCGGGCGCAACGCCCATGCCATCTTTTCGCTCGACCGGAAGTGAATTTGTTCCGACCGTGCTGGCAGCAAGAGATTGCCACCGTTGGGCCTCGGCCGCTGAACCGTTCGATTGCTCTTCCGGTTGCTGGACCTTGGTTTAACGCCTGAAAGCTCAGGCCTCCTCAGGGTAGGCGCGCGCTCCAAGGATTGCAAATGAGCTTTTCAATGGATCGGCGGCCGGCGATTCGCCCCTCTTCTTTTCAAGCCTTGTTAGCATAAAAACTCAAATCCTTATTCTTGACCGTGTATTTAGCCCCTCCTAGAATGCCCGTTGCCCCCGCCGCCACTTGGCAGCCGGGACTCCACCAATATCCGCTGCTGAATTCTTTCGGCTTAGTCAGGTGGCCGCGCTCCACTCCCCCTCCTTGCGCGGAACCTGATTCGTACCAATCCAAGCGCCGCTGCCTTCGACCATCGCCCTTCTGGCGCTGCGACTCAGGTGCCGCACAGAAAGGAAGAGCGATGAAACAGGCGTTTGAAGCCACGGCCCGCGGGCTGCGGACCGTCGTGTCCGATGTGGCCGACGGTTTTTTCGAGATCACCCACAACGGCTTTGCCCTGGTCGGCTTGGCCATCGTGTTCGCTGCGCTGGCGCTGGCCGCGCGCCCGGACCTGCGCCAGTCCGGCGAAGAACAGCTCATGGGCTGGCTCCAGTCGCGCAAGCCGCCGCCGGAGGCAACCGATCTCGAGCCGACGGCCATCGACCGCACCACGGCGGCGAGCCCGCACGAGCTGCCCAAGCAGCAGGCCGCCGTCGCCTACTGGCTGAGCAAGAAGTACCGCGTGGCCGTCGAGCCGTTGAGCGTGCTGGTGGCCGAAGCCTTCGAACTCGGCAAGCGCACCAAGCTCGACCCGACCCTGATCCTGGCCATCATGGCGGTCGAATCCAGCTTCAACCCCTTTGCGCAGAGCCACGTCGGCGCCCAGGGCCTGATGCAGGTGATGACCCGCGTGCACGGCGAGAAGTACGAACGCGCGGGCGGCACCCTGACCGCCTTCGATCCGGTGACCAACATGCGCGTGGGCGTCAAGGTGCTGCAGGAATGCATCGCGCGCGCAGGTTCGCTCGAGGGCGGCCTCAAGTTCTATGTCGGCGCCGCCAATCTGCCCGACGACGGCGGCTATGCCGGCAAGGTACTGGCCGAACATGCGCGCCTGCAACAGGTGGTCGGCGGACGCACGCCGCCCACCACCACGCCGACACCGCCCGGCATGCGGGCGCAGCCGCTGCCCGTGGTGGCACCCGCCAAGCCGGAAGCGAACACGCAGAGCGTGGCGTTGCTGTCCGATCTGTAGGCCCTTTCGAAGACGGCGGCCATCGCCGTCAGCTACACTCGACCGGCACGCGACTGGCGATAGGCGCAACCCTTTTCAGGTGCATTGCGCTGACGTGGAACACCACTGGGAAGCGTGCCGCCCGCGGTCTTGAGCAGGCGTTCAGCCGTTCGCCTGGGCAGCCCTTGTTTGGTTGAAGAACAAGGACCATCGTCTTAAAGGACTGCCATGTACAACCGCAATATCCTGGTCGAACAGACCGATCCCGAAATCTGGGCCGCCATCCAGGCCGAGCATGCCCGGCAGGAACAGCACATCGAGCTGATCGCGAGCGAGAACTACGCGTCGCCTGCCGTGATGGCCGCGCAAGGCACGCAGCTCACCAACAAGTACGCCGAAGGCTATCCCGGCAAGCGCTATTACGGCGGCTGCGAACATGTCGACGTGGCCGAGCAGCTGGCGATCGACCGCGTCAAGCAGCTCTTCGGCGCCGACGCGGCCAACGTGCAGGCGCATTGCGGCGCCTCAGCCAACGAGGCCGTCATGCTGGCCTTCCTGAAGCCTGGCGACACCATCATGGGCATGAGCCTGGCCGAAGGCGGCCACCTGACCCACGGCATGCCGCTCAACATGAGTGGCAAGTGGTTCAACGTCGTGAGCTACGGCCTGAACGAAAAGGAAGAGATCGACTACGACGCGATGGAGCGCAAGGCGCACGAATCGATGCCCAAGTTGATCATCGCGGGCGCCTCGGCCTACTCGCTGCGCATCGATTTCGAGCGCTTCGCCAAGGTGGCCAAGGACGTCGGCGCCATCTTCATGGTCGACATCGCCCACTACGCGGGTCTGGTCGCCGCCGGCGTCTACCCGAACCCCGTGCCGCACGCGGACGTGGTGACCTCCACCACCCACAAGAGCCTGCGCGGACCGCGCGGCGGCATCATCCTGATGAAGTCGCAGCACGAGAAGGCGATCAACAGCGCCATCTTCCCGGGCCTCCAGGGCGGACCGCTGATGCACGTGATCGCGGCCAAGGCGGTGGCCTTCAAGGAGGCGCTCTCGCCCGAGTTCAAGGCCTACCAGCAGCAGGTGGTCAAGAACGCGCAGATCGTTGCCGAAACGCTCGCCGGGCGCGGCCTGCGCATCGTGAGCGGCCGCACCGAGAGCCATGTGATGCTGGTCGACCTGCGCGCCAAAGGCATCACCGGCAAGGAAGCCGAGGCCGTGCTGGGCAGCGCCCACATGACGATCAACAAGAACGCGATCCCGAACGATCCGGAAAAGCCGATGGTCACGAGCGGCGTGCGCATCGGCACCCCGGCGCTGACCACGCGCGGTTTCAAGGACGAGGAGGCGCGCGCCACCGCGAACCTGATCGCCGACGTGCTGGACAACCCGCGCGATGCCGCCACCATCGAAGCGGTGCGTGCGAAGGTGCATGCACTGACCAGCCGCTTTCCCGTCTACGGTTGAACCGAAAGTGACCGCATGAAGTGCCCCTTTTGCGGTCACCTCGAAACGCAGGTCGTCGAGACCCGCGTTTCGGAAGACGGCGACTTCGTGCGGCGCCGCCGGCAGTGCGGCGCCTGCGACAAGCGCTTCACCACCTACGAACGGCCGGACGTCAATTTCCCGGTCGTGGTCAAGAAGGACGGCAGCCGCGCCGACTTCGATCCCAAGAAGGTCCGCGCCTCGATGATGCTGGCGCTGCGCAAGCGGCCGGTGAGCATCGAGCAGATCGACCATGCGCTGCTGCGCATCGAGCAGAAGCTCCTGTCCAGCGGCTTGCGGGAAATCGAATCGACCAAGGTGGGCGAACTGGTGATGCGGGAGCTCAAGCGCATGGACAAGGTGGCGTACGTGCGCTTTGCTTCGGTTTACAGAAGCTTTGAGGATGTGGACGAGTTCCGGCAGTTGCTGCGGGATATCTGAGACGCACCGGAAGCGGCACCTCTGACGCCGGTATTCGTGATCGTCAGAGCACCGCAGGCGTCGGAGGCCATCTGCCGTGGCGTCTACGGCACGCCGTGCGAGGAATGAGTTGAAGCTCGGCACAGCCAACGACGCCAGGGTCGCCAAGAGCGCAACCACGACCAACAGTTCGAGTAAAACCGCAAATCCCTGCAGGTCGCCGGCGAGACCCGTCCCGGCCCGAGCAAAATGGTCGCTTCATAGATTCAATCCGCGCCGACAGGCCGGCGCGAACTTCCCCCCCTGGCTCAATCAATTCGGCGCGAAGTCTAAATTCCGGAAGCGATGCATGAATAAATCTTTCGACAAACGGACTGAATTGAAGGATCAGCGGAAATCTCGCTAAATCTGAATCAAATCTGAATTTGAAGAATTGCGAATTGACGCCCCATGAATAGAGATATCCAGGCCATGGCGCAGGCGCTCGATCTCGCCCGTCAGGCGAGCGTCGAGGCGGAGCCGAATCCCCGTGTCGGTTGCGTTCTGCTCGACGAAGAAGGCGCGGTGATCGGTCAAGGCTCCACGCAAACGGTGGGCGGCCCTCATGCGGAAATCATGGCCTTGCGCGACGCCGCCGCCCGCAATTGCCCGATCAAAGGCGCCACGGCCTATGTGACGCTCGAGCCCTGCTCGCACCATGGCCGCACCGGCCCCTGCTGCGACGCATTGATCGCGGCCGGCATCAAGAAAGTCGTGGCGTCCATCGCCGATCCCAATCCGCTGGTCGCAGGCCAGGGTTTCGAGCGCCTGCGCGCCGCCGGCGTCGAATTGGAGGTCGGCGCGGGCGCTGATGAATCGCGTGAACTCAACCTCGGCTTTTTCAGCCGCATGGTCCGCAAGACGCCCTGGGTGCGGCTCAAGGTCGCCGCTTCGCTCGACGGCAAGACGGCGCTGGCCAACGGCACCAGCCAATGGATCACTTCGGAAGCAGCGCGCACAGACGGCCACGCCTGGCGCGCGCGCGCAAGTGCGGTACTGACGGGTGTCGGCACCGTACTCGAAGACGATCCGCGCCTCGATGTGCGGCTGGTCCCAACGCCGCGGCAGCCCCATCTCGTGGTGGTCGACAGCCATTTGCAGACGCCGCCGGAGGCAAAGATCTTCGGCGCGGCCCGGCCCATCTGGATCTATGCCGCCAACCGGAACGACGCCAGGCAGGCCGCGCTGGAGGCCAAGGGCGCGACGGTCAGCTACCTCGCCAACCCCCAGGGCAAGGTCGACCTCGCGGCCATGCTGCGCGATCTCGCCGTACGCGAGGTCAATGAACTCCATGTCGAGGCTGGCCACAAGCTCAACGGCTCGCTGATCCGCGAAGGGCTGGTCGACGAACTGCTGGTTTACTTGGCGCCAAAGTTCATCGGAGACGGGCTCGGCATGGCCAGCCAGCCGCATGCATCGGGCCCCCTGACCGTGCTTGGCGATGCATTGGCGCTCGAATTCAAGTCCTTCGAGCCGATCGGCCCGGACCTGCGAATCGTCGCCCGGGTCGCTGGTCGAGACCGCTTTTAGGGTTTGGCCGAGCGGCCTTCGCATCTCTGCGAAAATGCCGCGATGTTCACCGGAATCATTACCGGCGTGGGGCGCATCGCCGCCGTCCACGACCTCGGCAGCTCTTCATCCCACGGCAAGCGGCTCAGCATCGCGGTGCCCGACGGCTATCTGGCCGACGTGGGTCTCGGTGACAGCATCGCGCTCAACGGCGCCTGCATGACCGTCACCTCCCTCGACCCGGCGAAGCAGCTCTTCACCATCGACATCTCGGCCGAATCGCTGGACAAGACGGCCGGCCTCGCCGAAGAAGCGGGCCGCGTCAACCTCGAGAAGGCACTGCGCGCCAGCGACCGGCTCGGCGGCCACATCGTGTCGGGCCACGTGGACGGCATCGGCACGGTCAGCCACTTCGCGCCGGTGGGCGAAAGCTGGGAGCTGCGTGTGCTGGCGCCGCCCGCGCTCGCCCGCTTCCTGGCCTACAAGGGCTCGATCACCGTCAACGGCGTGAGCCTCACGGTCAACAGCGTGAGCGACGGCGCTGACGGCAGCGAGATCAGCATCAACCTGATTCCGCACACGGTCGAAAACACCGCGCTCGGCAGCCTGAAGCAAGGCAGCCGCGTCAACCTCGAGATCGACACCGTCGCCCGCTACGTGGAGCGCATGCTCCAGGCCGGCGCCCTGCCCGTCCCACAGAAAGACAAGACCCCATGAACGCCTCCGTCACGCCGATCACCGCCCCGCGCAGCGGCCGGGCGCCCGCGCCGATTTCGTCGGTCGAAGAGATTGTGGCCGAGCTCGCCGCGGGCCGCATGGTGATCCTGGTCGACGAGGAAGACCGCGAGAACGAGGGCGACATCGTGCTCGCGGCCGACCACGTGACGCCCGAGGCCATCAACTTCATGGCACGCCATGCGCGCGGCCTGATCTGCCTCACGCTCTCCCGCGAGATGTGCGAGCGGCTGCAGCTGCCGCCGATGGTGGCGCGCAACGGCGCCAAGCACTCGACCGCCTTCACCGTGTCAATCGAGGCGGCCGAGGGCGTGACCACCGGCATTTCCGCCGCCGACCGCGCGCGCACCGTGCAGGCCGCCGTCGCACCGAATGCCGTCGCGGCCGACCTGGTGCAGCCCGGCCATATCTTTCCGCTGCAGGCGGTCGACGGCGGCGTGCTGATGCGCGCAGGCCACACCGAGGCCGGCTGCGACCTCGCCGCCATGGCCGGTTGCTCGCCCGCGTCCGTGATCTGCGAGGTGATGAACGAGGACGGCACCATGGCGCGGCTGCCCGACCTGCAGCTCTTCGCCGCCGAGCACGGCATCAAGATCGGCACCATCGCCGCACTGATCGAGCACCGCAGCCGCACCGAGTCGCTGGTCGAAAAGGTCGGCTGCCGCGAAATCCACACCACCTGGGGCTGGTTCACCGCCCATGCCTTCCGCGACAAGCCCAGCCACGGCGTGCACCTGGCGCTGGTGCGCGGCAACTGGAATCCGGGCGACACGGTGGACGTGCGCGTGCACGAGCCGCTCTCGGTGCTCGACGCGCTGGAAGTCAACCGTTCGCTGCACTCGTGGAGTCTCGATGCCAGCCTGGCCCACATCGCGGCCGAAGGCAAGGGCGTGGCCGTGCTGCTCAACTGCGGCGAGACCGGCGCCGAGCTGCTGTCGCAGTTTGACGGCACTGCACGGCCCGCGCAGGCGCCGGAACGTGGGCGCATGGACCTGCGCAGCTACGGCATCGGCGCGCAGATCCTGCGCGAGTGCGGCGTGCACAGGATGAACCTGCTGGGCACGCCGCGCCGCATGCCCAGCATGGCAGCAGGTTACGGCCTGGAGATCGCGGGCTACATCACGAAAGAAGAGCAATGAAGAAGAACACACACGCGAGGCGGGAAGCCTAATGCAGCACGCGAACAAGGGCAGCGATGTCACGCTCGACGGCAAGGGCCTGCGCATCGGCATCGTGCAGGCGCGCTTCAACGAAGACATCACCGACGCCCTGGCCGAGGCCTGCCTGGGCGAGCTCCGAGTGCTCGGCGTCGCCGACGCCGACATCGACCATGTCAGCGTGCCGGGCGCGCTCGAGGTGCCGGTCGCGCTGCAGGCCCTGGCCGAGCGCAACCGCTACCAGGCGCTGATCGCGCTGGGCTGCATCATCCGCGGCGAGACCTACCACTTCGAGCTGGTTGCCAACGAATCGGGCGCGAGCGTGAGCCGCATCGCGCTCGACTACCGCATCCCGGTCGCCAACGCGATCCTCACCACCGAAAACCTCGAACAGGCCATCGCGCGGCAGACCGACAAGGGCCGCGATGCGGCGCGCGTGGCCGTCGAGATGGCGCAGCTGCTCGCCACCCTTTCATGACCGAAGACAACAAGACCGCCGGCGACAAGCCGCGCCAATCCCGCACGGGGCTGACCAGCACGGGCGCACGCAAGGCCTCCGCCAAGTCGACCCGCAGCCGCGCGCGCGAGTTCGCGCTGCAGGCGCTCTACCAGCACCTGGTGGGACGCAACGACGCCGCGTCCATCGACCAGTTCACGCGCGACCTGGCCGGCTTCCACAAGGCCGACGCGGCGCACTACGACGCGCTGCTGCACGGCTCGATCGCGGCCGCGGGCGAGCTCGATGCGCTGATCGTGCCGCTGCTCGACCGCAAGCTCGAAGAGATCTCGCCGGTCGAGCACGCCGTGATGTGGATCGGCGTCTACGAATTCCAGCACTGCCTCGACGTGCCCTGGCGTGTGGTGCTGAACGAATGCATCGAGCTCGCCAAGGAGTTCGGCGGCACCGACGGCCACAAGTACGTGAACGCGGTGCTCAACGGCCTCGCGCCGCAACTGCGCCCGGCCGAGGTCGAAGCCGATCGAGCGACGGGCAAGGCACGGCCATGAGAATTTCGAAGCGCGCCGAGCGCATCGAGCCCTTCTACGTGATGGAAGTCGCCAAGGCGGCCTCCGCGCTGGCGCGCGAAGTCGCGCACACCGATCGGCCGATGATCTTCCTCAACATCGGCGAGCCCGACTTCACCGCGCCGCCGCTGGTGCAAGAAGCCGCCGCACGCGCCGTGCGCGCGGGCGCGACGCGGTACACGCATGCGATCGGCCTCGACCACCTGCGCGAGCGCATCAGCGGCTGGTACCGCGAACGCTTCGGCGCCGACGTGCCGGCGCGCCGCATCGTCGTCACGGCCGGTGCATCGGCCGCGCTGCAGCTGGCCTGCCTGGCGCTGATCGAGGCCGGCGACGAGATGCTGCTGCCCGACCCCAGCTATCCCTGCAACCGCCACTTCGTGAGCGCAGCCGACGGCCGTGCCGTGCTGGTGCCGACCACGGCCGCCGAGCGCTTCCAGCTCAGCGCCGCCAAGGTCGAAGACGCCTGGACCGAACGCACGCGCGGCGTGCTGCTCGCATCGCCCTCCAACCCGACCGGCACCTCGATCGCGCCCGACGAGCTGCGCCGCATCCACGAGGTGGTGTCGAAGCGCGGCGGCATCACGCTGATCGACGAGATCTACCTTGGCCTGTCCTACGACGACGCCTTCGGCCACACCGGGCTCGCGATCGACGACCAGGTCATCAGCATCAACAGCTTCAGCAAGTACTTCAACATGACCGGCTGGCGCCTCGGCTGGCTGGTGGTGCCCGATGCGCTGGTGCCGGTGGTCGAGCGGCTGGCGCAGAACCTTTTCATCTGCGCGAGCACCGTCTCGCAGTATGCGGCGCTCGCCTGCTTCGAGCCCGAGAGCATCGCCGAGTACGAGCGCCGCCGCGCCGAGTTCAAGGCCCGGCGCGACTGGTTCATTCCGCAGCTCGACGCGCTGGGCCTCAAGGTGCCGGTGGTGCCCGACGGCGCCTTCTATGCCTGGGCCGACTGTTCTGCCTTCGGCGAGAAGCTCGGCATCTCGAACAGCTGGGACTTCGCCTTCGAAGCGATGAAGAAAGCCCATCTCGCGATCACGCCAGGCCGCGACTTCGGCTCGGCCGAAACCGCCCGCTTCGTGCGCTTCTCGACGGCCAGCTCGATGGCGCATCTCGAGGAATCGGTGGAGCGCCTGCGCGCCTGGGCCGGCGCCACCGTCGCTGCATGAGCTTTGCATTTCCAATCCGCGTCTACTGGGAAGACACCGATGCCGGCGGCATCGTCTTCTATGCCAACTACCTCAAGTACATGGAGCGTGCCCGCACCGAGTGGCTGCGCTCGCTCGGCATCGCGCAAGGCCGGCTGCGCGAAGAGACCGGCGGCATCTTCGTGGTCAGCGAGACGCAGCTCAAGTACCACCGCCCGGCGCGGCTCGACGACGAACTGCTGGTTACAGCCGAGCTGCGTCAGATGGGCTCCGCGTCCCTGATAATCGGCCAGCGCGTGCTATCAAATTCAGAGCACGGTCCGGCCACCGGCCCGGCGCCCGATACTGCGGTCCTTTGCGAAGGCACGATCCGCATCGGCTGGGTCGACGCGGCCACGCTGCGGCCCGCGCGCATCCCACCCCAAGTTTCGGGAACCCTCGGGCGCCATGCCGGCTCCATGTCTCAACCTCAGAAGCCATGAATCAAGACCTGTCGATCCTTTCCCTCCTGCTCCATGCCAGCCTTCCGGTGCAGTTTGTCGTGGCCTTGCTGCTCGTGGTATCCGTCGCCAGCTGGGCGGCCATCTTCCGCAAGTTCTTCTCTCTCAAGCGCACGCGCGCGCTCAACGACGACTTCGAACGCGAGTTCTGGTCCGGCACCAGCTTGAACGAACTGTTCTCCTCGGCTGCGCAGAACGCCAAGTTCGCCGGCCCGATGGAACGCATCTTCGCTTCCGGCATGCGCGAGTACCAGAAGCTGCGCGAGCGCCATGTCTCCGACGCCGGCACGCTGCTTGACGGCGCACGCCGCGCGATGCGCGCGAGCTTCCAGCGCGAGCTCGATGCGGTGGAGCAGAACCTGTCCTTCCTCGCCACCGTCGGTTCGGTCTCGCCCTATGTCGGCCTGTTCGGCACGGTGTGGGGGATCATGCATGCCTTCACCGGCCTCGCAGCGCTGGCGCAGGTGACGCTCTCCACCGTCGCTCCCGGCATCGCAGAAGCGCTGGTCGCCACCGCCATCGGCCTCTTCGCCGCCATTCCGGCCGTGGTGGCCTACAACCGCTTCGCCCGCGAGATCGACAAGATCGCGATCGCGCTCGAGACCTTCATCGAAGAGTTCTCGAACATCCTGCAGCGCAACCTGACGGCCCACGTCAACCCGGCATCGGTGACGCCGGCGACCGGCCGCTGAAGCGGAGCACCACGCCATGCCAGCAATGTCCTCCCGCGGCCGCGGCCGCCGAACGATCAACGAGATCAACATGGTCCCGTTCATCGACGTGATGCTGGTGCTCCTGATCATCTTCATGGTCACGGCGCCGCTGATCACGCCGAGCGTGATCAACCTGCCCACGGTGGATCGCGCCAACAAGCAGCCCGACAAGCCGATCGAGATCGTCATCAAGAGCGACGACGAGGTCCAGATCAAGAAGGACCCGTCCACCGGCAGCGGCGCCACCTCGATCCCCATGACGCAGATCGGCACGGCGGCCAAGACCGCGCAGGGCGGCGACGACCAGCGGCCGGTGGTCATCAGCGCCGATAAGTCGGTCAAGTACGAGACGGTGGTCAAGGCGATGAACGCGCTCAAGAGGAGCGGCGTCGAGCGCGTCGGCCTTTCGGTCACGACCACGGGCGCCAAGTGATGGCCTTGGCCTCTTCGCTGATGTCGCTCGGCGCCGATCGCCCGGAGTTCGCGCCGCCGCCGCAACGCGGCACGCCGCGTGCCGTGCTGCTGGCGCTGCTGGCGCATGGGCTGCTCATCATCGCGCTGACCTGGGGCGTGAGCTGGCGCCGCGAAGCGGAGGACGCCGCGATCGAGGCCGAGCTCTGGTCGTCGACCGTGCAGCAGGCCGCGCCGCGCCTCACTGCGCCGCCGGTTCCGACGCCACCCACTCCGGCGCCTGCACCGACGCCGGCACCACCCCCTCCGCCGCCACCTCCCCCGCAGGCGCGAGCACCCGAACCCGCGCCGGCGCCGCGTGCGCCCGACATCGCGCTCGAACGCGAGAAGAAGCTGAAGGAGCAGAAGGAGCGCGAGCTGGAGCAGCAGCAACAGAAGAAGCTCGAAGCCGCGAAGAAAGCGGCGCAGGAGAAGAAGGAACAGGAAGCCCGGGAGCGCGCCGAGGACGAAGCCGAGCGCAAGAAGGAACAGCAGCAGAAGTTGGCCGAGGCGAAGAAGAAGCAGGAAGCCGAAGCCGCGAAGAAGAAGGAAGCCGATGCGAAGGCGGCTGCGCAGGCCGCGGCCGACCGTGCAGCCACGCTCAAGCGCATGCAGGGTCTGGCGGGCGCCAGCGGTGACGACAACTCGAAAGGGGCTGCGCTGAAGGCCTCCGGCCCTTCGGGCGGCTACGGAGCTCGGATCGCGGCAGCTGTGCGCCCCAACATCGTCTACCCCGATGCCGATCTCGTGAGCGGCAATCCGACCGCGGAATTCGACGTCAACTTGGCGCCCGATGGCACGATCGTGGGTGTCAAGCTACGCAAATCGAGCGGTTTGGCGAGTTGGGACGATGCCGCAGAGCGCGGGCTGCGTAGAACGGAAAAGGTACCGCGCGACGTAGATGGCCGCATCTTCCCTTCGCTGACAGTGGTGCTTCAACCAAAGCAGCGCTGAAAGCGCCCGCTACTCGTAGACCACCGCCGCGCGGCCCGCATCGGCCTGCGCCGTCCAGCTCGCGAGCGCGGCGTCGGTCGGGAAGAACTTCGCGCGCTCGCCCAGCTGCAGCTCGACCTGCGCGCCGCCGCGCGCCATCGACAGCCGCACCGCCAAGCCCTGCAGCAGCTCGCCGTGCTCGCTCTGTTCGGTGCGCGGCGGAAAGTCGCGCACCAGCCGCGCGATGTCCGGCGCCTTCCCGTTGACCGCGACGCGCAGGAACTTGCCGAAGCGGCAGCGCGCTGCGGCCAGGTCCCACACCTGCTGCACCTGGAAGCGCGCCTCGAAGCCGCCGCGGCCCGGCTGCAGGCGGCCGCTCACGATCACCAGTTCGTCGTCCTTCAGCACGTTGCGGTTGGCGTTGAAGAGCGCCTCGTCGGCGGTCGCGTCGATGGCGCCCGACTTGTCGTCCAGCTTGAAGATCGCCAGCCGGCCGCGCTGGCCGTTGATGACGCGGAAGTCGCTCACGATGCCGGCGATCACCTGCTGCTCGCGGCTGTCGATCAGGTCATCGATCTCGCGCTTGCAGAAGCGCCGCACCTCGTGCGCCACTTCGTCGAACAGGTGGCCCGACAGGTAGAAGCCGATGGCCGTCTTCTCGTAGGTCAGGCGTTCCTTCACGCCCCAGGGCGTGGCGTCGATGAGCTCGGGCTCCTGCGTCGCAGAGCCGTGCTCGCAGTCGCCGAAGATATCGACCTGCGAGGCGTTGGCCTCGGTCGCGCTCGCGAATTCGAAGGCGCGGTCGACCGAGGCGATCAGCGAGGCCCGGTTCTGCTGCAGCGAATCGAAGGCACCTGCCTTGATCAGCGCCTCGACGGTGCGCTTGTTGATGCGCTGGCGGTCCACGCGCACGCAGAAGTCGAACAGGCTCTTGAAGGGGCCGCCCTCTTCCCGCGCCTTGACCACCGCCTCGACCGCCAATTGCCCCGTGCCCTTGACCGCACCGAGCCCGTAGCGAATGACCTTGTCGGTGACCGGCTCGAAGCGGTAGTTGCCGCGGTTCACGTCCGGCGGCTCGAAGGTCATGCCGAAGTGCTTCTGCGCATCTTCGAACAACACCTTGAGCTTGTCGGTGTCGTCCATTTCCACCGTCATGTTGGCGCAGAAGAACTCGGCCGTGTAGTGGACCTTGAGCCAGCCGGTGTGGTAGGCCAGGAGCGAATAGGCGGCCGCGTGCGACTTGTTGAAGCCGTAGCCCGCGAACTTCTCCATCAGGTCGAAGATCTCGTCAGCCTTCTGCTGGTCGATGCCGTTCACCGCCGCGCCCTTGCGGAAGATCTCGCGGTGCTCGGCCATCTCCTCGGCCTTCTTCTTGCCCATCGCGCGGCGCAGCAGGTCGGCGCCGCCGAGCGAGTAGCCGCCCAGGATCTGCGCGGTCTGCATCACCTGTTCCTGGTAGACCATGATCCCGTAGGTCTCCGAGAGCATCTCTTCGACCAGCGGATGCGGATACTCCACCGTCTCGCGGCCGTGCTTGCGTGCGACGAAGCTGGGGATCAGGTCCATCGGGCCCGGACGGTACAGCGCGTTGAGCGCGATCAGGTCTTCGAGCCGCGTCGGCCGCGCGTCCTTCAGCATGCCCTGCATGCCGCGCGATTCGAACTGGAACACGGCCTCGGTCTTGCCCTCGGCGAAGAGCCGGTAGGTCGGCGCGTCGTCGAGCCGGATGTTCTCGTAGGCGAAGTTCTCCTGACCCTTGTGGCGCTGGACGATGAACTCCTTCGCGATCTCGAGGATGGTGAGCGTGGCCAAGCCCAAGAAGTCGAACTTCACCAGGCCGATGGCTTCGACGTCGTCCTTGTCGTACTGGCTCACGGCCGAGTCGCTGCCCGGCTGCTGGTAGAGCGGGCAGAAGTCGGTGAGCTTGCCCGGCGCGATCAGCACGCCGCCCGCATGCATGCCGATGTTGCGCGTCATGCCTTCGAGCTTCTGCGCCAGCTCGACCAGCAT
This sequence comes from Variovorax sp. CF079, assembly GCF_900101545.1. Classification (GTDB taxonomy): domain Bacteria; phylum Pseudomonadota; class Gammaproteobacteria; order Burkholderiales; family Burkholderiaceae_C; genus Variovorax. The sequence goes on along the minus strand of NZ_FMZU01000016.1, from coordinate 26,192 downwards.
GCGGACTTCTTCTTCCTTCTCGATGCGGGCCGCGAGCTGCGGCTCCATCTCGATCGCGTAGTTGTTCTTGTCGCCCTCGGGCTTGGGCGAAGGCGGGTACTGGATCGTGACCGGCTGCCCCGGCTTGTTCGGGATCAGCTTGCTGATGCCGTCGCAGAACATGTAGCTCATGTCGAGCACGCGGCCCACGTCGCGGATCGCGGCGCGTGCGGCCATGGTGCCGAAGGTCGCGATCTGGCTCACCGCGTCGCGGCCGTACTTGTCCTTCACGTAGTCGATCACGCGGTCGCGGTTGCCCTGGCAGAAGTCGATGTCGAAGTCGGGCATCGAGACGCGCTCGGGGTTCAGGAAGCGTTCGAACAGCAGCTTGTATTCGAGCGGATCGAGGTCGGTGATCTTCAGCGCATAGGCCACCAGCGAGCCCGCGCCCGAGCCCCGACCGGGTCCGACCGGGCAACCGTTCTTCTTGGCCCAGTTGATGAAGTCGCCCACGATCAGGAAGTAGCCCGGGAAACCCATCTTCAGGATGGTGTTGATCTCGAACTCGAGGCGTTCGACGTAGCGCGGGCGCTCGGCATCGCGCTTGGCGGCGTCGGGGTAGAGGTGCGCGAGACGCTCCTCCAGGCCTTCGAAGGAGGCGACGCGGAAGTACTCCTCGATCGGCATGCCGTTGGGCGTCGGGAAGTTCGGCAGCTGCGGCTTGCCGAGCACGAGCGTTAGGTTGCAGCGCTTGGCGATCTCGACCGTGTTGGCGATCGCGCTCGGCACGTCGGCGAAGAGCGCTTCCATCTCGGCGGCGGACTTGAAATACTGCTCCTGCGTGAACTTGCGCACGCGGCGCGGGTTGCCGAGGATCTCGCCTTCCGAGATGCAGACGCGCGCCTCGTGCGCTTCGAAGTCCTCGGCGGTGGCGAACTGCACCGGGTGCGTTGCCACCACCGGCAGCCCGAGCCTTGCGGCCAGCTGCACCGCGGCCAACACATGCGGCTCGTCCTCGGGGCGGCCGGCGCGCTGCAGTTCGATGTAGAAGCGGTGCGGAAAAAGCCCCGCCAACTGCAGCGCGATCTCGGCCGCGCGCTCGGCCTGGCCCTGCAGCAGCGGCGCGCCGAGCGGGCCGGCCTGCGCGCCCGAGAGCGCGATCAACCCGCCCTGCAACTCCTCGATCCAGGCCAGCTTGCAGACCGCCTGGGCCTGGCCGCGGCCCACGTTCTGCGTCCAGGCGCGCGCCAGCAGTTCGGACAGGTGCAGATAGCCTTCCATGTTCTGCACCAGCAGCACGATGCGCGTGAGCGCGCCGATCTCCGCGCCCAGGCCTTCGAGGAACACCTCGGCGCCCAGCACCGGCTTGACCCCCTTGCCGCGCGCTTCCTTGTAGAACTTGACCGCGCCGAAGAGGTTGTTGAGATCGGTGATCGCCAACGCCGGCTGCCGGTCGGCCGCGGCGGCCTTGACGACTTCGTCGATTCGGTTGGTGCCGTCGACGACGGAAAACTCGGTGTGCAGGCGCAGGTGAACGAACATGGTGCGCATTGTAGAAAGCAGCACCCCCACCATGTGGTTTGGCTCTCCCTACAATCGCGCTCCGTGCAAGAGATTTTGAATATCGCGGCCTACAAGTTCGTGGCCATCGACGACGGCGAGCTGCTGCGCGACGCGTTGCGCGCCACCACCCACGCGCTGGCGCTCAAGGGCACCATCCTGCTCGCGCCCGAGGGCATCAACCTGTTCCTCGCGGGCGAGAAAGATGCCGCGCATGACTTCCTCCGGGGCCTGCGTGCCGACCCGCGTTTCGCCGATCTGGAAGCGAAGGAAAGCTGGTCCGAAGCCCAGCCCTTCCGCCGCATGCTGGTCAAGCTGAAGCGCGAGATCATCCGCATGGACCATCCGGCCATCCAGCCCGCCGCGGGCCGCGCGCCGGGCGTCGATGCGCCCACCCTCAAGCGCTGGCTCGACCAGGGGCACGACGACGCGGGCAAGCCGATCGCGCTGCTCGACACGCGCAACGCCTTCGAGGTCGACCACGGCAGCTTCGACGGCGCCATCGACTGGCGCATCGGCAAGTTCACCGATTTCCCGAAGGCGCTGAAGAAGCACCGCGAAGACCTGGCCGGCAAGACGGTGGTGAGCTTCTGCACCGGCGGCATCCGCTGCGAGAAGGCCGCGATCCTGATGCGCGAGGAAGGCGTGGCCGACGTGCTTCAGCTCGAAGGCGGCATCCTCAAGTACTTCGAGCAGGTCGGCGGCGCGCACTACCACGGCGAGTGCTTCGTGTTCGATGGCCGAGAGACTTTGGCGCCGGACCTGAGTGCGCGTGCGAGCGGCGCCAGCGCCCGGGCCGCCGAGGACCCGGACATCGCGATCAAGCGCTAGACCGGCGTCGTGCCGGTATCGGCCGGCGTCTGCACCTGGAACGGATGTCCCGGCAGTGGAATGAATTCGGTCTCGCCGGGCACATGGCCCATGCGCTGCGCGGACCAGTCGGCGCCGGCTTCGAGGACGCGCTCGCGCCGGCTGGAGACGAAGTTCCAGGTAATGAAGCGCGGGCCGTCGAGCGGCTCGCCGCCGATGACCACGATGCGAACGGCATCGCGTGTCTCGAAGATGCCGCCCTCGCCCTCCGGCAGCATGGCCATCGTGTGCTGCGCCACGGGCTCGCCATCGAGCTGGATCTCGCCATCAACCGCGTAGACAGCCATCTCCTGCGCCAAGGCCGGCAGTTCGAAACGCGCGCCGGCCGGCAATGGCAGGTCGAGATAGAGCGTCTTGGAAAAGGTCTTCACCGGCGAACGCACGCCGAAGGCTTCGCCCACCAGTACCCGCACGGCCACGCCCTGCACTTCGAGTGCCGGGATCTGCTCAGCCGCCGTGTGGGAAAAGCTGGGCTCGACTTCCTCGTGGGCCTGCGGCAGCGCGGCCCAGAGCTGCAAACCATGGTTGACATAGCTCGCATCGAGCAGATGCTCGGGCTTGCGCTCCGAGTGCACGATGCCGCGCCCCGCCGTCATCCAGTTGATCGCGCCGGGGCGGATCTCCTGCACCACGCCGAGGCTGTCGCGATGCGTCATCGCGCCCTCGAAAAGATAGGTCACGGTGGCCAGGCCGATATGCGGATGCGGCCGCACGTCGTGCTCGCTGCCCGGCTCCTCGGTCGCCGGGCCGAAGTGATCGAAGAATACGAAGGGCCCGACCGATCGCCGCTTCGCCGCCGGCAGCAGGCGCCGGACCTTGAAGCCTCCGCCCAGGTCCTTTTCATGCGGTCGAAGCAGCAGCAGCGGTTCGGTCATCGTGGTTCTCCGTGGGGCGATCGAGATCTTGCCACTTCGGCCACGCGTTCGCCGAATGCATAGGCCGTCTCGAGGTCGCCCTTCGCCATCTCGGCCGGGCTGGCATCGGTCGGCGAAGTGGTCAGCAGGCCGTTGTAGCCGCCGACGTAATTGATCGAATCGCGCTTCGCGGCACGGTCGTTGCTCGGCATGAGGCCGAGGCTGACCCACAGGCCGCCGTGCTGGCTGGCGAAGTGCCACAGGTAGGTCAGCGTCGCGTCCTTGTCGCCGTTCATGGCGGCGCTGTTGGTGAAGCCCGCGAAAAGCTTGTTGCGCCAACCCTGGACATACCAGACCTTCGAGGAGGCATCGGCGAACTTCTTGAACTGCCAGCTCACGCTGCCCATGTAGGTGGGCGAACCCATGATGATCGCGTCCGCGGCCGCCAGCATCTCCCAGCCGCCGGCCGGGAGCTTGCCGTCGGCGTCGATCGCGAGCAGGTGGGCGCCCGCGCCATCGGCCACCGCCTGCGCAATGCGCTGCGTGTGGCCGTAACCCGAATGAAAAACAACGACGATGTTGGTCATGCGGGAAGTATGGCTGCTCAGCGCTTGTCGATGCTGAAGCGGCCGGCGCCGAAGGCTGCGATGGCCAACAGGCCGCCTGCGATCGCGATGTTCTTGAAGAACATCAGCTGGTTCACATAGGCCTTGTCGGCGGGCATGCCCCAGTAGTTGTGGAAGAGCACCGCGGTGGCGACGGTGAACACGGCCAGCACGATGGACACGATGCGCGTCTTGTAGCCGACCAGGAGCAGCAGGCCGAGGCCGAGCTCCACGATGATCGCGATCGCCGCGCCGAGCTGCGGCAGCGGCAGGCCGACCGCGCTGATGTAGCCGACGACGCCGGCGAAGCCGCCGATCTTGCCGAAACCGGCAGGTATGAAGAGCGCCGCGATCAGGATGCGCCCGATGAGCGCGAGCGTGTCTTGCGAAGCGCTCGCGCCGGCGGGGGCGGCGTAGCCGGATGCGGTGGTGGTGGATGCCATTGGAAAGTACTCCTGGGTTGATGAAAAAATAACGCAGCTTCAGGCCGCGAGGTCGAACACCAGCACTTCGGCATTCTTGCCGGCGCCGAGCGTGAGGTGCGATTCGTCCTTGATCAGGGCCGCATCGCCAGTAGCCAGTTTCGTGCCGTTGACCTCGAGCTCCCCGCGCACCAGGTGCACGTAGCTCTTGCGCTTCGGGTCGAGCGCGAGGCTGGCTTGCTCGTTGCCGTCGAGCAGGCCGGCATACATGCGCGCATCGGCATGCACCAGCACCGAGCCCTCGGCCCCGTCGGGCGAAGCCACCAGGCGCAGCTGTCCGCGCTTCTCGGCATCCGGGAAACTCTTCTGCTCGTAGCCGGGCGCGATGCCGCGCACGTTGGGCTCGATCCAGATCTGCAGGAAGTGCGTGGTCTCGTCGGCCTTGTGGTTGAACTCGCTGTGCATCACGCCGCGGCCGGCGCTCATGCGCTGCACGTCGCCCGGCGGGATCGATTCGACGTTGCCCATGCTGTCCTTGTGCGCGAGCTCGCCCGACAGAACGTAGCTGATGATTTCCATGTCCTTGTGGCCGTGGGTGCCGAAGCCGGCGCCCGCGGCGACGCGGTCTTCGTTGATCACGCGCAGATTGCCATAACCCATGTGGGCCGGATCGTAGTAGCCGGCAAAGGAGAAGCTGTGGAACGAGCGCAGCCAGCCGTGATCGGCATAACCGCGTTCCTGGGACTTGCGAACTTGAAGCATCTTTGAACTCCTGCCCCGCCAGATGGCTTGGGGCCTTCGAATGCCGCGCCGCATGCGCAGCGGATGCCCAGAACTTTAGGTCGCGGCCCCGCCCTCGAAAGCGCAGGCTTTTGATGGCATCATTCAATTTTTTTGAACGATCTATGCCCAGCGCCCGTGATGTCCTGACGCCCGATGCGCTCGCGATGCTGCAGACGGTGGTGAGCACCGGCAGCTTTGCCGCGGCCGCGCGCACGCTGGACCTCGTGCCCAGCGCCCTCAGCTACCGCGTGCGCCAGATCGAGGACGCCCTCGACGTGCTGCTGTTCGACCGCAGCGCGCGCCAGGCACGGCTGACCGAAGCCGGCACCGAATTGCTGCGCGAGGCCTCGTGGCTGCTCGGCGAAATCGACGCGGTGGCCAACCGCGTCAAGCGCGTCGCGACCGGCTGGGAGCCGATGCTCACGATCGCGGTCGACAGCGTGATCGCGCGCGATCCGATGCTGGACCTAGCCACCGCCTTCTTCGCGCTCGACCCGCCGACCCGGCTCAAGCTGCGCGATGAAACGCTGCTGGGCACCATCGAGGCACTGTCCAGCGGCGAGGCCGATCTCGCCGTCGGCGCCGTGCTCGATGCCTCGAGCCTCGCCTTCGGCGCCACCGGCATCCGCAGCCGGCCGCTGGGCCAGTTGCATTTCGTTTATGCGGTGGCACCGCACCATCCGCTGGCGCGGATCGACGCCCCCCTCTCCGACAACGTGCTGCGCCAGCACCGCGCCGTGGCCGCGGCCGACTCATCGCGCGCCGGCCCGAGCATGACGGTCAATCTCGTCGGCGGCCAGGATGTGCTCACCGTGCCCACCATGCAGGCCAAGCTGGCCGCGCAGCTCCACGGCCTGGGCGGCGGCTTCCTGCCCGAGCCGATGGCGCGGCCCTACATCGAGGCCGGCCACCTGGTCGAGCGCAAGACCGAACGCGTGGCGCCGATCGGCACCATGCATTGCGCATGGCGCGAGCGCACCGCCGGCAAGCCGGGACGCGCGCTCAAATGGTGGCTCGAACAGTTCGAGCACGAAGGGACGCGCCGGGCGCTCCTTGAAAGGCATCGCGGCCGGTGATTGTGTCGAGGCGGTTAGAGTCTCCCTTGATCGCCAACAGAAAACGAGACCGCTCAACATGACCACCTCCCGTCCTCCCGCCGATCGCCACCGATCCACCTCCCCGCGCCACTACGCCGTCGTCGGCGCCGGCATGGCGGGCATCGCCTGTGCCCGCACCCTCGCGCAGGCCGGCCACCGCGTCAGCGTGTTCGAACGCGAAGCCGCCGCCGGCGGCCGGATGGCGAGCGAATCCACGCCCTTCGGCAAGTTCGACAGCGGCGCGCAGTACTTCACCGTGCGCGACCCGCGCTTTGCGCGCGTGCTCCAAACCGTGCCGCAAATCTGCAAGCCCTGGAGTGCCAACCTCGTGCGCGTACTCGACCCGCACGGCCGCGTCGCCGAGGCCGCCCTGCCCGCGCGCGAGCCGCACTGGGTTGCCCAGCCCGGCATGGATGCCCTGGTTGCGCATTGGGCCGCGCCGCTGGGCGATGCGCTCGTGACGCGCACCCAGGTCACGACCATCGAGCGCGACGCGCTCGACGGAAAGCGCTGGCAACTGCGCACCGCGGGCGCCGACGATTCGCAACACGTGTACTCCGGTTTCGACGGCGTGCTGCTGGCGGTGCCGCCGGCTCGCACGCGCGCCCTGCTCGACAACGGCAAGCTCTCCTCCGGCATCAGCGAGAAGATCGAAGCAGTGCGCATCGCGCCCTGCTGGACGCTGATGATCGCCTTCCCGCAGGCCAACCAGGCGAACCTCTCCCATCTCGGCCCGCAATGGAACGCCGCGCGCAGTACCCACCACCGCGTGGCCTGGCTGGCGCGCGAATCCTCCAAGCCCGGCCGTGATCGCATCGAGCGCTGGACCCTGCAAGCCAGCGCGGCCTGGTCGCACGAACACCTGCGCGACGACGCCTCGCGTGTCCAGGCCAAGCTGTTGCGCGCCTTCGCCGAGATCACCGGCATCCGCGCCGAACCTTCGCACGCGCAGGCGCGCTGCTGGCCCGAAGCCCAGACCCAGGTACCGGTCGGCAAGCCGCACCTGTGGGACGCCAAGGCGCGCATCGGCGTGGCCGGCGACTGGTGCACCGGGCACCGGGTCGAAGATGCGTTTCTTTCGGGTCTGACGTTGGCGCTCAAAGTGGCGTGATTTCCACCGGTCGATTTGCGCCCTCGCCCACGGGACCGCTGCACGCGGGCTCGTTGGTCGCCGCGCTCGCGAGCTGGCTCGATGTGCGCGCCCGCGGCCCGCAGGCACGCTGGCTGGTGCGCATCGAGGATGCCGACACCGAGCGCTGCCTGCCCGGGCTGGGCGAATACATCCTCTCGCAGCTCGCAGCCTGCGGGCTCGTGCCCGACGCGACGCCCGTGTGGCAGACGCAGCGCACCGCGCTCTACGCGCACGCACTCGATCACCTGAAAGCCCTGGGCCTGAGCTACCCCTGCGGCTGCTCGCGCAAGGACATCGACGAGGCGCTGGCCTTTCGCGGCGTGCCGCACGCCCGGCACGGCGAACGCGTCTATCCCGGCACCTGTCGCGACGGACTGCACGGCAAGCCGGCGCGCGCCTGGCGCTTCGCCACGGTGCAGTTCGAAGCCGCCCGCGCATCGAAGGCCGTGTACTGGGTCGATCGCCGCAAGGGCCAGCAATGCCAGGACGTGGCGCACGAGGTCGGCGACTTCGTGCTCAGGCGCGCCGACGGGCCCTGGGCCTACCAGCTCGCGGTGGTGGTCGACGATGCCGACCAGGGCGTGACGGACGTGGTGCGCGGCGAAGACCTGGCCGACAACACGGCGCGCCAGATCCTGCTGCAGCGTGCGCTCGGCCTGCCCACGCCGAGCTACCTGCATACGCCGCTGGTGCTCGGCGTCGACGGCGAGAAGCTCTCGAAGCAGAACGGCGCCGCGCCGCTCGACACCGGCACGCCAGCCGCGGCGCTCGCTGCGCTCGACGCCGCGGCGCGCGTGCTCGGGCTGGCGGCCACCACGGCTGCAACGCCCGCAGAGGCACTGGCCGACTGGGTGGCCGGCTGGCGGGCTCTCTACAATCCCTCCCCCTGATGACCCTGCCTGCCACCGACCCCGCGCGCGATCCCACCGCACCCGCTTCCGACGAAGAAACTCCGCCGCATCCCCTGCATCGCCGCCTGAAGAGCTTCGTCAAGCGCGCCGGTCGAACCACCGAGGGCCAGGCACGCGCCTTCGCCGAACTGGGCCCGCTGTTCCTCCTGCCCTATCGCCCCGAGCCGCTGGACATTGCCGCCGCCTTCGGCCGCGTTGCGCCGACCGTGCTCGAGATCGGCTTCGGCATGGGCGAGGCCACCGCGCACATCGCGGCGCTCCAGCCCGAGAAGAATTTCCTGTGCTGCGAGGTGCACGAACCCGGCGTCGGGGCGCTGCTCAAGCGCATCGGCGAACAGCAACTCTCCAACATCCGCATCTGCGCCCACGATGCGGTCGATGTCATCGACCACATGCTGATGCCCGGCATGCTGGCCGGCGTGCATGTGTTCTTTCCGGACCCCTGGCACAAGACGCGGCACAACAAGCGCCGGCTGATCCAGCCGCCTTTCGTGCGCAAGCTGGCCGACCGGCTCGCGCCCGGCGGCTACCTGCATTGCGCGACCGACTGGCAGCCCTATGCCGAGCAGATGCTCGAGGTGCTGTCGCAGGAGCCGCTGTTGCGCAACACGGCAGCGGGCTATGCGCCCAAGCCGGACTACCGCCCGCTCACCAAGTTCGAGAACCGCGGCCTCAAGCTGGGCCACGGCGTGTGGGACGTGGTGTTCGAGCGCATCTAGCGCTCAGTGGGCGACGCCGTACACGTCGTCGGTCTGCAACTCGCCTTGCGCGGCCAGCACGTGCTTCTGCGCAGCCATGATGAGCGCCGCACGATAGGCCGAGCGGCTGGCGATCTTGGTGTGCGCGATCAGCGTCTGCCACTCGCGCTCCAGCGTCTGCGGCGAGCGGTCGACCGAGCGGTTCATCAGCGCCTGGCTCACGTCGATCAACGCGGCCGCCGAGCCGAGGCAGATGTTGATGGCCGACTGCGCGGCACTGGTGCGAAAACGGCCGTCTTCCGACGGCTTGTTCGAGTGCAGGACGTCCAACGGCATATTGGCGGTGGGGCCGAAGTACGGCGCTCCCTGCATGTCGCTGTCGGCACGGGCCAGCACCTGTTCGATGGTGGCGAGGGCGCTTTCCAGCAAGGCGATATCGGATGGCTTTTTCTTCATGTCAATTGCCGGGGACAAGAGCCCGGGATCAGCGGGGATGTTGCCATCGGAGCGCGCTTTCGCCGTGTGCAAAAAGCACGTTTCAAAAACAAAAGTTAACACCTCATCCGAGCACTCCGACGCTACACGGCCACCAACTGGACATCGAACACCCGCTCGAACAGCCAGAGCGCCGCGATGGCGACGGCCAGCACCGAGCCGCTTCGCAGGACCACAGGGCGATAGCCGCGCCAGCCGCGCAAGGCCACCAGCACGAGAAGCGCTGCGCTCACGATCACCAGCTGTCCGGCCTCCACGCCCAGGTTGAACTGAAGCAGCGCGGTGACGAAGCCGCGGGCCGGCAGCTCGAGTTCGCCGAGCACGCCCGCAAAGCCGAAACCGTGGATCAGGCCGAACAGGAAGCTGAAGAGCTTGCGCCGGCCCCGCAGCAGCGGATGGAGATTGTCGAGCGCCGCCACCATGATGGTGAGCGCGATGGCCGGCTCGATGATGCGCGGCGAGATCGTCAGCAGTTCGAGGCCCGCCAGCGCGAGCGTGATGGAGTGCGCGACGGTGAACATGGTGACCATGCCGACCATCGGCCACAGGGCCTCGCGCCAGTTTGCGACCGGCATCCACCCGTCCGCCCCGCGCCGCAGCACGGCGGGCAGCAGCAGGCAGATCAGGAACAGCACGTGGTCGTAGCCGATCAGGATGTGGTGCACGCCATCGCGAAAGAAGCTCGTGCCCGATGCCGCCCCGGTCGGGCCCTCCGGCCAGGCCACGGCCACCGGCCCGCCTGCCGGATCCAGCGAGCGCGCCGTCGGCGCCGCGTCGCCTTGCGCCCCGATGCGCAACAGCCCGCGATGCGTGGGGTCCACTTCCTTGAACAGCCGGTAGTCGAGTTCCATGGCGGGGCCGGTGTCGCAGCGTGCCTGCAACTGCAGCACAAGGTAGGCCCCGTCGATGCGGCTTTCGACGGCAGGCGGCTGTGCGTGCGCGAGCCTGCATCGCCCCTGCTCGATGCGCAGGCGCGCCAACGCATAGGCGCCGATGTCGTCCATGCGCGCGCGAACCTCGCCCCAGCTCAGCTGTCGGTTGCCGTTGCGATCCAGGTCGAGCGCCGCATCGAGGTCGCGCAGCGCGATGTCCCAGCGGAGGTCCAGCGTGTCGCCGTTGCGCTGCAGCTGCAGGTAGGCATCGCTCGCCTTGTGGGCCCGCGCGGCCGGTGAGGCGGCTGCCAACGCGATGAACAGCAGCACCGCACCAAGGCGCTCAAAGAATCGCATCGATGCGCGCATCTCGCAGCCCCGTCTGTTGCAGCAGCGTTTTCACTTCGCCGCATGCGGCCTCGTCGCGCGCCGCAACGGCCGCGCGCGCGAACAGCAGCAGGTCGATCGGTTCGCGCTGCAGCTGGACGTTGACGCGCGCGAGCGCGAGGGCGCGTCGCGCATCGCCCTGCACATCGAGTGCGAACAGCGCTTGTTCCCGCGCATGCACCGACGTCGCATGCGGCCGCAGCGCGGCGGCCGCAAAGCGCGCCTGCAGCTCCTGCACTTCCCGCTGCGCGCTGTCGCGCCGTCCGGCCACGGCCAGCCGCAGCAGCACGGCATCGTTGCGCGGCTCCTTGCCGAGCAGAGGCGCAATCTCGGCCGCTCGCCCGTGCCGCTGGAGAAAGTCGCTGTAGGCCAGCAGCAGGTAGCCCGAGCGTTCGGTATCGAGCGCCTGCCGGTACGCGAGTTCGGCCGCCGCCGGGCGGCCCGCACGTTCCTCGATCTCGGCCACGCTGGTCTGCAGCCATTGGCGCGTGCCGGCCTGGCGCGGGTGCGCCAGCGCCGGGTCGGCCAGGAGCCCCTGCAGCGCGCTGCGGGCCGCCGCATGCTCGCCGCGCAGGCCTGCGTTCTCGGCCAGGCAGGCGATGGCGTACAGCGCCGGCCCGACACGGCCCAATGCACGGCAGGCCGCATCCGATTCGCTATAGCGCCCGCGCACGCGCAGGATGGTGGCGAGCGTGATCCAGGCCTGCGCATGGGTTGGCTGCCGGGCCAGCGCCATCTTCAGCGTGGCTTCGGCGCCGTCGAAGTCGTGCAGGAACTGCGCCACGGTCGCATGCATGACCAGCACCGCCGGCGGCGTTGCGCCGGCCGAGACCGGTTCCCAGGCCTGCAGCGCAGCCATCGCATAGCCCGCGTAGCGCGCATCGCCCTGCGCGCGGGCCAGGTCCAGATAGGCCTGCGCCGCCGCGATGGCCACGCCTTCGTCGCGCGGACTTTGGGCAAGCTCGCGCCGGAGCCTGTGCTCGTCGCGCGACCAGCCTGCGATGGAAGGCAGGGTCTCGACGATGGCCTCGTCGCTCGCCGGCACGCGCGGGGCCGCGCCTGCGGCCCCGGCGAGCACGACGAAGGCCGGAACCAGCCATCGCATGAGCGCGCGCACCCGCATGGCCGCTCCAGACATCACTGCGTGGAAAGCGGGTCTTTGGTGTCCGAAGTCGGCGGCGGATCGAAAGCCGCGACATCGGCCGGCTCGGCGGTGTCGAGCGCCATGTCGATCAGTCCTTTCACGTAGGCGATGAAGGCGTCGTACGGATCGGTCATCACGGGCGGTGGGTTCGAAGGCGGCGGTGCGGTGCCGATGGGGAAGCCCCCAGATCCGCCCCCTCCTCCGCCGCCGCACCCGGCCAGGACGACCGCTGCCAGCAAGGATGCACTCCACAGATGGGTCTTGCGGTTCATGCCGTTCTCCTCACTGCGCACCGGGCAGCGGCGTGTTCAGGTACGGAAAGGCGTCGAGGAACTGGGCAGGACTCACGGCCGCCCCGTCGGTCAGCGCCGCGCCGCCGGCCGGAGCGTCGGCAGGCATGCAACCAACCTTGAGCGTGTCGCTCGCGCCGGTCGCGACGCAGAGCACGCCCATCGCCACGCGCAGCTCGGCATCGACGATGTCGTCACCCGGCCGGCGGCCGTTCGGGAAGCCCGCGGTATCACCGGCCAGGACGCCGAGGTTCATCTGGCTGGCCTTCGGTGTCGGCGCGATGCCTGTGTTGAGCCGCAGCATCTCCGAGGGCTTCACGTTGGCCGGCTTGTTGACGCCATCCACGCCCGTGAGAAAGGCCGCGACCAGGTCGCTGCGCGGAAAGTTGGTCGGCGCGGGCGCCGAAGGGAACAGCGTCTGGATCAGGGCCGGCAAGGTAGGGTTGGTCACGTAGTCCGCGAACTGCGCGTCGTCCCTGGGCTTGGAGCTGTTGAACTTATCCTTGTCCTTCAGGCCGATCACCAGTTCGTTGACCAGCGGCATCCCCAGGCGCGAGACCTGCGTCCAGGCGCCGCCGTTCAGCGCGGTGGTGCCGTGGCCGCTCTTGGGCGGGCTCGCGATCAGGCGGCCCTGGCGCACGCTGGCGCTGGTCCAGCCGCCGACGATGGGGTCGGCGCCCGTCACGCAGGCGATCGGCACTTCCAGCGCCATCGTGGTGATGTTCCTGCCGGCCAGCGAGTCGGGATTGGCGTTCGGCGCACCCAGCGGATTGAGGTTGATCAGGTCGAACACCTGGCCCAGCGCGACGGCGAAGGGATCCTTGCGCTGGCCCACGAACACGCGCCCGGGCGTAGCGCAGCCCGGGATGTTGACCGCATAGAGATGCTGGTTGGCGTAGGCGGCATAGCCGGTCGGGCCGCCGAAGGTCTTGTCGCCGATGTTGTCGGTGGGCTTGTCGAACTCCGTGCCGCCGCCGGCCATCGTGACCGCCTCCGCACGCCCCTTGCGGCGGTCGCCGTACACCACGCTCAGGGTGTAGGTCTCGCGCAGGTTGCTGGTCGCGCCATTGGGCGCCGAGATGCCGCCCGACTGCACCAGCGGAATCGACACCTGCTTGCCGGAGATCGGCAGTTGGATGTCGCGCAGCGTGTTCTTGAACTTGAACTGGAAAGTGACGTTCTCGACCGCGTCGCCGTCGGTGTCCAGGTGGATCTCGTACAGCGCGTTCGGATCCATCGTGAAGTAGTTCGGCCCGCCGTACGGACCCTGGTCGGGCTGGTAGTTGGCGATCAGCGTCAGGTAGTTCTGCCGGCCCGGCTCGTAGCTGCGGAACATGTAGAAGTCGGTCGCATCGAGCTTGGGCATACCGGCAATGGAAGGCGCTTCGCGGTGGCTGGACGCGAAGGCGCCGCCGGCCGCTGCCGCGCACAAGGCGAGGACGCAGGCTCTGCGGGAATGTGTTGGGAATTTCATCGGCGTCACCTCAAGAAGTGGAACGGTTTTCGAAACAGCGCACGGAGCGCCTTCGAAGTACGCGGCAATCGTTCACGTGGATACGGCGCAGAGCGCGCAATACAGCGTTGCGTATCCGGCAAGCGCGCCGCCGACGCGGCGCCCATCAGCAAACCGGCCCAACGTGACTTACTACCTTCGTATGAGGCACCAAAATTGCTACATTTTTCAGATTGATGTAGCGAAAGGTTTCCGATGGATCTGTCACGCAGGCTTTGGCTGGGCAAGGTGGGGGCCACGATGCTGCTGGGCGGCGGCCTCGGTGCGAGCCGGATCGGCCAGGCGCAGACCACGCGCGCCGCCGCGCCGGCAGCGGCCTCGGCGCGCACGGTGATCCTCGGGCAATCGGTTCCGCTGACCGGCGCCGCCAGCGAGATCGGGCTGGCCTTTGCCGCCGGCTGCCGCCTCTACGCGACCCACTTCAACGAAACGCAGGCCGCCAGCGGCATCCACCTGAAACTGCAGCAGCTCGACGACGGCTACGACGCCGCGCGCGCTGCCGCCAACGCGCGCACCCTGCTCACCACCGACAAGGCCGACATGCTGTTCGGCTTCGTCGGCACCGCCAGCAGCGAAGCCGGTGCCGCCGCGGCCGCGCAACAGGGCACGCTGCTCTTCGCACCCTTCGCCGCCTCGGACAGCCTGCGCGGCGCCGCGCATCCGAACGTGTTCCACGTGCGTCCCAGCATGGCCGACGAGGCCTTCAAGATCGTGCGCCAATGTGCCACCGTGGGGCAGACGCGCATCGCGCTGGTCGGCGACGACGACGCCATGGGCCGCGCCGGTCTCGCCGCCGTGCAGCAGGCCATGACCGATCAGAAGCTTGGGTCCCTGGCGGCGAGCGCGCTGGTGCCCGCCGCCGGCGACAAGCTCGATGCGGCACTCGCCGCGGTGCAGAAGCAGAACCCGCAGGCCATCGTGCTGGTGTCGCTTTCGAGCACCACCGCCAATGTGATCCGCAAGCTGCGCAAGAGCGGCTATTCCGGCGCCTTCATGGCCTTCTCGATCGTCGGCATCGATCCGCTCTACGCGGCGCTGGGCAAGGACATCGGCGGCATCGTGATCTCGCAGGTCGTGCCCTCGCCGCGGCCCTCGGCCATCCCGATCGTCAAGGAATACCTCGCCGCCATCGACACCTCCGACCAGACGGCCTCCTACGAAGGCATGGAAGGCTTCATCGCCGCCAAGGCCGCGGGCGAAGCCGTTCGCCGCGCCGGCCGCGGCTTCACGCCCGCGAGCCTGCAGCGCGTGATGGCCGGCATGACGGACTACGACGTCGGCGGCTTTCGCATCAACCTGCGCCCCGGCCTGCGCGATCCGCAGCGCAGCATCGACCTGATCAGCATCACGGCCGACGGGCGCGTATTGCGCTAAGCAGTGCCGCCCAGGCGCTGCAGCGCATCGAGCGACAACAGCTCGATGCGGCCGTAGCCGAGCGCGATCACGCGCTCTTCCGCCAGCGCGTTGAGCTCCTTCGAGAGCGTCTGCCGCGTCACGCCCAGCATCATCGCCAAGGCCTCTTGCGGCAGGCGCACGCGCTTGCGCAGATGCACCGACTGGGTCGCGTCGCCGCGCGCCAGCACCAGCAGCCGGCGTGCGACGCGGGCTCGCAGGTCGCGCAAGGTGGCGTCCTCCATCAATCCATAGAGTCCCCGCACCCGCGCCGCGAGCAGTGCCGCGATCGCATGGGAGAAGGCCCTGCCCTGCATCTGCTGCGCGAAGGCTTCAGGCGGCACCACCAGCAGGTCGAGCGCGCTCAGCGCGGTGGCATCGTGGGTGCGCGGCGAACCGTCGATCAGGCTGATCTCGCCGAACCAGTTGCCGGGCTCGAGCACGGCCAGGATGGCTTCGCGCCCATCGTGCCGCAAGGTCGAGATCTTGATCGTTCCGGCCGCCAGCCCGTAGAAGCCGCTGCCCGCCGCCTGCACCGGATCGCCCTGGCGGAACAGCATCGCGCCGCGCCGCAGGTGGACCAGGTCGGCAGCGCCCAGCAAGGCCTCGCGCTGCACGCGCGGCATCGAGGCGAACCACGGGTTGGCTTCCATGGCGCTGCGGTGCGCTGCAGACAGGCGCGGTCGGGGAGGCTGAGGCATGCAGGGTCGGGGGTTTACCAGGGCCCTGGATTGTCAAATTCTTGACAGTTGATGGTCAAGCGCAGGTCTACAGTGGGCCGCACCCCACGGAGACACGATGAACGCAAGAGCGAACTTCACCCGCATGCAGGACAGCACGCGGGAAGACTGGCAACTGATCGGCGGCGAGTTCATGCAGTTCGCGAGCGGCCTGCCCGAGCGCGTGATCAAGCACTTGCAGATCCTCGAAGGCGACTACGGCGGCTTCCCGGTCGACCGCTACACCCACTCGCTGCAGACCGCCACGCGCGCCTTGCGCGACGGACGCGACGAAGAGTACGTGGTGTGCGCGCTCCTGCACGATATCGGCGACACGCTGGGCTCCTTCAACCATCCCGACATCGCGGCCGCGATCCTGAAGCCATTCGTGCGCGAGGAGAACCACTGGATGGTGCAGAACCACGGCATCTTCCAGGGCCACTACTTCTTCCACCACATCGGGCTCGACCGCAACCTGCGCGACAACTTCAGGAACCATCCGAACTACGAACGCACGGCCGAGTTCTGCGAGCTCTACGACAACCCGGCCTTCGACCCGAAGGCCGAGACGCTGCCGATCGCCGAGTTCGAACCGATGCTAAAGCGCGTGATGGCGCAGCCGCGTCAAAGCATCTACAAGGCTGTGTTGAAGCCTGCAGAGGCCGTCTGAAATTTCACCCCAAGGACACCCACATGAACGCCACCACCCAACCCGAAATCCAGAAGCTCGTCTCCGCCGAAGAATGGCAGCTGCGCGTCGACCTCGCGGCCTGCTACCGGCTGGTCGCGCTCTACGGCTGGAGCGACCTGGTCTTCACGCACATCAGCGCGCGCGTGCCCGGGCCCGAACACCACTTCCTGATCAATCCCTACGGCCTGATGTTCGACGAGATCACGGCGTCGAGCCTGATCAAGGTCGACCAGGACTGCAACAAGATCATCGACTCGCCCTACCCCGTGAACCCGGCCGGCTTCGTGATCCACAGCGCGGTGCATGCGGCGCGCGAAGACATCCAGTGCGTGCTGCACACCCACACGCGCGCCGGCATCGCGGTGAGCGCGCAGAAGAACGGCGTGCTGCCGATCAGCCAGCAGTCGACCTTCGTGCTCGCCTCGCTGGCCTACCACGACTACGAGGGCGTGGCCTTCCGCGACGACGAGAAGCCGCGCCTGCAGGCCGACATGGGTGACGCCAACTTCCTGATGCTGCGCAACCACGGCCTGCTCACCGTGGGCAAGACCATCGCCGATGCTTTTCTCTCGATGTACGTCTTCGAGACCACCTGCCAGATCCAGATCGCCGCGCAGTCCGGCGGCAGTGAACTCACGCAGGTGAATCCGAAGATCGTCGAGGGCGTGGGCCAGGCGATGAAGGTGCAGACCGGCGGTCTCGGAGGCGCCTTCGTCTGGCCCTCGCTGATCCGCAAGCTCGACCGCATCGATCCCGGCTACAAAAACTAGGTGGCCCCGTACAAACCCTGATCGCCGTGACGGCGGATCGACAGCTTCGCTTTCTACGATTTCTCCAGGGCATCCCCACGCTGGATGCCCACAGCGCAGTTCGCGCACACCAGGAGACATCGACATGCAGATCACGGGTATGTTGCACGGCGCGCGGCTGCTGCAATTTGCAGGCTTTCCCGCCACCGAGGTGCTGGGCCCCGCGGCCAGCGAAGAAGAAATCAAGGCGCTGATCGACAAATACGGGCTCATCTTCGTCAAGCCGGTCTTCAAGGGCGGCATCGGCAAAAAGGGCAAGGCCGGCCTCCTGGGCCGCGCCACCGATCTGAAGACTGCGCTGGCCGAGAAGGAGCGCCTCTATTTCGCCGAACACACGGTCGGCCACGTCAAGGCCAAGGCCAACGGCGTGACCTTCGAGGCCGGCGTGCCGGCCAAGCACGAGGTCTACTTCTCGATCAGCGATTCCACGCGTTTCCGCGCGCCGACCATGACGCTCACGCACATGGGCGGCATGGACATCGAGGAGCTCGAGAAGAGCCAGGTCGCGATGGTGCCCTTCGATCCGCTGACCGGCCTCAAGGCCTTCGTGGTGGCCAATGCGCTGACCGAGATCGGCGCACCGAAGGAGATCATCTCGCCGCTGGTGCAGCAGTTGCCCAAGCTGTGGGAGCTGTTCCACGACTTCGGCATGACCACGCTGGAGCTCAACCCGATCCGCATGCGCGAGGACAAGAAGGGCCGGCTCACGCCGGTGGCCTGCGACTTCAAGTGCGGCTTCGACCGCGACGATCCGCGCTGGCTGCGCCTGGGCCTGCCGCCGCACCTGTTCGCGGCCGACTATTCCGACTTCGAGCAGGAGATCAACACGCTGCGCACCCACCAGGGCCAGAGCGATGTCTACGTGATCAACGAGCGCGGCACGGTGCTCGCGCCCACCTTCGGCGGCGGCGCCAACTCGCTGGTGACCGAAATGCTGGGCGACGACGCGATCATCAGCTCCGACTTCGGCGGCAACCCGCCCTACGAGAAGATGAAGGAGGTGGCGCGCATCTGCTTCAAGCACTGGCTCAGGCAGGCCAACGTGCTCTTCATCATCGGCGGCAAGAGCAACAACACCGACATCTTCGAGACCCTGCGCGCCATGGCCGATGCGCTGCGCGAGCACTTCAGCCAGCACGGGCCGACGCCGCTCTACGTGGTGCTGGGCCGCGGCGG
Organism: Variovorax sp. CF079; assembly: GCF_900101545.1. Classification (GTDB taxonomy): domain Bacteria; phylum Pseudomonadota; class Gammaproteobacteria; order Burkholderiales; family Burkholderiaceae_C; genus Variovorax. The sequence continues at coordinate 7,793 of NZ_FMZU01000016.1, read as the reverse complement.
GCCGAACCTGGTGCGCGGCATGGGCGCCTTGCGCGACACCTGCGATGCGCTGGGCCTGCCCTATCGCCTCTTCGGCTTCGACTCCGACATGAGCGAGGTGATCCAGTTCGCGAAGAAGGTCAACAACTGGATGAAGGACGGCGGACGCGAACAGATCGCGGCCCGGCTCGGCATCCAGGCCCCCGCAACCGCCAACGCCGACTGACGCAGGAGAGATCACCATGCAAGCCAACTGGCAAAAAAAAGGCGTCGGCGACTTCAAGTACCACGTCGGCATCAGCTCGCTCACGCAGGTGGCGTCGCGCGACGACCGCGTCTGCGTGCTCAACATCCTGGGCGGTGAATCGAGCGAGGTGACGCCGGTGAGCCATGTGTACTCCGGCGGCAACGTGGTGTGCGGCACGGCGCCGGGCAAGGGCGGTGCGGTGCTCGAGACGAGCATCGGCAACATCCCGGTCTACAACAACGTGCGCGACGCGCTGGCCGCGGGACACCGCTTTAACTGCGGCGTGGTCTATCTGCCGCCCTCGGCCGCGCGCGACGGCGTGGCCGAACTGATCCGCGTCAACCCCGACCTGCGCAAGATCTTCATCATCACCGAGAAGATCGCCGTGCACGACGCGCGCGAGATCCGCGCCATGGGGCAGCAGAACGGCATCGACATCTTCGGCGCCAACGGGCTCGGCGTGGCCGACTCGTGGAACCAGGTGCGCATCGGCGGCGCATTGGGCGGCGACAAGCCCGGCGACTCGCTCAGGCCGGGCTCGATCGCGATCTTCTCCAACTCGGGCGGCTTCTCGACCACCATCGCGCAGTACCTGCGCATGGCGGGCTGGGGCACCACCACGGTCATCTCATCGGGCAAGGACGTCTACATCCACTACGCGGCGCCCGAGTTCGCCTTCGCGCTGGCCAACGATGCGCGCAGCAAGGCCGCGGTGCTCTACTGCGAACCCGGCGGCTACTACGAGTTCGATGCCCAGTTCACCAAGCCGGTGGTGGCCTGCGTGGTGGGCCGCTGGAAGAGCAAGCTCACGCGCGCGGTCGGCCATGCCGGCGCGATGGCCGGCGGCTCGGACGACGCGCTGGCCAAGGAACGCTGGTTCATGGACAAGTTCGGCGTCGACGCGATCTTCACGCCCGACAACCCGGTGTTCTCTGCCAAGGGCGCGCTGGTGACCAACATCGCCCACATCCCGGCCGCGCTCACGGCCGTGATGCGCGCCAATGCGACCATGCCCGACTTCGCGGCCGAAGGAAACCTGGCGCTCAAGCCCTGGTTCGGTTCCGACGAAGGGCTGGATCTGCCCGATGAACTGCGTCCGCTGGTGGTGGAAGCGGTCGCGCCCTACAACGAACAGGTGGCGCTGCTCAACACGCAGATCGGCGGCGTGGTGCCGCGCCAGGCCATGAAGGATGCATCCGGCGCCTCGCAGATGGACGCGAAGACGCAGGTCAGCAGCCTGCACGGCACCAGCATGCTCGATGCGGCCACGCTGCCGCTGGAGTCGAACGTCGCGCTGGCGCTGGTGCACGACGCCGGCGGCGAGAACGACCGCAAGCTGATCGCACCCGCGATCGCGGCCTTCGTCAACCTGCATGGCCGGCCCGAGCTGGCGGCAGCCGAAGCCAGCCGCGAGGCCGGCAACGCGCCCAACGCGGTGCTGGCCGCCGCGGCCGCCATCGTCGGGCCGAAGCGGCAGCAAGCGGCGCGCGCTGCGCTCAAGTTCATGCTCGAGCGCTTCCATGCCGCCGGGCTGGGCACCGAGTTCGGCGCCTCGCTGAGCGAGAGCTTCGACGTCGGCACGGTCGATGCCTCGGACCCGCCCGAGCTCACGACCGAGACACCCGATGCCCGCGCCCAGGCCCTGATCGCCGGCGTCCGGGCACGCGGCGCGCGTTCGGTGTTCCTGCGCTGGCTGCAGAACCAACCGGGCCATCCGACCGAAGCCGCGGTGCTGGCCGCGATCTCGGCCACGCTGGCCTGGGGCCCGCTCTCGCGCAAGCGCATCTCGCGTCTGACCGCCGAGAACTTCCCCTGGTGGCTGCAACTGTTTGGCACGCTGATCGGCGCTTCGGCCGAGGCCTCGAAGCACGAGGCCGGGCGCTTCTGCGGCATCGCGCAGGAGCAGATGCTGGGAAGCCTCAGCCTGGGCGAGATCGCCTTCGCGGCGCTCCTGGGCCACACGCCGGGCGAGAAGGATCTGTTCGCCTTCCAGACGCTGGTCGGCCTGCTCCTGACCAACGGCCCGGGCGCGATCTCGGCGCAGGGCGCCAAGGGCGCGGTCTCGGCCGACGGACCCGAGCAGCCCGAGCGCGTGCAGCTCAACAAGGCGCTGGTCGGCTTTCTCACGCACACCGGCTATGCGCACGGCGGCAACGGCTATGAGGGCATCGCCTACCTCAACGAGCAGTTCAAGGCGAGCGGCCTGAAGGATCCGAGCGCCAGCGACCACGGCATCGACCTGAAGGCGCTGGCCGCGCGCGCGGTGGAGCAGTACGCGCAATACAAAAGCCAGAAGAAGACCGTGGGCAGCCTCGACATCGCCAAGCTGCCCGGCGTGAACCATCCGGTGTTCAAGGACAAGCCGGTCAACTTCGATCCGCGCGAAGTGTTCATCGCCAAGCTGCAGGAAGCGCGCGGCGACTGCAACGTGTTCCACGATTTCTACCGGGCGCTGGTGCAGCAGCTGTTCGACGCCGGCGTCTCGCGCAACGTCTACTGCGTGAACGTCGACGCGGTGATCGCGGCCCTGCTGCTCAAGATGCTGTGGCAGCCGCTGCAGTCAGGCGAGATCGGCGAACGCGAGCTCGAGACCGCAGCCTTCACCATCTTCCTCTATCCGCGCATGCTCGGCTGCGCGGCCGAGATCGACGACCACCTGAACCGCGGACGCAACATGGACACGCGCACCGCCGCCTCGCTCTGCAAGTTCGTCGCCTGAGCCAGGGCCTGTTCAGGCTCTGGTCAGCATGCCGCAAGCACGATCCATCATGACCACAGCCATCCTGGCCAACGGCGCGCCCGCGTCCGTTCAACAAGGCTCCAAGCTCGGCGCGGTGCTCCGCGTGACGAGCGGCAACTTCCTCGAGCAGTTCGACTTCTTCCTGTTCGGCTTCTATGCGACCTACATCGCGAAGGCCTTCTTTCCCGCCACCAGTGATTTCGCTTCGCTGATGCTGACCTTCGCGGTGTTCGGCGCCGGCTTCCTGATGCGGCCGCTGGGCGCCATCGTCCTCGGTGCCTACATCGACGAGGTCGGGCGCCGCAAGGGCCTGATCGTCACGCTCGCGATCATGGCCAGCGGCACCGTGTTGATCGCCTTCGTCCCGGGCTATGCCTCGATCGGCCTGCTCGCGCCGGCCCTGGTGCTGCTGGGCCGGCTGCTGCAGGGCTTCTCGGCGGGCGCCGAGCTGGGCGGCGTCTCGGTCTACCTCTCGGAGATGGCGACGCCCGGGCACAAGGGCTTCTACACCGCCTGGCAATCGGCGAGCCAGCAGGTCGCGATCGTGCTGGCCGCGGCGCTGGGTTTCGCACTCAACGAGCTCATGAGCCCCGAGACGCTGGCCGGCTGGGGCTGGCGCGTGCCCTTCTTCGTCGGCTGCGCGATCATCCCCTGCATCTTCGTGCTGCGCCGCTCGCTGCAGGAGACCGAGGAGTTCCAGGCCCGCAAACACCATCCGACGACGCGCGAGGTGGCCGCATCGATGCGGCAGAACTGGCGCATCGTGTTCGCCGGAATGCTGCTGGTGGCGATGACCACCGCCACCTTCTACCTGATCACGGTCTACACGCCGACCTTCGGCCGCACGGTGCTGCACCTGAGCGCCAAGGACAGCCTGGTCGTCACGCTGCTGGTCGCCGTCACCAACTTCATCTGGCTGCCGGTGGGCGGCGCACTCTCCGATCGCATCGGCCGCAAGCCGCTGCTCGTCGCGATGACCGTGCTGGCCGTCCTCACCGCCTATCCGGCCATGTCCTGGCTGGCGGCGGCGCCGAGCTTCGGCCGCATGCTCGACGTGCTCTTGTGGTTCTCGTTCCTGTTCGGCATGTACAACGGTGCGATGGTGGTCGCGCTCACCGAAGTGATGCCGGCGCAGGTGCGCGTGGTCGGCTTCTCGCTGGCCTACAGCCTCGCCACCGCGATCTTCGGCGGCTTCACGCCGGCCGTGTCGACCTGGTTGATCGAGGCGACTGCGGACAAGGCGGCGCCGGCCTACTGGATGAGCTTCGCGGCGGTCTGCGGGCTGATTGCGACGCTGGCGCTGTACCGGCGCCAGGCCGGGAGGGTGGTCAGAGCCTAGATCAAGTCATCTTCCGGGTCCGCCGCCGCCACCAGGCCCGCCGCCACCACCGGGCCCACCGCCACCACCGGGCCCACCGCCGCCGCCAGGCCCACCGCCACCGCCGGCACCACCACCGGCACCACCACCGGCACTACCACCACCGGCACTACCGCCGCCAGCACCACCGGCACCACCACCACCACCGGCACCACCGCCGCCACCACCACCGGCACCACCACCGCCGGCACCGCCACCGCCACCACCGCCACCACCGGCACCACCGGCACCACCGGCACCACCGCCAGCGCCAGCGCCGGAGCCAGCACCCGAGGAGCTACCGCCACCGCTGCCGCCGGGATCGGCGCCAATACCTCCGCCCGAACCTTTGGAGATGATCACTGCGCCGGCAGTCCCGGCTTGTGATGCCTGAGGCGCCTGACCTGCCTGCCTGAAGTTCCAGCAGGGCACCTCTCCAAAGGGGTTGTATCGGTCGCAGGCGGTCGAGCTTCTTGTTGCCGGACGAGCGGCGGCTTGGAGCTGTGTGCCTGAGCGCGCCGCAGGTCGCGCCTCGCTGAGGCTGGGGCGCGCATCGGCCACAGGTGGGCTCGCCAACACCACGACCGGAGCGGCAGGCGCGTCGCCCTTGGCTTCGGGTGCGTCTGCCGTGGCAGTTCGGGGTTGGATAGGTGGCTGCGCTCTTGGCATCGGCATCGGCATCGGCATCGGCGCTGGCACCGGCGTTGCTTCGACACGCGCCGTTCTGGGCTGAACCTGAACAGTCGCCACCGTGGTTCGAGCCGGCTGGGGAACGAGATCGTCTTGATCAACCGAGGCTTCAGCTGGTGAGCCCACGCTCGATAGAGCCTGCGGCACATCAGGCTGCTGTGGCGTGCCTCTTGTTGCCGCCGTCGCCGGGTGAACAGAGGCCACCGGCGCGGGGTCCACGGACGCGGCAGGCGGCGGCGAAGAAGCAACTGCTGCTTGCTCCGCAGCCGGGCTGGCCGGCTGCAACAGGGATGAGGCCGCGCTCGAAGGCGGGACAATGCGCGTCGCATCGCGGCTCAAGTACCAGAGGACGAAAGCGCCATGCAGCAGCGCCAGCACGATCAACAACAAGACGATGGACACGTCGACACCTGGCGGCACGGGTATCCATCCCACGCGTCTCAGTGCACCAGTGCTCCGCGGCTCGCGAGCAACAGCCTTCAACGCCAACGAATAGCGCGGCGCCGTTGGCACCGCGAGCGGTTCACTGGACGTGGTGGTATCGAACGTTGTCGTGCCTGAGCGGATGCCCGAGAACTTGCCCGCACAACCCCGGCAATACCTTGCGCTGTCTCTGTTGGGCGTGTGGCACGACTCGCAGAACTTGGTCATTCCGATGATCCGTCGGACAGTGCAAGCAGCGCTATGGGATGGGGATGAACTTCGTGACGATTACCAGTGAATTGATCACGAGCCAGAAGGCTGCAAAGTCCAAGGCCCATGCCCGCCGCAGGACGATGCGCGACTCCTTCGGCAGCGGCACTTTTTTGCCTGCATCTCTGCTGGCATAGAAGGCCGGCAGCTTGTGCGAACAGCATTTGCAATACCGCGCAGAGCCCATGTTTATGGTGCTGCAGGCCTCGCAGATTTCGGCTGACGCAGTGCCTGATTGCAACCTCGCCAGATCGATGAGGTTTCCAAAGGCGACGCCCGAAGACGTGACTGGAGGCTCGCCAAAAGAAACAGAAGCGGCAGTCATGGATGCTCTCCTCGACGAAAGACAGATGCAGGTTCACCGAAGGTTTGCCCGGCGCCGCAGTACCGGTCTGCCTTGGCTTGCGCAAGACTGCGCCCCAATCGTTGCTCCGCGATCGCGCGTCTTGCGAACATCAGCAGCTCTGCGTCCGTGGGCCCGCGCCCCGCACCCTCGATGTGCCTCCGGAAGGCGCGAACGATGCGGTCCTGTATCGCTTTCCTGACGTGCGTCGCTGCAGCAAAGGCCCGGTGCGCGCTCATTTCATGCGCAGCGATCGAGACTCGCGGCGCCGCCATGCTGCGTCGCCACGCAACGACCGGGCGGCCGCTCCTCCAGGGCGTGATCTTTTTCTTGCTACGTGTGACAGGCTTTGACATTTTTCTCTCCTGAGGAAGCACCTTGGATGTGAAATCTTCACATCTGTAGTTCTCTTGTCTTATAGTGATGTGCTTCTTTTTGTAAGACAGCGACGCAAGTCGCTGTCCAGTTGGTAACTAGGCGTTAAGCCCGTCACTGTCCGAGGACCGATTGCCCAGCGACAAGGCACAGATCACAGAAGGCCAACTTGCCTGGGTCCTGGCGGCTTGCGCACGCGTCATGCGTCCGTTGGTCAGGCTCGCGCTGGCCTTCGGTGTCAAGCATCCCCATCTGGAGGAATTGCTGCGGGATCTCCTGATCGACGAAGCGCGCCGTGCGTGGCTCCAGAACAAGGGCGCCGAGCCGAACATCAGCCAGCTGTCGGTGACGACAGGCTTGAACCGCAAGGCCGTGACCACGAAGGTGCGTGAGCCGGAAGATCCGTTGCCGCACACCGAGATGTCAGCCGCGGCCAAGACCCTGACCCTGTGGCTGCAGATGATCGACGACGACCCTGCGCACCGGTCCCTGCCCATCGTGGCCGAAGCCCAGGCGTCATCGTTCGAAACCGTTGCCCGGCGCGCCAGCCATGGCAACGTGCACCACCGCGCCATCCTCGACGAGCTGGTGCGTTTGAACATGGCGATCGAGCACGAGGGCCGCGCCGAGCTCAACGCCACCGCCTTCGTTCCGGCGAAGGACTTGAAGACGATGCTCGCCTTCCTGGGCGACAACACGCGCGATCACCTGCTCGCGGGCGTAGCCAACACGCTCGGCGCAGAGCCGCCCTTGCTCGAACGATCGGTATTCGCAGCCGGGATTGCGCTGGAGGACTGCGAACGCATCCACGAGCTCGTGCGCGAGCGGTGGAGCCAACTTCATCACGAATTGACCCGGGAAATGACGCGCGCCTTCGAAGAGGCCGAGAAAACGGCTTCGGGCCGCATCAGGGTCGGCATTTACACCTACTATGAAGACGGCGCAGCCGAGCGCGCTGAAGCACCGGCTGCCACGCCCTCGAAACGACTACGGGGAAGAAAAGCATGACGAACAACTCGCTGCGCAATGGCTTGCTGGCGCTGTTGACCGGCTTGCTGCTCTCTTGCGGCGGTGGCGGCAGCAGCAGCAGCAGCAGCAGCAGCAGCGGAGCCGGAAGCGCAGCGTTCGGCAGCGCCGGCATTGCAGGATTGACCGCCGAGTCGCTCGGCGGCGGCGGCACCAGCGACGGCCAGGGCGGAAGCTCGTCCGGCACGGATGGCGGCTCGACAACGGCCTCCGGCGGCGACGACGGATCGGGCGTGGGCTCCGGCGGTACCGGCGTGAGCACCGCCGATGCGGCCGGCATCGGCGGGGTCGATGGCGCGGGCAGCATCATCGTCAGCGGACTGCGCTACGACACGGACACCGC
>NZ_FMZU01000019.1 GCF_900101545.1 Variovorax sp. CF079 | reverse complement strand
AAGGGCGTGACGGTGAACACCGTGAGCCCGGGCTACATCGGCACCGACATGGTCAAGGCGATCCGCCAGGAAGTGCTCGACAAGATCGTGGGCACCATCCCCGTCAAGCGGCTCGGCGAGCCGAGCGAAATCGCCTCGATCGTCGCCTGGCTCGCGACCGACGAAAGCGGCTACTCCACCGGGGCCGATTTCTCGGTCAACGGCGGCTTGCACATGCGCTGAGGGCGCTCGCGCCCTCGACGTGCGGCGCTCGGGGATCGAGGCACTCGGACGCGGAGCGACCCTGCGCGACATGAAAACTTTGGACTTCATGTCGCCACGAGTCCCTCCACTGCATGAAAACTAGCAATGCCGACTTCGTCAGAAATGCACGTTTCCTTCGTAGGACCGCACCCCGGAATACGGATCCGCCACCGCTCGCAAACGTACGATATGGCCGTGCTCAACGAGGAAGTGAAGGACTTGAACCATGAGCAAACGCAGCGATGAAATCGAGACGGTGCCCCATTGCTTGGATGCCTGGCCGTCACGGCCTAGAGCCCAAGGGGACTCCCGGCCGTTCGCAAGCACCGTGGCCAACTTCTTCCGCAGAAATGGCAGCGCGGACGCTCCAGAGTCAATGGTCGCCAAGGTCCAGCCATTCGGGTCGGCATCGGAGATCGTCCGGCGCGAGCAGACGGGCGCGAAGTCGAATCTCTTCAAGCACTGGGATGCAATCAGGGCCGAAGGCATCACGGCATCGCAGTTCATCGCGTTCTTGCAGCCTCTCGCCGACCTGGACGGCATCACGGTCTCGTACACCTACAGCGATGAAGATGGCACGGAGCACGTCTACAACCACAGGCGCGGTGAGCTCGGGAGTGCGAATCCGCTTTCCCGAGCAATTCAGGAAAAGAAGCTATCCAAAGAGAAGGCACTGACCTTCGCGCTGAATGAAGAGGGACGCGTCTGGATCGAGAGCAACTTCATCGAGCTCAGCGACCTGACGTAGGCGTTCGAGATTCCGGCCGGCCAGGTCCGAGGAGTCAGCCACCGGCTCATGTGAACGAGGCGACCCAGTCCCAGACCCGCGCGGGTGCCTCGACCATCACATTGTGACCATGCGGCCCAAGGTCTGAGGCATTGGGATCGAGCGCACGGATCTGCTCCATCGTCACCAGCGCGTCATCGCGCCCGCGGCCGAGATGGACGGGGCAGCGAGCCAGAGCCGCCAATTCGGACAGCGGCGGCTTGCCGACGGCATTGGCTCGAGGATCCATCGCGAGACGCCACCCATTGGCGCCGCGCTGGATGCCTCGCGTGACGACAGGTGTCGCTGCGTTGGCGATCCCGCCAAGGCCCGAGACCTTCAGGTACCGCTCCCACGCGTCTTCTTCCGTGGAAAACGTTTTGGCGGGCTGGGAAGCCAGCGTGTCCATGCGGCGGAGTTCATCGTCACTCCACGCGACCTTGATGCCGGCCCCGAAGACCTGATGCGGTGTGACACCGAACCAACCCGTCGCCAGGGCGAGACCGATCACCCCGCCCAGCGAGTGTCCGAGAACCACGAGCCGGCCTGCGGGATTGACGTGCGGCAGCGCGGCGCGTCCAACGGTTGCGGCGTGCTGACCGATGGCATAGGAGTCTTGTCGGCCGGATTGGCCGTGGCCGGGCAAGTCCAGGACGACCCAGCGGCCGGCCCAGCGAATGCCGGCCCCTGCGCACATGGGCGACCACACGGCCCCCGTCGCGCCCATCCCATGCAGCATGAGGAGCAGGTCTGGGCCTTCGCCGCCTTGTTCCATGTACATGTCCACTGCCTCCATCGCAACTTCGATGGCGCAAGATTACTCGACAGCGCCCCTGCAGCGGGGGCCGCGAACACCTTCAGACATGCGCATCAGGCCGGGGCAAAGTAGCGTTAAGCGGATCTCTCGAACTCCTCGAGCGCAACCTCGATGGGATCGCGACGAGCGTTGGTGGGGTAGAGCTCAATTGCCCGGTCTGCAAGCAACTCAAGTGTGATCTCGCCTTTCACAAGGCTGGAGAACTCCTGTGTGAAGCAACGCAGCCAAGCTTCCGCTGGCGTGAGGGTGTAGCCCGCGATGACGACGGGTTGTTCAGGTTTCCAGATAGCAGTCATTCCAAAGCCAGTTCGTCAAAAGGGTGCCGGCGATCGCACGATCTCCACGGGCCCGATCCCGCTGTAGACGGTATCGCCAGTCTTCAACGATGTCACGGTCCAGCGCTCACCCGGTGTCACTTTGTAGTCGCCAGGCGCCAGAGGCAACTCGCGTGATCCTCGCTCTGCAATTCGCGCCTCGCGCTTCGACTGTCCCATCCGTGACCGAGCGGACACCGTGCCGGGCCTAGAGTGCGTTGCATAAACCATCGAGCGGAGACATCCATGCACAGGTCCGGATTCTTGCGCGCCGCCCGCGCATCCCTTTGCGTTAGCGCCCTCGCGGCCGGTCTCGCGACCCACGCTGCGGAGACGGTGAAGATCGCATTCATCGATGTGTTGTCGGGACCCTTCGCGCTCAGTGGCCAAGGCTCGCTCAACCAACTGCGCGAGGTGGTGAGCCAGCTTAATTCCACGGCGGGCGCGGCTGATCCGAAGTTCGAGGTCGTCCCCTTCGACGGCAAGGGCACGCCGCAGGAGAGCACGAACGTGCTGAAGGCGGCGTTCGACCAGAACATTCGCTACGTGACGCAGGGCGGCGGTTCGGGAGTCGCCTTCGCCCTGGTCGACGCCATCAATAAGCAGGCCCAGCGCGATGTGAACGGAGCAATGGTGTACCTGAACTATTCAGCGATGGACCCGGGCCTCACGAACGACCGCTGCAGCTTCTGGCACTTCCGGTTCTATCCGTCGAGCGAGATGAAGGTCGAAGCCCTGACGACCTACCTGAAGACGAAGCCGGATGTGAAGAAGGTGTTCCTGTTCAACCAGAACTACACGCACGGCCAGCAGGTGGCCAAGGCCTCACGCGCCTATCTCGCGAAGAAGCGTCCGGATATCGAGGTGGTCGGCGAGGACTACATACCGATCGCCTCGACGCGTGACTTCGCGCCCTACGTGGCGAAGATCGCGTCGTCGGGCGCGGACACGGTCATTACCTCGAACTGGGGCAGCGATCTCGGGCTGTTCCTGAAGGCGGCGCGCGATTTCGGCCTGAACATCAACTTCTACACGATGAACGCCAACAACCCGGGCGTGCCGGCGCAGATGGGCTCCTGGGGCGCCGACAAAGTGAGCGTGATCTGGAACTGGGGCAGCAATGCGCCGACACCGGCGCTGGAGAAGATCGCGGTCGGCTACAAGCAGAAGTCGGGCGAGGACTTCATCTTCGCCGCGCACTGGAACACGATGAACATGCTGCGTGCGGCGATGCAGAAGGCGAAGTCGACCGACCCCAAGAAGGTCGCCTACGCGCTCGAAGGCATGAAGTACCAGAGCCCGTTGGGCGAGGTCGAGATGCGCTCGACCGACCACCAGTTGCAAGCGCCGATCTACCTTGGCGTATGGGCCAAGAAGGGCAGCCCAGGCGTCAAATATGACGCCGAGAACACCGGCTACGGCTTTCGCTCCGAGGTGGTGTGGAGCCCGGCCGAGAGCACGCAGCCCACGACTTGCCAGATGAATCGGCCTCCGGCCTGAGCGCTTGGTCTCGTCTTGCGGCTTTAGCGTCCAACCGAAGCGACGATCAAGAGGGCCAGCGCCAAGAAAACGCCCCCGACGAATCCGGCTTCTATCAAGAGCTCGCGCAAGGGAGCGTTCGTCCCGGGTGTACTGGCCGGTTCAGGCCGAACATCGTTCTGAGCTGCGTCCTCGCTCCCTAACCCCTGTCCGATCATTTGCATGGTTGGCGCTCCTCAGCCAGTGGCTTGTTCTCAAAGGTGCGGTCACTATAAAAACAATAGTACAAAAAATGTGAATTTTTCACATTTTGTGACTCCGCGATGCGTTACGAGAAGTACAAAAGTACTACATGTGACCGAAGATTTCGGTCATGAGAGACACACAAGACATAAACATCGGCTGGCGGACCGAGCCGCCGCCGGCAACGTATCACGTGAGGGCAGACGATCCTGCGAGCTTCTCCACGCACAGGATCACCGCCCTGCATCACAACTTTCACGAGCATCCGCTCTTCCAGGTGCCTGAACTCGTGAAGCTCGGCAAGGAGCTCGCTCCCCTGGGGCAGTGTCGATTCATGAGGCCTGGCCTCACAGTCGCTTCCACCATCGCGCACGACAGCCGGCATCCGGACGGGCGCAGCATCGACGAACACTTCGAGCGTATGGAGGAGCCGGGTTCGTCGGTGGCCCTCTACAACATCGAAGCCATTCCGCGCTACCAGGCCTTGCTGTTCGACATCGTCGGCACCATGCGCGCGGATGTCGAACGCGAGCAGCCCGACATCTTTCGGGTGAACGGTTTCGTCTTCATCTCGGCACCGCCTTCGGTGACGCCCTTCCACATCGATCGCGAGAACAACTTCTGGCTGCAGCTGCACGGGCGCAAGATCCTGAGCGTCTGGGACCATGCGGATCGCAGCATCGTGCCGGCCGAGGCGGTGGAGGATTTCATCGTCACCCAGTCGCTCAGGAAGGTGCGCTTCAAGGAGGAGTTCAGGCCTCTCAGCCACGAGTTCCACGCACGGCCTGGCGACGGCGTGTACTTTCCGAGCACCTCGCCGCACATGACGCGTTCCGAGCCTGATTGGATGGCCCCCGGCGATCGCGTGTCGATCTCGATCGGAGTGACCTTCTACACCTCCGTCACGCGCAAGACCGCTCGCGTCTACCAGGTGAACCGGGTCTTGCGCAAATGTGGGTTGTCGCCCGCCTACCCCGGCGAGTCACCCGCGGCGGACGCACTCAAGGCGTCGGTGGGCGGGCTGGTCGGCGCGACGCGATCCTGCCTCGTCGACATGACCGCATCGGCGCGGCGCTTCAAGCCGGTGACGACACCGCCGCCGGGCTCCTATTGAACATTGAAGCCCCAGGCAGCGCATGAACTCGGAAAACGGCCCTCACTTTCTGACCTTGGCGATCTCCGACTGCAGCTCCTTGACCGTTGCTTCGCCCACAGCTGCCGTTTGCTTCTCGATCACCGGCTTCACCTTCTCGCGCAGCTTGGCCAGTTCGGCCGCAGGCAGCTCGGTGACCGTCATGCCGGCCTGCTTGAGCGCCTGCAGCGCGCTGTCGGCGGCGCCGCGCGAGGCCTGGCGCTGGAAAGCCGTCGCCTCCACAGCCGCGTCTGCAACGATCTTCTTCTCCTCCGCGCTCAAGCCGTCCCAGGTCTTCTTGCTGATGATGAGCGCCTGCGGGTTGTAGATGTGCCGCGTTTCGGTGAGGTGCTTCTGCACCTCGGCGAACTTGGACGCAAGAATCGTCGTGTTCGGATTCTCCTGGCCGTCGACCGCTTTCTGGTCCAGCGCCGAATAGAGCTCGGGGAAGGGCAGCGGCACCGCGTTCGCGCCCAGCGCGCTGAACAGGTCAATGTAGATCGGCGACTGGATCACGCGGATCTTCAGGCCCGCGATGTCCTCGGCCTTGGCGATCGGCCGCTTGCTGTTGGTGAGGTTGCGAAAGCCCAGGTCCCAGTAGCCGAGGCCGTGCAGTCCCTTCTCGTCGAGCCTGGCCAACAGCTTCCGGCCGAAGGGGCCGTCCGTCACTGCATCGGCTTCCTGCGTGTTGCCGAAGAGAAAGGGGAAGTCGAGCACGGCGAACTCCTTCACTTGCGCCGCGAGGATGCCGGCGTTCAGCACCGTCATCTCGACCGTGCCTCCCTGCAACGCGGAGACGGTCTGCAGATCGCCGCCGAGCGTGCCGCCCGGGAACAGCTTCACCGTGATCTTCTTGCCGGACTTCTCGGCCACGAGATCGGCGAACTTCTGCGCGCCCTGGGCCTGCGGATGGCCGCTCTGGTTCTGGAACGCGAATTTGAGCGTGCGCTCCTTGATCTGCGCCGCGGCGCCGGTGACGGCCAGCGCCGCCACCGCGGCGAGCAGGACCTTGTGCATCGATAGCTTCATGGTTCGTGTCTCCTTGTGATCAACCGTGGAAAAACTTCGCGGGCCAGGTGACGAGCCAGGGGAACAGCACCATGAGGAACAGAATCGCGAACTCCGCGATCATGAAAGGCACCACGCCCTTGGTGACGTCGTCCATCGAGATCCGGCCCACGCCCGCCACCACGTTGAGCACGGTGCCCACCGGCGGGGTGATCAGGCCGATCGAGTTGTTGATGATGAACATCACGCCGAAGTAGACCGGGTCGATGCCGGCGGCCTTGACGATCGGCATCAGCACCGGAGTCAGGATCAGGATGGTCGGCGTCATGTCCATCGCGGTGCCGACGATCATCACCAGCACCATGATCGCGAACATCAGCAGGATCTTGTTGTCCATGAAGGGCTGCAGCAGGCCGACCACCTTCGAGGGCAGGTCGGCCACGGTGATGAGCCAGGCGCTCACCATCGCGGCCGCGATCAGGAACATCACGATCGCACTGGTCTTCGCGGCGTTCACGAACACCGCGTAGAGATCCTTCCAGCTGAGCTCGCGGTAGATCGCCATCGAGACGAAGAGCGCATACACCGCGGCCACCACCGCCGCCTCGGTGGGCGTGAAGACACCAATGCGCAGCCCGACCAGGATGATCACCGGCAGCATCAGCGCCCACAGTGCCTGGCGAAAGGTCGCGAGCATTTCCGCGGTCGACCTGGCGGGTGGCGGCACGATCTTCTCGCGCCGCACGAGCCAGGCCCAGGTGAGCCAGAGCGCGCCGCCGATCAGGAGGCCCGGCACGATCGCCGCGAGGAAGAGCTTGGAGATCGAGACGTTGGCTGCGACGCCGAAGATGACGAGCCCGATGCTCGGCGGAATCACCGGCCCGATGACGCCGGTGGCGGCGATCAGCCCGCCGGCGCGCGCCTTGTCGTGGCCGGCGCTCACCATCATCGGCAGGAGCAGCGCAGTCAGCGCGGCCGCATCGGCAACCGCCGACCCCGAGAGCGCCGACAGCAGGCAGCCGGCCATGATCGTCACGTAGCCCAGCCCGCCCTTCACGTGGCCGACGAGCGCGAGCGCAAAGTCGACGATGCGCCTGGACAAGCCGCCGGCGTTCATGATCTCGCCGGCCAGCATGAAGAAGGGTACGGCCAGCAGCGGAAAGCTGTCGGCGCCGCCGATGACGTTCTGCGCCAGGATCTGCGCGTCGAAGAGGTCGAGGTGCCACATCAGCGCCACGCCGCTGGCGAGCAACGCGAACGCGATCGGGATGCCCATCGCCATCGCGGCGAGCAGGGAGCCGACGAAGACGAAGATCGTCATGGCCGCGCTCCAGCTTGCGGGCGGTCCGCCGGCGCGGCATCGGCCTGCTCGCCCAGGATCTGCTTCAGCTGCACGGCTTCCTCGGATTCCTGGATCATGACCAGGTCCTCGTCGGCGATGCGACCGGACATCAGGCGAAGCAGGTCGAGCGCAAGAAGGAGTGCGGCAAGCACGGCGAAGACCACGCCCGACAGGTAGACCACGGCCATGGATGCGCCCGTGACCGGTGCGACGACGTCCCAGTTGATCTTCGTTTGGGCGACGCTGCCCTGGAACAGCAGCCACACGATGTAGAGCATCACGACATGCCCCACCGCCAGGCAGAACTTCTTGGCCGAAGGCGGCAGCCTCCGGACCACCACGTCGACGCCGAGGTGCCCGTGCTCCTTCAGCGCGACGACGGCGCCCAGAAAGGTCATCCAGATGAAGAGCCAGCGTGAGACCTCCTCCGACACCGTGATGCCCGAGTTGAAGCCGTAGCGAAGCACCACGTTGCCGAAGACCAGCACCACCATCAATGCCAGCGCCGCGGCGATCAGCGCCTCAATGCCGGTGCAACAGCGGTCGATCCATCGATTCATGTTGATCAGGCCGCCTGCGCGCGCTGCATCTCGACCAGCGCACGCAGGCCGGCCAGGTACGAATGCGGACCGAGCCCCTGGATCGTGCCCTTGACCGCCGGCGAGATGATCGAGTGCGCGCGCCAGCTTTCCCGCGCCGCGATGTTCGACATGTGGACCTCGAAGACCGGGAACGGCATGGCCTTGATGGCGTCGTGCAAGGGAACGCCGTGCTGGGTCAGGCCGGCAGGGTTGACCAGTGCGCCTTGCGCCTCGTCGATGTGCTGGTGGAGGAAGTCGATCAGCTCGCCTTCGTGGTTCGACTGGATGGTCTCCAGCTCGACGCCGAGCTCAGCCGCGAGCTTGCCGAGGCGTTCGTTGATCTCGGCCAGGGTGGTCGAGCCGTAGATGTGGGGTTCTCGGCGGCCGAACAGGTTGAGGTTCGGGCCGTGCAGGACGAGGATCTTCATGGTGCCGCTTCGATTCAAGGATGGGACTTGTGCGCGCGTGCCAGCTCGTCGTTGTAGAGCTTGACGATGCCCGGGTCGTAGCTGGCGGCGAAACGCTCGGTGACCGGCTTGGCGATCTGGCGCATGCGCGCCTGCTCGGGCGGCGCGAGTTCGTTGAACTGGATGCCCTTGGCCTGGAGATCGCCGATGGATTTCTGCGCCGCCGCGCGGCTGACCTGGCGCTGGTAGCCGCGGGCTTCGTCGGCCGCGTCGCGCATCATCTTCTGTTCTGCCGCGCTCAGCGAGTCCCAGAACTTCTTGCTCACCAGCATGATGTTCGCGGCATAGACGTGGTTGGTGGCGCTCACGAACTTCTGCACCTCGAAGAACTTGTTCGACAGGATCACCGCGTAGGGATTCTCCTGGCCGTCGACGGCCTTCGATTCGAGCGCCCCATAGAGCTCGGCGAAGGGCATGGGCATCGGATTGGCCTTGAAGGCCTTGAAGGTGTCGAGGAACACCGGATTGGGAATGACGCGGATCTTCAGGCCCTCGAGGTCCTCGGGTTTCGCGATCGGGCGCTTGCTGTTCGTGACGTTGCGAAAGCCCAGATCCCAGTAGCCCAGGGCGACCAGGCCCTTCTCGGGCAGCTTGGCGATGAGCGCCTGGCCGAGCGGCCCGTCGAGGAGGGCATCGGCCTGCGCGAAAGAGCTCACGGCAAACGGGAAGTCGACCAGGCCGAACTCCTTCACGATGCCGGCCAGGGAGGTGGTGGCGGGCGCCGACATCTGCTGCACGCCGCCTTGCAGCGCCGACTGCTGCTGCATCTCGTTGCCGAGCTGCGACGCAGGGAACTCCTGCACCTTGAGCTTGCCGCTGCTCTTCGCCGCGAGCAGCTCGCCGAAGCGCTTGACGCCGAAGCTCACGGGATGGTCCGGGTTGTTCAGGTGGCCGAAGCGGATGACGCGCTCCTGCACGTCCTGGGCCAGGGCCGGCAGCGTCAGGGCCAATGTCGCGCCGAGAAGGGCGAGCGTTCGGTAGAGGGTTCTCAAGTTGGGACTCCGGTGGATGAGGGCCGATGCGCCCACAGGTCTGGCAGGCGACGCAAGACGCGCCGCATCATAGGTAGAAAATGGAAAACATTTCCACTAGGGAAAGCACTTGGCAAAACTCGGGTAGAGTTGCTCTGCCATGACCGCCATACTCGAACGCAGCTTCAAGGTGCTTGAACACCTTGTCGCCTACCCGGAAGGGCGAGCACTTTCTGCACTCGCCTCCGATCTCCAGATGCCGCTGAGCGCGACGCATCGACTGCTTTCCGAACTGATCCGCTGCGGTTACGTGCGCCAGGATCAGAGCCACGGCAACTACATGCTGACGATCAAACTGGTCTCACTAGGCTTGAGCTTCCTGAGCAACAGCGGCGTCGTCGACGTCGCCCAGCCGCTGCTCGATCGCCTGGCGGGCGAATCGGGGGAGCTCGTCCGGCTGGCGGTCGTCGACGGCGACGAGCTCACCTTCGTGGCCAAGGCACAGGGCGCGACCCGGGGCCTGCGCTACGACCCCGACATGGGCTTGTCGGTGAACCTGTCCTGCAGTTCGGCTGGGCACGCGTGGCTGTGCACCATGCCGGAGGAGCAGGCGCTCCAGCTGGTTGCGAAACAGGGGTTCGGCACGCCTGCCGATTTCGGGCCCAAGGCCGTGACCTCGGTGAAATCGCTGCTGGCCTATCTGCGCGCGGCGCGCAAGCGCGGCTTCGCGATGATCAACGAGGTCTTCGCGCCGGCCATGACTGCGATGGCGGCACCGGTGCGCATCGGCAACGGCGCCGTCATCGGCGTCATCACCATCGCAGGCCCGCTCGTGCGACTGACGGAAGAGCGCATGCTGGCCTTGGGGCCCACGCTTCTCGCGACCGCCGAAGAGGTGGCTTATGCGAGCGGGGCGTCGGCGATGTTCAAGCGGAGAGCTTGATCGGCCGGCGCTCGCTCGCAAAGCAAGACGAGCTTCGGGACAATGAGCAGGATGAAACTCGCACTCGCCCTGATCGCTTCCCTGGTGCTCCTTTCCGGCAAGAGCCCTGCCGCCGCGGCGGTCCAGGCGCAGGAGGGCGAGAACTTCGTCGTTCCCGTGTCGGCGCGGGTTCGCTATGGCGCCGGCGATCGCTGGGTAGAGAAGATCGTTCGCGGTCCGGCAAGCTGCACCAATGAGTTCTTCGGCACCGATCCGGCACCGCATGTGCGCAAGTCATGCACCATCATCGGTCCCGCCCCTGCGGCGGCGGCCAGGTCGATGGAGGCTTCGTCGAAGCCCGCGGCGAGCGGCATCGCCGACGTGGTGGATCGCGCAGGCAAGATCGTTCCCGCGGCCTACCGGGCCATGGCTGCGGCCATGAGCGAGGCCGAGGGCATCGCCTACCGCTACGGCCCGGACGCCGCGCACTACGGCAGCGCCAACGCGAAGCTTCCCACCCTGTACGAGCGCGAGGACCATCTCGCGCGTTGCAACGAAAAGGGCGTCTGCATCACCTCATGGCAGGTCGGCGGTCCGCGCAAGGAGGTTGATTTTTCCTACTCGACCAACCAGTCCAGCGTCGTCTTCCTGGCCGACGATCCGGTCCAGCGCGCCGGTGTCGGCGACCTGCAGGCATCGGCCTTCGAGGTCAACACCTATGCACAGAAGCCGCAATTGCCCTGGCAGCTCGGGGGCGGCGGCCTCGACAGCGTGAATGTCGTGCAGTACCGCTCCGCCGGCCTGCTGCCGAACGACGGCAGCGCCCGCCCCGTCGCGGCCGGGCGCTGCAGCGGCCCGGCGGGCAACTGCCCGACCTCCGTCATCGCTTTCCAGAACGGCCTGCTCGCCACCACCGGCAGCAACACCGCCCACAACCTCGCCACCGCGCGGCTGGCGCCGAACAAGGTGCCGACCGCCGTCGCCATGACGAGCAACAGCGAGTTCGCCTTCGTGACCGTCTGGGACACGGCCGAGCTGAAGGGCCAGGTGGCGGTGGTCGCGCTGGCCGGCTTGTGCGATGGCTGCAAGCTCGAAGGGCCGTACTACGAGTGGTGGTCCGAATGGCAGGGCGTCTACCCGGGCTTGCCGAACATGGGCAACATCGCCTTCATGAAAGTGCTGGGCTACGTGGACCTGCCGGCCGACATGAAGGCGCCGACCGAGATCGCGGTCACCACCGGCATGCATCCTTTCAACACGGTGCTGGGCGGCGGCCTCTTCATGGGCCAAACCCACTCGCCGCTCAGCAGGCACTGGCAGTCCTTCACCCCGTCGGGCAGCAATTACAAGCGCTATGCCAAGGGCGGCGTGGCGGTGGTCGTGTCCAAGTCCGAGCAGAAGGCGGCCTTCATCGATCTGAAGCCGCTCTTCGGCTACATCAACGGCGTCTACTTCAGCGAGGCCGTCGGCAGCATCGGCCCGGTGGGGCAGGACGAGCGCCAGTGGCCGCATGCCTTCAGCTTCAAGCCGCAGGCGCGGCCGGTGGTGGTGAAGACGATCGCGCTCGATGCGCGGCCCACGGCCGTCAAGACGACCGTCACCCGCACGAAGGATGCCCACGCCTGGATCGCGACGCAGGAGGGCAGCCTGCGCATCTTCAGCCTGGGCGGCTACGCGCCGGGTGCCGAGCTCCGGTCGGGATCGCCGGACGGGATCGCGGCAGAGGGCAGGGTCGCCGTCGGCCGCAACCCGAGTTCGCTCGCGCATTCGAAGGACGACCCCGACCGGCGGCTGGATGCGCTCAACAGCCAGGTGATCGTGACTTCGCGCGGCGATCGCAAGATCCAGTGGGTCCGTTTCTCGGAAGACGGGAAGAGCGGCCGCGTGGTGCGCACGCTGCAGGACAGCCGCATCGTCGACCCGGTCGCGACCGAGGACATCGACAACTTCGCCAACGTCGGCCTGACGCTCAGCGTGGCGGACTACGGCGGCCGTGCGGTGCTCAACTACCGCTACGGCCCGGTGGTGTTCGCCGACCGCGGCGCGGAATGGGCCTGCCAGCCGCCGCGCGGCTGCCCGGTGAAGCCCACGGGCGATGTGGCCATCGAATTCGGAGGCGGCTTCAAGATGCAGGGGCGGCCTTACCAGATCAACACCTCGAACGTGCCCTGAGCGCCGCTGACTTCGAGGGCGATGGCCGCCAGCGGCGGGCAACCCATGTGCCCCGATGACGAAAGCGGAGCACGTGAAATGCACAGGGGCGTTCGTTAGAACTAGGTTATCTTCCGCCGCTACAAGCCCCCATCTTTTTTGCAGACGGCACTTCCGACCATGTTTCGAACCCTGCTCAAGTCCAAGATCCACCGCGCAACCGTCACCGATTGCGAATTGCACTATGAAGGCTCATGTGCCATCGATGAAGACCTGCTGGATGCCGCCAATCTGGGCGAGAACGAACAGGTTCACATCTGGAACATCAACAACGGCGAACGCTTCGTGACCTATGCGATCCGAGGCCAGCGCGGCACCGGCATCATCTCGGTCAACGGTTCTGCCGCGCGTCGGGCGTCGGTGGGCGACCTGATCATCATCGCCGCCTTCGGCCTCGTCCCCGAGGATCGGGTCAGCGGCTTTCGGCCGAAGCTGGTGTTCGTGGACGACGCCAATCGCATCAAGGAAGAGCGCGCCCACATCCCCGTACAGCCCGCTGCGGCCTGAGCGCTGGCGGTTCCTGCACTGGCCCGCTTCGGGCAGGCCGACCGATCGGGGCGCCACGCGCAGCACTCTCCACATCCATCGCATGCACACATCCGTCGGCGCCAACCATTCCTGGCAGCAGCGCAGCCTGCGAAGCGTCTGGCACCCCTGCACGCAGATGCAGCGCGCGGCCGCGGTGCCGCCGCTGCCGATCGCGCGGGGCGTTGGCCCGTGGCTTTTCGACCATGAAGGCCAGCGCTACTTCGACGCCACGAGTTCCTGGTGGGTCAACCTGTTCGGCCACGCCGATGCGCGCATCAACGCGGCGCTGAAAGACCAGCTCGACCGCCTGCCGCACGTGATGCTGGCCGGCTGCACGCACGCACCGGCGGTGGAGCTGGCCGAACGCCTGTCGGCCTTGACCGGCGGCGTGCTCGGCCATTGCTTCTTCGCCAGTGACGGCGCCTCGGCGGTCGAGATCGCGCTGAAGATGAGCTTCCATCATTGGCGCAACCGCGGCCGCCCGAACAAGCGCGAGTTCGTCTGCCTGCGCCAGGGCTACCACGGCGAGACGCTGGGCGCCCTGGCGGTCACCGATGTGGCGGTGTTCCGCGACGCGTACGACCCGCTGCTGATGCGCGCGCACCAGGTGATGTCGCCCGACGCGCGCCAGGCCGCAGCCGGCGAGACCGCGGTGGACGTCGCTGCGCGGGCCGCGGCCGAGTTGCAGGCGCTGTTCGAATCGCGCCATGAGCACATCGCTGCGTTGATCGTCGAGCCGCTGGTGCAGGGCGCTGCCGGCATGGCGATGCACGATGCAGCCTACCTGCGCACGGTGCGCGCGCTGTGCGAGCGCTACGAGGTGAGCCTGATCGCCGACGAGATCGCAGTCGGCTGCGGGCGCACCGGCACCTTCTTCGCCTGCGAGCAGGCCGCCATCTGGCCGGACTTCGTCTGCCTGTCCAAGGGCATCAGCGGCGGCACGCTGCCGCTGTCGCTGGTGATGACGCGCGACGCAATCTACGAGGCCTTTCTCGACGACGACGTGGCGCGAGGCTTCCTGCATTCGCATTCCTACACCGGCAACGCCCTGGCCTGCCGCGCGGCGCTGGCGGTGCTGGACCGCTTCGAAGAGGACGACGTGCTGCAGCGCAACCGGCAACGCGCCGCCACGCTGAGCGCGGCGCTCGCGCCATTGCAGGCCGACCCGCGCATCGAGCACTTCCGCCAGCGTGGGATGATCTGGGCCTTCGACGTTCGCGAGGCCTTCGTCGGCGAGCGCTTCGCCGAACGCTTTCATCTCGCCGGCCGCGAGCGCGAATTGCTGATTCGGCCGATCGGCCGCACCGTCTACCTGATGCCGCCCTACGTGCTGGACGACGGGCTCGCAGCCTGGCTCGCGCAGCGCGTGATGCAAACGCTGGATGCCGTGGCCTCTGCAGAGGACGCCCATGCTGATCGAACACCTGAACCACCGACTGCGTGAGCTCGAGGCCGAGGCGCTGCGCCGGCAGCGGCGCACGGCCGAGTCGCCCTGTGCGCCGCACCAGCGGGTGTCCGGGCGCGACATGCTGGCCTTCTGCAGCAACGACTACCTGGGGCTCGCGAACCATCCGGCGCTGATCGAGGCGCTGGCCGAAGGGGCGCGCCTCCATGGCGCCGGCAGCGGCGCCTCGCACCTGATCAGCGGCCACTCGCGCGCCCATGCACTGCTCGAGGACGAGCTCGCGCGGTGGATGTCGCCCTCCATCCCGGAGGCGCGCGTGCTGAGCTTCTGCACCGGCTACATGGCCAACCTGGCGCTGCTCACAGCGCTGGGCGATGCGAGCGCGACGATCTTTGCCGACAAGCTCAACCATGCCTCGCTGGTCGACGGCGCGCTGCTGGCCAAGGCGCCGCTGCAGCGCTACCCGCACGGCCGGCTCGACCTGCTGGCGAGCCAGCTCGGGCGTTGCAGCACGCCGATCAAGCTGATCGTGAGCGATGCTGTCTTCAGCATGGACGGCGACCTGGCCGACCTGCCGGCGCTGCTGGCGCTCGCCGAGGCGCACGACGCCTGGCTGGTGGTCGACGATGCCCATGGTTTCGGCGCGCTCGGCGAAGGTGGCCGCGGCAGCCTGTCGCACTTCGGCCTGCGCAGCGAGCGCCTGATCTA
Organism: Variovorax sp. CF079; assembly: GCF_900101545.1. Classification (GTDB taxonomy): domain Bacteria; phylum Pseudomonadota; class Gammaproteobacteria; order Burkholderiales; family Burkholderiaceae_C; genus Variovorax. Next base: position 144,967 of record NZ_FMZU01000019.1, on the reverse strand, counting down.
CATGGGCACGCTCGGCAAGGCCGCAGGCCTGGGCGGCGCCTTCGTGGCCGCGCACCCGAGCGTCATCGAGTGGCTGGTGCAGTCCGCGCGCAGCTACATCTACACGACCGCGGCGCCGCCGGCGATCGCGCATGCGCTGTGCGCGAGCCTGCGCCTGATCGGCGGCGACGAGGGCGATGCGCGGCGTGCGCGACTGCGGCAGCTGATCGGCATGCTGCGCGATCGGCTGGGTGCGCTGATGCAGCACAACCCCCGGCTCGGCTGGCGCCTGGCCGATTCCGCCACCGCGATCCAGCCCTTGATCGTCGGCGACAACGCGGCGGCGCTGGCCTTGTCCGCCGCGCTCGATGCACAAGGCCTGTGGGTGCCGGCGATCCGACCGCCGACGGTGCCTGCGGGCACTGCGCGGCTGCGCATCACGCTGAGCGCAGCGCACACGCCGCAGGACGTGCAGACCCTGATCGATGGCCTGGCACGGGCCGCCGGGAACTTGCGATGAGGGCCGCAGCGATGCACGGCTGCTTCGTCACCGGCACCGACACCGAGGTCGGCAAGACGCGCGTCAGCGCCGCCTTGCTGCACTGGCTCGGCGAGCGGGGTGTGCGTTGCGCCGGCTACAAGCCGGTGGCCGCCGGCATCGAGACGATCGATGGCGAGGACGTCAACGAGGATGTGCGCGCACTGCGCGACGCGAGCTCGGTGGTGATGACCGATGCCGAGGTCGGCCCCTGTCAGTTCGAAGCTGCCTGCGCCCCGCACATCGCGGCAGCGCTCGAAGGCCGCACCATCGAGCGTGCCGTTCTGCTGCAAGGAGCCAGGACGCTCGCGGCGCGCGCCGAGTACCTGATCGTCGAAGGCGTCGGCGGGTTCTGCGTGCCGCTCGGCGCGGACTTCGACAGCGCCGACTTCGCCGTGGACCTGCAGTTGCCGGTGGTGCTGGTGGTCGGGCTGCGGCTGGGATGCATCAACCATGCGCTGCTGAGTGCCGAGGCGATCCGCGCGCGCGGCCTGCGGCTGGCGGGCTGGATCGCGAACACCGTCGACACGGGAATGCCGCACCGCGATGCCAACCTCGCCACCCTGCGCGATGAACTGGGGCGGCGCCACCAGGCGCCTTGCCTGGGCGTGGTTCCCCGTATGAGCAGCCCTGACCCGGCGGCTGTCGCAGCCTGCTTCGACGATGCGGCGTTGCGCGCGCTGTTCGGGCTGGCATAAGACAAGCTTTCACTCCGATCCCCCGCATGGCGCAATTTGCAACCAGATTGGCTGCCCTTGTGACTGGCTCCTGGCTATCCTGACTCGGATGGCCATCCCACCCGAAGGACGACATGACCACCACAGCCACCGTTTCCCTGTCATCTTTGCGCACCAAGACGTCGCGCCCCGAGCCTCGCCCGGATCAGCGCTGGGGCATCGCCGACGTCGAAGCCCTGTTCGCGCTTCCGTTCATGGACCTGCTGTTTCGCGCCCAGCAGGTGCACCGCGAGCACTTCGATGCCAACGAGGTCCAGCTGTCCACGCTGCTCTCGATCAAGACCGGCGGCTGCGCGGAGGATTGCGGCTACTGCCCGCAGTCCTCGCATTTCGACACCGGTGTCGAGGCCAGCAAGCTGATGCCGCTGCAGGAGGTGGTCGAAGCGGCACAGGCCGCGAAGGCCCAGGGCGCCACACGCTTCTGCATGGGTGCCGCCTGGCGCAGCCCCAAGGCGCGCGACATGGAGCGCGTGACCGACATGGTGCGTGAGGTCCGGGCGCTGGGCCTGGAAACCTGCATGACGCTGGGCATGCTCGAAGCCGAGCAGGCCCAGGCGCTGAAGGACGCGGGGCTGGACTACTACAACCACAACCTCGACAGCGCGCCCGAGTTCTACGGAAGCATCATCAGCACCCGCACCTACCAGGACCGGCTCGACACGCTGGCCCATGTGCGGGACGTGGGCATCAATGTCTGCTGCGGCGGCATTGTCGGCATGGGCGAAAGCCGCACGCAGCGCGCCGGGCTGATCGCGCAGCTGGCCAACCTCGATCCCTACCCCGAGTCGGTGCCGATCAACAACCTGGTGCAGGTCGCGGGTACGCCGCTGGCCGGCACCGAGCCGATCGACCCCTTCGAGTTCGTGCGCACCATCGCGGTCGCGCGCATCACGATGCCGACGACCATGGTGCGGCTGTCGGCCGGGCGCGAGCAGATGGACGAGGCGCTGCAGGCGCTGTGCTTCGCCTCCGGCGCCAATTCGATCTTCTACGGCGACAAGCTGCTGACCACGAGCAACCCGCAGGCCGAGCGCGACCGTGCGCTGTTCGAGCGCCTGGGGCTGAAAGCGCAGCGCAGGCAATGAGTGCGCTGCCGATGCCGGCGGCTGCGCCGAGCCCGCTCGGCCGCCCGATCATCGACGCGGCGTTCCGCGCCGATCCCTATCCGACCTACGCTGCGCTGCGCGAGGCCGGGCCGATCCACTGGAGCGAGGAGTTCTTCGGCGGCGCGTGGCTCCTGACCCGCCATGCCGACGTGGAGGCGGTGCTTCGAGACGCCGCGCGTTTCTCGGCGCAGCGCACCGGCGGCTGGGTGATGCGAAGTCGGGCCGCGCGCAGCGAACTGATGGATTTCCAGCAGCTCTTCGCGCGGGCGATGCTGTTCGTCGATGCGCCGGACCACACGCGCATTCGCAGCGTGCTCAACGCGGGTTTTCGCAACGACGTTCTGCAGCAGTTCGTGCCGGCCATCGCGCAGCGCGTCGATGCCTTGCTCGACGCGGTGAACGCCGACGCGGGCTTCGATTTCATGCAGGCGCTGGCGCGCCCGCTGCCGGCCGAGGTGATGGCGATGCTGATGGACATCCCCGCAGCCGATCGCGGCGACTTCATCGCCTGGTCGGACGATCTGGCGGCTTTCATCGGTGCGCCCATGCCCTCGCTCGATCAGGTACGGCGCGCGCGCACCAGCCTGCTGGCCATGTGCGGCTACTTCGAGCAGCTCGTGCCACAGCGCCGGCGCACCCCGGGCGACGACCTCGTGAGCCGGCTGCTGTGCGCCGAGGCGGCGGGCGATATCCGCGCCGGTGCCGAATTGCTCGCCCAATGCGCGATGCTGCTGTTCGCCGGCCACGAGACCACGCGCAACCTGCTGGGCAACGGGCTGCAGGCGCTGCTTGCCGATCCGGCGTCGTGGCAGCGCCTGCAGCGCGAGCCCGCGCTGCTGCCGGGCGCGGTGCGCGAGCTGCTTCGCTTCGACAGCCCGGTGCAGTACACCGGCCGCCGCGTCGCGGCTGATCTCGTGCTGCATGGCCGGCCACTGCGCCGCGGCGACCTGGTCGTTGCGCTCATCGCCTCTGCCAACCGGGATCCGGCGCGCCACGCCGAACCCGATCGCCTGGACGTCGCGCGCCGCCCCGGTGGCCTGCTGTCCTTCGGCGCCGGCCCGCATGTATGTATCGGCGCGAGCTTGACACTGATGGAGGCCGAGATCGTCTTCGGCCGGCTGCTGCGCCGATTCCCGGCCCTGCAGCGGCTCGATGGGCAACCGCGTTGGAGCGGCAACGCGGTGTACCGCGGCCTGAGCGTGCTGCCGGTGCAAGCCCGCAGCCGAGTGGGGGGAGACTGTGGCCAAAGGGGTTCGCATGATCGAGACCTTGAGCAGAGGGCGCAAGGTGCGCCCGGCAAGTGTCGATGGCCTTGACGGTTGATGGCGTCATACTGCCGGCCATCGATCTTCTCAGGAGCTTTCAAATGCAGGCCGTTTCCATCCACGTCGTCGATGTAGCCCATGGCGTTGTCGCTCAAGGCATGCGGGTCGACATCGCCCGGTTCGAGGGCGAAGGCTGGACGGATGTGGCCTCGGGCAAGGTCGGCAGCAATGGCGTGGTCGACGGCATCGAAAGCCGCGAGTCCTTGTTCGAGATCGGCTTCTACGAGCTGCGCCTGCACGTGGCCGAGTACTACCGCGCAAGAGGCGTCAAGCTGCCAGAGCCCGCGTTCATGGGCGTGCAGGTCTTCCGCTTCGGCCTGGCCGATATGTCGCAGCACTACCACCTGCCCGTAAAGCTGACGCCGTGGGGCCTGTCCTGCTTCCGCGGCGGCGCCTAGGATTCACGCCGGCGCGCGCAAGGCCCGCGCCTCGTCGCGAAACTGCCGCGGCGTCATGCCGGTCCATTGCCGGAACCGGCGGCTGAAGTAGACCGCATCGCCGAAGCCGCATTGGTGCGCGACGTCGCCGATGCGAATGCCGGAGCTGAGGAGCAGTTCCTTGGCGTGTTCGAGGCGCCGCTCGGTCACGAGCTCGGTGAATGTGCGGTCGGTCTGCTTCTTCAGCAGGTGCGCGAGGTAGTTCGGCGACAACATGGCCGCGGCGGCCGCATCGTTGAGCGACATCTCCTCGTGCAGGTGTTCGCGCACGTAGCGCATCACGCGCTGCAGCGCATCGTGCCGCGAGCTGCCGCCGCTGCTGTGCCGCGCCGCCTGCTCCTGCAGCTGCGCATCGTGCCGCTGGCAGGCCAGCCCCAGCAGTTGCAGCAGGATGCCGCGGATCGCGCTTCGCGTTGCGAGGCGCCGCGCCCGGTTCAGCGCCGACAGCTCGTCCAGCCAGCCCAGGATGCGGGCGAAATCCGCATCGTCGAAGTGGAAGTCGACATACTCCTGAAAGAGAAACGGAGCCAGCTCGGGCTGGCGGGCGATCGAGACTTCTTCCAGGTCGAGCGGCTCGACATCGAGTTCCGGCCAGAGAAAGCCCTGGTCGAAATTGACGATGGCATAGCGCGCGCCGACGGGATGGGGAACCACGTGCACGCGGTAGGGCAGCACGAAGCTCAGGTATCCGGCGCCGAACGGCCGCACCGCGCCGCCGATGAGCTGCTGCGAGCCGCCTTCGATGCCCACCTGGATCTGGAAGTACTCGTGCCGATGGGGCTGCGCGAGGACATCGCGCGCACCCTCGAAGCGGATGTCGAAGTCGAGGTGGTCGGCGCGCTCCTGCATGCCGTAGAGGCGGAGGCTGGAAGGGCGGGGCGAGGTGGTCGGCATCGCGCCATCGTAGACGCGTCCTCGTTCTGCGTAGATGCGTGCGGAATCGCGGCGGCATCCCGGCCAAGAATGGCTCGCACTCAAACTATGAAGGAGAACAAGCCATGTCCAGTTCACGTCGCAACCTGTTGGCAAGCTCCGCCGCCATGGCCAGCGGGGCCATCGCCGGCTGTGCCCTGCCGGCCGGCGCTGCGCGCTCCCCGAGCACGCCATTCGATATCGCCTCGTCGTCGATTCCGATCGTCGGCAGCGAACAGGTGTTCCCGGTGCGGCGCATCTATTGCATCGGCCGCAATTACGCCGCCCATGCGCGCGAGATGGGGTCTGATCCGACCCGCGAGCCGCCTTTCTTCTTCCAGAAGCCGGCCGACGCGATCCAGGTCGTCATGCCCGGCGCCGTGGCCGACCATCCCTATCCGAGCCTGACGAAGAACTACCACTACGAAGTGGAACTGGTCGTCGCCTTGTCCAGGGGCGGCAGCAACATCGCGATCGACAAGGCGCTGGCTCACGTGTACGGCTATTCACTCGGCCTGGACATGACGCGGCGCGATCTGCAGCGCGAGATGGGCGACCAGAAGAAGCCGTGGGAGATCGGCAAGAGCTTCGATCACTCCGCGCCGGTCGGCCCGATCCATTCCGTCGCGAAAGTCGGCCACTTCGCCGATGGGGCGATCTGGCTCAAGGTCAACGGCCAGACCAAGCAGAGCGCGACGCTCAAGCACATGATCTGGTCGGTCGCGGAGCAGATCAGCCGCCTGTCGCAGGCCTTCGAGCTGATGCCCGGCGACATCATCTATTCGGGCACGCCGGAAAACGTCGGTCCCGTGGTGCGCGGCGACCTGATCGAGATCCACATCGACGGCTTGCCCAACCTCTCGGTGCGCGTGGTCTGAGCGACTTCGCTCACGCTGCCGTCTGGTCAGCGGTGTAGCGTTCGGCCGGCCGCGCGCGCGCGAGCTTCGGCACCATTTCGCGCCGCGCCGCCTCGAAGCGCTGCCAGTCGCCGGCATCCGGCAGCGAGGGGATCGTCACCAGCTCGCGCGCATCGAGGCCGGCCAGTGCCGCATCGACCAGGTCGTCGGCCGACATCACCATCTCCTGCGGCAGGTTCGACACCGGCATGCCCGCCACGTCCCAGAACTCGGTGCGGATCGCGCCGGGCAGGACGGCCTGCACCTGCACGCCCTTGTCGCCCAGCTCGTGGTGCAGGGACTGGCTGAGGTTGAGCACATAGGCCTTGGTCCCGCTGTAGCTGCCGTTCAGCAGCTCCGGCGACAGCGCGACGATCGACGCGATGTTGATCACCGTGCCGCTGCCGCGCGCAACGAACGCGGGCGCGGCGGCGCGCGCCAGGCGGGTGAGCGCAATCACGTTCAACCGGATCATCATCTCCAGCTCGTCCGGGTCGGACTCGATCAGCGATGCGGTGGCGCCGATGCCGGCGTTGTTGACCAGCATGGTGATCGAGGGATCGGTGCGCAGGCGTTCCTCGACACGCCGCTGGTCGGCGGTCTCGGTCTTCGAGCTCGCCAACGCGGCTGCGACCAGGCCTGCGTACGCCTTGGAGGTGGTGTCGGAAGAGGGCGGGCCGGTGAAGAGCTCCTCCGGCGTGCAGGTCGAGACCCGTGCCTTCGGCAGCGCGAAGTTCGACACGTTGCTGGTCGCCGGCACCATGGACATCGCGCCCTCGTCGTCGGCACTGCTGGCCTTCCTGCGCGACGCGGCGAAGAAGTCGCGCCGCGTCGGCAGCATCTCCACCGGCGCCTTCGTGCTGGCCGAGGCCGGGCTGCTCAACGGCCGGCGCGCGACCACGCACTGGCACTTCGCGCGGGAGCTGCAGCGAAATTTCCCGCACGTGAAAGTGGAGGAGGACTGCATCTACATCGTCGACGGCATGGTGTGGACATCGGCCGGCATGACGGCCTGCATCGATCTCGCGCTGGCGCTGGTCGAAGGCGATCTCGGCACCGAGGTCTCACGCGCGGTGGCGCGCAAGCTCGTCGTCCACTCGCACCGCACCGGCGGGCAGTCGCAGTTCTCCGCCTTCCTCGAACTCGAGCCGAGATCGGAGCGCATCCACGACGCGTTGAACTACGCCAAGAAGAACCTGCATCTCGCGCTGTCGGTCGAACAGCTGGCGGACGTGGCCCATCTGAGCCCGCGGCAGTTCAGCCGCGCCTTCCTCGCCGAGACGGGCCAGTCGCCGGCCCGCGCGATCGAGAAGCTGCGCGTGGAAACCGCCCGCGCGCTGATCGAGGACGGGCACTCGATCGACCGGGTCGCGGAAAAGGCGGGATTCGCCGATCCGGAACGCATGCGCCGCGCATTCCATCGCGCCTTCGGGCAGCCGCCGCAGGCGCTCAAGCGGGCGGCGCGGCTGCAGGTGGCGGCCTGAAGGCCTGGGGCAAAACTCAGAACGTTTCCCAGTCTCCGCCACCGGTGGCTGTGCCCGCTGCGGCGAGCTGCTTGCGTTGCGGCGCGGCGATGGCTTGTCGGGCCCGGGCCGGTTGCGCTGCTGCCTTGCGCGCGAGGGGAACCACGGGCCGGATGACTTGCTGCTGCCCGTCGAGCTTGAACACGCTGACGGCCTGCGACAGGCTGCCGGCCTGCTCCTGAAGCGACTGCGCCGCAGCCGCGGCCTCTTCCACCAGCGCCGCGTTCTGCTGCGTCACCTGGTCCATCTGCGTGATCGCCTGGTTGATCTGCTCGATGCCCTGCGTCTGCTCGTGGCTCGCGGCCGTGATCTCGCCGATGATGTCGGTCACCCGCTTCACGCTGCCCACGATCTCTTCCATTGTCTTGCCGGCTTCGCCGACCAGTTGGCTGCCGGCATCGACCTTGCCGACCGAGTCGTCGATCAGGCCCTTGATTTCCTTGGCGGCGGCGGCAGAGCGTTGCGCGAGGTTGCGCACTTCGGCAGCCACGACTGCGAAGCCTCGGCCCTGCTCGCCGGCACGCGCGGCTTCGACCGCTGCGTTCAACGCGAGGATGTTGGTCTGGAAGGCAATGCCGTCGATCACGCCGATGATGTCGACGATCTTCTTGGAGGACGCATTGATCGAGGCCATGGTGTGGACCACCTGGCTGACCACGTCGCCGCCCTTGACCGCCACCTCGGAGGCCGAGAGCGCCAGCTGATTGGCTTGGCGCGCGTTGTCGGCGTTCTGCTTCACCGTGCTGGTGAGTTCTTCCATCGACGCCGCGGTCTGCTCCAGCGAGCTCGCCTGCTCTTCGGTGCGCGAAGAAAGATCCTGGTTGCCCGAAGCAATCTGGCTCGAGGCCGTCGAGACATTCACCACCACGCCTTGCACCTGCTGCAGCGACTTCTGCAATGCCGTGCGCATCAGGTCGATGGCGCGCAGAAGACGGCCGGTCTCGTCGTTGGCATAGCTTGCCTGCGGCGCACCGGTCAGGTCCATGTCGGCGATCGACTGCGCCATGGTCTCCGCCCGGCGCAGCGGATGCGTGATGCTGCGCGCCAGGAACCAGGCCAGTAGCGTGCCGAAGATCAGCGACAGCGTGGAGCAGACGATCAGCAGCATCGTGGTCTGGGCGCGCAGGCCCTCGGCACGTTGCGCCGCGGCATCGAGCCCTGCACGCTGCAGGTCGACCATCTGCTTCACGCCCGCCAGGTAGCTGACCGAAGTCGGTTCGAAGCGCGCGCTGAAGACGCGGCCGGCACCTTCGAGGTCGCCGGCCAGCTTGAGCTTGCTGACTTCCTCGCGCGCCGCGAGGTAGTCCTTGCGCAGTTCGCCCACCTTCTGGAACAGCTCGCGTTCCTCGGGCTTGACCATTTGTCCTTCGATGAACTTCTGCAGCTCGTTGGTTTCCTTGATCGACGCCGCGGTGGCGGGTGCGAAGTAGGCGATCAGGCTGGCGTCGCTGCTCTTGGCGATGGCAGCAGCCCGCTGCACGCCCGATGTGGTGTGGCGCAGCCAGTCGGCGCCGGCGCGTTCGGTTCTGACGTTGTCCTGGACCATGCCGGTGATCTCGACGCCCAGCTGCCGCAGCTTCAATGCCGCAATCACGCTGCTTGCCAGGAAAAGGGCGAGGATCACGCCCAGCACGATGGCCAATCGCTTGGCTATCGAGATAGTGCTCAGAAACATGGGAGGCTCCGGAAGACGAGAAGGTCAAAAAAGAGAAAAGACAGACCTATATCGGCAGTCGGTCCGAAAAATTAAGGGAAGACCCGCATGTTCGAGCGCGACCAAAGCCACATCGCTAAACTCTCTGCAGTTATGTGCCGCCGCTCGTTCCATCGCCGCATGACCGCGTTCTTCGTGGTCCTGTCGCTGCTGTTCTCACAGCTGGCGCTCGCGAACTACGTCTGCCCTGGCGCCGCGGACGCAGTCGCGATGGCGGAAATGATGGCCGCAGGCGAACCCTGTGAAGGCATGGATTCGGCGCAGCCGGTGCTCTGCCACCAGCACGCAGCCGACATGTCGCTGTCGTTCGAGCCGGTGAAGCTGGCCACCCCGTCGCTCCCGGCCATCGTGCAGGTGCTGGTCGTGCCTGTTGTGATGGAGGCACAGCTCGCGGCGGCGATTCCCGTCGCAGCGACACCGGAGGTCCGACCTCCGCCCGGCCCCGTTTTTCTTGCCACTCGCAGACTCCGAGTCTGAAATCTCCGTCGACTGACCGGCGCTGGTGCGGCTCGTCCGCTCGCCAGCTGATGCCTCATTCGTCTTCGGAGTTTTCATGCCATCCCACCTCCTGCGCGCAGCCGCCTTGGCCGCCGCACTGCTTCCCTGCCTGGTAGCGGCAGCACCCCTGACCCTCGAGACGGCGCTCGACCTGGCCGTCAAACGCTCCGAATCCGCTCGCGCCGCGCGAGCTGGGGTGACGAGCGCGTCGGAGGCCGCCCGAGCGGCCGGCCAGCTTCCGGACCCGATGCTGCGCGCCGGCGTCGACAACCTGCCGGTGACCGGGGGCGACCGGTTCAGCACTGCGCGCGATTCGATGACGATGAAGCGCGTCGGCATCAGCCAGGAATGGCTGTCGAGCGACAAGCGAGCCGCTCGCCAGGCGGCGGCCGGGGCCGCCGTCGCCCGCGAAGGAATCCAGTCTCGGACAGCAGTCGTCGAAACCCGGCTGAACACCGCGCTCGCCTACCTCGACGCTTTCTACGCCGGCGAGGCGCAGAAGCTGACGACGCTCATGGAGCATCACGCGCATGAGGAGTTGGAGGCGGCGCGTGCCCGCTTGGCGTCCTCAGCGGGCAGCAGCCAAGAAGTGCTTGCTCTGATCGGCGCGCGAGGTACGGCGGAGGACGAATCGGCCGAAGTGCGCCAGCAGCAAGGCGTGGCCAAGCTGTCGTTGCAGCGTTGGGTCGGCACCCAGGCCGACGAGTTGGCACCCGTGAACGCGCTGTCATTGCCTACGGAGCAAGCGTACGTCGCAGGGCATCCGACTGTCGTGACGAAGCAGCTCGACATCGAAGTGGCCAAGCAGGTTGCCGCCGTCGCCGCCTCGGAGCGCAAGCCCAACTGGACTTGGGAGCTTTCCTATGGACAGCGCACCGGCTACTCAGACATGGTGTCATTCGGAGTGAGCATTCCGCTTCGAGTGGCCCCTTCGGAGCGCCAGGACCGAGAGACCGCAGCGAAGCTCGCGCTGGCCGACAAGGCCGAGGCAGAGCTTTCCGAGGCCACCCGCGCAGCCACCGCCGAATACCGAACGCTTGCCAGCGATGCCCAACGGCTGCTCGAACGCATCGAGCGATATCGCACCGGCGTCGTGACCCCAGCCCGGCAACGGACCACCGTGGCCACTGCCGCATATCGATCGAACCAGGGCACGCTCATGACGCTGTTCGAGGCGAGGCACGCCGAAGTGGAAGCGCAGCGGAAGCTCCTGGCACTTCAACGCGACCTCGCCAAGGCTCAAGCGCAGCTTGCATTCAAGCCACTCGCACAAGGAGCCGACCAATGAAAGGCACTCGCGTCACCGCGCTTCTCACCGTCGCCGGTGCGGTCCTCGCCGGCGCCGGCTTCTTCCTGGGACGGCACACGAGCAACGAAGGCATGAGTGCCGAAGCAAGCGGCGCCGCTTCGTCCCCGGACGGCCGCAAGGTCCTCTACTGGCACGACCCGATGGTTCCGGGCCCGCGCTTCGACAAGCCGGGCAAGTCGCCGTTCATGAACATGCAGCTCGTTCCGGTCTACGCCGACAGTGACCAAAGCACCTCTGGTGTCAAAGTGAGCCCCACTGTGCAACAGAACCTGGGCATCCGCTACGCCACCGTGCGACGTGCAGAGACCTCGAGCTCGTTCGACGCCATAGGTGCGGTGCAGTTCGACGAGCGCTTGAACGTGGCCGTCCAGACGCGGGTCGCGGGATACGTCGAACGCCTGGCTGTACGTGCGCCGATGGAGCGCGTACGCAAAGGCCAGGCCTTGGCCACCATCTTCGCGCCGGACTGGCTCGGGCCGCAGAACGAGCTGCTTGCGCTCAAGCGCGCCGGGGTCGCGCCCGACCTCATCGCTGCAGCGCGTGAACGGATGCGCGCCATGTCGATTCCGGCTGAGCTCATTCGCCAGAGCGAAGAGATCGGGGCCGCGCAGGCGCGCTTCACCCTGAGCGCGCCAACAGGCGGGGTCGTCGCCGAACTGGGTGTCCGGGAAGGCGTTGCCGTCACGCCCGGCATGACCTTGTTTCGCATCGCCGGCCTTGAGAAGGTCTGGGCTGTGGCCGAGGTTCCGGAAGCTCAGGCGGTGCGCTTGAACCGCGGTCAGAAGGTCAAGGCGGCGTTTCAGGCGGATGCCACTCAAACCTTCGAGGGCGAGCTCAAGGAAATACTTCCAGAGCTCAATGCGAACACGCGCACGCTGAAGGCGCGCTTCGAGGTCGACAACAAGGACGGCAAGCTCACGCCCGGCATGCTGCTGCGTCTGCAGGTGGCGGGACCGACGAGTATCCGGCTGGTCGTACCGGCCGAGGCCGTCATCCGCACGGGCAAGCGCGCGGTCGTCATCGTCCGCAAGGACGGCGGTGCATTCGAACCGCGCGACGTAGCACTCGGCTTGGACCTGGGTGACGATGTCGAGGTCGTCCAGGGGCTGAACGAAGGGGACCAGGTGGTCGCGAGCGGCCAGTTCCTGATCGACTCCGAGGCCCGGCTGCGCTCGGTGCTGGGGAGCATGTCGGCACCTGCCGCGCCGCCCGCATCCACCGCCCAATCGCCGGGTGGGAAAGCATCCCAGACCCACGTGGCGGACGGCAAGGTCGAGAGCGTTGAACCGGACGCCATCACGATCTCCCATGGCCCCGTGCCGTCCCTCAACTGGCCGGCCATGACGATGGGCTTCTCCAAGCCGAATCCCCAGGCGTTCGCGGACGTGAGGCGAGGCGATGCCGTCCGATTCGAGTTCAAGGAGGGCGGACCCATGGGCTATGAGCTGCTCTCGGTGCAGCGCGTACAACCGGGCATGAAGAAATGATTGCCGCGCTCATTCGATGGTCGATCGGCAATCGATTCCTGGTGCTCATCGCCACGCTGTTCCTGACGGTCGCCGGTGTCTGGTCGGCTGCTCGCATACCGGTGGACGCATTGCCGGACCTGTCGGACGTACAGGTCATCATCCGGACGCCATTTCCCGGCAAGGCACCGCAGGTGGTGGAGGACCTCGTCACCTACCCGCTGACGACGACGATGCTCAGCGTGCCGGGCGCCAGGACCGTTCGCGGCTACTCCTTCTTCGGAGACTCGTTCGTCTACGTGCTCTTCGACGACAAGACGGACCCGTACTGGGCCCGCTCGCGCGTCGTGGAGTACCTCAACCAGGTACAGAGCAGGTTGCCCGCAGGGGCGAATGCGTCTCTGGGACCCGATGCAACGGGGGTCGGATGGGTTTACGAATACGCGCTCGTGGACCGCTCGGGCAAGCATGACATCGGACAGCTGCGTGCGTTCAACGACTGGTTCCTGAAGTTCGAGCTGAAGACCATCCCGGACGTGGCCGAGGTCGCGAGCATCGGTGGCATGGTGCGGCAGTACCAGGTGGTGCTCGACCCCGACCGCATGCGTGCCCTTGGCATCACGCAAGCGACGGTCGTCGCTGGCTTGCAGAAAGCCAACCAGGCGTCGGGCGGCTCGGTCGTGGAGCTTGCAGAAGCCGAGTACATGGTGCGCTCGCGCGGCTACCTGAAGTCGCTGAGCGACTTCCGCACGATTCCGCTCGCAGTTTCGGGCACGACCCCGGTGCTCTTGCGCGACGTGGCCACGGTGCAGATCGGCCCGGAGATGCGCCGCGGCATTGCCGAGCTGGACGGCCAGGGGGAGGTCACAGGTGGTGTGGTCGTCATGCGCTCGGGCAAGAACGCGCGCACGACCATCGAGGCCGTCAAGGCGAAGCTCGAGACGCTCAAGCCGAGCCTCCCGGCCGGCGTCGAGGTGGCGCCGACGTACGACCGGTCCCTGCTCATCGACCGCGCCGTCGAGAACCTGCGCTTCAAGCTGCTGGAAGAGTTCGCCGTCGTGGCGGTCGTGTGCGCCGTCTTCCTGTTCCACCTGCGCTCGGCGCTCGTAGCGGTGGTCGCGCTTCCGATTGGCGTGCTCGCCGCGTTCATCGTCATGCATTGGCAAGGTGTCAACGCCAACATCATGTCGCTCGGGGGCATCGCCATCAGCATCGGGGCGATGGTCGACGGAGCCATCGTGATGGTCGAGAACGTCCACAAGCACCTTGAGGCGTTCGAGTCGAAGCATGGCAGGAATCCGACGACGTCTGAGCGATGGCAACTGGTCGGCTCGGCGTCCATCGAGGTCGGTCCGGCTCTCTTCTTTTCGCTGGTCGTCATCGCGCTTTCCTTCGTGCCCGTGTTCTCACTCGAAGCGCAGGAGGGCCGCCTCTTCTCGCCATTGGCGTTCACGAAGACCTATGCAATGGCGGCGGCGGCCGGCTTGTCGGTGACGCTGATACCTGTGCTGATGGGCTACCTCATCCGCGGGCGCATCCCTCACGAGTCGGCGAATCCTGTGAACCGCTTCCTCATGGCGGCATATCGACCCGCGCTTGAAGCGGTGCTTCGCTTTCCCAAAGCCACGCTGGTGGTCGCGGCGCTGTTGCTGGCCCTGACGGCCATACCCGCCATGCGCGTCGGCGGCGAGTTCATGCCGCCGCTGGACGAGGGGGACCTGCTCTACATGCCATCGGCCTTCCCGGGACTTTCAGTTTCCAAAGCGTCGGAACTCCTGCAGCAGACGGATCGCCTCATCAAGACGGTGCCTGAGGTCGAACGCGTCTTCGGGAAGGCCGGTCGCGCCGACACCGCGACCGACCCGGCTCCGCTCGAGATGTTCGAGACGACCATCCAGTTCAAGCCGCGCGAACTGTGGCGACCCGGCATGACGCCCGACAAGCTGGTCGAAGAACTGGACCGCGTCGTGAAGGTGCCCGGACTGACCAATGTCTGGGTGCCACCCATCCGCAACCGCATCGACATGCTGGCAACCGGCATCAAGAGCCCTGTCGGCATCAAGGTGGCCGGTGCGGACCTGGCCACCATCGACCGCCTGACGACGGAAATTGAAGCCGCAGTCAAGGGCGTCTCGGGCGTGTCCTCGGCATTGGCCGAGCGACTGACTGGCGGCCGGTACATCGATGTCGACGTGGACCGGCTCGCCGCAGCTCGCTATGGACTTTCCGTGGCGGACGTTCAGGCCATCGTCTCGACCGCTGTCGGCGGCGACAACGTCGGCGAAGTGATCCGGGGCCGGGAACGCTATCCCATCAATGTCCGCTACCCCCGAGAGATTCGCGACTCGCTGCAGCGCCTGCGAGAGCTGCCCTTCGTGACAGACAAGGGTGCGCAGTTGCTCCTGCAGGATGTGGCGAAGGTCGGCATCGAGGAAGGCCCGCCGATGCTGCGGAGCGAGAACGCGCGCCTGTCCGGTTGGGTCTATGTGGATGTCCGGGGCCGAGACCTCAGGTCCGTCGTCAATGACATGCAGGCTGCAGTGGTCCGATCGGTGATGATGCCTGCCGGCTATGCAGTGTCCTGGTCCGGGCAGTTCGAGTATCTGGAGCGCGCCACGCAGCGGCTCAAACTCGTGGTGCCCGCCACCTTGGCGGTAATCTTCATATTGCTGTACTTGCTGTTCAGGTCCTTCGGTGATGCTGCGCTGGTCATGGCGGCGGTGCCGTTCTCGCTCATCGGTGGGTTCTGGCTGGTCTGGGCGCTGGGTCACTCCATCTCGGTAGCCACGGCCGTCGGATTCATCGCGCTCGCCGGCGTGGCCGCCGAGTTCGGCGTCGTCATGCTCATCTACCTCAAGAATTCCCTTGCACGACGTATCGAGGCTGGAGCGTCGATGAACGACGAGACCTTGCTTGCTGCCATCCGCGAGGGAGCGGTGCTGCGCGTTCGTCCCAAGGCGATGACAGTGGCCGTGGTCATGGCAGGTCTGCTACCCATCATGTGGGGAAGCGGAACCGGCTCGGAAGTCATGACTCGAATCGCTGCGCCCATGGTGGGAGGCATGGTGACGGCTCCCCTGCTGAGCATGCTGGTGATTCCGGCCGCCTGGTACCTGGCGCACCGGCGCCGAGCCGCCGGCCGTGAGACCGCGTTCGCGAGCCATCCCGCGCAGAACGCCATCACTTCAGAGTGAAGCGCGCCGTCCCCAAGGTCTTGCCCGAGTTCGTCACCACGGCCACCGCCTTCGTGCCGGCAGCCACCTTGAAACTGCCTTTGGCTTCCAGCTTGTCGCCGGCGGACTTGAGCTCGACCTCCGTCTTCTCGGCGCCTGCGAGCAAGGTGACTTTCGCCGAGGCCTTGGAAAGGTCCATCGGCTTGCCGTGGTCGCTGAGGTACAGCCGCAGCGTGCCGGGCTTGGCCACCAGCTCGAAGTCCGCTTCTTTCCCCGGAGCGACCATGCCGCCATGCCGCGGCGTGTATTCGTCGTGTTTGTGGTCGCCCGCAGCAAAAGCGCCGCCGGCAACAGCCAGGGCCAGGGTGGCCATCCATGCTTGCTTTTTCATGAGGAATCCTTTTCTTGGTTGGTTGAATAAAGACGGTTACAGAGCATCCTGGCCCTTGGTCTCCGCAAGCCGCTCTGCAGCATTGCGGCCGAAGAGCCAGAACATCGCCGGCGTCAGGAAGGTGTCCAGGAGCGTCGAACTGATCAGGCCGGAAAAGATGACGACAGCAACCGGATGAAGAACCTCGGTGCCCGGCTGCTCGGCTTCGAACAGCAGCGGAGCCAGCGCAAATGCAGTCACGAGCGCAGTCATCAGCACCGGCGCCAGCCGCTCGAGCGAGCCGCGAACAATCATCTTCTGGTCGAAGCTTTCACCTTCGAAACGCATCAGATTGACGTAGTGGCTGACTTTCAGGATGCCGTTGCGGACCGAAATGCCAGCCAGCGTGATGAAGCCCACAAGTGCCGCCACGGAAAGCGGCTGGCCCGAGAGCCACAAGCCCACGACCGCACCCACAAGGGCCAACGGAATGTTCGCCATGATGAGCAGCGAGAGCTTGGTCGACTGGTAGCGGCTGTAGAGCACCACGAACATCAAGGTCAGGGAAACCAGCGACAGCAGGCCGACCAGCCGGGAAGCTTCTTCCTGCGCCTGGAACTGGCCGCCGAGCGTCACGAAGTAGCCTTCGGGCAGCCGGGTCTGCGCCACGACGCGCCGCATGTCTGTCACGATGTCGGAAAGCGCGCGCCCCTGCGCGTTGGCCGACAGGACGATGCGCCGCTTGCCGTCGTCGCGGCTGATTTGATTCGGGCCGTCGCCTTCTTCGATGGAGGCAAGCTTCGACAGCGGGACACGGCCGGACGGCGTCTCGATGAGGATATGCTGCAGCCCTTCTGCGGAGCGTGCGGATTCCGGCAGCTTCACGACCAGCGCGAAACGGCGGCCGCCCTCGACGATCTGCGTGACCTTCTCGCCCTCCACCAGGCTTTGCAGCGCCTTCAGTATCTGGGGCGCCGGGACGCCATACTGCGCCGCGGCCGCATAGTCCACCCGGACCTTGATCTGGGGCGCCAGGACCTGCTTCTCGATCTCCAGGTCGGCGATGCCCGGGATGGCCGCCAGCTTGGCGCGCAACACATCGGCCTGGCCGCGAAGCGTGTCCAGGTCTTCACCAAAGATCTTGATGGCAATCTGCGAGCGCACGCCCGAAAGCATGTGGTCGATGCGGTGCGAGATGGGCTGCCCGATGCCGATCGCGGCCGGCAGGTTCACAAGCCGAGCGCGAATATCGGCGGATATGTCCCCCATCGACCGTGTCAGCTCGCCCGGCGGCTTCAGTCCCACGTCCAGTTCGCTGACGTGCACACCCTCGGCATGCTCGTCGAGTTCGGCGCGCCCGCTTCGGCGCCCGACGTGCGTCACCTCAGGCACCTGCTTGATCAGCACTTCGGCCTGGCGTGCCAGCGCCGCGGTCTCGGCCAGCGTGACGCCGGGGTTCAAGCGCATTCCGACAAGCAAGGTCCCCTCGTTGAAGGGAGGCAGGAATGTCGTCGGGAAGAAGGGCACCGCCGCGAGCGACACCAGCACCGCGATGCAGCCGGCAGCGATGGCGCCCTTGGGTTGGCCGAGCACCTTCTGCAGGCCGCGCGCATACCGCGTCTTCAACCAGGCCAATAGTTTCGTGTCGCCATGGTCGAGCGACTTCATCCGTGGCAGCAGGTAGTACGACAGCACCGGCGTCACGGTCACCGACACGACGAGGCTGGCGAGCGTCGAGACGATGAACGCGACGCCCAGCGGAACGAACAGCCTGCCTTCCATGCCCGGCAATGCGAACAGCGGCACAAAGACGAGAACGATGATGATGGTGGCGTAGAGGATGGATGAGCGAACTTCCATGGTGGCTCGTGCAACGACTTCGACTGGATTGAGCCGATGGTCCGGATGCCTGGCCCGGTCTTCCCTCAAGCGACGGATGGCGTTCTCCAGCCCGACCACCGCGTCGTCGACCAGGCCGCCGACCGCGACGGCCAGGCCTCCCAGCGTCATGGTGTTGATGGAGAGGCCGAAGTACCTGAACACCAGCGCCGCCATCAGGATCGAGACCGGGATGGCGGTGAGAGCGATGACGGTCGGCCGCAGCGTGCCCAGGAAGAAGTACAGAATCACCGCGACGAACACCGACGCCCCGACGAGCTTCCACTTGAGGTTGTCGATCGAAGCCTCGATGAAACTGGCCTGTCTGAAGGTCACTCTCGGCGCGTCCATGCCTGCGGGCAGGGACGCCTTCATGCCGTCCAGGGCGGCCTCGATGGATTGGGTGAGCGAAATGGTGTCCGCCGTGGGCTGCTTCTGGATGCCCAGGATCACGGCGGGCTTGCCCTCGAAGCCCGCGTCGCCGCGCTTGAGCGCGGCAGCGAAGCTGACGTCTGCAATCTGGCGCAGCAGGATGGCCTGGCCATTGCGCGACGTGAGCGCCAGATTCTTGAGGTCGTCGAGCAGCGAGGTGCGGCCCAGATGGCGGATGAGGTATTCCCGGCCGTTGAGCTCCAGGAAGCCGCCCGAGGTGTTGGATGAAAAGCCCTTGAGCGCGGCCTCCAGCTGATCGTGCGTGATGCCCAGCTCTGCCATGCGCGTGGTGTTGGGCTGTACCTGGAACTGCCGTACCTCGCCGCCGATGGGAATCACCTGAGCAACGCCGGGAATCGCCATCAACCGAGGCCGGAGTATCCAGTCCGCGTACTCGCGCACCGCCATCGGCGAGATCTTCGCGGTCTCGACCGGGATCGCGATCTGCATGATCTCGCCCATGATGGAACTGATGGGTCCCATCCGGGGCACCACACCCTCCGCCAAGCCTTCTTCCATCGACGCCAGGCGCTCCGACACCATCTGCCTGGCGCGGAATATCTCGGTGTCCCAGCCAAAGGTCACATAGAGGAACGACAACCCGGCCGAGGACACCGAGCGAACGGTCTCGACGCCGGGCAATCCGTTCATCGTCGTCTCGAGCGGGAAGGTGATGAGCTGTTCCACCTCCTCGGCGGCCATGCCGCCCGCCTCGGTCATGATGGTGACCGTCGGTTTGTTGAGGTCGGGAAACACATCCACCGGTGTGCGCGACAGGGTCCACGCACCATAGGCCATCAACACGACGCTCGTGATCAGCACCAGCAGCCGATTGGACAGGCTGTTACTCAGTAGCCACTTGAACATGCGCGGCTCCCGTCAGCGGACTTGGTTGATGAGGCTTGCGCCTTGCGTCGCCACACGGTCGCCCGCCTTCAGGCCTGAAGTGACCGCTACCGACACGCCGTCGAGCGGCAGGGCGCTCACGACGCGCGGCTCGAACTTCTCCGGCGCGGTCTTGACCCACACGATGGTCTGGTTCGACGGGTTCTTCAACAGCGAGGCCGCCGGAACGGCAATGCCTTCCACCTTCGACCGCGTCTGCACATAGACCTTGACGGGTTGCCCGACCGCCAACTTGGCCAGCGCCGCGCCGCGGGCCGTGAAACTCAGCGGCAGCGCCTGTTCGCGCAGCGTGCGAGCGGCGCCGAGGAACTGAAGCGGTACGCGCTCGTTGCCGATGGCGAGCGTTGCACCTCCGACATTCGCCCCGAGCTCGGCGTCGAAGGAGAGCGCCTCGATGCTCAGCCGACCGGGGTCGACGATGTCATAGATGAGCTCTCTCGCATCGACCACCTGGCCTGCGACCACGTGGGACGAGGCAATGACGCCGGCCACTGGTGCAACCAGTGCTTCCCGTCCGGTAAGGCCAGCACTCACGGCGCTGGCTCGCGCACCCAGGCTGGCGAGTTCTGCCTCGGCTGCTTCGATTTCCTTTCGTGGGACTGTGTCCGACAGCTCCTTGAGCCTGGCCAGGCGCTTTTCAGCAAGTGCCCGAGAGGACCGCAGTTCCGCCAGTTGAGCGGATTGGACCGAGCGCTCCAGCGGGGCCGTGGACGGAACCACGTATGACAGAACCTCGCCTTTGCGAACCGGCTGACCGACCGTGGGCAAGCCTTGCGGACCCGGCTCGACGCGGCCGGCCGTCGTTGCTTGCACCTTGCCCCCGGCGTTCGGGTCCATCGTGACCTTGCCAGCCAGTTCCACGGTGCGCGCCAGTTCCTCGGTATTGGCCACTGCGGTTCGCACGGAGAGCTGCCGCTGCGCCGGCTTCGGAAGGAAGACGCTGCCGTCGGGTTGCCGGCTGGGGCCGTTCGAGCTTGCCGCCGGAGAGGACTCAGCGTGGTTGTGGCCATGTTCGTCTGCAGACCAGGCGGACGCGGCGCAGCCGACAAGGGCAGCGAATATGAACTTTGCAATCACGCTTCACCTCCCACGCGCGCACGTTGAGCGCCGGCGGCGCGTCGCCTGAGCCAGGCAAGCGCTGCGAGTACCAGAACGGCGCCGGTGGCCCACGCCGCGTACTGTGGCCAGCCGCGCTTGCGCGCGTCGTGAGCGGCAGCCTCCTCGTGCAAGTCCAGCTCTCCCGCCAGAAGGTCGGCGTCCTTGCCGGCCACGATGGAGGCGGTGACCGCGATGACGCCAGGCTTGAGTTCTTGCGCAAGAGCGCCCTCGTACTGGCCTTCGGCGTGCTGTTGGAGCGCGACCTTGGCGCCACCGATTTCGAGCTCGACCTTCGCATCTTTCACGGGAGCGTTGTTCTCGAAGCTGTCGAGGTAGACGGTCAGCTGCTTGCCGTTGACCACGCCCACCAGTTCGAAGACTTCGGAGACGGCCGAAAAGCGCGGCAAGGCCGGGCCGCTGGGTGCGGCTGGCGCGCCATGGTCGTGACCGTGTTCGTCGGCTGCCGGGGCCGGCATGGCGCACACGGCGGCCACAAGGCCCAGGCCCGCCAGCATGTTTCTTGGATTCATTGCTTGTTCTTTCATGACTTACTCGGGCAACAGGCCGAGCGATTGGCGCCATTGCGAGATGGCTGCTGCGAGTTCGATGCGGCTGCGAGTCGCCTGGCGTTCGGCGTCGGTGGCCTCCTGTTCGACACGCAGGCGGGTTGGCAGGTCCGTTTCGCCGAGGCGGAAGGACTTCGCAAAGAAGGCGCGTGATTCGCCGGCAAGCCGACTGCGACGCTCCGCCGCCGCGACCGCTGTCGTGAGCGCAGCGACGCGCTCTCTTGCGGCTTGGACCTCCGCCTCGATACGCGCCTGCTCCAATGAAAGCTGGGTCTCGGCTTCGAGCTGTTCGGCACCGGCGGTCGCGATCTTCGATTCGCTGCGGCTGTGAGAACCGAGCGGAATGCGCACACCGACGACGAGCGCTTGGGCGTATCGCTCTCCGAGCTCTGCGCGTTCCCTGGAGACGCCGAGCCTCAACTCGGGATTGGCGCGTGTCTGTGCGCCGGCGAGTTCAGCCTGTCGCCGTGCGACGTCGGCCCGTGCCGCCAGTTCCCGCAGGGTTGGATGCGTGGCATCGGGCATTGCCGCCGGCGGGGCTACTTCAGATATGACCTCATCCCTGGCAGGCGCTGCCTTGCCGGTCAGGGAGATCCAGCGTTGGGCCGCCTGCGACAACGCGACGGTCGCTTCGGCGACCGCGCTGTCGGCCGCAGCCACCGCGCCCTCCGCTTGGTGGCCATCGGAGCGCGCCAGGTCGCCCGCCTTGACGCGCCGAGCGACGTCCGCGGCAAGCTGCTGCGCATTCTCCAGGCGCTGCTGCGCCAGCGAACGCTCGAGGCGAGCGCGCTGATGGGCCCAGTGGGCTTCGCGGACCTCGGCGGCCAGTCGCCACCGCGTTGCGAGCAGCCGCGCCTCCACTGCGTCGGATTCGGCCGAGGCGGCTGCCAGCGAGTGCGAGCGTTCGCGTGGCAGCCATAGCGGCACAGCGACAGTGGCTTCGTACTCGCGAGCACCGCTGTTGTTTGTTGTCCGGTCGCTCTTGGCGGTCAAGTCCAAGGCAGGCGGCTCTGGGCTCCAGCGCTGCGCCGCACGCTCGCCGGCGACTGCAGCGTCGCGGCGCAACGCTGCGGCGCGCTGTTCGGGCTGACGCGCCCATGCGGCTTCAAAGCCTTGCTTGATGGTGTCGCCACCCGTCGGCGGCAGTTGCGCTTGCGCGGGCAATCCGCAGGCCAGAAAGGCAGCTGCCAGCGCACCGGGAATATCCCAGCGTCTTCTTCTCATGTGAAATCTCGTCGCGATGGCGGGCGCGTGTGCCCGCTGGTTCATGAACCCGACGAGGGGCGGCGCACCCGGAGGGCGCCGAAGAAAACACCGCCTCGTCAGCCTGTCAGCTGACGAGCGTCAATGGCGGTCTGAGGAGCGTTTCGACGAAGCGGTCAGGCACTGCTGACGCGTATGGCACGTAGAAGATGCGGTAAGCGGGAGGCCTGGTGCCGTTGTCCGAAGCGGGAATCACGGCCGAGCTCAACCCGTGGCAGACGCCGCAATCGGGGTGGTCCGCGAGCGAGCCCGCCTGGCTGTCGCCCTTTTGCTCATCGGCATGTGCCGCGCCCTGATGCGCGTGCTCGTGATGGCCGAAGTGGGTGGCCTGACCCTGGTCTTCATGCGCGCAGACGCTTGCCGCCGAGGCCCAGGACCACTGGAGCGGTAGCAGGAGCATCAACACGATGTAGAGGATGCGGCGCATGAAGGGCGCGAGTCTAGCAAAGCAGCCGATAGCGCCGGTTCGCGAAGGGTTGTTGTCAGCGTCGATATGCAAACTGCGAAACAGACTGGTTGACAAGTGGGCTATCCGCGATGCACAGCGATCGGCCCCTGGGACGGATTCGTCGCGATGACTGGGCGCCGCTCGCACGCGCAGTCAGTCTTTGGCGTCAAGATCGTTGACCGGGTACGCTTCGCGCATGCACCAACTGCCCGTCCGCCTTCTGCCCGGCTGCGATCTCAGGCTCGCCCTGGAGTCACTGGGTCGTGATCAATTTCAGGATGGTGCCTTCGTCCTTTGCGGGATCGGCAGTCTCATCGATCCAAAACTTCGACTCGCCGGAGAGAGCGAGGAGTCTCGTTACGAGGGGCCATTCGAGATCCTCACGCTGTCTGGCACAGTGACCCGTCAGGGCGCCCATCTGCACATGAGCATCGCGTCTTCAGAAGGACATGTTAGGGGCGGACACGTCGTGTATGGCAACGTGATCAGGACCACCGCCGAACTGCTTCTTGTGCAGGCACCGGAATGGGAGTTGCTGCGCGAGCGTGATGCGGCGACTGGGTTCCTCGAACTGGTTGCGAGTCGTCGGCAAGTCAAGGACAAGCCTTGACCAGTCGGTGTCATTCGTTCAATTGCGCGTCGTGACCGAGTCAACTGCAGAGTTCATGCGATGGCTCCGTGAGGAGTCTTCAGAAAAACGGGTACGGCCCCTCGAACTCACCGATGTAACTGATGTGGCTGACCAGACCCTCTGCCGTCCACAGATGGAGGAGGCACGCCGGAGGGCCAGCATATGAACACGGCTCTGCGCCAGGGGCCAAGCGCAAGGCAATTTGCGTCGTGGTGCTTGGGCACGCCATTACAACCGTGCCGGCCCATCGACGAACCATAGAGCGGTGAACGTGGCCGCAAAGCACAGCTTCGATGTTTTTTCGTCCCTCGATGATCGAAGCCAGTAGACCGCCCTCGAAGTATCGATAGTCGTCCAGATAGGGGATGCCGGAAGTGAACGGCGGGTGGTGCATCAGCACCAGCGTCGGCTTTTCCAGGTCGGCATCCAGCGTGGCCCGAAGCCATTCCAGTCCACCGGCTGTCACGTCCCCGTGGTGCTCGCCCGGTGGGCATGAGTCCAGGGCAACGATTCGCACCGGAAACTCGTCAACACAGTAGTGCAGTGGACCTTCCGCAGGCAGGTAGGCGTGGTTGTAGAACGCCGTGGTGAAGTTCACCCGTTCATCATGGTTCCCAGGAACAATTAGGTAGGGCAAGTCCAGTGCCTTGAGCAACTCGCGCACGTTCGCGTACTCGTCGGCGTGCCCCTCGTCCACGAGATCCCCAGTCAGCAGCACGAGGTCGGGACGGCGATCCAGGCCTCGCAGGTGCTCGATGGCTTCAGCGAACATCCGATTGGAGTCCACGAGGCCTTTGTAAAGCTCGCCCCTTCGGCGCACATGTACATCAGACAGTTGGGCGATCAGCATCGGGGGCCTTGTTCCTGCAGATTGGTCATCCTATCGCCCTACGGACGAACCAGCGTTTGAGTCTGTCAGAACGTCCAAGTCCTTGATGCGCAACGCCCCGGCCTTCGATCCTGGCCGCCGATCGACATCAGGCGTCGCGACGCACGCGCTGGCCCTGCGCATCGATGACTGCTTCTCCGTCTTCCTTCGTGAACGCACCGCGTTGCGGCGACGGAAGAATGTCCAGCACGAGTTCCGACGGCCGGCACAGCCTCGTGCCCAGCGGCGTCACGACGATCGGGCGGTTGATGAGGATCGGGTGCTCCAGCATCAGCTCGATCAGCTGCTCGTCGGTCCATTTAGGGTCGTCGAGGCCGAGCTCGCCGTAGGGCGTCCCTTTCTGGCGCAGCAGTTCGCGTGGCGTGATCCCCATCGCCTTGATCAGGCCGGTCAGGGTATCGCGGCTCGGCGGCGTCTTGAGATATTCGACGACGTGCGGCTCGGCGCCGCTGTTGCGGATCAGGGCCAGCGTGTTGCGCGAGGTGCCGCAGGCCGGGTTGTGAAAGATGGTGATTTCAGGGTCTTGGGATTGCATGCATACTATTATGCAAATATTATTGAACTATGGAAGAGAATGATGTCGTCAGGTCCCTGGCTGCGCTGGCCCAGCCGGTGCGTTTGCAGGTTTTCCGCGCGCTGGTCGTGGCGGGCCCCGGTGGCCTGACCCCCGGTGCGCTGGTCGAAAGCCTGAACGTGGCGGCGACCAGCCTGTCCTTCCATCTCAAGGAGCTGATGCATTCGGGGCTGGTCTCGCAGGAGCGCAACGGCCGCAACCTGATCTATCGCGCTTCCTTCCAGCAGATGGATGCGCTGCTCGGCTATCTCACCGAGAACTGCTGCCAGGGCGAGCAATGCCTCGCCGCGGCGGAACAGGACTGTTCGTGTTGAAGGAGATCCCATGAAGCGATTCCACGTGCACCTCAACGTGCAAGACCTCGAGGCGAGCATCGCCTTCTATTCCAGGCTGTTCGCGTCCGAACCGGCGCGCGTCGAAAGCGACTATGCGAAATGGATGCTCGCGGACCCACCGCTGAATTTCGCGGTCTCGACCCGCGGCGGCGCCCTTGGCGTCGATCATCTGGGCTTTCAGGCGGAGAGCCCGGAAGAGTTGGCCGAACTGAAGGCCCGCGTGCAAGGCGCGGACACGCAGCTTCTCGACGAAGGGGCGACCACCTGCTGCTACGCGCGTAGCGAGAAGCACTGGGTCACCGATCCGCAAGGCGTGGCCTGGGAGCAGTTCCATACGCTCGGCAACATTCCCGTGTTTCGAGAAGCAAAGGCGACGGAGACTACCGTTGCCGCTTGCTGCTCTTCGGCGTCTTCCTCCTGCTGCTGAGTGAATCCACCTGAATGACGACCAACGTCCTCATCCTCTGCACTCACAACTCGGCGCGCAGCGTGCTCGCCGAAGGCATGCTGAACCACCTGGCAGCGAAGGCCGGCAAGGACGTGCGTGCCTTCAGCGCTGGCAGCGCACCCAGCGGACGTCTCAATCCCTTCGCACTGGAAGCGTTGACCAATGTCGATGTTGATGTGTCGTCCTATCGCAGCAAGAGCTGGGACGAATTCGTCGGCGACGACAAGCCGGCGATGCGCATCGTCATCACGGTGTGCGACAGCGCGGCGCAGGAGACCTGCCCGTACTGGCCCGGTAGCCCCGTCAAGGTGCACTGGGGGTATCCCGATCCTTCCAACGCGCTCGGCGACGACGAGGGCAAACGCGTGGCCTTCGAGCTGACACGGCAGGCCATCGCCTACCGCATGACCCAACTGCTGGCCCTGCCGCTGGAATCCATGAGCAACGCAGATCTGCAGCAGGCTCTCACCGCGATCTCGCAGAGCTGACGACATGACGGATCTTCCTCGCAAGCTGCTGGCCGAGATGCTGGGGACGGCGCTCCTGCTCGCCGTGGTGATCGGCTCCGGCATCATGGCCGAGCGCCTGTCCGGCGGAAACACCGCCGTGGCCTTGCTGGCCAATACCCTGGCCACCGTCGGCGGCCTGTACATCCTGATCGAGGTCTTCGGCCCGATCAGCGGCGCGCACTTCAATCCGGCCGTCAGCGCAGTGATGGCCATGCGCCGCGAGCTTCCCGCATCGAGCCTGGTGCCCTACGTGGCAGCGCAGCTCGTGGGCGCGATGCTCGGCGCCTGGCTGGCCCACGCGATGTTCGACATGAGCATCCTGCAGTTCTCGACCAAGCTGCGAAGCGGAACGGGGCAATGGATCGCCGAAGCCGTGGCCACGGCGGGGCTGCTGCTGGTCATCCTGCGCGCCCCGGCAGGCCGTGCGCCGGCCATGGTCGCGGCCTACATCGGCGCTGCCTACTGGTTCACCGCGTCAACTTCGTTCGCCAATCCGGCGGCGGTGTTCGGCCGGATGTTCAGCGACAGCTTTGCCGGCATCGCGCCCGCCAGCGCGCCGGGCTTCGTGCTCGCAGAGTTGATCGGGGCGCTCATCGGCCTGGCCATCCACAACGCCTTCGAGCCGCGCCTGCATCCTGCCGGCCACCCCAACGTGATCGAATCCTCGGGCCAGAATCAGATCGCAGAATGAGCCGGCTCACGACAGTGGCAGCCTTGGGCACCGCGCAGACGCTGGCCTGGGCTTCGTCGTACTACCTGCCCGCCATGCTGGCGGTGCCGATCGCGCTCGATCTGGGCATGGCCCCCTCGACGGTCTTCGCCGCGTTCTCGGTGGCGCTGATCGTCTCTGCCGCGCTCGGGCCCTATGCGGGCCGCGCGATCGACCGCTTCGGCGGGCGACCGGTGTTGATCGCGAGCAATCTCGTGTTCGCCGCCGGCCTGGCTGCGCTGGGATGGGCCGACAGCACGCCGCAGCTGTTCCTGGCCTGGGCGCTCATAGGCATCGCGATGGGCAGCGGGCTCTACGAAGCCGCCTTCGCCACCGTGGTGCGCCTGCACGGCCAGGAGGCGCGCAGCGCCATCACCGGCATCACCTTGTTCGCCGGCTTCGCGAGTACCGTCGGCTGGCCCGTGTCGGCGGCGCTCGAATCGCACTTCGGCTGGCGCGGCGCCTGCATGGCCTGGGCCGGGCTGCACCTGCTGATCGGCTTGCCGCTCAATGCCTGCCTGCCCAGGCTCCCGCGCGCGAACGCGGCGGATGCGGCTGCACCGGCGAAGCCGGAGCCCGCTGCGCTGCTTTCAGAAGCCGAGGCGCGGCGCGCCGCTTTCCTGATGGCCTACGTGTTTGCCGTCACCTGGTTCATCAGCACCGCGATGGCCGCGCACCTGCCGAGCGTGCTGCAAGCGGTCGGTGTGGGCTTCGCGCTGGCCGTGTCCTTCGCCGCGCTGGTCGGGCCGGCGCAGGTGGCGGGACGCGTGCTGGAGTTCACGGTGCTGCAGCGCTTTCATCCGCTGCTGTCGGCGCGCCTGGCTGCCATGGCGCATCCGCTCGGCGCAGTGGCGATCGGGCTCGCGGGCGCGCCGGCCGCGGCAGTGTTCACGGTGCTGCATGGTGCGGGCAACGGCATCCTCACGATCGCGATCGGCACCTTGCCGCTGCTGTTGTTCGGTTCGCAGGGCTACGGCCGGCGGCAGGGGCTGCTCATGGTGCCCGCGCGCCTGGTGCAGGCAGGCGCACCCTTTCTCTTCGGCCTGAGCCTGGACCGCTGGGGCGCCGGTGCGCTGTGGCTGTCGGCCTTGCTGGGGCTCTCGGCCTGTGCTGCGCTGTGGTGGATGCCGGCGGGAGCGCGGAGCAGCCCGGCCGGCGGTGCGCGCTGAGTTCAACCCGCTGTGGAAAGCTTCCACAGCGCTGCACCCGGAAAGCGGCCCAGGGCGGCAGAGAGGCGGATGGCTCCGCCCTGCACGACGATCGTCTCGCCGGTCAGCACGTTCGCGAAAGCAGCACCGTCGGCCGTGTCCGGCAGGCGCACGCTCGTGTCCTGCCACGCCTCGCCGAGCGGCGGTTCGCCCTCGGCGCTGTCGAGGCCGGTGAAAAGCCGCCCTGCGATCACAACCAGCGTCTGCTCTTTGTGACGGCGCGCGAAAGCGACCACATGCGCGGCCTGCACGCCGCTGGCGCCCAGGGGCTCGTAGCGTCCCTCCCGGAACAGCACAGGCTGCGCGCGCCGAAGCGACAGCATGCGCCAGACGAGCCAGAGCTTGGCCCGGCCGTCGTGGGGCTCGCGCGCGAGCGCATTCACGCGCGCCGGCATGTCGGGCGCCTTCGCCAGCGCCTCGAGCTCGTTCAGGCGCTGCTCGCGAAGGCGGAAATCCACCGGACGGCGGTTGTCGGGATCGACCAGGCTCAGGTCCATCAGTTCATTGCCCTGGTACAGGTCGGGCACGCCGGGCGACCCGTACTTCAGCAGGGCGAGCGAGAGGCTGTTCAACGCGCCGAACCAGGCGAGCCTGGCGCCCATGATCTTCAGCTCGTCGAGAAAACGGTTGTCGGCTCCAGGCCTGAACAGCGCGCGCACGAAACCCTCGAGGGCGCGCTCGTAGCCTTCGTTGGGATAGGTCCATCGGGTGTTGAGCTTGGACTCGCGTGCCGCCTTCTGCATGTAGCGCACGATGCGTTCGACATAAGGCTCGCGCGCCGCGTCGTCCAGTCCGCCCGGTGGCAGCGTGCCCAGCAGCGTCTGGTAGAGCAGGTACTCGTCGGCGGCCGAAGGCGCGCCGGCCGGTGCGCCCCGGGCTTCCAGCCGCCTGCGTACCGGCCGGGTGAAGCCGTGCCAGCGTCGCAGCGCCAGGCGCCAGGCGGCCGGCATCTCCGACAGCACGTCGATGCGGCAGCGCACGTCCTCGGAGCGCTTGTTGTCGTGCGTGGAGGTGGCAAGCATGGTATGCGGCCAGCGCCGGCCGCGATCGGCGCTGGCCTCGTGGAACTCGGCAACCGTCCTGCCGAAGCGCGCCGGCTCGCCGCCGACTTCGTTGAGCGAGCTCAAGGGAAAGTAGCGATAGAAGGCAGTGTCCTCCACGCCCTTGGCCGTGACCGGTGAAGTGAACTGCTGGAAACGGATCGCCAGGCGCAGCACGCGCTGCTGGAGTTCGTCATCGGCGCCGGATACCGCGCGTCCGAGCAGCATCTGCTGCACGAAGTCATAGATTGTGAGATCGGCATCCTGGCTGCCGCGCTCCGCCTCACGCCGGGCCCAGGCGATGAAGCGCTCGTCCTGCGCGGAGGGCGCATCGATGATGTAGGTCCGGTAGACCGGCAGGCAGGCCGCGATCTCGCCGAGCGCACGGCGCAGCGCGTTGAAGGTGTAGTCGCGCGTGCGCCGATCGGCCCGCGCGATGCGCAGCAGTTCGGTGGCCAGCACGGTGAGCTCCGAGGCCAGCGCGCTCTGCATGATGTCGCGCTTGCCGTCGCGCGCTAGGGCCTCGAAGTCTTTCTCGACGCCGGTGAAATTGCGCCAGATCTTCTCGAACTTCGTGGCCGCGGCAGTGTCGACGAACAGGCCGTTGGCCACGTTGGCGAAGCGGTAGCCGGTTGTGCCGTGCACGTGCCAGTCTTCGGGCACCTCCTCGTCTTCGGCGACGATCTTTTCCGCCACCACGTAGAGCGGGCGCGCGGGCCGGCCTGCCGCATCGTGCGCTGTCAGCAGCAGGCCAGCGCGCCGCGCATAGCCTTCCTGGAGCTGGCGGAAGTAGCGCGCCGGATCGTAGAGGCCGTCCGGATGATCGATGCGCAAGCCCTCCACGCGGCCGGACGCGGCCAGGTCGAGCGCGAAGGACTGCGTGGCCTCGAACACCTCGTCGCGTTCCATGCGCAGCCCGGCGAGCGAATTGATGTCGAAGAAGCGGCGGTAGTTGATCTCGTCCGCGGCCACGCGCCAATAGGCGAGCCGCCAGGCCTGCGTTTCGATCAGCGCATGCAGCTCGTCGCGCATGCCCGGCAGGTTGAGCTCGGCCACCCGCGCCGTGATCGCGCGTGCCACGTCCGGATTGCGGGCGGCAAGACGGGACAGATCGGCCTTGAGCAGTTCCTTGTCGCGCGCTCGCTCGGCGCGGGCGACGGGATCCTCGGCATCGCGGCCCGGCAGCCGGCCGAAGGCGGAGGCCGTGCTGGCCAGGCGCGCCGCGAGCTCCGCATCGCCCTGCTGCGTCTCGGCGCCCGCGAGCACGCGCGGATAGCTCTCCGGCGCCAGCGGAAAGCGGTGTTCGAAGTAGTGCAGCGCCAGGCTTCCGGCTTCCTCGTCGAAGCGCAGCACCAGATCGCCGCTGGTGAGCACGTCGCCATAGTGGTCACCCAGCACCGGCACCAGCACCTTGCCCGCGAGCTCGGGATTGAGCGGCTGCCAGTCGATGTCGAAGTGCTGCGCGAACAGCGAAGCGGGTCCGTTCTCCAGCACGTCCATCCACCATGCGTTGTCGGCGCCCATCACGCCCATGTGGTTGGGCACCAGGTCCAGCAGCTGGCCCATGCCGTGTTCGCGCAAGGCCGCGACGAAGCGATCGAAGCCTTCGCGCCCGCCGAGTTCGGGGTTGATCTCGTCGTGTGCGACGACGTCGTAGCCATGCATGCTGCCCGCGCGGGCGCGCTGGATCGGCGAGCAGTAGATGTGGCTCACGCCCAGGCGGGCGAGGTAGGGGAGGATGCGAATGGCATCGTCGAAGCCGAAGTCCTTGTGGAACTGGAGCCGGTAGGTGGCGCGCGGCACCAGGGTGCTGCTGCCGCGGCGCTCGCTGCCGGGCGCGCGGCGCGGCCGCGATGCGGCCATGGTGGTGCACAGGCCCGAGACTTCTTCGCTCGCCGCCAGCGCCTGCAGATCCAGCGGCAGTTTGCGCTGCCAGTTCGGCTGCTCCGCGGTGGTGCCGGGCATGTTGACCTGGTCCGTGACGCCGAGCGCGTCCTCGAACTGCACCATCATGATCGTCGAGGGTGCAGCGGCAAGAAAGGCGTGGACCGCCTCCACCGTGCGCGGCGCCGGCGTTGGGCGGCCCGTGGCCTCGGCGACTTCCTCGGCCGACAGCAGACCCGCGTGCTCGAGCTGCAGAAGCAGCCCCACGCGCTCCCGCGCGCGATCGCGGAGCTGCTTCTCGAACAGCGCCAGCTCGGGAAACAGGCCGAGCTGCAGCCGCAACCGCAGGTCCTCTCCGCTCCACCATCCGGCGAGGGTCGGCAGATCGTGCGTGCCGATCGCGGCCAGCGCGTCGGGCGGGTAGTCGGCCGCGGACTTGAACTCGCCGTCGTCGGTGCGTTCGAAGAACAGCACGCGGTAGGACAGCACGTCCACGCGCGCCAGCGCCTCGCGCATCTCCGGCGCCACCGTGCCCAGGTCTTCGCCGATCACCATGCAGCGGTTGCGCCGGCTCTCCAACGCGACGATCGCGAGCAGCTCGGCTAGCGCGTAGTGCACGTAGGCGCCATCGGTGGCGCTTCGTCCGGGCGGTATCCAGAACAGGCGCATCAGCCCCATCACGTGGTCGATGCGCAGCGCGCCGGCGCTCTTCATATTGGCGCGCAGCGTGTCGATGAAGAGGCGGTAGCGGTCGGCGCGCAGGCGATCCGGCCGGAGCGGCGGCAGGCCCCAGCCCTGGCCTCCGGGATTGAACTCGTCCGGCGGCGCGCCCACGCTGGCTTCGGCAGCAAAGCAAGTGCGTTCGCTCCAGACCTCGGAGCCCGCGCGGTCCACCGACACCGCCAGATCGAGGTACAGGCCGACGCCCAGCCCCAGCGCCTTGCAGCGCGCGTTGGCACGCTCGAGCTGGCATTCGGCCAGCCATTGCAGGTACTGGTGGTACTGCACGCGCTCGGCATGCTGCTGTGCGAAGGCGGCGACCTCGGCGCCGGCCGGATCGCGAAAGGCCTCGGGCCATGCCGGCCAGCCCCAAACCGCGTCGTCGGCCGCGTGGAAGTGGGCCTGCAGCGCCTCGAACAGGGCGTGGCCGTACAGCGCTTCGCCGCCTTCGGCCACGAAGGCCAGGAAGGCGCGGCCCGCATCGTCGCGCGCGTTGCGGCCGTCGGCTGACAGATGCTGTTCGCGAAACTGCGCGTAAAGAAGCTTCAGCACCTCGAACTTCGCTGCGGCCACGGCCGCGTAGTCGACCAGCGGCGCTTCGCGCAGGCGCGCGAGCCGGGTCTGGAATTCGAGCGAGTGCACGAGCTGCCGGGCCGCGTCGCAGGCGGCGAAGCCATCGACCGCCTCGACGTCGATGTAGAGCACATTGAGATGCCGGCGCGAGGACGGGCTGTAGGGACTCGCATGGGCCGGGTTGTGCGGGAAGAGGGCGTGCAGCGGATTGAGTCCGACGATGTCGGCGCCGCGCGCGGCCATCTGCGTGACCAGCTGCTCAAGATCGCCGAAGTCGCCGATGCCCCAGTTGCGCGCAGAACGCAGCGCATACAGCTGCACCGCGGGCCCCCAGATGCGGCCGCCGTCCTGCAATGCCGCCGGGCGCCAGCAGCGTGCGGGGGCGCTCACGATCAGCATCTCGCCGACCGGGCCGGCCAGGCCCTCGATGCTGAGGCGGTGGTAGCCGGCCGGCAGCGCAAGCGAAAACGAGAGCTCGCGCTCGCACCAGCGCACGCCATCGAGCTCGGCGTGCGCAAGCTCGGGCAGGGCCAGCACGTCGAGTTCGCCCTGGTGCCGCGGGCCGGATTCCTCGTCCAGCTGCCAGCGCAGCCGGCCGGTCGTTGCGGGAAGGCGCAAGTGCAGTTGCCACGTCGGCGCCGCAGCTTGGATCGCATGCACCGGCGGCAGGCCTTGCGTCCATGCGGCGCGGCGGGCCGCGGCGAGCGCGTCCTCGGCCGTCGTGGTGGCATCGATGCGGACGTCGAGCTCCGCCAGCAAGGCGACCAGGCTGTCGCGCGGCACCGGACGGCGCGTTCGCCAGACGTCCTCGTAGTCGGTGGCGATGCCGAAGTGCGCACACAGCGGGCCCAGCGCTTCGTCGTCGTCGACGATGCGCGCGGGCTCAGTCAAGGCGGACCTCCTCCTGCAGCGTCGTATGCACCGCGCCGGGCGCCAGGTTCAGCGGCGTGGCATTCGTGGTCTGCGCCGCACCGATGGACCAGAGCAGGTCGCCGGGCGGCGCCGCGCATGCCATTTCCTCGAGGCCGAAGTTCGCGAGCAGATGCAGCGCTGCCGCCGACCCGAGCGTCCAGTCGACCTGCAGCAACGCGCCCTCGCAGTGGAAACGGCCGGCGCCGCGCTGGCCCGCCAGCAGGGGCACCAGGCGCTGCTGTCGCAGGGCCAGCAGTTCGCGCAGCTCGGCGAGGCGGGCGCTGTGATGGGGGACATCCCGCTCCTCCCAGCGCAGCTTGGACGCCATGAAGGTGGACTCGGCATTGGGATCGGGAATGCGCGAACGCGCCGCCTCGTCCTTGAAGGCGGCGAAGCGGCCGAACTCCTCGCGCCGGCCGCGCGAGACGGCGGCGGCGAGCTCGGGTCCGAAGTCGCAGAAGTACTGGAACGGCGTCGACGCCGCGAATTCCTCGCCCATGAACAGCATCGGCACATGCGGCGACAGCAGCACGCAGGCCATGGCCGCGCGCAGCATCGCCGCGTCGCCCAGCCTGTGAATGCGTTCGCCGAAGGCGCGGTTGCCGACCTGGTCGTGCGTTTGCAAGAAGGAAACGAAAGCGGCGAGCGGCAGGTGCGTGGACGGCTCGCCGCGCGGCTCGCCGTTGCGAAAGTGCGAAGGCTGGCCCTGGTAGATGAAGCCTTCGGCCAGCGCGCGCCCGAAGCGCGCCACCGGCGCGTCGGCATAGTCGGCGTAGTAGCCGTCGGCCTCGCCGGTGACCAGCACGTGGGCCGCATGGTGGAGGTCGTCGTTCCATTGGGCCGTGCCCGCGAGCGGAACGCCGCGGGCGTCGCGCTCGAGCAGTGAAGCCTGGTTCGCATCGTTCTCCAGCACCACGTGCACATGCCGCTCGCGGCCCGGCCCGTCGTGCAGCGCCTCGCAGATCTCGCGCACGATGTGCTTGCCGGAATCGTCACGTATGGCGTGGATCGCGTCCATCCGCAGGCCGTCGAAGCCGAACTCCTCGACCCAGTAGAGCGCGTTGTGGATGAAGAAGTCGCGCACCGTCCGGGCCGCCTCGCCGTCGTAGTTGATGGCCGAACCCCACGGCGTCTGGTGCGCGGGGTTGAAGAACTGCGGGCAGTAGGCGTGCAGGTAGTTGCCCTCGGGGCCGAAGTGGTTGTAGACCACGTCGATCAGCACCATCAGGCCGAGCCCGTGGGCGTCGTCGACCAGCGCCTTGAGCTCGTCCGGCGTGCCGTAGGCGGCGTCCGGCGCAAAGGGCAGCACGCCGTCGTAGCCCCAGTTGCGCTGGCCCGGAAAGTCGGCCAGCGGCATGAGCTCGACCGCGGTGATGCCCAGCTCGGCCAACGCGTGAAGGCGCTGCCGCGCGGCCGCGAAAGTGCCTTCGGCCGTGAAGGTGCCGACGTGCAGTTCGTAGACCACCGCCTCCTCCCACGGCCGGCCGCGCCAGGCCCGGTGCTGCCATGCATAGGCCGCCGGGTCGACGACGCGGCTCGCGCCGTGCACGTCCTCCGGGTTGAAGCGCGAGGCCGGGTCCGGCACGCGCAGGCCGTCCGGCAAGCGGAAGCGATAGCTGTCGCCGGGCCGCGCCTCGTCCAGGTCGAGGCGGTGCCAGCCTTCCGCGTCGTGCAGCATGCGATGCGTGCGCGCGCCGGCGTCGGGCCCGTGCTCCAGCATCACCAGTTCGACGGCCGGTGCCCAAAGTGCGAAGCGCACGCCGCCCTCGGGCAGGACGCCGGCGCCGAAGGGCATGGGATGCACGCGCTTCACTCGGCGTTCTCCGCAGGGCGCGCGGCGCGGCTCAGCAACACGAAGGACCGTCCTTGCAGCGGGTAGCTCGGCGAGGTCCAGGCCGGTGCTTCGCCGCAGGCGGCCTCGTTCTCGTCGGGCGGCAGGGCCTGCGTCGCGGTGTCGAGCATGAGGCGCCATGCGCCCTGGCCCCCGGACGGCAGCGTGAACGCGATCTCGTCGTGGTGGGCGTTGAAGAGCAGCAGGAAGTCGTCGTCGCGCAGCGCCTCGCCGCGCGGTCCCCGCTCGGTGATGCCGTTGCCGGAGATCAGCATCGCGAAGCATCTCGCATGGGCATCGTTCCAGTCTTCCGGCGTCATTTCGAGGCCGTCCGGCTTGAGCCAGCACACGTCCTTGACCGCGCTGCCTTCCAGCGGCTTGCCATGAAAAAAATTGCGGCGGCGAAAGGAGGGATGCGCGCGCCGCAGCGCGATCACGCGCTGCATGAAGGCGAACAGCGCGTCGCCCTCCGGCGTCGGATTCCAGTCCAGCCAGGCCGTTTCGTTGTCCTGGCAGTAGATGTTGTTGTTGCCGTTCTGGGTGTGGCCGCGCTCGTCGCCGGCCAGGATCATCGGCACGCCCTGCGACAGCAGCAGCGTGGCGATGAGGTTGCGCTTCTGCCGCTCGCGCAGCGCCTGGATCTCCGGGTCGTCGCTCGGCCCTTCGAAGCCGCAGTTCCAAGACAGGTTGTGGCTGTTGCCGTCGCGGTTGTCCTCGCCGTTGGCCTCGTTGTGCTTCTCGTTGTAGGAGACCAGGTCCTGCAGCGTGAAGCCGTCGTGCGCGGTGACGAAGTTGATGCTGGCATGCGGCCGCCGGCCCGACCAGCCGTACAGGTCCTGCGAGCCCGTGAGGCGTTGCGCAAGATCGCCCATCACGCCGTCGTCGCCCTTCCAGTAGCCGCGCACGCCGTCGCGGAAGCGGTCGTTCCACTCGGCCCAGCCGTAGGGGAAGTTGCCGACCCGGTAGCCCCCGTGGCCGAGGTCCCAGGGTTCGGCGATCAGCTTCACGCGGTTGAGCGTGGGGTCCTGGCGGATCGCATCGAAGAAGCCGCCGAGGTTTTCGACCTTGCCGGATTCGCGCGCCAGCGCCGCGGCGAGGTCGAAGCGGAAGCCGTCCACGTGCATCTCCTCGACCCAGTAGCGCAGCGAGTCCATCACCAGCTGCAGCGCGCGCGGATGCTCCAGGTTCACGGTGTTGCCGCAGCCGGTGAAATCGTCGTAGAAGCGGCGGTTGTCGGCGGTGGTGATGTAGTAGGAGGCGTTGTCGACGCCGCGCATGGACAGCGTCGGCCCGAGATGGTTGCCTTCGCAGCTGTGGTTGTAGACCACGTCGAGGATGACCTCGATGCCTGCCGAGTGCAGCGTCTTCACCATGGTCTTGAACTCCTTGACCTTGAGCGAGGCGCAATAGCGCATCTCGGGCGCGAAGTAGGCCAGGGTGTTGTAGCCCCAGTAGTTCTGCAGCCCTTTCTCCGCCAGGTGGTGGTCGTTCAGGAAGCTGTGCACCGGCAGCAGCTCGACGGTGGTCACGCCGAGGCGCTTCAGGTAGTCGACCACCGGCGCCGAACCGAGTGCCGCATAGGTGCCGCGCAGGTCCGGTGGCACCTCGGGGTGGGTCATCGTGAAGCCGCGCACGTGCAGCTCGTAGATCACCATGTCCTGCCACGAGATGTGCGGGCGGCGGTCGTCGCCCCAGGTGAATGCGGGCTCGAGCACGCGCCCCTTGGGCATCAGCGGCGCGCTGTCGCGGCGGTCGAAGGACAGGTCCTCGCGCTTGCTCCCGACGGTGTAGCCGTACAGCGCGTCGCCCCAGCGCAGTTGCCCGATCGTGTCCTTGGCATAGGGGTCGAGCACCAGCTTGTGCGGATTGAAGCGATGCCCCTCCTCGGGCTTGTAGGGCCCGTGCACGCGATAGCCGTAGGCCAGCCCCGGGCGCGCCTCGGGCAGGTAGCAGTGCCAGATGTCGTCGGTGCGCTCGCGCATCGCGATGCGCAGCCGCTCGTGGCGGCCCTTCTCGTCGAAGAGGCAGAGCTCGACCTTGTGCGCATGCTGCGAGAAGAGCGCGAAGTTGACGCCCTGGCCGTCCCAGTGGGCGCCGGGCGGATAGGGGCGGCCGGGCCAGACTGCGGTGATCTGATCGTTGGTCTTCATCTAGGGAGCTTGTCGTCTGGGCCGTCGCCGGGGTTCTTGCGCTCGCGCGGCCACCATTGCTCGATGCGCTCCGCGGCCCAGTCCTTGCCGCCCAGACCGAAGGCGAGCGCCAGCGCGAAGACCACGCCGGCCAGGATCACGAGGAAGCTTTCGCGAACGATGTCGCCGCCGACCTTGATCTGGTCGAGCGCGATCAGCACCACGAACACCATGATCGCGTACTGCGCGAGCTTGCCGAGGAACACGGCGTCCTGCAGCTTGATGTTGCGGCCATAGGTGGCGACGCTGTCGCCGACGAAGCGCGCAAAGTAGGAGCCGAAGGCCAGCACCAGCAGGGCCACGAAGATGTTGGGAACGAACCAGACCACGCGGCCCAGCAGGTCGGTGATGTAGGTCAGGCCGAGGCCGTTGAAGGCGATCAGGAGCGCGGCGAGGATCACCAGCCAGTACACCAGCACGCCGAACAGGCTGGTGGTGTCGCCGGGCATTCCGCCCTGCCGCAGGAAGTTGTCGAGGCCGGCGCGTTCGGTGAGCACGTTGAAGTTGATCGCGCGCAGGGCCTTGACGACAGTGAAGCGCGCCAGCTTGGCGAGCAGCCAACCGCCGAGCACCACGATCAGCGCGATCAGAAGACGCGGCAGGAATGCGCCGATCTGGAACAGGATGGCCCGCAAGGGCTCCAGGTGGATTCCGAAGCTTTCCATGATGCGTTTCTCCAGTCGCTCGATCAGCGCGATGAGCCGGCACCGTTCAATGCCAGCAGGCCCTGCAGCGGGACCTGGACCCAGTCGGTGCGATTGTTGAGTTCGTAGCGCAGCTCGTACAGCGCCTTTTCAAGTTCGAACAATTCGAGAAGATTCGCGTCGATCGGCGCCGCCGTTCCAGCCGAAGCCATTGTCGCCCGATAGGCCGAGAGGAAGGCATCCCGCGCGGCAAGCTCCCAGTCGCGCGCTGGTGCGTCGAGCCGCTGGAGCTCGTCGGCGTTCTGCGCCACGCGCCGCAAGGCCGACCAGCGCGCGTAGTTGAACGAGCGCAGCATGCCCGCGACGTCGCGCAGCGGCGAGCCCTTGGCGCGGCGCTCCTCGAAGCTGCGCGTGGGTTCGCCTTCGAAATCGATGATGACAAAATCGTTGTCGGCCACCAGCACCTGGCCCAGGTGGTAGTCGCCGTGGTAGCGGGTCTTGGTGCCGCCTTCGACGTTCCCGGCTGCCGCGCTGATGCGCCTTTGCAGCGCCTCGTGGCGCGACAGAAGGGCTTGCGCGTCCTCTTGCGCGGCCGGGGGAAGCAGCAGCAGGCGATCGCGCAGCAAGGCCAGCGTGGCGGTGGCGTCATCGAGTGCGCGCTCGCGCATCGCCTCGACGTCGCCCGGCTCGAACGGCTCGGGATCGAAGGCCGCGTCGCCTGTGCGTGCGGCCAGCGCCAAATGGAGCTCGGCGGTGCGCCGGCCGAGCACCACCATCAGCGCGAGGAAGCCGCCGTGGGCCTGGGCCGGTGCGGCCGCGGCGAAGGCATCGGCGCCCGCCGTACGCAGCTCTTCGAGGAAGCGCTCCAGATAGCCGAGCGTGTAGACCCAGCCGTCGCCCTGGTTGGTCACGTAGGCCTGGACCATCGCCAGCGTCACCACGCGGCCGTCGTCGCCGAGGTATTCGAGTGCGCCCAGGACCGGAACGCAATGCGGAAAGCGTGCGACGCTGGTCAGGAACCAACCCATCTCGAGCTCGGGATTCACGCCGTCGCGCAGGTTGCGATAGCCCTTGAGGAACAGGGTCTCGTCGAAGGTGACGACGGTGTTGCTGCTCACCGCGCTGGGGCGGGCCACGGGCAGCGCAGCGAGGGCTACGGGAAGGTCGCTGAACGCGTCGGTGGCCGTGAAGCGCAACCGGCCGGCGTAGGTGGCGATCTCCTTGCCGGCGCGGATGGCCTCGACCACCGCGCGGCAGAAGGCCTCGTCATAGAAGGCGTCGGCCATCACGCCCACGTTGGACTGCTGCCGCACCTTGGCCAGCGCGGCCGGCGTGAGGCGGTTGAAGCGCTCCTCGTCCTGCTCTTCCCATGCCAGCGCCAGCGGCACGAAGTAGGTCGACGCTTCGGGCGGGCCGTCGAGCTGCAGCAGCGGCAGCATCCAGCTGAATTCGCCGGCGTCCCACACCGCATGGTCGACCAGCCGCGCGCGCTCGATCGGCGTGCCCTTGGAAGCGTACCAGCGCTGGATCTCCAGAAAGCGCGGCAGCGTGTCGGTCTCGAACTGCGTCAGCATCCGTTCGGCCATGCCGATGCGCCACGGCATCACGCGGTCGCGGAAGAAGCTGGTCCAGCCGTCGAACAGCACCAGCGTCGGCCGGTCCTGCAGCCCGACGCCTTCCTGGTGCCAGCTCGGCATCTCGGCATCGGCCGCGAGGCGGAACCAGTAGAAGCCGTACGAGGGCAAGGTCAGCAGGTAGGGCAGCTCGCCGATGGGCGGGAAGGAGGTGCGGCCCAGCATCTCGACCGGCACCTTGCCCTTGTAGGCCGACAGGTTGAGCTCCACCGGCTGCGCCGCGCGCGAGAGGTTGAAGACCGTGAGGATGGTGTCCTCGTCGTACTCGCTCAGGTAGGCCAGGATCTTGCGGTTGCCGGGCTTCAGGAAGATGCGCTTGCCGCGCCCGAAGGCGTGGCTGGTCTTGCGCACGGCCAGCATGCGTCGCGTCCAGTTGAGCAGCGAGCTGGCGTCGCGCGCCTGCGCCTCCACGTTGAGCGCCTCGAAGCCGTACATCGGGTCCATGATCGGCTGCAGATAGAGGCGCTGCGGGTCGGCGCGCGAGAAACCGGCGTTGCGATCGGGGCTCCACTGCATCGGCGTGCGCACGCCGTTGCGGTCGCCGACGAACACGTTGTCGCCCATGCCGATCTCGTCGCCGTAGTAGATGATCGGCGAGCCCGGCATCGACAGCAGCATGCCGTTCATCAGTTTGACGCGGTCGAGGTCGTTCTCCATCAGCGGCGCGAGCCGGCGCCGGATGCCGACGTTGATGCGGGCGCGCAGGTCGGCGGCATACATGAGGTACATGTAGTCGCGCTCCTTGCTGGTCACCATCTCCAGCGTCAGCTCGTCATGGTTGCGCAGGAAGATGGCCCATTGGCAGCCTTCGGGAATCTCGGGCGTCTGCTGGATGATCTCGACGATCGGATGGCGGTCCTCCTGCGCGATCGCCATGTACATGCGCGGCATCAAGGGGAAATGGTAGGCCATGTGGCACTCGTTGCCCTCGCCGAAGTACTCGCGCACGTCCTCGGGCCACATGTTGGCCTCGGCCAGCAAGAAGCGGTTCTTGTAGCGGGCGTCGATGGCGGCGCGCAGCTTCTTGATCACCGCGTGCGTCTCCGGCAGGTTCTCGTTGCTGGTGCCGTCGCGCTCGACCAGGTAGGGAATCGCGTCCAGCCGAAAGCCGTCGACGCCCATGTCGAGCCAGAAGCGCATGGTCTTGAACACGGCCTCCAGCACCTGGGGGTTGTCGAAGTTCAGGTCCGGCTGGTGGCTGAAGAAGCGATGCCAGTAGTAGGCCTTGGCAATCGGGTCCCAGCTCCAGTTGGAGGTCTCGGTGTCGGTGAAGATGATGCGCGTGCCCTGGTAGAGCTGGTCGCTGTCGCTCCAGACGTAGAAGTCGCGCTCGGGCGAGCCGGGCGGCGCGCGGCGTGCGGCCTGGAACCACGGGTGGTCGCTCGAGGTGTGGTTGATGACGAGCTCGGTGATCACGCGCAGGCCGCGGCGGTGCGCCGCATCCAGCATCTCGCGGAAATCGTCCAGCGTGCCGTACTGGGGGTGCACGTTCTCGTACTCGGCGATGTCGTAGCCGTCGTCGCGCAAGGGCGAGGGGTAGAAGGGCATCAGCCAGATGGTGTTGACGCCCAGGTCCTTCACGTAGTCGAGCTTGGCCGTGACGCCCTTGAAGTCGCCGACGCCGTCATCGTTGGAATCGAAGAAGGCCTTGACGTTGAGCTGGTAGATGACCGCATCGCGGTACCACAGCGGATCGTCGCTGCTGTCGATCTCGACGGTTTCGAGAGCAATGTGCGGTACTGGAGCGTTCATGGGCGCAAGACCTCACTGGAAATAGTCGAACTCGCGCTCGTCGCGAACCCGGCGCCGCACCCGGAAGATGTGGGCCGGCACGCTGTGCGGATCGAGCCGGACGAAGTGACGATCTCCCTGCCACACGAAGCGCTGGTTGCTCAGCAGGTCGTGCATCTGGAACGGATGCCCGGCCTCGCAATCGATGGACGCGGGATCGAGCGCGAGCCAGCCGGACTGCACGTTGTGCGGGTCGAGGTTCACCACCGTCACCACCACGTTGACGCCGTCGTCCGAGCGCTTGGCGTAGGCCAGCAGCTGGTCGTTGTCGATCGCGAGGAAGCGCAGGCCGCGGTCGGCATGGAGCGCGGGGTTGTCGCGCCGGATGCCGTTGACGCGGGCGATGAAGGGCGCGAGGCTTCCCGGATCGTCGTGGTTCCAGGCGCGCAGCTGGTACTTCTCGGAATGCAGGTACTCCTCGCTGCCCGGCTCGCGCGGCAGGTGCTCGCGCAGTTCAAAGGCGGGGCCGTAGATGCCGTAGTTGGCCGCCAGCGTCGCGGCGAGAACCAGGCGCGCCATGAAGACCGCGGGCTCGCCGCCCTGCAGGCGCTCGTGCAGGATGTCGGGCGTGTTGGGCCAGACGTTGGGGCGGAAATATTCGCTGCCCGGTCCCGCCGAGAGTTCGGTGAAGTACTCGGTCAGTTCCTGCTTGCCGTTGCGCCAGGTGAAGTAGGTGTAGGACTGCGTGAAGCCCAGCTTGGCCAACCGGTGCATCACCTTGGGCCGCGTGAAGGCTTCGGCCAGGAAGATGACCTCGGGATGCTGGCGCTTGATTTCGCCGATCGCCCATTCCCAGAACGGGAACGCCTTGGTGTGCGGGTTGTCGACCCGGAAGATCTTGACGCCCTCGGCGATCCAGTGGTCGAAGACGCTCTTGAGCTCGGCCCACAGCGCGGGCCAGTCCTCGCTCTCGAAGTTGAAGGGGTAGATGTCCTGGTATTTCTTCGGCGGGTTCTCGGCGTACTGCACGCTGCCGTCCGGCCGCCAGCGGAACCAGCTGGGATGCGCCTTCACGTACGGATGGTCCGGCGCGCACTGGAAGGCGATGTCGAGTGCGATCTCGAGGCCGTGGCCGGCCGCCTGCGCGATCAGATGCCGGAAGTCCTCGGCCGTGCCGAGTTCGGGCAGGATGGACTTGTGGCCGCCTTCGGCCGCGCCGATGGCCCACGGGCTGCCGACGTCGTCCGCCTTGGCGACCAGCGCATTGTTCTTGCCCTTGCGCTGCACGCGGCCGATCGGATGGATCGGCGGGAAGTACAGCACGTCGAAGCCCATGGCCGCGATCGCGGGCAGGCGCGCTGCCACGTCCTTGAAGCTGCCGTGGCGTCCGGCCTCGGTCGCCGTCGAGCGCGGGAACAGCTCGTACCAGCTACTGAAGCGGGCGCGATCGCGATCGGCCACCAGCGGCAGCTCCAACGGATACTGCGCCGCGAGGCGGCGGTCCGGGTAGCGGGCTGCGAGCGCGGCCAGGGCTTCGTCCAGCGCCAGCGCCTTGAGCACCGTCGCATCGGCCGCGTCGGCGACGGCGGCGCTGTGCAGTTCCATGCCCCAGCGGGCCAGCGTCTTGCGCTCCACGCCATTGGCACGTTCGGCGGCCGCCGCGATCTCGAGCGCGCCGATCTGCGATGCGATGCGGATGTCGTCGAGCTCGACGCGGCGCGCCATGTCGTG
Source organism: Variovorax sp. CF079 (assembly GCF_900101545.1). Classification (GTDB taxonomy): domain Bacteria; phylum Pseudomonadota; class Gammaproteobacteria; order Burkholderiales; family Burkholderiaceae_C; genus Variovorax. Next base: position 102,201 of record NZ_FMZU01000019.1, on the reverse strand, counting down.
GCGCCAGGACTCGAAGGCATCGACCCAGGCCGCGACGGTGTAGCGGTAGCGGCCGATCGCGGGCGGCGTGAACTCGGCCTCCCAGACGTCGTTGCCCAGCGGCTTCATCGGCAGCTCGGCCCCGTGGGCGTCGTCCTCGCTGCGCCAGCGCAGCATGACCCGCAGCATGTCGTGCCCGTCGGCGAAGCAGTGCGCCTGCACGCGCAGCGCTTCCCCGGCCACGCGCTTCACGGGAAAGCGCCCGCCGTCCACGATGGGCAGGACGGCGTCGATGACGGCGCGTACGCGGCCGTCCGCGCCGTCCGGATGGGTGGGGGGGCGGACCGGGGTATTTTTCTCAGCCATGGGGGGTGTGCTCGAGGAACAGGGTCGAAAGCGGCGGCAAGGTGAGGCACACGGAGTGCATGCGGCCATGGGCGCGCACCGGCGCCGACTCGATGCCGCCGAGGTTGCCCCAGCCCGCGCCGCCGAACTCGCCGGCGTCGCTGTTGACGAGCTCGCGCCAGAAGCCGGGTGCCGGCACGCCGAGCAGGTAGTTGGTGCGCGGCACCGGCGTCATGTTGCTGACGACCAGGAGCGGCGCGCCGCCGTCGCGCGCCTTGCGCAGGAAGGCGAACACGCTGCGGTCCGCGTCGTCGGCCGCGACCCATTCGAAGCCGGTGGCGGAGAAGTCGAGCTGGTGCAGCGCGGGCGTGGCGCGGTAGACGCGGTTGAGTTCCTTCACGAAACGCTGCAGGCCTGCATGGCCCTCGAGCGCGGCGACCCACCATTCGAGCTCGTCGTCATGGTTCCATTCGCGCCGCTGGCCGAACTCGCCGCCCATGAACAGCAGCTTCTTGCCCGGATGCCCCCACATGAAGCCGAGTAGCGCGCGCAGGTTGGCGAACTGCTGCCATGCATCGCCCGGCATCTTGTTGAGCAGCGAGCCCTTGCCATGCACCACCTCATCGTGCGACAGCGGCAGCACGAAGTTCTCGTTGAAGGCATACACCAGCGAGAAGGTGAGCTTGTGGTGGTGGTACTTGCGATGGACCGCGTCTTCCTTCATGTAGGCCAGGCTGTCGTGCATCCAGCCCATGTTCCATTTCATGCCGAAGCCCAGGCCGTCCATGTCGGTCGGGCGCGAGACGCGCGGCCAGGCGGTCGATTCCTCGGCGATGGTGAGCGTGTCGGGATGCTCGCGGTACACGGCCCGGTTCAGGGTCTGCAGGAACTCGACGGCTTCCAGGTTCTCGCGGCCGCCGTAGCGGTTGGGAATCCAGCCGCCGTGCTGACGCGCGTAGTCGAGGTAGAGCATCGAAGCGACCGCGTCGACGCGCAGGCCGTCCAGGTGGTATTTGTCGAGCCAGAACAGGGCCGACGAAATGAGGAAGCTGCGAACCTCGTTGCGGCCGTAGTTGAAGATGCTCGAGTTCCATTCAGGATGGAAGCCCTGTCGCGGATCGGCATGCTCGTAGAGATGGGTGCCGTCGAAGTAGCCGAGGCCGTGCTCGTCGGTCGGGAAGTGCGAGGGCACCCAGTCCAGCAGCACACCGACGCCGCGTTGGTGCAGGTGGTCGACGAAATACATGAAATCCTGCGGCGTGCCGAAGCGCGCGGTGGGCGCGAAGTAGCCTGTGGTCTGGTAGCCCCAGGAGCCGTAGAACGGATGCTCGGTCACCGGCATGAGCTCGACGTGCGTGAAGCCCATCTCGGTCACATAGTCGCCCAGCTCGTGCGCGAGTTCGCGGTAGCCGAAGAAGTGACCCTCCTTGCGCCGCCAGGAGCCGAGGTGCAACTCGTAGACGGACATCGGCGCATCCAGCGCATTCTTCGGTGCACGCGCGGACATCCATTCGCGGTCGCTCCACACGTAGTCGAGTGTCCAGATGCGGGAGGCCGTGGCCGGCGGCAGCTCGGCGCAGAAGGCGAAGGGGTCGGCCTTGTCGACCTGCCAGCCGCCATGGCGTGACCGGATGCGGTACTTGTAGGCCTGCCCTGGCGCGGCATCGGGGGCGTGGCCCTGCCAGATGCCGAGCTCGCCGCGCGACTCGAGCAGGTCGACTTCGGCCGACCAGCCGTTCCAGTCCCCGATCACGCTCACGGATTCGGCGTTCGGCGCCCAGACCGCAAAGTCCGCGCCTCCCGTCGCCCGGAGGTGGCAGCCGAGGCGCTCGTAGAGCCGCGAGTGGGTGCCTTCCGCGAACAGGTAGCCGTCTTGTGGACCGATGAATTGGTTTTGCTTTTGGGTATGCACAGCCCGCCATTGAAGTGCTGGCCGGGCCGTGCGCAAGCGCGGCGCATGCGCTTCAGGATGTCGGACAGCAACTCGTTCGTCGGTCCCTGTAAGTCTTTTCGGGAACAGGAGCGGGTGCTGCTCCTACGCGGGCTGGTGGCGGTCTTCGCGAAGTTCGGGAAAACTCTGCAGGAGACGCGCGATGCCCGTCAGCTCTTCCGATCTCAAGCTTCCCGGCCATCACTTCGTGATCGAGAACTCGCAGGGAAAGGTGACGGTTCGCGTGAACAACGAAGCCTTGATCGCGCTCGGCGCAACGCCCGACGAAGAGAGCCTGTCGGCCACCCTCGAACGCCACATGCCGCGGCTGCGCGCCCTTGCGATGCAACTGGCGGGAGGCAGCCGCTGCAGCGAAATCACCATTCGCAGCGCAGACATCTGGTGGTCTTCCTGGCGACGCTAGCGCAACGAAGAAGAGCCCGGCTTACATTGCCGCGTAGGCGCCGGCGAACTCCTCGGCGAAGTCCTCGAAGCGCGTGGCCGTGGTGTTGGCGGCGTTTCGCCCCGCGCTCGGGCCGACCCGGCCTTCGTTGAAGGCGCGCGTCATCTCGATGTACAGCCCGGCAAAGCTCGGCGACAGACCGGCATCGACCATGGCGCCGGTCATGTCGGCCTCGCAGAGCTGCACATAGGCGAGCCCCCGCTTGCCGATGCGCTCGCCGAGGATGCGTGCCACCTCGGTGTGGCTCAGATCGCGCTGGCCGAGCAGCTCGCGCACGGCGACGCCGCTCCAGTCGCGCGCCAGCAGCGCCTGGGCCGCGACCGCGGCGATGTCATCGGCTGCGATCATGGGCACGGCGATGTCCGCCTCGACGGTGTCCGCCATCAGGCCCGCTTCCTTGATCTGCCCCAGCGCGTCGTAAAAATTCTCGAAGAAGGAGACCGGGCGCAGCAGCAGCAGGTGGACGCCGGCGATCCGCTTCAGCCGCTCTTCCTGCGCATGCAGCCCGGCGATCACGCCCGTGCCTTCGCCCTGGTCCGCGCCCAGGCTGCTGAGCGCGACGACATGGCGCACGCCGCTCGCGCGCAGGGCTTCGGCGATGGCCTCGCCTTCCTGGTCCTGCCGGGCCCGGTAGTCGGGCGCGCGGCGATCGGTGGCCAGCAACGTGTAGACGGCATCGGCACCGCGAAAGGCCTGCGCGAGAAAAGTCGGGTCGCAGGTGTCGCCCGCCAGCACTTCGGCGCCGGCGCGTTCGAGCGCGGCCAGCTTGGCCGGGTTGCGGCCGAGGGCGCGCACCTTGGCGCCGGCGGCCAGCAGACGCCTGGCAATCTTGCCGCCGGTGTGGCCGGTGGCGCCCATGACGGTGATGGTGGGGATGGTGTTGCTCATGTCCGTTGCTCCTTGGGTTGGGGTTGACATGGCGTCTACTATCGTCGGCGAGAACAGGCTTATCAATGCTTGAAGATCGCTTGTTCTTGCTCATTCGTCCAGGCGAGCTGGACGATCGCATCCAGGCTTCGCATACTGCCCGCATGAAGCTCAAAGACGTCCTGGTGCCCGTGGATCCGCTCGGCGAGGCGCTGCACTTCCTGCGGATGAGCGGCATCTTCTATTGCCGCTCCGAGTTCACCGCGCCCTGGGGCTTGACGCTGCCGCCGATGGCGGACAGCCTGATGTTCCATGCCGTGACCTCCGGCCCCTGCTGGCTCGAGGTCGAGGGCAGCGAGCCGCAATTGCTGCAGCCGGGCGATTTCGCGCTGGTGCCGCATGGTGCGGGTCATCGGCTGGTGAGCGAACCGGGCGCCGAGGCGCCCGGGCTTTTCGATCTTCCGCGCGAGCAGCAGAGCGACCGCTACGAGGTGCTACGGCACGGCGGCGGTGGCGCGGCCACTCACCTGGTCTGCGGCGCGGTGCGCTTCGATCACCCGGCCGCGCACCGGCTGGCCAAGCTGCTGCCCAGCGTGATCCGCATCGATGCTTCGGCGTCGCCCGAGGCCGACTGGCTCGGCAGCACGCTGCGCTTCATGGCCGCCGAAGCGCATGCCATGCAGCCGGGCGGCGAAACCATCATCACGCGGCTGGCCGACATCCTCGTGATCCAGGCGATCCGCTCGTGGATGGCGCGCGACCCCGCGGCCCGCACCGGATGGCTGGGCGCGCTGCAGGACCGGCAGATCGGCCGCGCCATCTCGCTCATCCACCGCGATCCCGCGCGGCCGTGGACGGTGGCCTCGCTGGCGGCCGAGGTCGCGATGTCGCGCTCGGCCTTCGCGGCACGCTTCACGGCGCTGGTCGGGGAGCCGGCGATGCACTACGTGGCGCGCTGGCGCATGCATGTCGCGCTGACCCTGCTGCAGGAGAAGAATGCGCGGCCGGTCGAACTCGCGAGCCAGCTCGGCTACCAGTCCGAGGCGGCCTTCAGCCGTTCCTTCAAGCGCTTCATCGGCGTGTCGCCGGGGGCGGCGCGGCGCCAGCGCGACATCGTGCTGCCCGACTTCTGACTTCTGATCAGCCGCCGAACAGCGGCGCCGGCAGGCCGGGGCTGTCGATGCGCACCGCGAACAGTGCGCCGGCCTCGGGCTCGGCTTCGCGCTGCGCGGGTGTCAGGCCGCTGGTCGCGCTCGAGATGTAGAGCGTGCACAGGTCCGCATCGCCGAAAGCGCAGTTGGTGATGTGGCTGGTGGGCAGCTTCACGCGGCAGAGTTCTTCGGCGCTGACCGGGTCGTGGCAGCTCACGCAGGCGCCGCCCCAGTGCGCGATCCAGAGCCGGCCGGCGGCGTCGGTGGTCATGCCGTCGGGCAGGCCGTCGCCGCGCGCGAAACGCAGCCACTGGCGCTTGTTGGCGAGCGTTCCGGCGGCCATGTCGAAGTCGTAGGCGTAGATGCGGCCGGTGACGGTGTCGTTGAAGTACATCGTCCCTCCGCCCTGCGACCAGGTCGGGCCGTTGGTCACGGCAAAGCCCTGGTCGTGGCGGCTGCAGCGGCCATCGGGGTCGAAGCGGTAGAGCGCACCGGTCGGCGCCTCGCAGGCGAAGTCCATAGTGCCGCCCCAGAAGCGGCCTTCTGCATCGCATTTGCCATCGTTGAAACGGTTGGCAGGCAGTTCCGGCTCGGGCTGGTGCAGGTATTTGGGCGGCACCTCGCTCGCCGCCGGATCGAAGAGCGCGAAGCCGCGGCGCAGCGTGACGATCAGGCCCGGCGTGTTGGCCCGCTCGGCCAGCGCCGTGATCTCCTCGTCGAAATCCCAACTCTTACGCTCGCCGCCGGCGGGGTCGAAGCGATGCAGCCGGCGCTCGAGGATGTCGACCCAGTAGAGCGCCTGTTCGCGCACCGACCACAGTGTGCCTTCGCCGAGTGTGGCGCCGGCCGGCCAGACGCAGCGGGGGGCTTCGAGGACCGTGGGCGGGGATGTCTTGTTCAAGCTTGTCTCCTGCGGTGTCCCTTGACGCGGCGGATCGTATCAAGGCATATTGATATTAGAAATCAATTATTTTCGTATTGATTGATACGTAAATTGCAATCTCATATTTTGGAGACACCTGATGAATCCCGCCCCCGCACTTTCCACCTATCCGAGCCTGAAGGGAAGGCCGGTTTTCGTCACCGGCGGCGGCAGCGGCATTGGCGCCGCAATGGTGAGCGCCTTCGTCGAACAAGGCGCGCGCGTGGCTTTCGTCGACATCGCCGAGGGCGCGAGCCAGGCGCTCGCGCGGCAACTGGCGGAGGCGGGCCATGCCGCCCCGTGGTGGCGCGTGTGCGACGTGCGCGACGTGGCGGCGCTGCAGTCGTGCATCGCCGAGGCCGCGGCGGCGTTGGGCGATTTCGCGGTGCTGGTCAACAACGTCGCGAGCGACGATCGCCATACGCTGGAATCTGTGACGCCGGCCTACTACGAGGAGCGCATGGCGATCAACGAGCGGCCCGCCTTCTTCGCCATCCAGTCGGTGGTGCCGGGCATGCGGCGCCTGGGCTTCGGCTCGATCGTCAATCTCGGCTCGACCGGCTGGCAGGGCAAGGGCGGCGCCTACCCCTGCTATGCGATCGCGAAGTCGTCGGTCAACGGCCTCACGCGCGGGCTCGCCAGGCCGCTGGGCGAGGACCGCATCCGCATCAACACGGTGTCGCCGGGTTGGGTGATGACCGAGCGCCAGATCAAGCTCTGGCTCGACGCCGAGGGCGAGCGCGAGATCAAGCGCAACCAGTGCCTGCCCGACAAGCTGCAGCCGCAGGACATCGCGCGCATGGTGCTGTTCCTTGCCTCGGACGATGCGGCGATGTGCACGGCGCAGGAGTTCAAGGTGGACGCGGGCTGGGTGTAGGGGGCGTTTAAGTTGCCGCGCTCGCCCCCTGGATGGCGCTCGGCATGCGGTGCGGGCCGGGCTCGTGGGTGTTCGATGGTTGCGTGCGCGTCGAAGGCCCGGTGCCCCCACCCCCGCCCTCCCCCAATTGGGGGAGGGAGCAATACCGCCCGCCTCGGCCCCCCGGACTAATCCGCCTCCAGCCGCCGCCCGTACACCGCCAGGCATTGCGCCTTCAACGCCTTCATCATCACCTTGGCCGCCGGAGAGGGCAGCCGGTCGGTGCGCGTGATGAGGCCGAAGGCGTCCATGTGGCAGGGCATGTCGACCGGCAGCACGGCCCCGATGCCGTGCGCGGCGTAGTAGCGGGCCACGTCGGTCGCGAGCACGGCCACCATGTCGCTCTGCTGCAGCATGCGCGTGATGAAGAGCAGTGCCGCGGTCTCGATCACGTTGAGCGGCGGCGCGAGGCCTTCCTCCTGGAACATCAGGTCGAAGCGGTGGCGCAGCACGCTGCCCGCGGGCGGCACGATCCAGCCGGCGGACACCAGGTCGCGCAGGCCGAGGCCGGTCATGCCGAGCAGCGGATGCCCGGGGCGCACGAGCGCGCACACCGGCTCCTCGACCAGCGCCTCGTAGCGCAGGTTCGACTTGTCGTGCTCCGCGAAAAGGCGCGCGACCAGGATGTCGAGCTTGCCCTGCTCGAGCCGTTCGAACAGCACCGGGCTGGTCTCGATATCGAGCGAGATGCGCAGGTTCGGCTGCTCGCGCTTCACGGCCGCCATCGCCGGCGGCAGCAGAACCAGGCCGGGCGAGGTGACCGCGCCGATGCCGACCTGGCCGAAGCTGCCGGCCTTGAGCGCGACGAGCTCGTCGTGCGCCTGGTTGAGGCTCGCCAGCGCTTCGCGCGCGTGGCGGATCATGGTCTCGCCGTACCAGGTCGGCCGCATGCCGCGCGGCAGGCGCTCGAACAGCGAGACCTCCAGCACGTCCTCCAGATCCTTTAGCAGCTTCGAGGCCGCGGGCTGCGTCATGTTGAGCACCTGGGCCGCGCGATGGATGTTGCCTTCCTCGGCCAGGGCCACGAGCAACAGCAGCTGGCGGGTCTTGAGGCGCGCACGGATAAACCAGTGCGTGTAGTTGGTCATGGGGTTTTCCTGAATGCTTCTTCTGATATCGATTCAATCCAAATATTGATTGGAAAGATATTGGTGTGATTCCTAAACTCGCCGCACCTTGAAGCGCAGCCACCTCCAACAGAACGCCAGGCAGTACATCAACGGCCGCTGGGAGACCGGCGTGACCAGCGGCCTGAGCGAAAACCCGTCCGACACGCGCGAGGTGGTCGCCGAGTACGCCCGCGCCGACCGCAGCCAGACCGAATCGGCGATCCGGGCGGCGGTCGATGCCTTCCCGCACTGGAGCCGGACCACGCCGCAGCGCCGCGCCGACGTGCTCGACCAGATCGGCAGCGAGCTGCTGGCGCGCCGCGAAGAGCTCGGCGTGCTGCTGGCGCGCGAGGAAGGCAAGACCCTGTCCGAGGCCATCGCCGAAGCGACGCGCGCGGGCCAGATCTTCAAGTTCTTCGCCGGCGAGGCGCTGCGCGCCGGGGGCGAAACGATGTCCTCGATGCGGCCCGGCGTGCAGGTCGACGTCACGCGCGAGCCCGTGGGGGTGGTCGGCCTGATCGCGCCCTGGAACTTTCCGCTCGCGATTCCCGCCTGGAAGATTGCGCCCGCACTCGCCTACGGCAACAGCGTGGTGTTCAAGCCGGCCGAACTGGTGCCGGCCTGCGGCTGGGCCTTGAGCGAGATCATCAGCCGCGCGGCGCTGCCGGCCGGTACCTTCAACCTCGTGATGGGCAGCGGCCGCGAGGTCGGCCAGACGATCGTCGACAGCCCCCTGGTCGATGCGATCAGCTTCACCGGCTCGGTCGAGACCGGCGAGCGCATCCTGCGGGCCGCATCGGCGCGCCATGCCAAGGTGCAGCTCGAGATGGGCGGCAAGAATCCGCTCGTGGTGCTGGCCGACGCCGACCTCGAGCTTGCCGTCGACTGCGCGGTGCAGGGCGCCTATTTCTCGACCGGGCAGCGTTGCACCGCGTCGAGCCGGCTGATCGTCGAAGCGCCGGTGCACGATGCCTTCGTCGCGCGCCTGCGCCGCCGCATGGCCGCGCTCCAGGTCGGGCATGCGCTGGAGCGCGGCATCGACATCGGTCCGGTGGTCGACCGCCGCCAGCTCGGGCAGAACATGGCCTCGATCGCGGCCGCGATCGAGGAGGGCGCCGAGCACGTGTGGGGCGGCGAGCTGCTGGAGCGGCCGACCGCCGGCCACTACATGAGCCCGGCGCTCTTCTTGGCCCGGCCCCATCAGCGCGTGGCGCGCGAGGAGATCTTCGGGCCGGTCGCCTGCGTGCTGCGCGCCGACGACTACGAGCATGCGCTGGTGCTGGCCAACGACACGCCCTTCGGCCTGTGTGCCGGCATCTGCACCGGCTCGCTGCAGCGCGCCATGCATTTCAAGCGCCATGCCAAGGTGGGCATGACCATGGTCAACCTGCCGACCGCTGGCGTCGACTACCACGTGCCCTTCGGCGGCCGCAAGGCCTCGAGCTACGGGCCGCGGGAGCAGGGGCGCTACGCGGCCGAGTTCTACACCACGGTCAAGACGGGGTACGTGATGGCCTGACGCACGCACCCCGGGGCCTCAAGTTTTTTCACCACGACAACCACAGGAGACAGACCATGAAACTGAACCGTCGCACGCTCACCACCCTTGCTCTCGCAGCCGCCTCGCTGGCTTCGCTGCTGCCGGGCACGGCGCTGGCGCAGAAGAAGATCGTTCTCGGCTTCGCCCAGGTCGGCGCCGAAAGCGAGTGGCGCACCGCCAACACCGAGTCGATCAAGTCGGCCGCCAAGGAGTCCGGCATCGAGCTCAAGTTCTCCGACGGGCAGCAGAAGCAGGAGAACCAGATCAAGGCGATCCGCTCCTACATCGCGCAGAAGGTCGACGTCATCGCGTTCTCGCCGGTGGTCGAGTCGGGCTGGGAGACGGTGCTGCGCGAAGCCAAGGCCGCCAAGATCCCGGTGGTGCTGACCGACCGCTCCGTCAACACCAAGGACGACTCGCTCTACGTCACCTTCATGGGCTCCGACTTCGTCGAGGAAGGCCGCAAGGCCGGGCGCTGGATGGTCGAGAAGATGAAGGACCAGAAGGGCGAGGTCAACATCGTCGAGTTACAGGGCACCGTGGGCTCGGCGCCGGCGATCGACCGCAAGAAGGGTTTCGAGGAAATCATCAAGGCCGACCCGAAGTTCAAGATCATCCGCTCGCAGACCGGCGACTTCACGCGCGCCAAGGGCAAGGAAGTGATGGAAGCCTTCCTCAAGGCCGAGGGCAAGAAGATCAACGTGCTCTATGCGCACAACGACGACATGGCGATCGGCGCGATCCAGGCCATCGAGGAAGCGGGCCTGAAGCCGGCCAAGGACATCACGATCATCTCGATCGACGCGGTCAAGGGCGCCTTCGAGGCCATGATGGCCGGCAAGCTCAACGTGTCGGTCGAATGCAGCCCGCTCCTGGGTCCGCAACTGATGACGGCCGTGAAGGACATCAAGGCCGGCAAGACGATTCCGAAGCGCATCGTGACCGAGGAGGGGATCTTCCCGATGGAAGTAGCCAAGACCGAATTCCCCAAGCGCAAATACTGAGCGCACAACGAAGGAGATATCCCAATGAAACGCATTTTTCTCAAGACCCTGCTCGCCGGCGCCGCCATGGGCCTGATCGGCATCACTTCGCTCGCCCAGGCCCAGGACAAGGGTCCGATCGCGATCTCGATGCCGACCAAGTCGTCGGCGCGCTGGATCGCCGATGGCGCCAACATGGTCAAGTACTTCAAGGAGAAGGGCTACAAGACCGATCTCCAGTACGCCGACGACGACATCCCGAACCAGCTCGCGCAGATCGAGAACATGGTGACCAAGGGCTCCAAGGTGCTGGTGATCGCCGCGATCGACGGCAGCACCTTGTCGGACGTGTTGCAGAAGGCGGCCGACAAGGGCGTCAAGGTGATTGCCTACGACCGGCTGATCAAGGGCTCGAAGAACGTCGACTACTACGCGACCTTCGACAACTTCCAGGTCGGCGTGCTGCAGGCGGGCTACATCGAGCAGGCGCTCAAGCTGAAGGAAGGCAAGGGCCCGTACAACATCGAGCTCTTCGGCGGCTCGCCGGACGACAACAACGCCTTCTTCTTCTACAACGGCGCGATGTCGGTGCTGAAGCCCTACATCGACAGCGGCAAGCTGGTGGTGCGCAGCAAGCAGCTGGGCATGGACAAGGTCTCCACGCTGCGCTGGGACGGCGCGGTGGCGCAGGCGCGCATGGACAACCTGCTGTCGGCCTACTACACCAAGGACCGGGTCGATGCGGTGCTGTCGCCCTATGACGGCCTGTCGATCGGCATCATCTCCTCGCTCAAGGGCGTGGGCTACGGCTCGGCCCAGCAGCCGATGCCGGTGGTGACGGGGCAGGATGCCGAAGTGCCCTCGGTCAAGTCGATCCTGCGCAAGGAGCAGACGGCGACCGTGTTCAAGGACACGCGCGAGCTGGCCAAGGTGACGGTGAACATGGTGGACGCGATGCTCGCGGGCAAGACGCCGGAAGTGAACGACACCAAGACCTACAACAACGGCGTCAAGGTCGTGCCCTCCTACCTGCTCAAGCCGATCAGCGTCGACGCATCGAACTGGAAGCAGGCACTGGTCGACAGCGGCTACTACAAGGAAAGCCAGATCAAGTAGTCGCGATGGTGGGGCGGAGGTTCGAAGGAGACAGGGTGAACGATGTGATTCTGGAGATGCGAGGCATCACCAAGACCTTTCCGGGGGTGAACGCGCTGGACAACGTCAACCTCGCGGTGCGCGCGGGCGAGATCCACGCAGTGGTGGGCGAGAACGGCGCGGGCAAGTCGACGCTGATGAAGGTGCTCAGCGGGGTCTATCCCTGCGACTCCTACACCGGCGAGATCCGCTTCGAGGGCGAGCTGCGCCGCTTCCGGGACATTGCCGACAGCGAGAAGCTCGGCATCATCATCATCCACCAGGAGCTCGCGCTGGTGCCGCTGTTGTCGATCGCCGAGAACATCTTTCTCGGCAATGAGACGGCGCGCGGCGGCGTGATCGACTGGTTCGCGGCCTATGCCCAGACGCGCGAGCTGCTGGCCAAGGTCGGCCTCAAGGAGCCGCCGACCGCCCTGATCACCGACCTCGGCGTCGGCAAGCAGCAGCTGGTCGAGATCGCGAAGGCGCTCTCGAAGGAGGTCAAGCTGCTGATCCTCGACGAGCCGACGGCGAGCCTGAACGAGAGCGACAGCGATGCGCTGCTGGCGCTCTTGCTCGGGCTCAAGAAGCAGGGCATCTCCTCGATCCTCATCTCGCACAAGCTCAACGAGATCGCCAAGGTGGCCGATTCGATCACCGTGCTGCGCGACGGCGCCACCGTCGAGACCATGGACTGCCGCACCGCACCGATCAGCGAGGACCGGATCATCCGCGGCATGGTGGGGCGCGACATGGCGCACCGCTATCCCGAGCGCTCGCCGCAGATCGGCGAGACCGTGTTCGAGGTGCGCGACTGGCGCGTGCACCACGCGCTGCATGCCGAGCGCGAGCAGATCAAGGGCGTCAACCTGCACGTGCGGCGCGGCGAGATCGTCGGCATCGCCGGGCTCATGGGCGCCGGCCGCACCGAGTTCGCGATGAGCGTGTTCGGGCGCGCCTACGGCCAGCGCATCAGCGGCTCGGTCTTCATGCACGGCAAGGAAGTGGACGTTTCCACCATCGGCCGGGCGATCGACCACGGCATCGCCTACGTCACCGAGGACCGCAAGGGCGCGGGCCTGGTGCTAGAAGAAGACATCCGCAAGAACCTGAGCCTGGCCAACCTGGCGGCCGTTTCGGACCGCGGCGTGATCGACGACGGGCGCGAATTCAAGGTGGCGAACGAGTACCGCCGCGCGCTCGGCATCCGCTGCGCCGGCGTCGGCCAGCAGGTGCTCAACCTGTCGGGCGGCAACCAGCAGAAGGTGGTGCTCGCCAAGTGGCTGTTCGCGAAGCCCGAACTGCTGATCCTCGACGAGCCCACGCGCGGCATCGACGTCGGCGCCAAGTACGAGATCTACACCATCATCGACCAGCTCGCGAGCCAGGGCAAAGGCATTCTCATGATTTCTTCCGAACTGCCCGAACTGCTGGGCATGTGCGACCGCATCTATGTGATGAACGAAGGGCGATTCGTCGCCGAGTTTCCTGCCGCCGAAGCGTCGCAGGAAAAGATCATGCGGGCCATCGTGGCCTCGGGGAGCAGCGTCCATGCCGCCTGAAGTCGATACCGTCACGCCGGCGCAGCCGGTCGCGCCGCTCGCCGAGTACGCGGGCTTCCTCAAGAACAACCTGCGCGAATACGGCATGCTGATCTCGCTGGTCGCGATCATGGTGCTGTTCCAGGTGCTGACCGACGGCACGCTGATGCGGCCGCTGAACCTCACCAACCTGCTGCTGCAGAACAGCTACATCGTGATCATGGCGCTCGGCATGCTGCTGGTGATCGTGGCCGGCCACATCGATCTGTCGGTCGGCTCGGTGTGCGGCTTCATCGGCGCGCTGGCCGCGGTGCTGATGGTGGAGTACGAGTGGCATTTCGTGCCCACCTTCATCGTCTGCCTGCTCGCCGGAGGGCTGATCGGCGCCTCGCAGGGCTGGTTCGTGGCCTTCTTCCGCATCCCGTCCTTCATCGTCACGCTGGCCGGCATGCTGGTCTTCAAGGGGCTGACACTGGCGCTGCTCGCGGGGCAGTCCGTGGGTCCTTTCCCCGAAACCTTCCAGAAGCTGAGCTCGGGCTTCGTGCCCGACCTGGGGAGCGGCGGCGGCCTGCATACCAGCTCGCTCGTTCTAGGCGCGCTGGCCGCCGCGGCGCTGGTGTTCTTCAAGCTGCGCGGCCGCGCCAAGCTGGCGCAGCACGGCATGGAGCAGGAGCCCTACGCCTTCTTCCTGGTCAAGAACCTGTTCTTCGCCGCCGTCATCCTGCTGCTGAGCTACCTGCTGGCGACCTACAAGGGCCTGCCGAATGTGCTGATCGTGATGGCCGTGCTGATCGTGGCCTACGACTTCGTGACCAGCCGCACCACGGTCGGCCGCCGCATCTACGCGCTGGGCGGCAACGAAAAGGCGGCGCGGCTGTCGGGCATCAAGACGCAGCGGCTCGCCTTCCTGACCTTCGTCAACATGGGCGTGCTGGCGGCGCTGGCCGGGCTGGTGTTCGCGGCGCGGCTCAACACGGCCACGCCGAAGGCGGGGCTCGGCTTCGAGCTCGACGTGATCGCGGCCTGCTTCATCGGCGGCGCTTCGGCCTCGGGCGGCGTCGGCAAGGTGATGGGTGCGGTCATCGGCGCCTTCGTCATGGGCGTGATGAACAACGGCATGTCGATCCTCGGCATCGGCATCGACTACCAGCAGGTGATCAAGGGCCTGGTGCTGCTGGCCGCGGTGTTCGTGGACGTCTACAACAAGAACAAATGAACCCCGCCGCATCGTCCGAGATGCCGGTGCTCGAGCTCACCGGCATCGACAAGCAGTTCAACGGCGTGCCGGCGCTGCGCGGCGTGGCGCTCCGGCTCCGGCCGGGCGAGATCCATGCGCTGATGGGGCAGAACGGCGCGGGCAAGTCGACGCTCATCAAGGTACTGACCGGCGTGCATGCCGCCGACGCCGGCGAGATGCGGCTCGCGGGGGAGCCGATCCGGCCGGGCTCGCCGCTCGAGGCACAGCGCATGGGCATCAGCACGGTCTACCAGGAAGTCAATCTCTGCCCCAACCTGTCGGTGGCCGAGAACATGTTCTCGGGGCGCTATCCGCGCTGCGGCGCGGCGCAGGGCTTTCGCATCGACTGGGCGAAGGTGAACCGCGATGCGCGTGCGCTGCTGGCGCGGCTGGATGTGGACATCGATGTCTCGCAGCTGCTGTCGAGCTACTCGGTGGCGGTGCAGCAGATGGTGGCGATCGCGCGCGCCCTCGGCCTCTCGTCCCGCGTGCTGATCCTCGACGAGCCGACCTCGAGCCTCGACGACGAGGAAGTGAAGAGCCTGTTCGCGGTGCTGCGACGGCTGCGCAGCGAGGGCCTGGCCATCCTGTTCATCACGCATTTCCTGAACCAGGTCTATGCGGTGTCGGACCGCATCACCGTGCTGCGCAACGGCAGCTGGGTGGGCGAGTGGCGCGCGAGCGAGCTCGGTCCGCAGGCGCTCATTTCCGCCATGGTGGGGCGCGAGTTCGCGGCGCAGGCAGCGGGCCATGCAGAGCTGCCCGCCCTCGAGGAGTTCGCGCCCGCGGTGCTGCAGGCCGAGGGCCTGGGCCAGCGCGGGCAGCTGCAGCCAGTCGACCTCAGCGTGCGCGCGGGCGAGGTGGTGGGGCTGGCCGGCCTGCTGGGCGCCGGCCGTACCGAGCTGGCGCGGCTGCTGTTCGGCCTGGCGAAGCCGGATTGCGGCCGCCTGCGCGTGGATGGCGTCGCCGTCGACCTGGCGAGCCCGGCCGATGCGGTGAAGCACGGGCTCGCGCTGTGCCCCGAGGAGCGCAAGACCGACGGCATCGTGGCCGAGCTCTCGCTGCGCGAGAACATCGCGCTGGCGCTGCAGGCGCGGATGGGGCTGCGCCGCACGCTCTCGCGCGCCGAGCAGACGGCGCTGGCGGAGCGCTTCGTCAAGGCGCTGGGCATCAAGACCGCGAGCATCGACACGCCGATCGGCCTGCTGTCGGGCGGCAACCAGCAGAAGGCGGTGCTCGCGCGCTGGCTGGCGACCCGGCCGCGCCTCTTGATCCTCGACGAGCCGACGCGCGGCATCGACGTCGCGGCCAAGCAAGAAATCATGGACGAGATCCTGCGGCTCGCGGGCGAGGGGATGGCGGTGCTGTTCATCTCTTCCGAGATGAACGAGGTGGTGCGCGTGTCGCATCGCATCGCGGTGCTGCGCGAGCGGCGCAAGGTGGGCGAGCTGCCCGCGGGCAGCAGCGAGGACGCGGTCTACGAACTGATCGCGGCGGAATCATGAGCGCATCGTTTCCCGAATCCTTGAGGTGGGTGTTCGGTCACCGCCTCGCATGGCCGGTGGTCACACTGCTTCTGCTGCTGGCCGTCAACGCGGCCTTCAATCCGAGCTTCCTGCACCTGGAATGGCGCGACGGCCATCTCTACGGCAGCCTGATCGACATCCTCAACCGCGCGGCGCCGCTGGTGCTGGTGTCGCTCGGCATGACGCTGGTGATCGCGACGCGCGGCATCGACATCTCGGTCGGCGCGGTCGTGGCGATCGCAGCGGCGCTGGCGGCCTGGCTGATCGGCGGATCGCTGGTGGTCGCGAACGGCGCCGCCGCGGAGGTCAGCCGCTTCCCGATGTGGCTGGCCATTCTCGTGGCGCTCTGCGCGGCCGCGGCGTGCGGGCTGTGGAACGGCCTCCTGGTGGCGCGCGTCGGCATGCAGCCGATCATCGCGACGCTGATCCTCATGGTGGCGGGGCGCGGCATCGCGCAGCTGATCACGGGTGGCCAGATCATCACGATCTACTACGCCCCCTTCTTCTTCATCGGCAGCGGCTACCTGTTCGGGCTGCCCTTCTCGGTGTACATCGCGGCGCTGGTGCTGGCGGTGGTCTATTTCGGCATCACGCGCAGCGCGCTGGGCCTCTTCATCCAGGCGGTGGGCATCAACCCGAGCGCGGCGCGCGTGGCCGGCGTGCGCGCCCGCCGCATCATCGTCTGCGCCTACATGTTCTGCGGCTTCTGCGCGGGTGTCGCGGGGCTCCTGATCAGCTCCAACGTCAAGAGCGCCGATGGCAACAACGCGGGCCAGCTGCTGGAGCTCGACGCGATCCTGGCGGTCACGCTCGGCGGCACCGCGCTCACGGGCGGCCGCTTCAGCCTGGTCGGCAGCGTGATCGGCGCGCTGATCATCCAGACCCTGACCTATGCCATCTATTCGCTGGGCGTGCCGCCGGAGATCAACCTGGTGGTGAAGGCGGTGGTGGTGTTCGCGGTCATGCTGCTGCAGTCGGCGGAATTCCGCGCCAGCATGCGGCAACTGGTGCGGCGCGCGCCGAGCGGCGAGGTTGCGCCATGAGCGCCATCGTCTCGCGCCCGCCCGAAGCCGCTGCGCCTGCGGCGGTGCCCAGGCCCCCGCGCACGCGCCTGAACCCCAAGTACCTGCCGCTGGCCGCGACCATCTCGCTCTTCATGCTGATGGCGACGCTGGGCTCGGTGTTCTACGACGGCTTCTTCTCGCCGCAGGTGTTCCTGAACCTGCTGATCGACAACGCCTTCCTGTGCATCGTCGCCGTCGGCATGACCTTCGTGATCCTGTCGGGCGGCATCGACCTGTCGGTGGGATCGGTGATCGCGCTGACCACCATGGTCTCGGCCTCGCTGGTCGAGAAGCATGGATGGAGCCCGGGCCTCGTGATCCCGCTGGTGCTTGTCATGGGCACGCTGTTCGGTGCCGGCATGGGCCTGCTGATCGAGCGCTTCCGGCTCCAGCCTTTCATCGTGACGCTGGCCGGCATGTTCCTCGCACGCGGCCTCTGCTACCTGATCAGCATCGACTCGATCAGCATCACCAACGCGTTCTACTCCGAGGTGTCGCAGTGGCGCATGCGGGTCTGGGGCGAGGCCTCGATCTCGGCGAGCGCCCTGATCGCGCTGGCGGTGGTCGCGCTCGCGGTCTTCGTCGCGCACTACACGCCCTTCGGCCGCACCGTCTACGCGATCGGCGGCAACGAGCAGTCGGCCCTGCTGATGGGGCTGCCGGTGCGCTCCACGGTGATCGGCGTCTATACGCTGTCGGGCTTCTGCTCGGCGCTGGCCGGCGTGGTGTTCACCTTCTACATGCTGTCAGGCTACGGTCTGCACGCGGTCGGGCTCGAGCTGGATGCCATCGCGGCGGTGGTGATCGGCGGCACGCTGCTGACCGGCGGCGTCGGCTACGTCGTCGGCACGCTGTTCGGCGTGCTGATGCTGGGCATCATCCAGACCCTCATCTCCTTCGACGGCACGCTGAGCTCCTGGTGGACGCGCATCGTGGTCGGCGCGCTCCTGTTCGTCTTCTGTCTCCTGCAACGCCTGTTCGCCGCGCGCAGGCCCTAGTTCCGAAAGCCCCCGCATGCCCCAGACCCCCAAGAAACTGCGCTCGACCGAATGGTTCGGTTCGGCCGACAAGAACGGCTTCATGTACCGAAGCTGGATGAAGAACCAGGGCATCCCGGACCACGAGTTCGACGGCCGGCCGATCATCGGCATCTGCAACACCTGGTCGGAGCTGACGCCCTGCAACGCGCACTTCCGCAAGATCGCCGAGCACGTGAAACGCGGCGTGTCGGAAGCGGGCGGATTTCCGGTCGAGTTCCCGGTGTTCTCCAACGGCGAGTCGAACCTGCGCCCGACCGCGATGCTCACGCGCAACCTCGCGAGCATGGACGTGGAGGAGGCGATCCGCGGCAACCCGATCGATGCGGTGGTGCTGCTCACCGGCTGCGACAAGACCACGCCCGCGCTGCTGATGGGCGCGGCGAGCTGCGACATCCCGGCGATCGTGGTCACGGGCGGGCCGATGCTCAACGGCAAGCTGGAAGGCCGCGACATCGGATCCGGCACGGCCGTATGGCGGCTGCACGAGGCGATGAAGGCCGGCGAGATCGACGTGCACCAGTTCCTGTCGGCCGAGGCCGGCATGTCGCGCTCCGCCGGCACCTGCAACACCATGGGCACGGCGTCCACGATGGCCTGTATGGCCGAAGCGCTCGGCACTTCGCTGCCGCACAACGCCGCCATCCCCGCGGTCGACGCGCGCCGCTATGTGCTGGCGCAGATGTCGGGCATGCGGGCGGTCGAGATGGCACGCGAAGGCCTGACGCTGTCGAAGATCCTCACGCGCGAGGCCTTCGAGAACGCGATCCGCACCAACGCGGCGATCGGCGGCTCGACCAATGCCGTGATCCATCTGAAAGCCATCGCAGGGCGGATCGGCGTGCCGCTCGAACTCGAGGACTGGACGCGCATCGGCCGCGGCACGCCGACGCTGGTCGACCTGATGCCCTCGGGCCGTTTCCTGATGGAGGAGTTCTACTACGCGGGCGGCCTGCCGGCCGTGCTGCGCCGGCTCGGCGAGAACGGCCTGCTGCCGCATCCCGATGCGCTCACGGTCAACGGCAAGTCGCTGTGGGAGAACGTGCGCGATGCGCCCGGCTACGACGACGAGGTGATCCGCCCGCTCGATCGGCCGCTGGTCGAAGACGGCGGCATCTGCATCCTGCGCGGCAACCTGTCGCCGCGCGGCGCGGTGCTGAAGCCTTCGGCCGCCTCGCCGGAACTGCTCAAGCACCGCGGCCGCGCCGTGGTGTTCGAGAACCTGGAGCACTACAAGGAACGCATCGTCGACGAGGCGCTGGAGGTGGACGCGAGCTCCGTACTGGTGATGAAAAACTGCGGCCCCAAGGGCTATCCCGGCATGGCCGAGGTCGGCAACATGGGCCTGCCGCCCAAGTTGCTGCGCCAGGGCATCAAGGACATGGTGCGCATTTCCGACGCGCGCATGAGCGGCACCGCCTACGGCACCGTGGTGCTACACGTGGCGCCGGAAGCCGCCGACGGCGGCCCGCTGGCGGCCGTGCGCGACGGCGACTGGATCGAGCTCGACTGCGAGCAGGGCCGCCTGCACCTGGACATCAGCGATGCCGAGCTGGCCGAGCGCCTGCGTGCCGTCACCGTGCAGGAAGCGCCCGAGAAGGGCGGCGGCTACCGGCGCCTTTACGTCGAGCACGTGCTGCAGGCGGACGAGGGCTGCGACTTCGACTTCCTCGTCGGCTGCCGCGGCGCCGCGGTGCCGCGCCATTCGCATTGATCCATTGAAATCTGGAGCCTGCATGACCACTTCCAAGCAACGCCGCTACCAGGGCATCTTCCCGGTAGCGCCCACCACCTTCACCGAAACGGGCGAGCTGGACCTCGCTAGCCAGAAGCGCTGCATCGATTTCATGATCGAGTCGGGCTCGGACGGCATCTGCATCCTGGCGAATTTTTCCGAGCAGTTCGTGCTCGCGGACGACGAGCGCGAGCTCCTGACCCGTACCATCCTCGAACATGTGGCCGGGCGCGTGCCGGTGATCGTGACCACCACCCATTTCAGTACCAAGGTCTGCGCCGAGCGCAGCCGCCGTGCGCAGGACATGGGCGCCGCGATGCTGATGGTGATGCCGCCCTACCACGGCGCCACCTTTCGCGTGCCCGAGTCGCAGATCTACGACTTCTATGCGCGGCTGTCCGACGCGGTGGACATCCCGATCATGGTCCAGGACGCGCCGGCCAGCGGCACCGTGCTGTCGGCGCCCTTTCTCGCCTGCATGGCGACGGAGATCGAGCACGTCGCCTACTTCAAGATCGAGACCGCGGGCGCCGCATCGAAGCTGCGCGAACTCATCCGCCTGGGCGGCGACGCAATCGAAGGTCCGTGGGATGGCGAGGAAGCGATCACCTTGATGCCCGATCTCGACGCCGGCGCCACCGGCTCGATGACGGGCGGCGCCTACGCCGACGGCTTGCGGCCGATCATCATGGACCACCTGGCCGGCCGCCGCGAGGCGGCCTTCGCGCGCTACCAGCAATGGCTGCCGCTGATCAACTACGAGAATCGGCAGGCAGGCCTGCTCGCCTGCAAGGCGCTGATGAAGGAGGGCGGGGTGATCAACTGCGAGGCCCCGCGCCATCCCTTGCCGGCGATGCACCCCGACACGCGCGCCGGCCTGATCGAGACGGCGCGGCGCCTCGATCCGCTCGTGCTGCGCTGGGGCCGCTGAGGGCGCGGGTCAGCGCTTCGAGCGCTTCTTCCAGAACGGTTGCACGTCCGCGATCTTGCCTAGCGCGTCGCGGCATTTCAGCGCGCTTGCGGGCTGGCGCGCGGCCAGCCAGCCGACCGCGAACCATGCCCGCCCGTCGCGCTGGGCCGCGTCGCGGTAGGCGGCGATGGCCATGGCGGCATCGTTGTGCGTGCCGAGCGCGTCCTGCGCCGGGCGCAGTTCCTTCAGATAGCGCTTTGCGCCCTGGTCGAACAAGGGCGCGACGAACTCGCCCAGGTAGCGCAGCCGCTTGAGGCGCTTGCGCACGCGATGCTGTTCCTCGACCTCCAGCGCGTCGAAGCGCCGGCCATCGCGCACCACTTGCCGGTGCAGCTTGGACAGCCGAGCGCGCAGCGGCTTGCGGGCCGGAACGCCTGGTTCCAGCTGCTCGCCGGAGGGCTCTTCTTCGGGCAGCGAGGCCTCGATCAGGCTCATCAGCACGAGCTGGAAGGCCGCCGAACGCACCACCTCGGCCGGAGCCGGCGATGAACCCTCCGACGCGCCCTCGTGCCAATCCACCGGCGGCCCGCCGACGGCTTCGATCTGCGGCTGCACGGTCTGCTGCAGGTGCTCGCGATCGCGCTGGCGGCCCAGGGCGCGGAATGCGTCCACCAGCGCGGGCTCCCATGCCGGGTCGATCGAAGGCGCGAGCTCGGCCATCTCGCGCAACGCGGTCCGCAGGCGCCGGATGCTGACGCGCAGTTGATGCACGTGCTCGGGATCGGTGCTGCCGGCCGCGACCTCGCTGGCATTGGGCAGGATTTGCGCCAGGCAGCTGTTCAGCACCGCGCGAAAAACCTGCACACCGCTCGGATCGTCGCCCAGCTTCGGCGCTTCGGCCTTGACCGGCTCGCCGTATTCGATGCCCTTGGCCAGCCGCTCTCCGCGCGCCGATTTGGAGACGGTGTCGAGCCACAGGCCGTAGCGCATGCGCCAGCGCCGTGCGAGCTCCAGCATCGACCGTGGGCTGCCGCTCTTCAGCTCGATCTCGAGTTCGCACACCGCGTGCGAATGCTCGCCGGCGCGCACTTCGCCGCGGTCGAAAGCGAGCTCGACCAGCGCATCGCCGGTGCGCATTTCGCGCGTGGTGCGGCGGATGTCGGTGAGGTAGAGCGGCACCAGCACGGCATCGGCCGGTTCATGCCCGGCTGCTCGCAAGGCCTTCGCGATCAGCTCGCCGACGGGCGTGCCTTCATGGCGCTCGATGCGCGGAAGGGGCACCTCGCTCGCGCGCTCGGTGCTCAATTCGACGTTGTCCTCGTGGCGCTGCAGGGGCCCATCGGCCGGGGCCTTGGCGGTCTGTACCCAGTTCTTGCCTTCCTTGCGCACGCGCAGCACGAGACGCTGCGCGGCCAGCGCACCGTCGGCAGTGTCGAAATAGCGGGCTTGGAGGCGAGTGCGCTGCGAACGGCCGCGCGCGACCGCCGCCTCGACGGCGGCGCGTTGCTGCGCGTCGACCTGGAACTTGAGTTCGAACTCGGTCACTGCGAGGGCGTCAACCCGGCAGCTCGCTGATCTGCAGCGACAGGTCGAACAGCTTGGACTTGCTGGCGTAGTAGCGGTCGAGCCGCCATTCCTTCAGGATGTCCATGGCCAGCTGGAAGCTCTTGTAGTCGAGCTCGTAGAGCGTGACCAGCTCGAAGCTGCGCTCCGATTCGAGAGCCAGGACGAGCCGGGCCAGAATCTGGGCCGACTCGTTGGCCGGGTCCGTTTCGATGAATCGGCGTGCGACCTTGATGGCGTTCATGGGGGCGGGCTTCGGAGTTGACGGCCCCACGACTATAGCCAGCACCCCCGGGGCCTTTTATGACAGCCGCGTGACAATGTAGGGCTTTGGTCTTCGTCTCAACGAAGCGGGAGTGGCGTCATCGGTGCCGGCGCTGTCATCGGTGCCGGCGCTGTCATCGGCTCCGGCCGGGTCATCGGCGCTGGCGGCGGCGCGGTCATCGGCATCGGCGCCACGATCGGCGTCACGGTTTCGCGTATCACGCCGCCACCCAGCACGCTGCCTTCCATGGTGGTCCTGCCGGTGCCGAGCACGCGCGCCTCGCAGTCGGCCCGGTCGGCCGGCGGCTGCAGGCTGCAGCGTGCCAATGCGTTCTGTTCGTAGTTGATGGGCGCGGCGCTGGTCAATCCGCCTCGCCGCGCCTCGTAGCGTGCCGCTCCGGCTTC
This sequence comes from Variovorax sp. CF079, assembly GCF_900101545.1. Classification (GTDB taxonomy): domain Bacteria; phylum Pseudomonadota; class Gammaproteobacteria; order Burkholderiales; family Burkholderiaceae_C; genus Variovorax. The sequence goes on along the minus strand of NZ_FMZU01000019.1, from coordinate 79,580 downwards.
TCGAAGACAGGCGGTGCGATCCTGCAGAACGCCGTCGCAGACGGCGCGTTCGCGCTGCAGGGTGGCGTCGGATCCTGCTGCCTGGGCCATGGCCGACGAGGCGCCGATCAGGCCGCCCGCGGCGAGCAGGATGGCAAGGCTCGAACGAATGACTGTTTTCATGAATCACTCCTTTCGGGCAGCGCAGTTCGCGCTGCCGGTCAGGCAGTGTGTTGGCGCTCAGCGCCGCAGGCTGTGGGACAGCGTGGCCGCGATCTGGCGCAGGCGCCGCAGCTTCGTGTGGGACAGGTCTGTCACGGCGGCTGCGGCGCCGCGCTTTCAGCCAGCGGTGATGCGCTTCGCCAGGTGAGCGAGCGCTTCCTCAACCTGGTCGACTAGGATCAGCGAGAGGTCGCCCGGCTGGAGCCGATCGAGTGCGATGTCGATGGCGATGAATTCGCCGCGGATCTCGTCGATGGTGCGGGTGCGCTGCGCGCCTTCGAGCCCCTGCCGCAGCAGCGCCATGACTTCGCCGTCGGCGCGGCCGCGCTGGGCCGCGTCCTGGTAGAGGATCACGTCGTCGAAGGCCTGGCCGAGGATCGCGGTCTGGTCGCGGATGTCGCAGTCGCGGCGGTCGCCGGCGCCGCTGATCACCACCGAGCGTTTCTTCGCCGGCATGGTGTCGACCGCGGCCACCAGCGCGCGCATGGCGTCGGTGTTGTGGCCGTAGTCGGCGATCACGGTGGCGCCGCGGTAGTCCATCACGTTGAAGCGGCCCGGCACGCCCGCGGCATCGTTGTTGAAGCTCGCGAGGCCGCTGCGGATGGTGTCCCAGTCCAGGCCCACGGCCCAGGCGGCCGCGACCGAGGCCATCACGTTGTCGACCTGGAAGCCGATGGTGCCGTTGCGCGTGATCTGCACGTCGCGCAGCGCAATGCGCTCGCGCCACGAGCCCTCGGCGGCGACCAGCGTGTCCTGGTCGACGTAGACGGTGCGCTTGCCTTGCGCGCGGTGCGTGGCCATCACCGGATGCTGGCGGTCGGCGGTGAAGAAGATCACGCTGCCGGGGCAGGTGGCGGCCATAGCGGCCACGTTGGGGTCGGCCGCGTTGAGCACTGCATAGCCGCCGGGCGCCACGTTGCGCACGATCACGCGCTTGAGCACCGCGAGGTCTTCGACCGTGGTGATGTAGTTGAGGCCCAGATGGTCGCCGCTGCCGATGTTGGTGACCACCGCCACCTGGCAGCGGTCGAAGCCCAGGCCCTCGCGCAGCACGCCGCCGCGCGCCACTTCGAACACGGCCGCGTCGACGTCCGGGTGCAGCAGCACATTGCGCGCGCTCTTGGGGCCGCTGCAGTCGCCGCTGTCGGTCTGGCGGCCGTCGACGTAGACGCCGTCGGTGTTGGTCATGCCGGTGCGCAGGCCGCTGGAGGCGAGCAGGTGGTTGATGAGGCGCGCGGTGGTGGTCTTGCCGTTGGTGCCAGTCACGGCGACCACGGGAATGCGGCCGTCGTCGCCGTGCGCGAACAGCGTGTCCATCACTGCCTCGCCGACCGCGCGGCCGCGGCCGAAGGAGGGCGAGATGTGCATGCGCAGGCCCGGCGCGGCATTGACCTCGACCACGCCGCCGTGCTGCTCCTCGAGCGGGCGCAGCACGTTCTCGCAGACCATGTCGACGCCGCAGATGTGCAGGCCGACCATCTGCGCCGCGTCGACCGCGCGCGCCGCGACTTCGGGATGCACGGTGTCGGTCACGTCGGTGGCGGTGCCGCCGGTCGATAGGTTGGCGTTGTTGCGCAGCACCACGCGCTGGCCGAGCGCGGGCACGCTGTCGGGCGCGAGGCCCTGCGATTCGAGGCGGCCGATGGCGATGTCGTCGAGCCGGATCTTGGTGAGCGAGGTCGCGTGGCCAACGCCCCGGCGCGGGTCCTGGTTCACCAGGTCGACCAGCTGGCGCACGGTCTGTCTGCCGTCGCCGATCACCTGGGGCGGATCGCGCCGCGCCGCCGCCACCAGCTTGTCGCCCACCACCAGCAGGCGGAAGTCGAAGCCCGGCAGGAATTTCTCGACCATCACTTCGCCGTAGGCTGCAGCCGAGTCGTAGGCGGCGAGCAGCTGCTCGCGCGTCGTGATGTTGACCGTGACGCCCTTGCCCTGGTTGCCGTCCTGCGGCTTCACGACCACCGGCAGGCCGATCTCGTGGGCCGCGGCCCAGCCGTCGTCGGCATCGCTGACCGGGCGGCCCAGCGGCACCGGCACGCCGGCGGCGTTGAGCAGCTGCTTGGTGAGCTCCTTGTCCTGCGCGATCGATTCGGCCACGCCGCTGGTGCTGTCGACCTCGGCGGCCTGGATGCGGCGCTGCTTCGAACCCCAGCCGAACTGCACCAGGCTGCCGCTGGTGAGACGGCGGTAAGGGATGCCGCGCGCCACGGCGGCGTCGACGATCGAGCCGGTGCTTGGGCCCAGGCGTTCGGATTCGTCGAGGTCGCGCAGTTCGGTGATGGCGGCGTGCGCATCGAATTCGGTGCCGGCCTGTGCGGCCGCGATCAGCTGCTCGGCCAGTTCGAGCGCGCGCCGGCCGACCGGTTCTTCGCTGTACTGGAAGGCGACCTGGTAGACGCCTTCCTCGACCGTGCGCGCGGTGTGGCCGAAGTTCACCGCGCAGCCCGCCTGAGCCTGCAGCGCCACGGCCGCGTTCTCGAGCACATGTGCCAGCGCGAGCGGCTGGCCGAGCACGATCGGATGCAGTTCGCCGATGTTCGGGAACAGCGCGCGCAGCCGGGCTTCGAAGCCGGGCAGCCGCCTGATCGCGTTCTCGTCGTCCGTGCAGGTGACGATCGCCTCGATGCAGGTGTGGCGGCTCCAGAGATTGGGCCCACGCAGGGCGCGGATGCGGGTGACTTCCATGGCGGTGATGCAGTAGGGTGCCGGCGAACCTGAGGGTTGCGCCGGTCAGGCCAGTTGGGGTTCGGGCGAAAGCAGGGTTTGGGACAGCTGCAGCGAGGCGAGCGCCGCCTGCAGGTCGGCTTCGAAGGCTTCGACGCCGGCGCCGATCAGGCTCAGCGGAATGCCCAGGGCCCAGGCCGCGGCGACCGCGGCCAGCAGGCTCTCGAGGCCGACGCCCGCATGCGTGGCGCGCCAGATGGTCAGCCGGCCGAGGCCGGGCAGGAAGGACTCGCTGCTGCCGTTGGCCAGCACCACGCGGTCCTGCCGCACCAGCACGGCCTTGCCGCCGGCGCTCTGGTGCTTGGCCAGCGCCTCGGCTTGCGGGTCGACCGAATAGAGGATCACATCGCCATCGCACAGCGGCGCGAGGCCCGCGACGCGCATGTCCGCCGCATTCAGCACCGCAGTGCCTTCGGGCAGCACCACATCGACCTGGGTGCGCAGCACCCTGACCATCTGGTCGCTCTCGGTGATGTCGAACTCCGCCAGGTCTTCGGCGCCATCGAGATCGGTCACGATGCCGACCTCGCAGCGGTCGTAGGCCAGGCCGTCGCGCAGGATGGTCTGGGCGCCGTTCTCGATCACGACTGCCTGCACGGCGCGGTTCACCAGCAGGCGGCGGCCGGCTTCCCAGGTGGCGCTGTCGCGCGCATCGACGCGGCGGCGCTCGAGGAACAGGCCGTCGCGGCAGGCCAGGCCGGTATGGCGCCCGCCCAGCCCGACGAGCCAGGCGACCAGGCGCGAGAGCACGGCGGTGCCGCGCGAGCCGGCCACGCCGACCACGGGGATGCGGCCCGGCGCGTCGTCGGGAAAGAGGTGGTCGCAGATCGCGCGGCCCACCGGCCGCGGCGAGCCGACGGCCGGCTTCAGGTGCATCAGCAGGCCGGGGCCGGCGTTGACTTCGACGATGGCGCCGCCTTGCTGCGCCAGGGGGCGGCCGATGTCCTGGGCCACCAGGTCGACGCCGGCGATGTCGAGGCCGACCACGCGGGCGGCCAGCACGGCCGCATGCGCGACTTCGGGATGCACATGATCGGTGCAGTCGATGGCCATGTTGCCGTTGCGCTGGATCGTGACGACTCGGCTAGCGGCGGGCACGGCGGCCGCGTCCAGCTCCTGGCGCTTGAGTTCGAGCTGCAGCTTGGCGTCGGTAGCGATGTCGATCACGTCGAGCGGGAATTCTTCTTCGGCGCCGCGCCGCGGATCGCTGTTGAGCTGGCTCTCGATCAGCTGGGCCACGGTCGACGTGCCGTCGCCGGTCACCGTGATGATCTCGCCGCGCGCGGCAGCGACCACCTGGCCGCCGACCACCAGCAGGCGGTGCTCGTGGCCGCGGATGAAGCGCTCGACCATCACGTCGCTGCCCTCGGGCTCGGCGACGGCGAAGGCGGCTTCCACTTCCTCGCGGGTATTCAACTCCAGCGAGACGCCGCGGCCGTGGTTGGCGTCCGAGGGCTTGACCACCACCGGCAGGCCGATGTCTTCGGCGGCTTCCCAGGCTTCCTGCGCGTTGGCCACCACCTGGCCTTCGGGCACCGGCACGCCGCAGCCGGCCAGGAGCGACTTGGTGAGCTCCTTGTCGCTGGCGATCGATTCGCCGATTGCGCTGGTGTAGTCGGTCTCGGCGGTCCAGATGCGCTGCTGGTTGGCGCCGTAGCCGAGCTGCACCAGGTTGCCGCTGTTGAGCCGCATGTGCGGAATGCCGCGGTCGGTGGCGGCGCCGACGATGCAGGCGGTGCTCGGGCCGAGGTAGCAGTCCTCGACCTTGGCCTTGACCGCATCGACCGCGCGCTGCACGCCGGCGGCGTCGAAGGGGTCGTTGTTGATGGCCGCCATCAAGAGCCGGTGGCCCTCGGCCAGGGCGACGCGCGCGACCTGCTCGTCGCGCGCGCGGAACACCATGCGGTAGACGCCGTACTTGGAGGTGCTGCGCGTCTGGCCGAAACCGGTCGGCATGCCGGCCAGGTTGAGCAGCTCGATCACGACGTGCTCCAGCACGTGGCCCGACCAGGTGCCCTCGGTCAGGCGCTGGATGAAGCCGCCACGCTCGCCGACGCCGCAGTGGTGCTCGATCAGGGCCGGCAGCAGCGTGGTCAGGCGGTCGGTGAAGCCGTCGATCTTGTTGGAGGGGTAGTCCTCGAGCGCGCCGAGGTCGAGCCAGACTTCCAGCACGGGCCGGTAGGTCCAGAGGTTGGGACCGCGCAAATAGTTGACGCGCAGCAGGCGGATGTCGTCGAAACGGGTCATGAGAACGTTCGTTGTGCTTTGGCCGAGCACGGGGCTGACTTCAAGCGCGCCCATGGTCATCGGTCAGAATCGGCGCCCGGCAGGCGCCATGAAGGGCCCCTTCGCGGGCCAGAGACACAGAAACACAATGCAACATCACGATCCAGTCGGCACCCCGGGGGGCGAAGAAGAGGAGGCCTCAGAGGCTCTGAAAAGCCGGCTCAGAGCCGCGGAAAACGTTCTGGCGACCGTGCCGGTTGACCTCGATGGCGAACTTCGGTTTGCTTCCGGCCTGCTGGCGCTGACCGATCGGCGCCTGCTGGCCCGCAATTCCGAAGGCGCCTGGGCCGAATGGCCGCTCGGCGCGCCGGGGCTGGACCTGCAACTGGCCGACCATGCCGGCATCGGCACCCTCGACCTGCTGGACGCCCGCGGGCGGCTGGCGCGCTGGCGCTACACCCTGCGCCACCAGGCGGCCGCGCTGCGGCTGCAGAAGCTGTTCGGCCAGCAGGCGGCCGGAGTCGCGCAGGCGACAGCGGTGGCCGCCGAGGCGGACGAGGCGGCGCTCGCCGAGCCCGAGCTCCAGACCCCGCCCTCGACCTGGGTCCTGCTGCGGCTGGGCCGCTTCGCCAAGCCCTACCGCAAGCAGCTGATCGCCGGCTTCCTGCTCACCCTGGCCTCGACCGCCGCCACGCTGGTGCCGCCGTACCTGACCATTCCGCTGATGGACGACATCCTGATCCCGTTCCAGAACGGCCAGCAGATCGCCTTCGGCAAGGTCGCGATGTTCCTTGGCGCGCTGTTGGCCGCGGCGCTGGCCGGCTGGGCGCTGGGCTGGGCCCGCACCTACCTGCTGGCGCTGGTTTCGGAGCGCATCGGCGCCGACCTGCGCACCACCACTTACGAACACTTGCTCACCTTGCCGCTCGATTACTTCGGCGGCAAGCGCACCGGCGACCTGATGGCGCGCATCGGCTCGGAGACCGATCGCATCAACGTTTTCCTCTCGTTGCACGCGCTGGACTTCCTGACCGACGTGCTGATGATCGCCATGACCGCCGTGATCCTGGTCTCGATCAATCCGCTCTTGGCCGTGGTCACGCTGGTGCCGCTGCCCTTCATCGCCTGGATGATCCACGTGGTGCGCGACCGGCTGCGCACCGGCTTCGAGAAGATCGACCGCGTCTGGAGCGAGGTGACCAACGTGCTGGCCGACACCATCCCCGGGATCCGCGTGGTCAAGGCCTTCGCGCAGGAAAAGCGCGAGGCCAGCCGCTTCCACGCCGCCAATGCCTACAACCTGCAGGTCAACGACAAGCTCAACAAGACTTGGTCGCTGTTCACGCCCAGCGTGTCGCTGCTCACCGAAATCGGCCTGCTGGTGGTCTGGGGCTTCGGCATCTGGCAGGTGGCACGCGGCCGCATCACGGTCGGCGTGCTCACCGCCTTCATCGCCTACATCGGGCGCTTCTACACGCGGCTCGATTCGATGAGCCGCATCGTCTCGGTCACGCAGAAGGCGGCGGCTGGCGCCAAGCGCATCTTCGACATCCTCGACCATGTGAGCAACGTGCCGGAGCCGGCGAACCCGGTGAAGGTCGAGCGAGTGCAGGGGCGCATCGAGATGGCCGACGTCGGCTTCCGCTACGGCAGCCGGGCCGTGATCCGCGACCTCGACCTCGTGATCGAGCCGGGCGAGATGATCGGCCTCGTCGGCCACAGCGGCTCGGGCAAGAGCACGCTGGTCAACCTGATCTGCCGCTTCTACGACGTGACCGACGGCGCCATCCTGGTCGACGGCACCGACATCCGCCGCTTCGCGGTGGCCGACTACCGGCGCCACGTCGGGCTGGTGCTGCAGGAGCCCTTCCTGTTCTTTGGCACCATTGCCCAGAACATCGCCTACGGCAAGCCCGAAGCCACGCGCGAGGAGATCGTGGCCGCCGCGCGCGCCGCCCATGCGCACGACTTCATCCTGCGGCTCGCGCACGGCTACGACTCGCTGGTCGGCGAGCGCGGGCAGGGTTTGTCGGGCGGCGAGCGGCAGCGCATCAGCATTGCGCGCGCCTTGCTGATCGACCCGCGCATCCTGATCCTCGACGAGGCCACCTCGGCGGTCGACACCGAAACCGAGAAGGAAATCCAGAAGGCGCTCGACAACCTGGTGCAGGGCCGCACCACCATCGCCATCGCGCACCGGCTTTCCACGCTGCGCAAGGCCGACCGGCTGGTCGTGATGGACCGCGGCGAGATCGTCGAGGTCGGCCCGCACGACGCGCTGATGGAAAAGCAGGGCGCCTACTGGCGGCTCTACCAGGCGCAGCTGCGCCAGGCCGACGACGAAAGCCCAGGCTTCGCGGCCGAGCGCGCCTCGGTCGCGCTGGTGCTTGGCGGCCATGCGGCGCATCCGGCGGGTGAGGCATGAACGATTGCCAATTGGAACGTGACGGCTTCGGCCGATTGGTGGTGGTCGACGCCGAGGGCGTCCGCCATGCCGGCGTGGTGCCGGTGCGCGCCTTCCCGCTCAGCGCGCCGGGCGATGGCCTGTCGCTGGTCGGCGGCGACGGCCGCGAGCTGCTGTGGATCGACCGCGTCGATGACTTGCCCGAAGAAGTACGCGCCTTGCTCGCGCAGGACTTGGCCGCGCGCGACTTCGCGCCCACCTTGCGGAAGCTGCACAAGGTGTCGAGCTTCGGCGTGCCCAGCACCTGGCGGGTGAGCACCGACCGCGGCGAGACCAGTTTCGTGCTCAAGGCCGAAGAAGACATCCGCCGGCTCGAAGGCGGTGCGTTGCTGATCGCGAGCGCCCACGGCGTGCAGTTCCGCATTCCCGATGTGAGGGCGCTGGACCGGGGGTCGCGCAAGTTGCTGGAGCGTTTTCTATGAAGTTCGATGCCCCTTCTGCAGCAAAAAGCCGAACGCGTGCGCGCCCCCTGCCGCCCGGGGCTTCAGGACCGGTCTCTGATGATGGGCGGCACTTGCTGATGCGAAAGAAGGCGGGCTGAATCTTCGTCTTGCCGTCCCACACGCCACACGTGACGTCTCGCCAGGTCAAGAACTTGCTGGAAGGCCGGCCCTGACAAACTTGAACCCTCGCCCGACACGCCGACCACCCCCATGCACACCACCGCCCTAGTCCTCTTCTCCGGCGGCCAGGACTCCACCACCTGCCTGGCCGAGGCGCTGGCCAAATACGAGCGCGTCGAGACCATCGGCTTCGACTATGGGCAGCGCCACCGCGTCGAGCTCGAGGCGCGCACCACCGTGCTTGCGCACCTGCGCGAGCGCTTCCCGCATTGGGCGCCGCGGCTGGGTGAAGATCACCTGTTGAACGTCGACGTGCTGGGCCAGGTCAGCAGTTCATCGCTCACGCAGGACATCGCCTTCGAGATGCAAGCCAACGGCTTGCCCAACACCTTCGTGCCCGGCCGCAACCTGCTGTTCCTCACGCTGGCTGGCGCGCTGGCCTACCGGCGCGGGCTGGAGGTGATCGTCACCGGCGTCTGCGAGACCGATTTCTCAGGCTATCCCGATTGCCGCGACGACACCATGAAGGCGATGCAGCTCGCGCTCTCGCTCGGCATGGATCGGCGTTTCGTGATCGAGACGCCGTTGATGTGGATCGACAAGGCCGCGACCTGGGCCATGGCGCACCGGCTGGGCGGCGAGCCGCTTATCGAGCTGATCGTCGAGGACACGCACACCTGCTACCTCGGCGACCGCACGCAGCGCTATGCCTGGGGCTATGGCTGCGGCAGCTGCCCGGCCTGCGAGCTGCGCGCGCGGGGATGGGAGCGCTACGCCGCCTCGAGCCGGTAGCGCGCGCCTGCGCCTTCGGGCGCCGGCACCAGGGTCCAGCGCTTGTCGTGGAAAGCCGCCGCCGAGGCGCGGTGCGCGATCGACACCATCGCCCCGCCCGCCGAGCGCACGCCTTCTGCCAGGCGCTTGTAGAGCGTCTCCTCGGCCTGCGCATCGAGCGCGCTTGTGGCCTCGTCGGCAAACAGCCAGGCCGGCTTCTTGAGCAGCACGCGCGCGATCGCCAGGCGCTGCTGTTCGCCGCCGGAAAGCTTCTGTGTCCATGCATCGCTGTCGTCCAGGCGGTTGGCCAGGTCCGGCAGCAGGGCATCCTCGAGCGCCTGCTTCAGCTGCGCGTCGCTGTATTCGCTCGCCGGCTGCGGATAGGCCAGCGCGTCGCGCAGGCGGCCGTCGGGCACATAAGGCCGCTGCGGGATGAACATCGCGTTCTCGGGCATCGACACGCGGCCGCGGGCAAAGGGCCAGATACCGGCGAAGGCGCGGAACAGCGTCGACTTGCCGCTGCCCGAGGGGCCTTGCAGGAGCACGCTGTCGCCGGGCTTGACCATGAGCGCAGCATTCTGGATCAACGACGTTCCGCCCGGCAGCGCAACCGTGAGGTCGTCGACGCGCAAGCCTTCGTCGCCGCCGGCGGGCGCGCGCTCCACCGCGCTGGCCGCGCCGGCATGGGCTCGCATCGCGGTCTCGAAGGAGGTGAGCCGGTCCGCGGTGGCGCGCCAGACGGCGACGCGGTCGTAATTGTCGACGAACCAGCTGAGCGAATCCTGCACGCGTCCGAAGGCCGAATTGACCTGCATCAGCTGGCCGAGTTGGATGGCGCCGCTGAAGAAGCGCGGCGCCTGCACGATGAAGGCGAAGATCACCGAGGCTTGCCCAAAGGAGGCCGTGAAGGCAACCAGGTTCTTCTGCTTGCCGATCAACTTCAGGTAGTTCTTCAGCACCGAGCCGAAGCGCAGCTGGAGCTGGCCGTGTTCGACCTGTTCGCCGCGGTCGAGCGCAATGGCCTCGCTGTATTCGCGAACCCGCATCAGATGGTGCCGGAAGTCGGCCTCGTAGCGCTGCTGCTGGAAGTTCAGGCCGATCAGCGGGCGCCCGATGAAGTGCGTGATCACGGTACCGGCTGCGCAGTAGGCCAGCGCAATCCAGACCATCGAGCCCGGCACCGTATAGCTGCTGCCGAAGAGCGGGACGCTGACCACGCCGCTGAGCGCCCAGAGGATGCCGATGAAGCTCACCAGGGTCACCACCGCATTGAGCAGGCCCATCGACAGCGTCATCGTGTAGTCGGTGAAGAGCTGCATGTCTTCCTGGATGCGCTGGTCGGGGTTGTCGGGCGTCTGGCCGTCCTGTTGCCCGTAGCGCGCGAGTTCGAGGCGGTAGAAGGTCCGGTCGGCCATCCAGCGCGCGAGATAGCTGCGCGTCATCCAGGCGCGCCAGCGCAGCTGCAGGAGCTGCGTCAGATAGAACTTGAAGATGGCGATCACGATATAGCCGGCCGCGATCCAGCAGAAAAAGACGATCTCTCTCCAGAACACCGCCTGGTCCTTGTTCTGCAGCGCGTCGTAAAAGCGTGCGAACCACTGGTTGTTCAGCACCAGCATGTAGACCGTGCCGAGATTGAGCGCCACGATCGTCGCAAGAAGCCCGCGCGCCCTCCATTTTTCTTCGGAGTGGAAGTAGGGCGCTGCCAGCGCGCCGATGCGGCGCAGCGTCGAGAGCAGGCTCGTGGAACCGTTGGGAGTGGTCATGGGATGAGCGTGGGTTGGCTGGCGCGCGAAGCGGCGCCTTTGCGCTCATCGTAGCGCCCGGGCGCGCCGCATTCTTAAACGGCGCTGAAGCGCCCGATCAGCGCAGGTTGCTGATGCCGCTCGCCACGTGACCCGAAGGCACATGGCGTGCAGCCGCGTCCACGTGGCCGGTCTGGTCGTCGAAGAAGAAGTCGGGTTCGAATTCGCGCAGGAATTCGCCCTTGGGCAGGCCGCCGAGGAACATGGCTTCGTCGACCTTGATGTTCCAGTTCATCAGCGTGCGGATCGCGCGCTCGTGCGCCGGCGCGCTGCGTGCCGTGACCAGCGCGGTACGGATGCGCATGCTGGGATTGCTCGCGAGCTGAAGCCGATGCAGTGCGGTGAGCAGCGGCTTGAACGGCCCCTCGGGCAGCGGCAGCTGGGCCTTGCTGGATTCGTGCAGCTGGAAGGCGTCGAGCCCCTCGGCCTGGTACACGCGCTCGGCCTCGTCGCTGAAGAGCACCGCGTCGCCGTCGAAGGCGATGCGCACCTCGTTGGGATAGGCATCGCTCGCATGCACCGACTCGACCAGCACGCGCGCGGCCGGGAAGCCCGCGTTGAGCGCTTCGCGCACGTCCTCGGCATTGACCGAGAGGAACAGGTGCGCGCGCAGCGGCCGCAGATAGCCGAAGGGCGGGCGGCCCTGCGTGAACACGCCGCGCTGCAGCGAGATGCCGTTGGCCACGCCCGAGCGGAACACGCGCATGCCCGAGACCGGATCGTTGCGCGAGAGGATCACGACCTCGACGCGCTGCATGCCGTCGTCGTTGAAGCGCAGCAGCTTGCGCACCAGCGAGTAGGCGATGCCGGGCTGGGCCGGTACGTCGAGCCGTTCGAGCTGGAGCTTCATGTAGCCCGCGTCGTCGCCGGATTCGAAAATCCGGTTCTCCTCTTCGAGGTTGAAGAGGGCGCGGGACGAGATGGCGACTACCAGCTTGTCGTCCAAGGACACGGGCATAGGCGGCTACTTCACGAACTGATTGAGTTGGATGATCGGCATCAACACCGCCAGCACGATTAGCATGACGACGCCGCCCATCGCCACGATCAGCAGAGGCTCGAGGATGGTCGCCAGGTGCATCGCGCGGCGTTGCACCTCGGCGCCCAGCTGGGACGCCGCGCGCTGCAGCATCAGCGGCAGGGTGCCGGTCTGTTCGCCGAGGCGCGCGAACATCGCGACGATGCCGGGGAATCTTTTCTTTTGTGCCAGCGCGGAAGCGAGCGGTGCGCCTTCGCGCACCAGCACCAGCGCATCGAGCGCGTCGGCGCGCATGGCGCGGTTGCTCAGCGTTTCGGACGCGGCCTGCAGCGCGCGCAGGATGGGCACGCCGGCCGTGGCCAGCATCGCGAGCGTGCTCGCGAAGCGCGCCGCGTTGTAGCCGCGGGACAGCCGGCCGACCAGCGGCAACTCGAGCCAGGCGGCGTCGAAGCGCTCGCGCACGGCGGCACGTGCCAGCGCCATGCGCGCGCCGAGGGTCGCCAGCACGATGGCACCGAGCATCAGCCAGCCGTAGTTGCGCACGAAGTCGCTTAAGCCCAGCATCGCCACGGTGAGGATGGGCAGCGCCCGTTTCGTGCCCGCGAACACGTTGGCCACCTGCGGCACCACGTAGCTGACGAGGAAGATCACGATCACGATCGCGACCAGGGTCACGATCGCCGGGTACAGGGCCGCACCGACCAGTTTCTGCTGCAGCGCTTGCCGCTGTTCGAGGTCGTCGGCCAGGCGCTCGAGCACCAGGCCGAGATTGCCGCTCTGCTCGCCGGCGCCGATCACCGCGGTGTAGATGGGCGAGAACTCGCGCGGATGCTGGGCCAGCGCGCGCCCGAAGGGCGAGCCCGCATTGACTTCGGCGCGCAGGGATGCGACGAGGTTGCGCTGCTGCTCGGTCTCGGCCTCGTCGGTCAGCGCGGTGAGCGCGCGTTCGAGCGGCAGGCCGGAGGACACCAGGCCGGCGATCTGCCGCGTCCAGACCGCGAGGGTGGTCGAATTGAAGACGCGCTTGCCGCCGAGCAGGCGGCGCAAGCCCCGGTCCGGGGCGGCGCCGCTCTCGACGCTGCCGACGGCGGTCACCGACAGCGGAATCAGCGCTTGCGCACGCAGCAGCCCGCGGGCGCTGCGCGCGGTGTCGGCTTCGAGCACGCCCTTGCGAGGCTGGCCCGATTGGTCTATGGCTTCAAAGGAATAGGCGGGCATGGGGAGTGGCGACAAAATGCGCGAGCCCGCATTGTCGGCGTTTGGCGTTGCCTTTTCGTCGTGCGGCTTCCACAACACCACACAGAGGAGTCTTCATGTCGGCTCGTACCACTGCTGTCGCTGTTGCCGCGCTCTTGGGCGCGCTGTCTCTTCCCGCCGCGGCCCAGCCCACTTTCGACGGCTTTCTGTGCTGCAACATGCGTACCGATGGCAGCTGGATCAGCGACGCCAACTATGCCGAAAGCGGTAAGCGGATCATCCCGGCCGGCACGCCGACCCGCGTCACGGGCTATGGCCGCATGCGCGTGCTGGTCGAACTCAACGGCGGCAAGCAGGCCATCGGCAACGACTACAGCCGCGACCTCGACCTCGGCACTTTCGCCAAGCGCTATGTGGTCAGCGAAGACCCGGCGCGCAAGATCGCCGGCTATCCGCCCAAGATCCGCGACGCGATCAAGTCGGCGCGCGTCACCAAGGGCATGACGCGCGAGCAGGTGGCGATGGCGGTGGGCTATCCGATGAGCAGCGAGAACCCGAACCTCGACGCACCGATCTGGCGCATGTGGCTCGGCAGCTTCAGCGAGTTTCAGGTGCTGTTCGATAACGCGGGCCGCGTGCGGCAGGTGGAAACTGATCCGCAAACCCGCAATCTCGTCGTCATGGATTGAGGATCAGTCTCTTGTCACCCTCAGCAGCTCGGCGCGCGAAGTCACGCCGGTCTTGACCAGCCGTTCGCCGTCCTCGCGCATCGAACGCAGGCCGCCGCGTTCGGCCGCCACGAAGAGCTGGCTTTCGGGCGCGCGGTTGTGGATCAGCGATTGCACCGTGTCGTCGGCCACCAGCAGCTCGAAGATGCCGGTGCGGCCCTGGTAGCCGGTCTGGCCGCAGGCGTCGCAGCCCACGGGCTGGGCCTCGTCGCCGGCGGCCGAGGGCACGGCGCAGACCGGGCAGAGCCTGCGCACCAGGCGCTGCGCCAGAACGCCGAGCAGCGAGGAGCTCAGCAGGAAGGGCTCCACGCCCATGTCGGTCAGCCGCGTCACGGCGCTGACCGAATCGTTGGTGTGCAGCGTGGCCAGCACCAAGTGGCCGGTGAGCGAGGCCTGGATCGCGATCTGCGCGGTCTCGAAATCGCGGATCTCGCCGATCATGATCACGTCCGGGTCTTGCCGCAGGATCGCGCGCAGCGCCTTCGCGAAGGTCAGCTCGATCTTGGCGTTGACCTGGGTCTGGCCGACGCCCGGCAGCTCGTACTCGATCGGATCCTCGACCGTCATGATGTTGCTGCGGCCGGCATCGAGCCGGCTGAGCGCGGCGTAGAGCGTGGTGGTCTTGCCCGAGCCGGTCGGCCCGGTGACCAGGATGATGCCGTGCGGCTGGCTGATCAGGTGCTCGAAGCGTGCCAGCGTGTCGCCTTGCATGCCGACCGCTTCGAGCGTGAGCTTGCTTTCGGTCTTGTCGAGCAGGCGCAGCACCGCGCGCTCGCCGTGCGCCGAGGGCAGGGTCGAGACCCGCACGTCGACCGCTCGCGTGCCGATGCGCAGGCTGATGCGCCCGTCCTGCGGCAGCCGCTTCTCGGCGATGTCGAGGTCGGCCATGATCTTCAGGCGCGAGATCAGCGCCGCATGCAGCGCCCGGTTGGGCTGCACCACCTCGCGCAGCGTGCCGTCGATGCGGAAGCGCACCGCGGAGGTCCGCTCATAGGGCTCGATGTGGATGTCGCTGGCACCGTCGCGCGCCGCCTGCGTGAGCAGCGCGTTGAGCATGCGGATGATGGGCGCATCGCCGGCGCTTTCCAGCAGGTCTTCCACCGCCGGCAGCTCCTGCATCATGCGCGAAAGGTCGGCGTCGCCCTGCACCTCGCTCACGACCGCGGCGGCGTTCGATTCGCCCTGCGCATAGGCGGCGCTGATGCGCTGGGCCAGCTCACCGGGCCCCAGCGCCTCGAAGGCCTTGACCGGGTATTTGCGGACCACTTCGCCGAGCGCGCTGCGCGGTGGCACTTTGGGCATCCAGAGCGTGAAGCCGCCATCGTCCGTTTCTTCGAGCAGCAGTTGCTGGCTGCGTGCGAAGGCGTAGGGCAGGGGATAGCGCACGGCAGAATCCTTAAGGCAGTTCGCGCGCCGTGGACGGGTCGGCGGTCGGCGGCAGCGCGCCCTTCATCGGGCCCGGCGGCAGCGGTGCGTGCTGCGGCGGCAGCGGCGGCGGAATCAGGCGCGTGCCCTCGATGCGGCGCGACGGGTCGCCCCGCATGGCGTCGGGCAACGCCGGCAGGATCGCCGAGTCGCGCACCGAATTGAGCATCGGGTTGTCGGTCGAGGGTTGCGTGTTCTGCTGCAGCGCGCGCAACGCGTCGTAGCGGTCGGCGGTGACCGCATCGCCGGAGAGCTGGTCGCGCACGACGGTGGGCCGCAGGAACACCATGAGGTTGGTCTTGCGGCGGCTGCGGACTTCGCTCTTGAACAGGTTCCCGAGCACCGGAATGTCGCCCAGGCCGGGCACTTTTTCCTCGGAGGTCGAATACTCGTCGGACAGCAGGCCGCCGAGCACGATGATGTTGCCGTCGTCGACCAGGACGTTCGATTCGATCGCGCGCTTGCTCGTCGTGGGGCCGTTCAGGTTGTTCACCGTGGAAGCGACGACGCTGGAGACCTCCTGGAAGATCTGCATCTTGACCGTGCCGGTCTCGCTGATCTGCGGGCGCACGCGCAGCGTCAGGCCGACGTCCTTGCGCTCGATGGTCTGGAACGGATTGACGGTGTTGGTATTTCCGCCGGCGCTGGTGTACTGGCCGGTGACGAAGGGCACGTTCTGGCCGACGACGATCTTGGCTTCCTCGTTGTCGAGCGTCAGCAGATTGGGGGTCGACAGCACGTTGCCCTCGCCGTTGCTGGCCAGGAAGCGGGCCAGGAAGCCCAGCACGTACTGGCCGTCGCTGCCGTAGCGGTGGCCGATGCCGAAGTTGATGCCGCTGGACGGCCGCGTCGCGGCATTGCCGGTCGCCAGGCCGACCGCGAGGTCGATGATGTTGGCGCCGCCGAGGCTCGAGTTGGTGCCGATGACGCCCACGTTGCGGTCGCCGCTCTTGCCGATGCCGGCCTGCCACTGGATGCCGAACTCGGCCGCCTTGTCGGCATTGACTTCGACGATCAGGCTTTCGATCAGCACCTGTGCACGGCGGCTGTCGAGGCGGTCGATCACCGCGCGCAGCTGTCGATAGAGCGGTTCGGCCGCGCTGATGATCAGCGAGTTGGTCGCTGGGTCGGCCTGGATCTGTCCGCCGGTGGAGGGCTGCGCCGTCCCGCTGACCGGCGCCGTGGCGGCGCTCATCCCGCCTTGCGCCGTCGCGCCTAGCTGGCTGAACTGTTGCTGCTGCTGCTGGGCGGCGGGCGTAGTTCCGGCGGTACTGAGGGTGCCGGCAGCGCCGCCCAGCGTGCCGGTGGTGCTCGGCTGCGAGCTCGCGAGCGCGGCGCGCAGGGTAATGGCCATCCGCACCGCGTCGGCATTCTTGAGGTAGACGACGTAGATGTTGCCGGCCGCGCCGTTGCCGCTGTCGATCGGGGCGCGGTCGAGGCGGTCGATCAGCGTGCGGACCAGCTGCGAACGTGCCGGATTGGCCGCGCGCAGGATGATGGCGTTGCTGCGCGGCTCGGCCAGGAGCGTGGTGCGGAACGAGGCGTCGGTGGTGCCGGGCGCGGCGCCCGGCACCGGCCCGGTGGCGGATCCGCCTTCGACCAGGCGCGTGAGCACCGGCACCAGGTCGGTGGCGACCGAGTGCTTCAACGGGATGACCTCGATGTCGGAGGCGTTCGGCATGTCGAGCGCGGCGATGATGCGCGCCAGCCGCCGCATGTTTTCGGCGTAGTCGGTGATCACCAGCGAGTTGTTGCCGGGGTTCACGTTGATCGTGTTGTTGGGCGCGATCAGCGGACGCAGCACCGGCAGCAGATTGTTGGCCGACTCGTAGTTGAGCTTGAAGACCTGCGTGACGATCTGGTTGCCGGAGAGGCTGGAGGTGGCGGATGTCGACGTGCTGACCGCGCTGCTCTGCAGCTTGGCGTCGGCCTCCGGCACCACCTTGTAGAGCCCTTCGGACTGCACGACCGCGAAGCCCTGCAGGCGCAGCGCCGCTGCGAACTGGTTGAAGGCCGCGGCCGGGGAGATCGGACGGTCGGTCTGCAGGTTCATCGTGCCCTTCACGCGCGGGTCGACCACCACGTCGCGGCCGGTTACGACCGCCATGGTGCGCGCGACGGATTCGATCTCGGCGTTGGTGAAGTTCAGCGTGATCGGCTCGCCGCGTCGTGGCGGCGCTGCAGCTTCCTGCGCGAACGCAGCCGGAATGCAGGCGGTGATCAGCATCTGTGCCGCGAGGGCGATGGTGCCGATGCGTGTCGCGTACGAAGACTGTAGCTTCATGGTCAACCCAATGTGATGAGCGAGCGCGCGCCTTCGCGTCGCCCGATGATATTCAACAAATTCGAAAGCGCATCCTCGCGCCCCGGGGCGGCGCTGGCTTCGCCGTCGAAGCGCAGCGCACTTCCGTTCCATTGGCCGCTGCCGCTGAGCTGCAGGCTGCCTTCGCGGGTGGTCAGCAGGAGGGTCGGCGTCGGCCCGCCCTCGAGCGTGAGGCGGTAGCTGCCCATCGGCTTGAGCGTCGAGAGGCTGGACGAGATGTCGGTGGCGTCGAGCGTGGCGCGGCCGGCGAGGCCCAGTTGCGGGCCGTTCCATTGCATCGCGAAGGCCTGCATGGAGATGTCGAGCACGCCTTCGGGCTTGAGGGTGTTCCAGGGCGCGCCGAAACCGCTGAGCAGCGCGGCGGGCCAGCGGGACTGGCCGTCGCGCCATTCGAGCTGCAGTCCGCTGGGCCGCGGGCGCGCCTTGAACTGCAGCGCTTGCGGCGCGCAGCAAGGGATGTCGAGCGCGGCGACGATGCCGTCCCAGCGCGGCCGCAATGTCCAGCCCAGTGTGCCCGGCAGCGAAATCGATTCGGCGCCGCTCCCGCCGCTGGAGAACACGACACCCGCGCTGCCGTTCCAGACCGTTCCGCGCGCATTGACCAGTTGCAGGTGGCCATCGCTCTGCTGCGCCAGCCAGGCGGCCAGCCAGCGCGCCGGTGCGTACACCGTGAGCGCCAGCACCGCACCGATCAGCGCGCCGAGCAGGGCCCAGCGCCGGCCGGTCGATGTGCCGAGGGCTGGAGAGCTTCGGGTGGCCATGGCGGGATCGACGTTCAACGTGCCGGCAGGCTCATGACCAGCGTGCCGTCCCAGCGCACGGCGGAAGGCTCGCCGGCGCCTTTGGCAGCCGCGGCGGCGGGGGAAGAGGCGGCCGGCGCGCCTTGCGCGGTGCGCGTCAGATGCGCCTCGCGCGGCACGGCGCGCGCATTGCTGCGCGCCTGTGCCAGCCATTGGGCGAGCGTGCCGGCGGGGGTGGTGCGCATGGCGATCGTCACGCCTTCGCCGGCAGCAGCGGGTTGCATCTGGGCGTTGGGCCCGAGGCTCTGGCGCACCGAGGTTTCGAGCGCGCGCATGGCGTCGTCGCGGCTGGCGCGCGGCTGGGACTGCAGGGCCTTGGCTTGCGTCTGCAGGCGGGTCATCTGCTGCAGCTGCGCATCGAGTCTTGCGTGCTCGGCCGGCGCCGATGACAGCGTGCGCAGCGCGGGCGCCAGCATCACCCACCAGAGCAGGGCCAGCACCACCAGCGCGGCGGCGATCGCGATCATGCGCTGCTCGCGCGGCTCGAGTTCGGGCCACCAGGCCTGCCAGCGTGCTTCGAGGGATTCGAGCCAGCTGTTCATCGCGCAGCCTCCGCCTGAACCAGCAGCAGATCGCCTTCGCTGCGCGCGCTGTAGCCGCGCGCGGACAGCGTGGCCGCGACGCTGTCTGCCTCGGCGGGCTGCAAGCCCAGGCCGCGCAGCCGCAACTGGCCGGCGCTGTAGTCGATGGCGCTGGGCACGCGGCCGGATGGCAGGCTGCCTGCCAGTACGCCCAGCATGGGTTCGAAATCGGCCGCGGCGACGCCGCCGGTGGCTTGCTGCAACGAGGCGACTTCGCGTGCCATCTGCACCGGGGCATCGACCACCAGTTGCACCGATGGAAAAGTCTGCTTGAGGATGCTGTTCACCATGGTGCGCTTGCTGTCGAGCGCGCTGCGCTCCTTCCAGGCCCAGGCGTTGAGGCCGACGAGCTGGGCCAGCAGCAGGACCAGCGCGCCCCAGCGCGCTGCACGCCACTCGGGCCCGTGCCACACGGCGCGCCAGATGGCCGCGAGCTTCTTGCTCGCGCGGGCGCGGCCGGTGGACGCGAGGTCGAACTGCGCCAGATCCCAGGGCGAGCGGCTGGCCTGCAGCCAGCGTGCGGCCGGCTTGACGATCGGCACGCGGCGCCCGAGCAGGCTTTCGGCCAGTTCGGCCACCGCGGGCTCGGCCAGCATCGTCGTGCCTTCGGGGGGCGTGCCGAGCAGCGCAACGCCGGCGCTGTCGAGGGGGAGTGCGGTCACACCCTGGGTGTCGCAGATCACGAGCTGCGCGGCGTCCGGCTCGCCTATCGCGAGGACCATCGGAGCGGCGCCGGTCGGCTGCGGCGCGAATTCGGGAATGATCCGCGTGACGCGACGGCCCGCGGCTTCGAGGGCCTGCACCGCGCTGCGCAGCCAGATCCGGTTGCAGGCCGCCACCCACGCAGGCGCACCAGCGCGGGCGCCGGGCTCCAGCGCGAAGTGCAGCAGCTCCGGGTCGTCGAGCAACCGGTCTTCGAGCAGGCCATTGAGCACCGAGCGCACGCGCACGGCGCCGCTCATGCTGCCCTGCGGCATCGTGACCTGGTGCCAGGAGAGGGCGGCCGCGGGCACGCCCAGGATCACTTCGTCCCCGCTCGGCAGCAGCGCCGGCGGCGCGCTTCCCTGAGAGCGCAGCTTGCGGCCGTCGCTGGACCAGACCGCCCAGCCGTACTCGCCGCCGGCGGGAACGGGCGGGAGCGGGACGGTGACGAGCAATAAGGCCATGGCGATCGGTGAGGGGTGGTCATTGTAGGTGGATGGTTCACATCCACCCGCTACATATTTGATAGCGCGTTACGCCCGTGGCGTGGGCGCTCGAGTGCTTTTTATCCTATAAGCGTGACTAAAAGTTTCCGCTTCAGGGCTTCGGTGCCGCCGGCGTGGCGCCCGCACCACGTTCGCGCCACACGATGCGCACCTCGATGCCGTCGCGGCGCAGCAGCGACTGCTCCTCGACCCAGGTGCGGTCCAGCCGCAGCCGCCCATGCACTTCGAAGTAGTTGCTCCCCACGCTGTGCTGTTCGCCGAACTGCGTCGAGCTGTCCTGCAAGAGACGGTTCGCGTCGCTCAGGGAGCGGAAGTGGCTGCGTGTGCGCTGCGCCACCAGGCGCTTGGCACCTGCCAGATCGAGCGCGGGAACGCTGGCGAACAAGGCTTCGGCGTTGGCGGTGTTGATGTTGAGCTTCGTGCCCGCCGGCAGCACGGTGACGTAGGGCTGCAGCGCGGCCACCGTGGTGGGCGAGAGGCCGAGCCAGACCAGCTGGGAAGTGCGCTGGGGCATCAGCGGGCCGGTGGCCGAGGTGTCGGGGGTCGCGGCGGGGGGCGTGGTGCCGGTTCCTGTGCCTGTGCCTGTGCCTGTGCCGGTCGTCGCGGCGGCCGGCAGGGCGCGTTGCAGGTTGGCGGTCAGCGCCGCCAGTTCCTGCGCGGGCAGGCCCAGCAACTCGAACAGCTTGGTGAAGGCGGCGACCGATGCGGCCACGGGCTTGCCGCCCTCAACCAGGTTCCGCACGTTGAGCTTGGACTGGGCATCGACGATGCGGCCCGAAAGAAAGGCATCGGGCAGGCCTTCGAGCACATCGCTGGCGATGTTCTTCTCGGCCGAGAGAAAGCTCGTCAGCTTGGCTTCCTCCAGCGGCACGGCCCAGGGCTCGGCCAGGTGGTCCACGCCGGTGCCGCCGCCGGCCCGGGCGTCCTCGCGCAGGATCAGGCGCGACCAGTCGAGCGCGCCGATCAGCACCCAGGCCGACTGCACCCGCGCCCGCTCGGCCGCCTCGACCTCGACCGCGCGCCATTGCTGCCAGAGCGCCGCGGCAGCGAAGGTGGCGACCAGCGTGACGGTCAGCATGGCGGCCAGCAGTGCGGCACCGCGCGTGTCTCTGGCGGACTTCGATCGCGTCTTCTTCATGACTTGGGCGCCGTTGCGGTGGGCCGCACCCAGTCGCGGGTCAGCAGCCCCGCGAGCGCCGGGCCGGGCGGCAGGCTCAGCACCAGGCGCACGCCTTCGGGCAAGGGCGTGCTTGTGCCGAGCACCTCGGCGCCGACCGCCGGGCTCCAGCTGTCGTTGCGGAAGTAGTAGAGCTGCCAGGCCTCGACCGGCATCAGCCCGAGCTCGGCGCCGCGCAACTCGCTGCTGGAACTCGTGCTGGCGCTGCCGTCCTGGCCCCATGCGGCGGCGCGGTCCCAGGCTTGTTGCCATTCGGCGCGGGTGATGATGCCGGGCGATTGCCAACGCTGCCAGCGCGCACCCACGGCCGCATCGGCGCGCAGGGTCCAGGCGACCACATAGACCACCGACTGGGCGCTGTCGGTGCTGCGCCGCGTGAGGCGCAGCACGCGGCCGTCCCAGTCCATGGGCCGGATCTGCGCCAGCGCCGTCGTGGCATCGAGATCCGCGTTCCATTGCGACAGCGCAGCCTGCAGCGTGAGCATGGCATCGCCTCGTTCGCGGTTCAGGGCCTGCGCCTGCGCCATGCTCTCCAGGCCGCGCCAGCTCATCAGCGCGAGCAGCGCCATCACCGCGATCGCGACCAGCAGCTCGATCAGCGTGAAGCCTCTGGATCTGCGCATCAATAGCGTCCCACGACAGTGGACAAGCGCAGCACCGGCGCCTCGGCCGCATCGCGCACCTGGACGTCGACGCGGCGGAAGTTCGGGTTCAGCGTGGGCGTGGTCGAGACGGTGACGGCGAAGCTCACGTTGGCCTGGGTGCAGACCAGGCCTGCATCGCCGACCGCCGGCAACTGCCGCGCGAGCCGGGCCTTGATCAGTTCGTTCTCGGCGCAGAGCTGCGCCAGCAGCATGTCCGATTGGCGCTGCGCGTTGCGCGTGAGCGCCATCGTGGCCTGCGAGCCGGCCATCAAAGCGATCGCGACGATGCCCAGCGCGACCAGCACTTCGATCAGCGTGAAACCTGCCTGCTTCACGGCGCAACCACCGCGAAAGGCCGCAGCCCGTCGGTGCCGATGCGCAGGCTGCGCGCCGGCGGGCCATCCATGGTGAGCAGCACCTGCTGCGCCGCGATGATCGGTTCGGGCCCCAGCTGCAGCGCCGGGATCGCGGAGCCGTCGGCGGCCAGCGGTTGCGCGGCGATGCCGTCGGCAAGCCAGGCGATCGGCAAAGTGCCGGGCTGCAGGCCGTCGAAGACGAAGTCCCCGGGGCCTTGCGGCGTCGGACGCCAGCGCACCGCGATGCCGCTCGCACGGGATTGCGCGCGTGCCGATTCGAAGAGCGCCGCGAGCCGCTCGGCTTCGCGGTCGAGCGTGGCCTGGCCCGAATCGCGCAGCGCGAGCCCGACGCCGGCCGTGGCGAGCGCGATGATCGCGATCACCACCAGCAGTTCGAGCAGCGTGAAACCGCCGGTGCGGCGGCGGGCGCGATCGGAGCGGGGGGCGCTGCGCCTATTGCCAGCTGCCGATGTCGGCATTCTTGCCTTCGCCACCGGGCTGGCCGTCGGCGCCGAGCGAAAGCACGTCGATCTCGCCCTTGAGGCCCGGGTTCATGTACTGGTAGGGCCGCCCCCAGGGGTCGTTCGGCAGCTTCTCGACGTAGGGTTTCCAGTTGGGTGCGGCGGGGCCGCTGGTGGGACGGGCGAGCAGCGCCTGCAGGCCTTGCTCGGACGTGGGGTAGCGCTGGTTGTCGAGCCGGTAGAGCTTGAGCGCCTGCATCAGGTTGTTGACGTCGGTCTTGGCGGCGGTGACGCGTGCGTCGTCGGCACGCTCGATCACGTTCGGCACGATCAAGGCAGCCAGCACGCCGATGATGACCAGCACGACCATCAGCTCGATCAGCGTGAAGCCGCGTTGCAGGGCGCGCACAAGAGGGCGGTGGGAAAGGGGCATGAAAGGTGGGGAGGAGATCAAAAGAAGCGGCCTTGCGGCATTCACTGAATGATAATCCGGCCCCATGTCAGTTCCCTACGCACCCGCACGCTGGCCCTCGGCCACTGCGACGACCGGCCTTTGGGCGCTTGCGGCCGCGAGCATCGTGTTCTGGGGGCTGCGGCTGATGTCGCCGTCCGACTCGGTCGCGCCGCCCGCGGTGAACAGCGGCGCGACCGCGACCGTGGACTCGACAGCGGTGGCGCAAATGCTGGGTGCGGTGCCCAGCCAGGCCGTGGTCGCGGCAACGCCCGATGCGGCAAGCCGCTTCGTGCTGCAGGGGGTGGTGGCCGACACCGAGCAGCAGGGCGCAGCACTGATTGCCGTCGACGGCAAGCCGGCGCGGCCGTTCCGTGTCGGGGCCAAGGTGGCGGACGGCTATGTGCTGCAGTCCGTGAGCACGCGCGCCGCATCACTGGGCGCGAGCCTCGACTCGGCGCCGGCCTTCACGCTGCAGCTGCCGGTGCGACCGCTCGCCGCGAATCCGCCGCCTGCCGTGCCCGGCGCTCCGCCGCCTGTGGTGGCGCCGCCCCCGCCGCGCTGAGGCGTCGGCCGGGCCTCAGGCCTGCAGGAACAATCGATAGACCGGGTTGGCGGTTTCTTCCACGAAGGGATAGCCGAGCGTCCGCAGGAACTCGTCGAACGCGGCATGGTCGGCCGCCGGCACCTGCAGCCCGACCAGGATGCGGCCGTAATCGGCACCCTGGTTGCGGTAGTGGAAGAGGCTGATGTTCCAGGTCGGCCCCATGAGGCTCAGGAACTTCAGCAGCGCGCCGGGCCGTTCGGGAAACACGAAGCGCAGCAGCCGCTCGTCGTGCGCCAGGCCGGTGCGGCCGCCGACCATGTGGCGGATGTGCTCCTTCGCGAGCTCGTCGTGCGTGAGGTCGATGGCGCCGAAACCGTGCGCAACGAAGGTGTCTGCGATCGTCTTCGATTCGCCGCGCGCCGTGGTGGTCAGCCCCACGAACACGTGCGCCTCCCTGGCGTCGCTGATGCGGTAGTTGAACTCGGTCACGCTGCGCGATGCGCCCGGCAGCTGGCCGACCAGCTCGCAGAAGCGGCGAAAGCTGCCGCGTTCCTCGGGAATCGTCACCGCGAACAGCGCTTCGCGCTCCTCGCCCACCTCGGCGCGCTCGGCCACGAAGCGCAGCCGGTCGAAGTTCATGTTGGCGCCGCAGAGGATGGCCGCGTAGGTCTCGCCGCGCGTGCCGTGCGCCTCGACATACTGCTTGATCGCGGCTACCGCGAGCGCGCCGGCAGGCTCGACGATGCTGCGCGTGTCGATGAACACGTCCTTGATGCCGGCGCATACGGCATCGGTGTCGACCGTGATGAACTCGTCCACCAGGTCGCTGGCGACCCGGAAGGTTTCTTCGCCGACCAGCTTGACCGCGGTGCCGTCGGAAAACAGGCCGACGTCGGGGAGCGTCACGCGTTGACGGGCCGCGACCGATTGCATCATCGCGTCCGAGTCGTTCATCTGGACGCCGATCACCTTGATCTCGGGCCGCACGGCCTTGATGTAGTTGGCGACGCCCGCGATCAACCCGCCGCCGCCGATGGCGACGAACACGGCATCGAGCGGGCCCTGGTGCTGGCGCAGGATCTCCATCGCGATCGTGCCCTGGCCGGCGATCACGTCCGGGTCGTCGAAGGGGTGCACGAAGGTCAGCCCGTGCATCTTCTGCTGTTCGAGCGCGTACACGTAGGCATCGGAATAGCTGTCGCCGTGCAATTGCACTTCGCCGCCGAGCGCGCGCACGGCATCGATCTTGAGCTGAGGCGTGGTCACCGGCATCACCACCACGGCCCGCGTGCCCAGCTTGTGGGCGCCGAGCGCCACGCCCTGGGCATGGTTGCCAGCCGATGCGCAGATCACGCCCTTGGCGAGCTGCTCGGCGCTCAAGTGCGCCAGCTTGTTGTAGGCGCCGCGCAGCTTGAAGCTGAAGACGGGTTGCTGGTCTTCCCGCTTGAGCAGCACCGTGTTGCCCAGCCGCGCGCTCAAGGCGCGCGCCGGCTCGAGCGCGGACTCGACCGCGACGTCGTAGACGCGGGCGGTGAGGATCTTCTTCAGGTAATCGGCGGGGGTGAGCGGCGCTGTCGGCTTGGGCATAGGGCCGCGATCATAGGCCTGCGGGCACCGCGGCAGGCAGCCCCAAGAAAAAAGCCCCGGGCCTTGCGGCCCGGGGCTAAATCCACCAATTGGGAGGGTGGAGGAGACAACCGGTGCACACGCGTTCGTGTGCGATGAAATAAAGTATATCGGTTGTTTGTTGCATTGCAACAAGCGGGTGACGCTTTTCCAACACAAATCTACGCCGGCGTGATTTTTTGCCCCGTCGTGACCCTGGAGTCTGCAAAAAAATGGAATGCACAGTGAGCTGGACCGGCAACGCGGGTGCGCGATCGGCGATGGGCTTCGTTGCCGAGACCGGTAGCGGCCACGTCCTGATGATGGACGGGGCGCCGGATGCGGCCAAGCCGGAGAACGGCGGACAGAACCTCGCAGCCCGGCCGATGGAAACCGTGCTCGCCGGCACCGGCGGCTGCACCGCCTACGACGTGGTGCTGATCCTGAAGCGCGGGCGGCACCAGGTCGAGCGCTGCAGCGTCAAGCTGACCAGCGAGAGGGCGGAAAAGGACCCCAAGGTTTTCACCAGGATCCACATGCACTTCACGGTGGCGGGCAAGGGAATCCCGGCGGCCGCCGTGGAACGCGCGATCGCGCTGAGCCACGACACCTATTGCTCGGCCACCATCATGCTGGCCAAGACCGCCGAGATCACGACCAGCTTCGATCTGATCGAAACTTGAATGCAGCCCGGGCCCGCCCGCTCAGATGCGGTGGGCAACTGTCGTCATCACCCGGGAGGCCAAGCGCATCAGGGCCTTGGTCGGTGCCGGCAATTCCTGGGCGCCGGCGCTCCATGCCTGCGCTGCGTGGCGCGCTTCGTCCAGCTTCATTTGGTTGATCACGGCCCGCGATGCGGTGTCGCCCGCCGGCAGGCGGTCGAGGTGCCCGTCCAAGTGTGCCTCCACCTGGCGCTCGGTTTCGGCCACGAAGCCCAGGCTCAGCGGATCGCCGAGCCGGCCGGCAATGAGGCCCAGGCCGAATGCGCCCAGATACCAGACGGGATTCAGCACCGAGGGGTGGGCTCCCAATTCGTCGAGGCGCTGTCGCGTCCAGGCGAGATGATCGGTTTCTTCGCGCGCTGCCGCGTCGAAATGCGCCCGCAGCACCGGATCCCGCGCAACGGCAGCCTGCGCTGTATACAAGGCCTGGGCGCACACTTCCCCGACATGATTCACGCGCATCAACGCGCCCGCTTCCCGGCGCTCGGCCTCGCTGAGCTCGCCTGCGGGATCCGCCGGTGGCGGGGCGGCCCGCGTTGCATGCGGCTTGGCGAACAAGGTACGCAAGGCCGCGTCTACGACGGCCAGGGCGGAGTCGAGCGAAGGATTCATGGGGCGATTGGAACCGATCCGAAATAGAGCTCATGCAGGGCAGGTCTTGTTTCGCATGGTGGTGTCGTGATGACTGCTAAAGCTTTGTTGCACTGCTGCAACGAAACGCCGAGCCCAGCCGCGATTTCGGGCGATTTGTTTTGCCCTGGTGAGGCGGCTCTGGTGCAATAGCGACAACTTCCCAAAAGGAGGTTGGCCCGGGGTCCGGTAGGAGCACAAATGTGCCAGTCACGGTGAGCCCTTCGCACCGGAGCCCTATGTTTAACCTTGGAGAAACTTGCAATGAAAAAATCTCTAGTTGCTCTGGCTGCCCTGGCTGTTGCCGGTGTTGCCTCGGCTCAGTCGTCGGTCACGCTGTTCGGTGTGGTTGACGCTGCCATCAGCGGCTATTCGAATAAGTCGGAGAACGTCGGCTTCCCGACCCTCGCCAATCCCTTCTACGTTGATAGCATCAAGGCCAGCCGCACCGCGCTGACGAACTCGGGCTACAACTCCAGCCGTATCGGCTTCCGTGGTACGGAAGACCTCGGTGGCGGCCTGGCTGCCAGCTTCTGGCTCGAAGCCCCGATCAGCAATGATGACGGCCAAACCGGTATCTCGACGTTCCGTCGTCGTTCGACCGTGAGCCTGTCGGGTGGTTTCGGTGAAGTCCGCCTGGGTCGCGACTACACCCCGACCTTCTGGAACGACACCGTGTTCGATCCGTTCGGCACCAACGGCGTGGGTACCAATCTGGTTTCGACCGCCAACGACGCGTTCGGTACCTTCAACGGCGCTGCTCCCCCGGTGGTCGCCGGCGTCCCCAACGTTGGCGGCAACAACTACGTTCGCGCCAGCAACACCATCGGCTACTTCCTGCCCCCGAACCTCGGTGGCTTCTATGGCCAGGTGCAGTACGGCTTCCACGAGCAGAACAAGTTCGATCCGGGTACCGTCACGCCGACCGCGCTGAACAACTCGCGCACCGGACGTTACGTCGGCGGCCGCGTCGGCTATGCCAATGGCCCGCTGGACGTCGCTACCTCGTATGGCAACAGCACGATCGGTGACAACTACTACGTCGGCACCACCACCTCGGTGAAGACGTGGAACCTCGGCGCTTCGTACGACTTCGGCGTCGTGAAGCTCTTCGGTGAATACTCGCGCGCCAAGAACGAAATCGACGTCGATACGCCGTTCGTCACTGGCACCATCGGCAACGACATCGACCTCAAGGGTTACCTGATCGGCGTGACTGTGCCGGTGGGCGCTGGCCTCATCCGCGCGGCCTACTCTGCTGTCAAGTACGACCTGAACGTGCCGTTCTCGGTGCTCGAAGACCCGAAGGCCAACAAGTTCGCCATCGGCTACGTGCACAACCTGTCGAAGCGCACGGCTCTGTACGCAACGGTGGCTCGCATCCGCAACAAGGATGGCGCAGCTTTGACCTTGGGTGGCCCGTCGTTCGTGACCACCACGACCCTGCTGCCGGGCCAAGCCTTCCTGCCGAAGACCTCGACCGGCTACGACGTCGGTATCCGTCACGCTTTCTGATTTGACGCTGGCGCAAGCCAGCTTTGATGGGAAGTCTTAAAGGCCACCCGACGCAAGTCGGGTGGCTTTTTTCTTGGCTCGGGCTTTCTCGAACAGGGATATCCCTCGGGTCGGCGTTCTCCCGTGTCCGAAGCTGGCCCGGCTGTTGCATAGTCCGCGTTTTGACTTTGTGACGGATGGTTAACCATGGATTCCAAGCGCGTACTGATTCCTGTCGCCCTCGCGGCCTTTGTGCTGGCAGCGCCCGCACAGCAGGCAAAGACTTTCAAATGGACGAGCGCGAGCGACATTCCGACGCTCGACATCCATTCTCAGAACAACGCACTGGGCAACGGCGTGCACGCGGCCATCTACGACTCGCTGGTCTACTACAACAGCAAGACATTCAAACCCGAGCCCCAACTCGCGTCCAGCTGGAAGCTCGTGACGCCGACCCAGATGCGCTTCACCCTGCGCAGTGGCGTCAAGTTCAGCGACGGCTCGGCGCTGACGGCCGAGGACGTGGTGTATTCGCTGACCCGCGCGATGGCCAAGACTTCCAACTACGCGGTCTACGCCCAGGGCATCGACAAGGTGGTCAAGATCGATGCGAATACGGTCGATGTCCTCCTCAAGGGCCCCAATCCCGTGCTGCTGAATCAGCTGACGGAGCTTCGCATCATGAGCAAGGCCTGGGCGGAGAAGAACAAGTCGGTCGAGCCGAAGGACATCAAGACGCCTGAGGAAAGCTACGCCCACCGCAACGCCATGGGCACCGGCCCGTACATGGTCAAGGAATGGCAGCCGGACCAGCGCCTGGTTCTTGTGCAGAACCCCAACTACTGGGGCAAGAACGATACGAACGTGACAGAGGTGATCTACAGCCCGATCAAGTCCGAGGCCACGCGTGTCGCGGCGCTGCTTTCGGGCGAGATCGACTTCGTACTGGATCCGAGCCCGCAGGATCTGGGGCGCCTGCGCCAGAGCGGCAACCTGAAGGTCATCGATGGCGTCGAAAACCGCACCATCTTCTTCGGCATGGACCAGTTCCGCGACGAGTTGCCCGGCTCCAACGTGAAGGGCAAGAATCCGCTGAAGGACCAGCGCGTCCGCAAGGCGCTCTACCAGGCTATCGACAGCGCGAGCCTCAATCGCGTGACGATGCGAGGCCTGAGCCAGCCCACCGGTGCGCTGGTGGCGCCACAGGTCAACGGTTGGAGCGAAGGCGTGCACAAGCGCCATCCCTATGACGTAGAGGCCGCCAAGAAGCTGCTGGCCGATGCGGGCTACCCCAACGGCTTCGAGGTCGATTTGGCCTGCCCCAACAACCGCTACATCAACGATGAGGAAATCTGCCAGGCCGTGACCGCGATGTGGGCGCGCGTGGGCGTCAAGGCGAAGCTTCGCACGCTGCCGCTGGTAACCTATTTCCCGATGATCCAGCGCTACGAAGCCAGCATCTACATGCTGGGCTGGGGCGTGCCGACCTTCGATGCGCTCTACAGCCTGCAGTCGCTCACGCGCAGCGTGGGCAGCGGGGGCGACGGCAACTACAACGTCGGCCGCTACAGCAATCCGAAGATGGACCAGATCATCGATCGCGTGAAGACGGAAACCGATCTCCCGGTGCGCGATCGCCTGCTGACCGAGGCGCTGCAGTTGCAGAACGACGACGTATCCCACATTCCGCTGCACAACCAGATCATTCCCTGGGCCATGAAGAAGAACATCGACGTGATCCATCGCGCCGACAACCGGCTCGACTGGCGCGTCATCAAGGTGAACTGACGCGCTGCAAAGCGTTTGCTGCAGGCGCCTCGTCGCGCCTCGTTTTTGGCTCGGCTTCGAGCAAGGCGCAACCCGGGGAACCACCTCTTGGGCACGCACCTTGCTCTGCTAGCATCGTTGAACACATGCTTTGCTGAATGATTGCTTTCGTACTGCGCCGCCTGATCCAGGCCGTGATCGTCATGATCACGGTCGCCTTCTTCGCCTTCCTCCTTTTCCAGTATGTGGGCGATCCCGTGGTGTTCCTGCTCGGTCAGGACGCAACGCCCGAGCAGGTTCGCGAACTGCGTATCGGCCTCGGGCTCGACAAGCCCTTTTTCGTGCAGTTCTGGCATTTCCTCGTCAATGCCGCGCAAGGCGAATTCGGGTTGAGCCTGCGGCAAGGCAGCAAGGTCTCGCGGCTGATCGGCGAACGCTTCCCGGCCACGCTCGAACTGGCGCTGGCTGCGGCCTTCCTGGCCTTGCTGATCGGTATCCCGATGGGGGTCTATACGGCGCTGCGCCGCGGCACCTTCATGAGCCAGGTGTTCATGACGATCTCCCTGCTTGGCGTCTCGCTGCCCACCTTCCTGATCGGCATCCTGCTGATTCTTGTCTTTGCCGTGCTGCTCGGCTGGTTCCCGAGCTTCGGGCGCGGAGAAACGGTGCAGATCGGCTGGTGGAGCACAGGCCTTCTGCGAGTCGACGGCTGGCACCACATCGTGCTGCCGGCGGTCACGCTCGCCATCTTCCAGCTCACCCTGATCATGCGGCTGGTGCGCGCCGAAATGCTCGAGGTGCTGCGCACCGACTACATCAAGTTCGCACGCGCCCGCGGCCTGTCGGATCGGGTCATCCATTTCGGCCACGCGCTCAAGAACACGCTGGTGCCGGTGATGACCATCACGGGCCTCCAACTGGGCGGTCTGATCGCTTTCGCAATCATCACCGAGTCCGTCTTCCAGTGGCCCGGCATGGGGCTGCTGTTCATCCAGGCCGTGACCTTCGCCGACATTCCGGTGATGGCCGCCTACCTGTGTCTGATCGCGCTGATTTTCGTCGTCATCAACCTGGTGGTCGACCTGCTCTATTTCGTGGTCGATCCGCGCCTGCGCATCGGCCGCGCGGGAGGCCACTGATGAGCGAGGCACGTCTGCAGGCGAACGGCAGGGCGTTCGCGCACATCGCGCGCTTCTATCCGGAGATCACCGCCTTCCGGCGCGACCTGCATGCGCATCCCGAACTCGGCTTCGAGGAGGTCTACACGGCCGGCCGCGTCCAGGAAGCGCTTCGGGCCTGCGGCGTCGACGAGATCCATCCCGGCATCGGGAAGACCGGCGTGGTCGGCGTGATCCGCGGCCGGTCCACGGCCAGCCGCCGCATGATCGGCCTTCGCGCAGACATGGACGCCTTGCCGATGCGGGAGGAAAACGACTTCGCTTGGGCGTCGGCCAAGCAGGGCTTGATGCACGGCTGCGGGCATGACGGCCACACCGCCATGTTGGTCGGGGCAGCGCGCTACCTCGCCGAAACTCGCGACTTCGACGGCACCGCGATCCTGATCTTCCAGCCGGGCGAGGAGGGCTTTGCCGGCGCGCGCGCAATGATCGAAGACGGCCTGTTCGACCGTTTCCCCGTGCAGTCGGTCTATGCGATGCACAACTGGCCCGGCCTGCCGGCCGGCACGGTGGGCATCAACCGCGGCGCGATGATGGCGGCCGCCGATCGCATCACGATCGAAATCGCCGGCAAGGGCGGCCACGGCGCGCATGCCTATCTCACGGTCGATCCGGTGCTGGTGTCCGCACACATCATCACCGCGGTGCAGAGCATCGTGTCGCGCAACGTGCGCCCGATCGACGCGGCAGTGATCAGCATCTGCGCCGTCCAGGCCGGCGACCTCGGCGCCATGAGCGTGGTGCCGGGCAAGGCCATGCTGGTGGGCACCGTGCGGACCTTCAGCGCCCGGGTGCAGGCGCAGGTCGAGCAAAGGCTCGTGGAACTGTGCGCCGCGGTCGCTTCCGGCTTCGGCGCCACGGCGCAGGTGAAGTTCGAACGC
This sequence comes from Variovorax sp. CF079, assembly GCF_900101545.1. Taxonomy (GTDB): domain Bacteria; phylum Pseudomonadota; class Gammaproteobacteria; order Burkholderiales; family Burkholderiaceae_C; genus Variovorax. The sequence continues at coordinate 47,672 of NZ_FMZU01000019.1, read as the reverse complement.
ATCTATCCCGCCACTATCAACACGGCGCCCGAAGCGATGTTCGCCGGCGACGTCGCGCAATCGCTGGTGGGCGCGCACAACGTCGAGCGCAACATGGAGCCCAGCATGGGCGCCGAAGATTTCTCCTTCATGTTGCAGAAGAAGGCGGGCGCCTACATGCGCATCGGGCAGGACGCCCGCGGCGGCGCTTTCCTGCACAACAGCAAATACGATTTCAACGACGAGATCCTGCCGCTCGGTGCCGCATTGCATGCCGGCCTGATCGAGCAGGGCATGCCACTGGCCGCTGCCGGCAAATCCACCAAGAACAAAGTCGCCTCGACGGCGTCCTGATCCCTTCAACCCGAGGAGTGCTTCTCATGAATCTGAAGAATCAACTGGCCGCAGCGGCCGTGCTGAGCGCCTTGAGCCTGGTGGCCAGCGCACAGACCATCCGGATCGCTAACCAAGGCGACGCGCTCTCGCTCGATCCGCATTCGCTCAACGAATCGTTGCAGCTCTCCGTCACTTCCAACGTCTACGAGACCCTGGTCGGACGCAACAAGGACCTGAGCCTGGCGCCCTTGCTGGCCACGTCCTGGAAGCAGAGCTCGCCGACTGTCTGGCGTTTCGAGCTGCGCAAGGGCGTGCAGTTCCACGACGGCACGCCGTTCACCGCCGACGACGTGGTGTTCAGCTTCCGCCGCGCCGCGGGCGAAGGCTCCGACATGAAGGCCCACGTGAGCGAGATCAAGGAAGTCCGCAAGGCGGGCGACTCCGCCATCGAGATCGAGACCATGGGAGCGTTTCCGATCCTGCCCGACGTGATCACCAATATCATGATCATGAGCAAGAAGTGGTGCGAGACCAACCAGGCGACCAACCCGGTCGATCGCCGCAAGGGCATCGAGAACACGGCCTCGTTCAAGGCCAACGGAACCGGCCCGTTCCGCGTGCGCGAGCGCCAGCCGAACGTGCGCACCGTCTTCGTTCGCAACGCAAGCTACTGGGGCAAGATCGACGGCAACGCGCAGGAGATCGTCTTCACGCCCATCGCCAACCCCGCAACGCGCGTTGCGGCGCTTGTCTCGGGCGAGGTCGACGTGATGGAGCCGGTGCCGGTTCAGGACGTGGCGCGCATCAACAGCAGCCCCAGTGCCCGCGTGATCGCGGGGCCGGAACTGCGCACCATCTTCCTGGGTATGGACCAGAAGCGCGACGAGTTGCAGTACTCCAGCGTCAAGGGCAAGAACCCGTTCAAGGACAAGCGCGTGCGCCAGGCTTTCTACGAGGCCATCGACATCAATGGCATCCAGCGCACCGTGATGCGCGGCGCTTCGCGTCCCACCGGGCTGATGGTCGGCCCCGGCGTCAACGGCTGGACCGCCGAGCAGGACAAGCGCCTGCCCTACGACACAGAGGCAGCCAAGAAGCTCCTGGCCGATGCCGGCTACCCGAACGGCTTCGAGGTCACGATGAACTGCCCGAACGACCGCTACGTGAACGACGGCCAGATCTGCCAGAGCGTGGCTGCGAGCCTGGCGCGCATCGGCGTCAAGATCAACCTCGCCACCGAAACCAAGGGCACCTACTTCCCCAAGATCCTGCGCCGCGACACCAGCTTCTACCTGCTGGGCTGGACGCCGACCACCTACGATGCCCACAACGCCTTGAGTTCGTTGACGGCCTGTCCGGACGACAAGGGCACCGGGCAGTTCAACCTCGGCGCCTACTGCAATCCGAAGCTCGACGAGGTCACCAAGAAGATCCAGTCCGAGACCGACAAGGCCAAGCGCAACGAACTGATCAAGGAGGCTTTCAAGATCCATTCGGACGACATTGGCCACCTTCCGCTGCACCAGCAGTCGCTCGCCTGGGGCGTGAGCAAGAAGGTCGAGCTCACCCAGCTGGCCGATAACTTCATGTTCTTCAAGTGGATGAGCATCAAGCCCTGAAAAAATGACGGCCCCCCCGGCTTGCCACTTCGTGTGCTTCGCCACCGCCCGAGGGGGAGGCTCGGCCGCCTTGGGGCGGCCCGGCGGCGGCCTAGTCTGCGCCCCGCGGAATTCGCTCCCACAACCCGATGAAAAAAACCTTAGCCCGCTGGCTGGACAGTGATGTCGGCCACAGCTTTCGCAGCTCGCCGGTCGCGATGCTGGCCGCCGCGATCGCCTTCGTCTGCATCTTCTGCTCGGTGTTCGCCGGCTGGGTGTCGCCGCACAACCCCTTCGACCTGGCCGCGCTCGAGCTCGGCGATGCGCGCCTGCCGCCCGCCTGGGAGTCCGAGGGCACACGCAAGTACCTGCTCGGCACCGACGACCAGGGCCGCGACATCCTTTCTGCGCTGATCTACGGTGCGCGCATCTCGCTGGTCGTCGGCCTCGTGTCGGTGATGCTCTCGGTCATCGTCGGCGTGCTGTTCGGACTCCTGGCCGGCTTCTGGGGCGGCTGGCTCGACGCCTTCCTGATGCGGGTGTGCGACGTGATGCTGTCCTTCCCGCCGATCCTGGTCGCCTTGCTGATCGCCGGCGTCGGCCGTGCCTTGTTTCCGAATGCGCACGACTCGGTGGCCTTCGGCGTCCTGATCATTTCGATCTCGCTCACCGGCTGGGTGCAGTACGCGCGCACCGTGCGCGGTTCCACGCTGGTCGAGCGCAACAAGGAATACGTGCAGGCGGCCCGCGTGACCGGCGTGTCCCCCTGGCGCATCATGGTGCGCCACGTGCTGCCGAACGTGATGGGCCCGGTGCTGGTGCTGGCGACCATCCAGGTCGCCACGGCCATCATCACCGAGGCCACGCTGTCCTTCCTGGGCGTCGGCGTACCGCCGACTTCGCCCTCGCTGGGCACGCTGATCCGCGTCGGCAACGACTACCTGTTCTCGGGCGAATGGTGGATCACCGTGTTCCCGGGCGCGATGCTGGTCCTGATCGCGCTCAGCGTGAACCTGCTGGGCGACTGGTTGCGCGACGCCCTCAACCCACGCTTGCGCTGAAGAAGGTGGAGCACCGCACATGAGCCTTCTGCAAGTCAACCATCTGGTCGTCGAATTCCCGCACCGGCGCGGCACGCTGCGCGCGCTGGACGACATCTCCTTCGAGATCGCACCCGGCGAAATCCTCGGCGTGGTCGGCGAATCCGGCGCCGGAAAATCGCTCACCGGCGCGGCCATCATCGGACTGCTCGAGCCACCGGGGCGCATCGCCAGCGGCGAGATCCGGCTCGAAGGGCAGCGCATCGACAACCTGGGCCACGAGGCCATGCGCCACATCCGCGGCCGCAAGATCGGCGCCATCTTCCAGGACCCGCTGACCTCGCTGAACCCGCTCTACACCATCGGGCGGCAATTGACGGAGACCATCCGCACCCACCTGCCCGTGAGCGAGCAAGAAGCGCGCCGGCGCGCCATCGGCCTCTTGCAGGACACCGGCATCCCGGGTGCCGAGCAGCGCATCGACCACTATCCGCACCAGTTCTCCGGCGGCATGCGCCAGCGCGTGGTGATTGCGCTCGCGCTGGCGGCCGAGCCGAAGCTGATCGTCGCCGACGAGCCCACCACCGCGCTGGACGTGTCGATCCAGGCGCAGATCATCCAGTTGCTCAAGAAGATCTGCAAGGACCGCGGCGCCGCCGTCATGCTGATCACCCACGACATGGGCGTGATCGCCGAGACCTGCGATCGCGTGGCGGTGATGTACGCCGGCCGCGTGGCCGAGATAGGACCGGTGCAGGAGGTGATCCACCAGCCCGCGCATCCCTACACCTCGGGCCTCATGGCCGCCATCCCCGACATGACGATGGACCGCGAACGCCTCAACCAGATCGACGGCGCCATGCCCCGCCTCAATGCCATCCCGCGCGGATGCGCCTACAACCCGCGTTGCCCGCGCGTCTTCGACCGCTGCCTGCAAGAGCGGCCCGACCTGCTCAACGCGGGCGCGACCCGCGCTGCCTGCTGGCTGCACGCTGCGCACAGCGCGGCGCCGATCGACGGGATTGCGGCATGAGCGCCCCGATGAGCGCACTGGTCCAGGCGAACGATCTCGCCAAGAGCTTCGACGTCTCGCCGCCCTGGCTCAACCGCGTGCTCGAACGCAAGCCGCGGGTGCTGCTCAACGCCGTCGACGGCGTGAGCTTCTCCATCGAGCGCGGCAAGACGCTCGCGCTGGTGGGCGAATCGGGCTGCGGCAAGAGCACCGTCGCGCGCCTGCTGGTGGGCCTGTACGAGCCCACCCGTGGCGGCATGCACTTCGACGGCCAGGACGCGCATGCCGCCTTCAAGACCGCCGAGGGGCGCAAGCTGCGCCGGCGCATCCAGATGATCTTCCAGGATCCCTACGCGAGCCTCAACCCGCGCTGGATCGTCGAGGACATCGTCGGCGAGCCGCTGCGCGAGCACGAAATCCTCAAGGAAGGCCCGGCGCTCAAGGCGCGCGTGGGCGAGCTGCTGCAATCGGTCGGCCTGAGCCCGCTGGACATGGTGAAGTACCCGCACCAGTTCTCCGGCGGCCAGCGCCAGCGCATCTCGATCGCGCGGGCGCTCGCCACCCAGCCCGAATTCCTGGTGTGCGACGAGCCCACCTCGGCGCTGGACGTGAGCGTGCAGGCCCAGGTGCTCAACATCATGAAGGACCTGCAGCGCGAGCGCGGCCTGACCTACCTCTTCATCTCGCATAACCTCGCGGTGGTGCGCCACGTGGCCGACCAGGTCGGCGTGATGTACCTGGGCCGGCTGGTCGAGGTGGCGGACAAGGGCAAGCTCTTCAGCGAGCCGCAGCACCCCTACACGCGCATGCTGCTGGAGGCGATTCCGAAGATGAAGCACGCCGGCGAGCGGCGCACGCCGGTGCAGGGCGAGGTGCCGAACCCGCTCAATCCGCCCACCGGCTGCACCTTCCATCCGCGCTGTCCGCATGCCAACGCGCGCTGCAAGGCCGAACGGCCGCCGCTGCAGATGCTGCGCGGCGTGCAGGTGGCCTGCCACGCCGTCGAAGAAGGCCGGATCTAGCGCCCCATTCCAGAAACACCGCGGAACCGGCTGCGCCGGGCCGCTGGTGTTGCCCCCTGCAAGGGGGTTGGCGAAGCGACACAAAGTGCGCGCAGCCTGGGGGTGTGCTCAGCTACTGCTCTTCGCTCCAGGCGAAGCCGTCGCGCGCGATCATCGCGCTCGATGCGCTCGGCCCCCAGGTGCCCGCTGCGTAAGGGCGCGGCACGCCGTCCGAGGCCCAGCTGTCGATCAGCGGCTCGACCCAGCGCCACGCCTCTTCCTGCTCGTCGCTGCGCACGAACAGGTTGAGCCGGCCGTCGATCACGTCGAGCAGCAGGCGTTCGTAGGCACCCACGCGCTCGGCGCCGAAGCGCTTGTCGAAGTCGAGGTCCAGCTGCACCGGTGCGAGCTGCGGGCCGGCACGGCGGTTGCCGTTGCGCTGGCGGTTGTCCTGCGCCTGCGCGAGCATGTGCAGCTCCAGGCCGTCCTTGGGCTGGAGGTTGATCACGAGCTTGTTGACCGCGCTGGGCGGCGCGCGAAAGATCGCATGCGGCGTCGGCCTGAAGTTGACCTCGATGCGCGCATCGCGCGAGGCCAGCCGCTTGCCGGTGCGGATGTAGAGCGGTACGCCGGCCCAGCGCCAGTTGGCGATCTCGGTGCGCAGCGCGACGAAGGTCTCGGTGCGGCTCTCGGGGTCCACGCCAGGCTCGTCGCGGTAGCCCGGCACGCGCTCGCCGTAGGCCGTGCCCGAGGTGTATTGCCCGCGGATCGCGTGCAGGCCGATCGACTCCGCAGTCCACGGCTTCAGCGCGCGCAGCACCTTCAGTTTTTCGTCGCGGATCGCGTCGGCGTGCGCATTGATCGGCGGCTCCATGCCGATCGCGCAGACCAGCTGCAGCGCGTGGTTCTGCACCATGTCGCGCAGCGCCCCGGTCTGGTCGTAGAAGGCGCCGCGCTTCTCGACGCCGAGGTCTTCGGCGATCGTGATCTGGATGTTGGCGATGTGCTCGCGGCGCCAGATCGGCTCGAACAGCGCGTTGCCGAAGCGCATCGCGAACAGGTTCTGCACCGAGGGCTTGCCCAGGTAGTGGTCGATGCGGAACACTTGGTGCTCGTCCAGCACCTTGCACACGGCCTTGTTGATGGCCCGGTTCGAGGCCAGGTCGTGGCCCAGCGGCTTTTCGAGCACGACGCGCGTCTGCGGGCCGTTGAGCCCGGCCGCGGCGATCTGCTCCACCACCTGCGTGAAGAGCGCCGGCGCCGTGGCGAGGTACATCACGACGGTGGTGGCGTCGCGGGTCTTGAGCAGATCGGCGAGCTTGGCGTAGTCCTCGGCCTTCGACAGGTCCATGCGCAGGAAGTAGAGCATGGAGGCAAATCTCTTGAACTCCTCGGGCGTCGGCCGCTTGGCGCCCTCGACCGCCTCGAAGCGCGACTGGATCAGCTCGCGATAGCCGTCGTCGGAAAGATCGTCGCGCGCGACGCCGATGATGCGGCCGTCTTCGGGCAGGCTGCCGTGCCGGAAGGCCTGGAACAAGGCCGGCATCAGCTTGCGCCACGCGAGGTCGCCGGTGCCGCCGAAGAGGACGAGGTCAAAACTCATGGGGATACATCCGTGTTGTTGCGTGAAATGCCGAGCACGAAGCTTGACCTCGAATGGTACTTGTACCGATCCGACAACGGCACCGGCGCGCTAAGCTGAAGGTCGGCCCGCGGGGCCCTTTTTTGTTTTTCGAGCGAGGTTCCCATGAAAAAGCTTTTCGCCGTCGCGGCATTGATGGGCCTGTCGGCCGCGGTGTCGGCACAGACCGTCAACGTCATCTGCTCCGTCCAGGCCGAGTGGTGCAACGTGATCTCGACGGTCTATGCGCGCACGACGGGCGTTAAGATCAACATGGCGCTCAAGGGTTCGGGTGAAGCGCTCGCGCAGCTCATCGCGGAAAAGGACAACCCCAAGACCGACATCTGGTTCGGCGGCACTGGTGATCCGCACCTGCAGGCGGCCGAACAAGGCCTTACGCTCGAATACAAATCGCCCACGCTGGCGCAGCTGCATCCCTGGGCACAGCAGCAGGCCAAGCAGTCCGGCTACAAGACCGTCGGGATCTATTCCGGGCCTCTGGGATTCGGCTACAACCCGGAACTCCTGGCCAAGAAGAAGCTGCCGGTGCCCAAGACCTGGGCCGATCTGCTCAAGCCTGAATACAAGGGCGACATCCAGGTGGCCAATCCGGCTTCCAGCGGCACCGCCTACACCATGATCGCGACGCTCGTGCAACTGATGGGCGAAGACAAGGCCTATGAATACCTCAAGGCGCTGCACAGGAACGTGGGTCAATACACGCGCTCGGGCACTGGTCCCATCAAGGCCGTGGCGCGCGGTGAAACGGCGGTCTCCATCAGCTTCGTGCATGATGGCCCCGGCGAGAAGATGCAGGGCTTTCCAGTGGAAACCATCACCCCGTCCGATGGCACCGGCGCCGAGATCGGCTCGATGAGCATCATCAAGGGCTCGCGAAACCTCGATGCCGCCAAGAAGTTCTACGAATGGGCGCTGACGCCTTCCGCGCAGGAGCTCGGCGCCGCGAACAAGCAGTTTCAGTTGCCGAGCAACATGAACGCGAAGCTCGACCCGCGGATTCCTGACTTCAAGAAGATCAAGTTCATCGACTACGACTATGCGAAGTACGGCGCGAGCGCCGAGCGCCGGCGCCTAATAGCGCGCTGGGAAAAGGACGTCAACTCGCTGCCGCGCTAGCGTGCAGTCCGCTTCCACGGCGGGGCGCCGGCCGAACGAGCCCATCTGGGCATGCATTGCGGTGGGGTTGGTCGGCTACCTTGCGTTGCCTTGGTACGCGATCCAGGACACCGCTTGGTACGAGGCCCTTGGGCAGATCTTCGGCCAAGCCGAGGGCGCGAACGGTGTGATGCATGCCTGGCTGCAGGGCCGCAGCTGGCTCCTTGTTGGCCTCTTCGGGCTCGGCGTGTGCGTCTTGGGCGGCTTGCTGCGTCCCGGCCGAGCCCAGGGCCGTTTGCTGATCGTGGGCGGGTTCGCGGGTGCGGTCGGCTTGGTGGCGAGTGGCTTTTTGATCGGCGCGCGCGGCTGGAGCTTCGCCGCCCTCAACACCTACCTTGGTGAGCTGCCGATCAACCAGTTCGGCATCGGCGCGGGCGGCTTCATCGCCTTGGCGGCGCTGGTAATGCTTTTCGCCTTCGGGCTGGCGCGGCTGGGATTCTTCAAGGGCGATCTGTTCGTCTCGGCGTCGGTAATCGGCTGCGGCGTGCTGATGGCGCTCTTCATCGCGTACCCCGTGAGCAAGGCGCTTGCAGGCGCTTTCTTCGACGAAGACGGCCGCTGGTCGCTGGCCGCATTCGGCGCTCGCATCGGCACCGAGCGCGTCTGGGGGTTGAACTGCCTCTCCGGCGGCGTGCGCTGCGGCGTGGCGTGGAACACGCTGGTCCTTGCGCTGCTCACTGCCGCCGGCACCACTCTTCTCGGGACCTTGATGGCGTTGATGGCCGAGCGCGGCGGCAAGCGCTGGCAGGGTCCGTTGCGCGTGCTGGCCCTGCTGCCCATCATCACGCCGCCCTTCGTCGTCGGGCTCGGCCTGATCCTGTTGTTCGGTCGTGCAGGTGTCGTGAATCAGGTGCTCGAGAGCAGCTTCGGCATCGAGCCGACGCGCTGGTTCTACGGCATGCCGGGCGTGCTCGTGGCCCAGCTGTTTGCCTTCACCCCGATCGCATTCATGATCATGCGGGGCGTGGTGCAGGGCGTGGCGCCGAGCCTGGAAGAGGCCGCGCAGATGCTGCGCGCCAACCGCCGGCGCACCTTCTTCACCGTCACGCTGCCTTTGCTCAAGCCGGGACTGGCCAACGCATTTCTCGTGGGTTTCATCGAGAGCATTGCGGATTTCGGCAACCCGGTGGTGGTGGGCGGGCAATTCTCGGTGCTGTCGACCGACATTTTCTTCGCGATCGTCGGCGCACAGTATGACCAGGGCCGCGCCGCCTCGCTGGCCTGGGTACTCACGATCTTCGCGCTCGGCGTGTTCGCGATCCAGCGAGGCGTGCTCGGCAAGCAGAACTACACCACCGTGAGCGGCAAGGGCGACGCCGGGATCGCCATGGCACTGCCCGATGGCGTGCGTCGCACGATCTATTGCATCGCGCTGCCGTGGATCGCTTTCACGGTGGTCGTCTACCTGTTCGCCTTCGCGGGCGGCTTCGTCCAGACCTGGGGGCGCGACTACACCCTCACGCTCGTTCACTTCAAGACCGCGTTTGCGCTGGAGTGGGGGCAGTTCGGTCTCGTCTGGGCAGGTACGGCCTGGAACTCGTTGCTCACGACGCTCAAGCTCGCGGGCATCTCGGCGCCGTTGACGGCGGGCCTTGGACTGCTGATCGCATGGCTGCTGGCACGCAACGAATTCCGGGGACAGGGTGCCTTCGAGTTCGCAGCCTTGCTCGCTTTCGCCATTCCGGGCACGGTGCTCGGCGTGAGCTACATTCTCGCCTTCAACGTGCCGCCGCTCGAGCTGACCGGCACCGGTCTCATCATCGTGCTGTGCTTCATGTTCAGGAACCTTCCCGTCGGCGTGCGTGCGGGCACGGCGGCTTTCAAGCAGCTCGATCGCTCGCTCGACGAGGCGTCGCTGATGCTGCGCGCGTCCACGTCGCAGACCCTCTTCAAGGTCGTGCTGCCGCTGTTGAAGCCGGCGCTGGTTGCTGCGCTGATTTACAGCTTCGTCCGCGCGATGACGACCGTGAGCGCGGTCATCTTCCTCGTCACGGCCGAGAACGAACTCGCCACCACGTACATCATCGGCCGCGTCGGCAACGGCGATTACGGCATTGCCCTGGCCTACTGCACGGTGCTGATGATCCTGATGTCGCTCGCGATTGCGCTCGTGCAGTTCGTCGTCGGCGAGCGCAAACTGGGGCGGCGCAAGGCCGGCGCGCCGACCATCGCGGTCGCGGCGCCTTGAACACGGACCGACACATGAGCAACGGCATCGAACTCCACAACGTCACCAAGCGCTATGGCAGCGACGCGAACGCGCCGCTCGCCGTGAAGGGCATCAGCTTCGAAGTGCCCGAAGGCACCCTGACCACCATCCTCGGCCCCTCCGGCTGCGGCAAGACGACGACTCTGCGCATGATCGCCGGGCTGGAGTCGCCGAGTTTCGGCTCGATCATCATGGGCGGCCGCGATGTCACCACGCTCGGTCCGGCCGATCGGAATGTGAGCATGATGTTCCAGAGCTACGCGCTGTTCCCTCACATGAACGTGATCGAGAACGTGAGCTACGGCCTGAAGATGAGCGGCGTAAGGAAAAACGAGGCGATGGCGCGCGCACGTGACGCGCTCAAGGGAGTCGGCCTGGTCGGTTTCGACGAACGGCTGCCGAGCGAGCTTTCCGGCGGCCAGCAGCAGCGCGTGGCGCTCGCGCGTGCGCTGGTGCTGGAACCCGCGGTGCTGCTTTTCGACGAACCCTTGTCGAACCTCGACGCGCGGCTGCGGCGCGAGATGCGCGAGGAAATTCGCAGCCTGCAGCAGCGGCTCGGCTTGACGGTCGCTTATGTCACGCACGACCAGAGCGAGGCCCTCGCGGTCAGCGACCAGATCATCGTGATGGATCATGGCGTGATCGCGCAGCGCGGCACCCCCCAGCAGCTTTACGGCCATCCGGAAAGCGAGTTCGTGGCTGGTTTCATGGGCGAGGCCATGGTGTTTCCCGCCGTGGCACAGCCCGAAGGCCGCGTCGAGCTCGGGCCGCTGACGCTGCCATTGCGCTATGACATCGCGCCGGGCGTCGTGAAGGTCGCCGTCAGGCCCGAAGCGTGGCAGATCGGCGCTGCCGTCGGCCTGCCTGCGACCTTGCGCAAGGCTGCCTATCTGGGCAGCGTCTACGAATACGCCTTCGACACTGCGCTCGGTTCTGTGTTCGTGGTTTCCGCGGATCTGTCCCGTCCGCTGACCGCCGGCGCCCAGACGACGCTGTCCCTCGCCATGCATGGCGTTTCCGTCGTACCGGCCGCCGCATGAACGTGGTCTTCGATCTGGGCGCTGTATTACTGACCTGGGAGCCGGTGCTGCTCGTCCAGTCCCAGTTCATGCGTCACGCGCCCACCGCCGAAGCCGCACATGCGCTCGCGCGCGAGATGTTCCACCACGAGGACTGGCTGGGTTTCGACCGCGGCACGCACAGCCTCGACGACGCCATCGGGCGGATGGCGCTGCGGCTTTCGCTGCCGGTCGGCCGGCTCAACGAGGCGCTGGCGCCCATGGGCGAGCGCCTGGAGCCGATTGCTGTCACCATCGATCTGCTCGACGGGCTGCGTGCGCGCCGCGATGCGGGGGAGGACCTGCGGCTCTACTACCTCTCCAACATGCCGGTGCCCTATGCGCGCGTGCTCGAAGAGCGCCACGCCTTTTTCCGTTGGTTTGACGGCGGCATCTTTTCAGGCGACGTGCGCATGATCAAGCCGCAGCGCGAGATCTACGAGCTGCTGACCGCGCGCTACCGCCTGGCGGCTGCGGACACCGTCTTCATCGACGACTCGCTGGCCAATGTGGTGGCGGCGCGCGAACTCGGGTGGCAGGCCATCCATTGCGAGCGGCCCAGCGCCTTGCCGGCGCAGCTCGCGGCCTACCTGCCGGTCAACTCGACCTTGTCGACGTCGAAGCCCAGCGAGCGCGCGTAGTCGAGCTCGGCATCGAGCGCGGCGTCGTCCAGCCGCGGCGCACGCGACAGCACCCAGAGGTACTTGCGGTCCGGCGTACCGACCAGCGCCACCTGGTAGTCGCGGTCGAGCTTCAGGATCCAGTAGTCGCCCCAGACTGCGGGCAGCCAGCCGAGCCATTCAGGCGCGAAGCGCACTTCGAGGCGGCCTGCGCCCGGCTGGCCGGCAACCGGTGCCACGCGCGCCACGCCGACCGCTTCGTCGAAGCTGCCGTCGTCCAGGATGCAGCGGTTGCGAACCTCCATCTGGCCATCACCCAGCAGCGTGTACTCGGCCGTGGCCGGGCCCGCGCACTGCTTCTGGAAGCGGTTGGGCAGGCGGGCCTGTTCGTGCCACAGGCCGGCGTAACGCTGCAGGTCGACTGGCGCCACCACCTGGAGCGGCGCGCGCATCAGCGGCGCGCCATCGGCGGGGCCGCCCACGCGTTCGGTGCGGGTCGCCCGGGCGGTCGCGAGCGCAAGCAGGATCAGCACACCGCCCACGCAAAAAGCCGTGGCCAGCGTGCCGATCGACGCGCTGTGCGCGCGGTCATCGAACGCAGCGGCTGATGGCGACGCATGGTGGTGTCTGCGAAAAGGCATGGGAATTCCTCCGGAGGCGATCAGCGAAGGCTAGTCGCGGGTCTCGCCCGGCCCCGTCAGCCGAGGACCACACGGACTGTAGTTTTGCGGCGGGATAATGGCCGCATGAACCAACTCGATGCCCTCCGTCAATGGACCACCGTGGTGGCCGACACCGGCGATTTCCGCCAGCTGGCGCAGTTCAAGCCCCGGGACGCCACCACCAACCCCTCGCTGATCCTCAAGGCCGTGCAGAAGGCCGAGTACCGGCCGCTACTCGACGAAGCGGTGAAGAAGCACGGCAGCCTGCCCGTCGACGAGGTGATCGACCGGATGCTGGTGCGCTTCGGCACCGAGATCCTCTCCCTCATCCCGGGCCGCGTCTCGACCGAGGTCGATGCGCGCCTGAGCTTCGACACGGCCGCCACCATCGAACGCGCCGAGCGCATCGTGGCGCTCTACCGGGCCGAGGACATCGAGGTCGAGAAGCGCGTGCTGATCAAGATCGCCGCCACCTGGGAAGGCATCGAGGCCGCGCGCCGGCTCGAAGAGAAGGGCATCCACACCAACCTGACCTTGCTGTTTTCGTTCGCACAGGCGGTGGCCTGCGGCGCGGCGGGCGTCAAGCTGATCTCGCCCTTCGTCGGGCGCATCTACGACTGGCACAAGAAAGCGGCCGGCGGCAGCTGGGACGAAGCGGCGCGTTCGGGCGCCAACGATCCGGGCGTGCAATCGGTGCGCCAGATCTTCGATTACTACAAGAAGCACGGCATCGCGACCGAGGTGATGGGCGCGAGCTTCCGCAACGTGGGGCAGATCGCCGCACTCGCAGGCTGCGACCTCCTGACCATCAGCCCCGAGTTGCTGGCCGAGCTCGCGGCCAGTGAAGCGCCGCTCGCGCATGCGCTCGACGCCGAGGCCGCCAAGGCGCTCGACATTCCCCAGCTCAGGCTCGACGAGCCGGCCTTCCGCTTCGCCCTCAACGAGGACGCCATGGCCACCGAGAAGCTGGCCGAAGGCATTCGCGCCTTCGCGGCCGATGCGGTGAAGCTGGAGAAACTGATGGAGGAGGTCGCATGACGATGAAGACGCGTTGCGATCGCACGGTGGCCTGGGGCCGGCTGCAGGCGCATTACGACGCTGGCGGCCGCGACTTCGACCTGCGGCAGGCCTTTGCCGCCGACCCGCAGCGTTTCGGCGCGTTCAGCCAATCGGCGCCCCATCTCTTCGCCGACCTGTCGAAGAACCTGATCGACGCGAAGACCGAAGAACTGCTGCTGGCGCTTGCGCAGGAGGCTGGACTGGAAGCGCACCGCGACGCGATGTTCGCCGGCGCGCACATCAATGCGACCGAAGACCGTGCCGTACTCCACACCCTGCTGAGAAGTCCCGCCTCCGCACCGGCGCCCGAGCAGCTCGCCGGCGCGCTGGCCGATGTCCATGCCACGCTGGCCGCGATGCTGGCCTACGCCGAAGCGGTCCGCGCCGACCACACGATCACCGACGTGGTCAACATCGGCATCGGCGGCTCCGATCTCGGCCCGCAGATGGCGGTGCGCGCCCTCGACCAGTTCGTGGCGCCGGGCAAGCGCTTCCATTTCGTCTCCAACGTGGACGGCCACGAACTCGCGCGTGTGCTGCGCGACCTGGCGCCCGAGCACACGCTGTTCCTCGTCGCCTCGAAGACCTTCACCACGGCCGAGACCATGGCCAACGCGCAGTCGGCCAAGCGCTGGTTCGAGCAGTCGGGCAGCGTCGACATCGCGCGTCATTTCGCGGCGCTCACCACCAACGTCGAGGCCGCGCGCGCCTTCGGCATCGAGACGACTTTCGGCTTCTGGGACTGGGTCGGCGGGCGCTATTCGCTGTGGTCGGCCATCGGGCTGCCGATCGCGCTGGCGATCGGCGCCGACGGCTTCCGCCGCCTGCTGGCCGGGGCCCACGCAATGGACGAGCATTTCCGCACCGCCCCGCTGGCGCAGAACCTGCCGGTGCGTCTCGGCCTGCTCGATGTCTGGTACCGCAACTTCCACCGCTTCGCAAGCCGCAGCATCGCGCCCTACCACAGCGCGCTGCAGCGGCTGCCGGCCTACCTGCAGCAGCTCGAGATGGAAAGCAACGGCAAGCGTGTCGATGCCGGCGGCCAGGCGTTGCCCTTCGGCACCTCGCCCGTGCTGTGGGGCGAGCCCGGCACCAACGGGCAGCACGCCTATTTCCAGATGCTGCACCAGGGCACGGACGTGATCCCGCTGGAATTCATCGCCGTGCGCGATGCGGCGCACGAGCTCGAGGGCCATCATCCCAAGCTGCTGGCCAATGCACTGGCGCAGGCGCAGGCGCTCATGGTGGGGCAGCGCGACGAGGGCGGGCATCGCAATTTCCCGGGCAATCGGCCGAGCAGCTTCTTCGTCTTCGACCAGCTCGCGCCCGAGGCACTCGGCGCCTTCCTCGCACTCTACGAGCACCGGGTGTTCACCAGCGGCGCGCTTTGGGGCATCAACAGCTTCGACCAATGGGGCGTCGAGCTCGGCAAGGTGCTGGCGCGGGACATCGAACCCCGCCTGGCCTCGGGCGACACGCAGGGTCTGGACGCCTCCACGGCCGGCTTGCTCGCCCGCCTGCGCTAGCGAAGAAGGTCACCAAAGCCGGCGAACCGCCCTTTATGATGGCCGCGGGAGTTTTCCCGGGGAACTATCGAGAGGAGTTGTTCGATGAATTTTCAACAAGCCATTCAGACCTGCTTCAGCAAGTACGTCGACTTTTCGGGTCGCGGATCACGCTCCGAGTACTGGTGGTTCGTGCTCGCCTACGTCATCGTGGCCGTCGTGGCAGGCTTCATTCACGAGATCGTCTATCTCGTCGTCATCCTGGCCTTCCTGCTGCCCCTGCTGTCGGCCGGCGCGCGCCGCCTGCACGACATCGGCAAGAGCGGCTGGTGGCTGCTGATCGGCCTGATCCCGCTCGTGGGCCTGGTGCTGCTGTACTTCATGGTCCAGCCCAGCCAGCCCGAGGGCAACGAGTACGGCGCGCCGCCGCTCGCCGCTGCCTGAGTCCGGCCTCGCAAACGTAAAAAAACCCCGCGGCTTGCGCTGCGGGGTTTTTCTATTTGGCCGGAGGCCGGGCAGACATTACATGCCCATGCCGCCCATGCCACCCATGCCGCCCATGTCGGGCATGCCGCCGCCGGCGCCGGACTCGTCCTTCGGTGCGTCGGCGACCATCGCTTCGGTCGTCAGCAGCAGGGAAGCGACCGAGGCTGCGTTCTGCAGCGCGGTGCGGGTCACCTTGGTCGGGTCCAGGATGCCCAGCTCGAGCATGTCGCCGTAGGTGTCGTTCTGGGCATTGAAGCCGTAGTTGCCCTTGCCGGCCAACACGGCGTTCACCACCACGCTGGCTTCGCCGCCAGCGTTGTTGACGATCTCGCGCAGCGGCGCTTCGATGGCGCGCAGCACCAGCTTGATGCCGGCGTCCTGGTCGGCGTTGTCGCCCTTGAGCTTGTCGCCCACGGCTTGCTTGGCACGCAGCAGCGCCACGCCGCCGCCGGCCACCACGCCTTCTTCCACAGCAGCGCGGGTGGCGTGCAGGGCGTCTTCGACGCGAGCCTTCTTTTCCTTCATTTCGACTTCGGTGGCAGCGCCGACCTTGATCACGGCCACGCCGCCGGCCAGCTTGGCCACGCGCTCTTGCAGCTTCTCGCGGTCGTAGTCGCTGGTGGCTTCCTCGATCTGCACGCGCACTTGCTTCACGCGGGCTTCGATGTCGGCGGGAGCGCCGGCGCCGTCGATGATGATGGTGTTTTCCTTGCCCACTTCGATGCGCTTGGCCTGGCCCAGGTCGGCCAGCGTCACCTTCTCGAGCGTCAGGCCCACTTCTTCGGCGATGACCTTGCCGCCCGTCAGGATGGCGATGTCTTCCAGCATGGCCTTGCGGCGGTCGCCGAAGCCCGGTGCCTTGACGGCCACGACCTTCAGGATGCCGCGGATGGTGTTGACCACCAGCGTCGCCAGGGCTTCGCCCTCGACTTCTTCGGCAATGATCAAGAGCGGACGGCCGGCCTTGGCGACTTGCTCCAGCGTGGGCAGCAGGTCGCGGATGTTGCTGATCTTCTTGTCGAACAGCAGCACGAAGGGGTTTTCCAGCAACGCCGACTGCTTCTCGGGGTTGTTGATGAAGTAGGGCGACAGGTAGCCGCGGTCGAACTGCATGCCTTCGACGACGTCGAGTTCGCTGTCGAGCGACTTGCCATCTTCGACGGTGATAACGCCTTCCTTGCCGACCTTGTCCATCGCGTCGGCGATGAGCTTGCCGATGGTGTCGTCGCTGTTGGCCGAGATCGAGCCGACTTGCGCGATTTCCTTCGAGGTGGTGGTGGCCTTGGAAGCCTTCTTCAGCTCTTCGACCAGGGCAGTGACCGCCTTGTCGATGCCGCGCTTCAGGTCCATCGGGTTGATGCCGGCGGCCACGTACTTGAAGCCTTCGCGAACGATGGCCTGGGCCAGCACGGTCGCGGTGGTGGTGCCGTCGCCGGCGTTGTCCGAAGTCTTGGAGGCCACTTCCTTCACGAGCTGGGCGCCCATGTTCTGGAGCTTGTCCTTGAGTTCGATTTCCTTGGCCACGGACACGCCGTCCTTGGTCACGGTCGGGGCGCCGAAGGAGCGCTCGAGCACCACGTTGCGGCCCTTGGGGCCCAGGGTCACTTTGACTGCGTTGGCCAGGATGTTGACACCCTCGACCATGCGTGCGCGGGCTTCACCGCCGAAGACTACGTCTTTTGCTGCCATGAGATTTCTCCGAATTCAGATAGAGGGGTTGATTACTTCTCGACGACCGCGAACAGGTCGTCTTCCTTCATGACCAGCAGCTCGTCGCCATCGACCTTGACGGTCTGGCCGCTGTACTTGCCGAACAGGACGCGGTCGCCGACCTTGACGCTCATCGCGCCGAGTTCGCCCTTGTCGTTCTTCTTGCCAGGGCCGACGGCCAGCACTTCGCCCTGGTCGGGCTTCTCGGCGGCGTTGTCGGGGATCACGATGCCCGAGGCGGTCTTGGTTTCGCTTTCAATGCGCTTGACGATCACGCGATCGTGCAAAGGACGAAGTTTCATTGCATCTCCTGGATAAGAAACGGGGTTTGGTTCGGGCGCTGGCATGGTTGCCGGCTGCCCAGCCACTGGAAGCGGGGGGTTGTTAGCACTCCTCTTCAGCGAGTGCTAATCATAAGGGCATTTGGCGGGGTTTCAAGGCCCGGCGGTCCAAGGAGAGTCGATGTCGGTTTTCACCTCACTTGGAATTTTTTGCAGCTTAGTTGGAACTCGGCTCTTGGGCGGTCAGCCGGGAAACAGCCAACTGCGGACGTTCCCACGTGCACTTGGCTCCGTCCTCATCGCCTAGCGGCGCCTAGCCGCATATCCGACTAATCGTTGAAGTAGTTGGCGGATCTTTGTGCGAGGCTGTCGAGGCCAATCGCCCCCGAGGCCGTGTGGTTCAGGCCGCCAAAAACCGCTGCGCCAGCCGCTCGCGCGCGAACGTCTCGACCACGAAGTCGACAAAGGCACGGGTCTTGGCCGGCAGCAGGCGCCCGCCGGCGAAGTAGAGCGAGATTGGACCGCCGTCCGCGTACCAGCGCGGCAACACTCGCAGCAGCGCGCCGCTTTCCAGGTGCGGCAGCGCATGGGGCATCGCGACGAGCGCCACGCCTAGACCGAGCAACGCGGCGCGGCACAGCGCGTCCGGGTCACTGAGTACGATGCTTGGCTGCAACTTGACAGGGGCCTGTACTCCCGCGCGGTCGCGCATCATGCGGTCACGCAGGCGACCGCTCCGGCCCGAGCGCATCACGATGCCGTCGAGCTCCGCCAGATCAGCCGGCTCGCGCGGCGTGCGCCGTCCAGCCATGTAAGCCGGCGACGCCACGGCGACGATGTGGGCCCGCGCGAGTTCGCGCGCGACCACGCCAGGCGTGAGTTCGGTGCCGCCGCCAATAGCAGCGTCGTAGCCTTCGGCGATCAGGTCCACATGCCGATTGTCGAAATGCCAGTCGGGCCGCACCGCCGGATGCCGCTGCATGAACTCAGGCAACAGCGGCACGATGTAGTCCACGCCGAAACCGGGCGACATGCTCACCTTGAGCACGCCGGCCGGGCGACCCGCGTCGGCCGACACGCCCGCAATGGCGGCCTGGATGTCTTCCAGGCCGCCTGCCACCGACTGCAGGAAGCGCTCGCCTGCCTCGGTGAGCGTGAGCCGTCGCGTGCTGCGTTGAAACAGGCGCACGCCGAGATTGGCTTCGAGCCGCGCGACATTGCGGCTGACGGCGGCAGGCGTCAGGCTCAAGCGGCGCGCCGCCTCCGAGAAGCTGCCCGATTCGGCGCTTCGGACAAAGGATTCGAGGTTGGCGAGCGTTTCCATGCGTGCCTATTTTCAAGCATTGCTTGAAGAAGATTCCAGCCATTGCCGGCTACCCGCGAAGGAGCTGCGGCCCGACCATTGCGCCATGTCCAACCCCTTTCCCAAAGGAAACGCCATGACCACCTCTTCTTCCATCGCTACTCTTCCCCTGGCCGGCAAGGTCGCCCTCGTGACCGGTGCCTCGCGCGGCTTGGGAGCTGGCATCGCCCGCCGCCTGGCCGCCGACGGCGCGGCGGTCGTCATCACCTACGTCGCCTCGCCCGAACCAGCGCAGGCTGCGGTCGACGCCATTGCGGCCGGGGGCGGCACGGCGCTCGCTGTCGCTGCCGACGCCAGCCGGCCCGACGAAGTGCGCTCCGCTGTGGCACAAGCCGTCACCACCTTCGGTCGCCTCGACATCCTCGTGAACAACGCCGCCATTGCCATTGGCAAGCCGGTGCAGGACATCGGGCTGGACGACTTCGACCGCATGGTGGACGTCAATCTCAAGGGCCTGTTCGTCGCCACGCAGGAAGCCCTCAAGCACATGGACGAGGGCGGCCGCGTCGTGAACATCGGCAGCATCAACAGCCAGTACGTGCCCTATGCCGGAGGCGCGCTGTACGTGATGACCAAGGCCGCGGTGGCCGGCCTGACCAAGGCGCTGGCGCGCGACCTCGGTCCGCGCGGCATCACGGTCAACAACGTGATGCCCGGCCCGACCGACACCGACATGAACCCCGCGACGAGCGAGTTCGCGCAGCAGGCGCGCACCTACATCGCTCTCGGCCGCTATGCGCAGGTGGACGAGATCGCCAACGCGGTGGCCTGGCTGGCGAGCCCGGCGGCGAGCTTCGTCACCGGCGCGAGCATCGCGGTCGACGGCGGCTACTCGGCCTAACCACTTTCTCCATTCACCGGACACACAGGAGCTTCATCATGAAGATCGGATTCATCGGCGCCGGCAGCATCGGCCTCGCGCTCGCCCAACAGTTCGCCAACGCCGGCCACGACATCGTGCTGTCGAACAGCCGCGGCCCCGACTCGCTCGCCGACGCGGTGCGCCGCACGGGCGGCAAGACACGCGCCGGCACGCGCGCCGAGGCCGCGAACGCTGACGTGCTCGTGCTCTCCGTGCCCTGGCAGCACCTCGACAGCGCCACCGCCGGCTTGCCCACGCTCGAAGGTCGTATCGTGCTGGACACCATGAATCCAGTGGTGATGCCCGGATTCCGAATCGCCGAACTCGGTGGCCTCGCCTCGAGCCAGGTCGTGGCCGCGCATGTGCCTGGTGCGCGGGTGGTGAAGATCGCCAACACGCTGCCGCCCCCGCTGCTGGCGGCCGACCCGCGCACGAGCGGCGGACGTCGCGTGCTCTTCATGTCGGGCGACGATGCGCCGGCCAAGGCCGACGTGATGCGGCTCTTCGAATTGCTGGGTTTCGCGGTCGTGGACCTCGGCGGCCTCGCGAGCGGTGGCGCAATGCAGCAGTTCCCGGGTGGGGCGCTGCCGACGCTAAACCTCGTCAAGCAGGGGTAACCGGGGCCCTTGCCGTGCGGTCTACCATCTGCGATCGAGAAGGGCATATGTTCTCAGTGGGTGGCGGCCCTTCGGCCCCCGGTCCTGCTTCCCGCCAGGTTCACGGAAAATTCAAAGATGTACGTCTACTCACCCGTCTGATTTCAGAGGGAGGCTGCGCGCGTCAGGGCAAAGACCAGTGGCGTTCCGCAGGAGAGTCGAGAAGGAAGCCATGCTCAGGTGACGCTCGCGCGAACTGCACACACGCTGGCGGCACACCTTTCGAGGGCCAACCTAGGCCAACACTGAGAGGGAAGGAGGGCGCACCGCCCCTTGATGCGGCGGAGTTCTAGCAAAAAAAATCGTGGCGTTCCGCGTGCGTGGCTGTCGCGGCGACGGGGGCTGGGCCGGCATCGGGAGCGTCAGCCGCGCCGAGCCGCTTCGATCGCAGCGATGTCGATCTTTCTCATCCCCATCATGGCTTCGAACGTGCGCTTGGCCGCCGCTCGATCAGGATCGGCGATCGCGGCCGTCAGGGCGCGTGGCGTGATCTGCCACGACAGTCCCCACTTGTCCTTGCACCAGCCGCATGCGCTTTCCTGGCCGCCGTTTCCGACAATCGCGTTCCACAAGCGGTCCGTTTCGGCCTGGTTGTCGGTCGCAACCTGGAACGAGAAAGCCTCGTTGTGCTTGAACGCCGGGCCCCCGTTCAGTCCGAGACAAGGGATGCCCATCACCGTGAACTCGACCGTCAAGACATCGCCCTGCTTGCCCGCGGGATAGTCGCCAGGCGCGCGATGGACAGCTCCCACCGCGCTGTCCGGGAACGTCTCGGCGTAGAACTTCGCGGCGTCCAACGCGGTGCCGTCGTACCAGAGACAAATCGTGTTCTTGCTGACCATCTTGGTTCTCCTAGATTGGGACTGGTACGTGCATTCAAGCCGCCGAAGAAGTGATTCGTCGGCAAGCACGTAGCCGCTAAATTCTGCCCCTATGGCTCCGGGCCGGAGCGAAAAACTCAATGTTCGGAGGCGTGAAGACCACAGGATCGAATGTCTAGCGGCGCATGAGCTGAACGATCAACGGCGCAGTTCCCCGGTGCGCCCTTTCGGATCAATGACTTAAGCCGTCTTGATGCTCAATCTCCAGTAGCGTTCCACAGTCGGCGGTTTTCAACTTTAGCCTGAATTTTCTGCAGCTTAGTTTGAACTCGCCGCGCCCCCAGTGGGGGAGGAGGTGCCCGACCGGGGGGCCGTCTTCTGCTGCGGGATCAGCCGTCAAACCCATGACATTGCCCCCGTTGCGTCCGAGCAGGAGTGGCGCATACTGGGCTGCAGAAGTCTCACCATTGACCACCGATGAACATTTCCCCGGCGCGCGACCACGCCGATCCGCCTGCTGCTCCGCCAGACTGGACGATCGAGTTTGGATCTGAGCCCGTAGGCGAAGGCAATTATTTTTTTGCCGATGTAAAGCGGGCCGGGAAAGTGATGTTCCGAATCGGAGTTGGCGGCGTATCCGAAGAGGCAAAAGCAAGGAAGCTGCTTGCGGCCAAGGCGCGCGCCTGGATCGACGAGTTCCTGATCCGAGAACAGCAATCTGGCGCTTCGTCCCAAGGCAACTGAGCTGGTCAGCCGCTGCTCAGTCCTCGTCGTCGAGTAGGTCCAGTTTTGGATCGTCCATGCGGGATTGAAGTGCCACGCACCCGGCTTCCCAGGCGCTCTTGTATGTTGGGAAGCTGAGATCTGAGCGTGCCAAGGGCTCAAAGCCAGGCACGTCATCGAAGGATTCGAACAGCACCCATTCGAACGCTCCAGACCGGAGTGCTTCAACCATCGATACAAGAAAGCGGAAGCGGCTCATGCAAGGAATGCTGGGCGTGTGCATTGCCCTTGCCGTAAGCCGGCGCCTTCGTTTGATGGAAGGAAAGCTCGCCGCGCTTCCTAAGTCGTTCGATCCTGAGTGTGCAGTGCCAAGTCCCTGACCCCGATCGAAGATGCCCTCAGCGCCCTTAGCGGACCTAGGGGAAGTGATCTGCCTCCCGAAGGCAAGGCCGGGCCGCTCAAGGCTCCATGGTCGTGCGCGGCTCGCGGGGACTGCGTATTTCAGGGCATCGTGGACGGCGTTTCAGGCTGATCGTGGACGCTGTTTCAGCGTGATCGTGGACGATTGGGGGAGCGCGCAAGTGATCTTTTGACCGGGCCTAGGCTCACCGCTTTTTGTGGTTCAAGCCGATGCAGCGGGGGCGGACGACTTCATGGTCAATCCCATGCGGGTAGGCGAGCTGGCCGCTCGCGTGCGCGCGCTGCTGCGGCGCGCCTACCTGGACACGCAGCCCGAAGAGCAGGTCTGGGGACGCTACCGCTTCGTGCTTGCGACCCGGCAACTGGAGATCGACGGCAGGCCTGTTGCGCTGACGCAGAATGAGTTCGATCTCGCCTTGTTCGCCGGCGGGCTCGTCGATCACCTGCGCGGTCGAATCGCTTCCGCGTGCATGGGCCGTGCTGGTGAAGGACGAAGGACCCGGCATCGCCGAAGAACTCCGGACGCAGGCGTTCGAGCCCTTCGTTCGAGGCAGCGCCACAGCAAACATCGACGGGGCCGGGCTCGGGTTGGCCTTTGTCAAGACCGTGGCCCAGCGGCACGGCGGCAAGGTGTTGCTCGACAGCGCACTGGGGCGCGGCAGTGCCTTTCGGCTCGTGTTGCCCCGCGCTTGAAAGTTCTTGACGGTGCTTTCACGATGAGACGCTGGCGATGGATCGGCCGCCGGGCTTCGCCCGGCGGAGGTGCGCCAATAGCTCCTCGCGAACCACGCCCGTGATGTGGCTGCGCCGGCCGCTCTCCAGCATGCCCAGGCGACGGGCAATCGGCCGGCCGGGCAGCTGCAGCACGCGCAGTCCGGGGTCGCTTTCCCAATCGAAGTTATTGAGCAGCGGCGCCATGGTGAAGCCCACGTTCTTTCGCACCAGTTCGACGATCGAGAGCAGCGAATTGAGCTCCAGGAACTCCCTGGGAACCAACTGCAGCCGGCGCAGGATCCGGTCGATGCGTGCACCCGTCGGCGTGCGCCGGTCGAAGCGGATGAAGGGATGGTTTGCGAACAAGCCCGCAATGGGGGTGTCGAGCGCGGCGATGCTCGAATTCGCGATCACAGTGAGCGTCTCTTCGTAGCAGGGCGTCCACAGCAAGCCGGGCTTGTCCGGCCATGGGCGCTCAACGACCACCGCGGCATCGAGTTCTCCACTCATCACGTCCTCCGCCAGTCGCGACTGCTCCCGGACTCTGAGCTCGACCTCGAGGTTGGGATGGAGCGATTTGAGCGTTGCCAGCGTGCTCGAGAGCAATCCCATGGCCGAGATCAGCGAGCCGAGCTTGATGGTTCCGGCGATCTGCCGCTGGTCCTGTAGGTCCTGCCGCATCGCCTCGTAGTGCGCGAGCAGTGCTTCGGCCCGCGGCAGCAGCAGATGGCCCGCGGGGCTCAGCGTCATGGTGCGGCCGGTCTTGTCGAAGAGCGTTTTCTTCAGTTCCGCCTCCAGCGCGCGCATCTGCTGGCCGACGGCCGCCTGCGTCAACGCGACCTGATCGGCCGCCGCGGCAAAGGAACCGCCTCGCGCTGCGGCCACGAAGGTGCGAAGAAAGCGGATGGTGCTCATGGCCGAGGCACGGATGAAGACAGCTTCAAGATAAATAATTTCTTTATTGATGCTAAATGATTTTTAAATTTATCTTTTTCTGTTCTTGCAAAACAATCCACCCCCATCGCTACCCGCTCGCGGCGACAAGCGAATGACAAAGTGGCTCAAGCAACATGACAACCCCCCGATACTTTCCCCTTGTCGATGTTTCCGGCACGCCGCATGCGCGTGGCGTGCAGCATGGCCGCGCCGTGCCTGAGCGCGTGGCGCGCAGCATCGCGCTCTACAAGTCGCAGCTCGGCAAACGCGGCGTCGACGAGGCCACGCTGCGGCGCCTCGCGCAATCGATGGCCCAGGTCATCGAGGCCTATGACGCCACCTATCTCGAGGAACTGCGCGGCATCGCCGAAGGCGCGGGTGCGACGCTGGAGGACGTCATCACGATCAACTGCCGCACCGAGATGATGTTCGGCCATGCCGACCTCCAGCAGTCGCTCGAAGCACCGGCCAAGGCCCCGTCGTCGGAAGACGGCGACTGCACCGGCCTGCTCGTGCTGCCCGGCCGCTCAGCCACCGGCCGCCTCATGCATGCCCATAACTGGGACTGGCGCGAAGAATGCGTGGACACAGGCATCGTGTTGCGCATCCGCCGAGAAGAGGGTCCCGACATCCTGAGCTTCACCGAGGCCGGCGCGCTTGCGCGCCATGGCTTCAATGCCAATGGCGTCTCGCTGACCGGCAACTCCCTCTCCAGCGACGAAGACTTCCGCAAGGGCGCCGGCGTGCCGCTGGTGCTGCTGCGCCGTCGCGTGCTCGAAGCCGCCAACCTGGCGCAGGCCATGCGGGCGATCTGGGACTCGCGGCGCTATTGCGCCAACAACATGATCCTGGCGCAGGCCGGTGCCGGCGACGGCGCAGGCATGAGCCTCGAAACCTCGCCGGGCGAGATCTTCTGGGTCATGCCCGAGGACGACCTGCTGGTGCATACCAACCACTGGCTCTGCCCGGCCGCGCGCGTCAAGCTGCGCGACCCGTACATGGGCGAGCGGGTCGACAGCCTCTACCGCCAGGACCGGGTCGAGAACGCGCTGCGCCGCGTCTCGGGCCCGATCTGCTGGGACCATGTGAAGGCGATCCTCGCCGATGAATTCGGCAAGCCCGACGGCGTGCTGCGCTCGCCCAAACCCGCGAGCTTCGCCAGCATCTCCGCCACCGTGGCGACCACCCTGATCGACGCCGGCAACAAGACGATGTGGATCGCGCGCAAGCCCTACGAGGCACGCAACTTCCAGGAATACACGTTGTAGCCCGCCGCCGGCGCATACCCTTTCATACGCACCTACACACCGCCATGCTCGAAACCCCCGAGGCTTCTTTCGTTCAGGCCGAACAGCGCGCACGCGCCATCTACGACCTGGGTCCCAGCACCATCTACGCCTCGCGCAGCGATCCGCGCTTCTCGTACTGCACCTACGTGCCGCACCACATCGGCAGCGCCGGCACGCGGCCCATGCAACTGATCGTCGTGATGCACGGCACCGGCCGCGCCTTCGTCAACTACCGGGAGGCCTTCAGCGGCTTCGCCAAGTGGAACGACTGCATCGTGCTGTGCCCGCTGTTTCCGGTCGGCGTGCGCGGCGACGGCAACCGCGACGGCTTCAAGCAGCTGATCGAGGCCGACATCCGCTACGACCGGATCCTGCTCGACATGGTGGCCGAGGTGGGCGAGAAGTTCGATTGCGACTTCAACCGCTTCGCGCTCTTCGGCTACTCGGGCGGCGGGCAGTTCGCCAACCGCTTCGCGCTGCTGCACCCGGAGCGCCTGTGGGCCGTGTCCATCGGCGCACCCGGTTCGGTGACGCAGATCGATCCGCAGCAGGGCTGGTGGGTCGGCACGCAGGATTTCGACACCCGCTTCGGCAAGCCGCTCGACCTCGAGGCGCTGCGCCGCGTGCCGGTCCACATGGTGGCCGGCAAGGCCGACATCGAGACCTGGGAGATCACCCACAGGCCCGGCGGAAAGCACTTCATGCCGGGCGCCAACGACGCGGGCCCCACGCGACCCGAGCGGCTGCAAACCCTGCGCCGCTCCTTCGAAGCGGCCGGCGTGCAGGTCGTCTTCGACCTGCTGGACAACGTGCCGCACAACGGCCTGGCCTGCGTCGGGCGGGTGCAGGACTTCCTCGCCCGCGTGCTACGCGAGCTTCGCGCCACGCCGTCCCCGTCGCCATCGTCGATCCCGGGCTGAGAACGCGCAAGGAGACAGGCCCATGTTCCGTTTCGCTGCGGCCCGCATCGCGATGGCGATTCCCACACTGCTCATCGTGGCGGTGTCGGTCTTCATCCTGATACGGCTCATTCCCGGCGACCCCGCGCAATTGCTGCTCGGCGACCTGGCCACGCCCGCCAGCCTTGCGGACCTGCGCGCCCGTCTGGGTCTGGACCGCTCGGTGCCGGCCCAGTTCGGCATCTGGTTCGGCCGCGTGCTGCAGGGCGACCTCGGCACCTCGATCAACAGCGGCCAGGACGTGCTGCCGCTGGTGGCCGAGCGCTTCCTCATCAGCGGCCGCATCGTGCTGGCCGCGGTGGCGCTGGCCGCGCTGGTGGCGGTGCCCGCCGGCATGATCGCCGCCTGGAAGCAGAACCGCGCACCCGACCTGCTGCTCGTCGGCTCGGCCACGCTGCTGGTGTCGATCCCGACGTTCTGGCTCGGCCTGCTGCTGTTGCTGCTGTTCGGCCTCAAGCTGGGCTGGCTGCCGGTGGTCGGCTACGTGTCGCTCGCCGAAGACTGGAGGGCCGGCCTGCTTTATCTGGTGCTGCCAGTGCTCACGCTTTTCCTGCATGAGATCGGAGTGCTGATGCGCATGGCGCGCGCCAGCACGCTCGAGGTGCTGCGCCTCGACTACATCACCCACGCGCGCGCCAAGGGCCTGTCGGAGCGTGCGGTGCTGATGCGCCATGCCTTCAAGAACGCATTCGGCCCGACCTGGACGCTGATCGGGCTCGTGCTCGGCAACCTGCTCGGCGGCATCGCGGTGGTCGAGACGGTGTTCACCATTCCCGGCCTCGGCCGGCTGTTGGTGGACGCGATCTTCGCGCGCGACTACCCGGTGATCCAGGGCTGCCTACTGTTCGTCGCCGCGGTCTACGTGGCGGTGAACCTCGTCATCGACCTTTGCTATCCGATCTTCGACCCACGGGTGGCTGTCGAATGAAATTCCGCAAGCAACGCATTCCCCTCAATGCCCTGGTGGGCATCCTGATCGTCGGCGCCGTCGCACTCGCGGCGGTATTGAGTCAGTTCTGGACGCCGCACGATCCGCTGCGAATCAACTTCGGTTCCCGCCTCAGGCCGCCGGGCGGCAGCTACCTGCTGGGCACCGACGAATTCGGCCGCGACGAATTCTCGCGCCTCATGGCCGGCGCCTCGACGAGCGTCTGGATCAGCCTGCTGACGGTGAGCTTCTCCATCGTCGCGGGTAGCATCGTCGGCGTGCTGACCGGCTTCCTGCGCGGCTGGACCGACCGCATCGTGATGGCCTTCAACAATGCGCTGCTGGCCTTCCCCGGCCTGCTGCTGGCGCTGGGCCTGCTCGCGGTGGTCGGCGCCAACCAGTACGGCATCATCCTCGCGCTGGGCCTGGCCTACACGCCCTCGGTCACCCGCATCGTGCGCGGCACGGTGCTGTCGCTGCGCGAGAAGGAGTTCGTCGAATCCTCGCGCGTGCTCGGCAACTCCGAGCTCTACACCATGTTCCGGCACGTGCTGCCCAACTGCACCGCGCCGCTGACGGTGCTGGCCACCTCGATGTTCGGCTGGGTGATCCTGGCCGAGAGCGCTCTCTCGTTCCTGGGCCTCGGCGTGCCGCCGCCGGCGCCCACATGGGGCAACATGCTCTCCTCGGCGCGGCCCTTCATGGCGCAGGCCAGCCATCTTTCGATTCTTCCGGGCCTGTGCATCGCGCTGACGCTGCTCGGCATCAACCTGCTAGGCGATGCGGTGCGCGACTGGCTCGATCCGCGCATGAAAGGCGTGCAATGACGACGACTCCCCTGGTCAGCGTGGAGGGCCTCACGCTCGCCGTCGGCGCGGGCGGCCGCGAGATCGTGCGCAAGGTCTCGTTCGACATCGCGCCCGGCGAGATGGTCGGCATCGTCGGCGAATCCGGCAGCGGCAAGACGCAGGCCGCGCGCGCCATCATGGGCCTCACGCCGCCGCCGCTGGTGCGTACCGCAGGCCGCATCCTCTTCGAGGGCGAAGACCTTGCGCAGGCAAGGCCGCAGCGGTTGCGCGAACTGCGCGGCCTGCGGGTCGGCATGGTGTTCCAGGAGCCCATGACCTCGCTCAACCCGTCGATGACCATCGGCCGCCAGCTCGGCGAGGCGCTGGCGCTGCACCGGCGCGAGCTGCCGCCGGATGCGCGCCGCGCGCTGATCCTCGACATGCTCGCGCGCGTCGGCATTCGCGATCCGCAGGCCGCGCTCGGTGCGTGGCCGCACGAGTTCTCGGGCGGCATGCGACAGCGGATGATGCTGGCCTCGGTGATGCTGCTGCAGCCCGCGCTGCTGATCGCCGACGAGCCCACCACCGCGCTCGACGCCGTGGTGCAGCGCGACGTGCTGGAGCTGATGGTCGGCCTCACGCGCGAGCACCGCACCGCCGTGCTGATGATCAGCCACGACCTGCCGATGGTGGCCCGCTTCACCCAGCGCGTGGTCGTGATGCGGCACGGCGAGGTGAAGGAGATCGGCAACACCGACGACCTGCTTGCGCGCCCGCAACACCCCTACACGCGCGAGCTGCTCGAGGCCATGCCGCGGCGCCTACCCGCGCGGCCGGTGGCGGAGGAAGCGCCGGTGGTCGAGGTGCGCAACCTCGTCGTCGACTATCCCGGTCATCGCCGGCTCTTCGCCAAGGCGGTACCCAAGCGCGCGCTGCACGGCATCGACCTGGCGGTGCGCCCGCGCGAGGTGGTGGCGGTCGTCGGCGGCTCGGGCTCGGGCAAGACCACGCTGGGGCGCGCCATCGCCGGGCTGCTGCGGCCCAGCGGCGGCGAGATCCTGTTCCGCGGCCGGCAGATCGCGCGCTCGGACCCCCGCTGGTTCGACTACCGGCTGCAGTGCCAGATGGTTTTCCAGGACCCGTACGCCTCGCTCGACCCGCGCATGACCATCGGCCAGCTGGTGGGCGAAGGCCTGCGGTTGCTGCGGAACATGTCTGCCGTCGACAAGGGGCGGCGCGTGCAGGAAGTGCTCGACGAGGTGGGCCTCGGATCGGGCTTCGCACCGCGCCACGCGCACGAGCTCTCGGGTGGCCAGCGGCAGCGCGTGGCGATCGCGCGCGCGGTCGTGCGCCGGCCCGAATTCGTGATCGCCGACGAGCCGGTCTCGGCGCTCGACGTGACGGTGCGCGCGCAGGTGCTCGCACTGTTCGCCGAACTGCAGAAGCGCCACGGCTTCTCGTGCCTCTTCATCAGCCACGACCTCGGCGTGGTGGAGCAGGTGGCCGACCGGGTGATCGTGATGCAGGACGGACGCATCGTCGAGCAGGGCACGCGCGACGCGGTGTTCGACCATCCGCAGCAGGACTACACGCGCAAGCTGCTCTCGGCCATTCCGGCACTCGAGTCCACCGACAGCGGCGGCGTGCGGCTGCGCTGGCGCTTCGGCGCCGCCGTTGCGGCCTGAGAGCCCTTTTCCCATACTGACTTCGAAGGAGTACGCCACCATGCCCCGTCTTCTCATCCGTCTCGCTGCCATCGGCGGCGCATCCATCGCCTGCGCCACCGCCTTCGCCCAGACCTCCGTGACGGTCGCGCAGCCGGCCGACATCCGCTCCACCAACCCCGGCGTCAACCGCGACAACACCACCGACGGCATCGTGCTGCACATGGTCGAGGGGCTGGTGGGCTACCGCCAGGACGGCAGCGTGGGCCCGCTGCTCGCGCAGTCGGTGGAGATGTCGAAGGACGGCCTGACCTACACCTTTCGCCTGCGCAAGGGCGTGAAGTTCCACAACGACGCGCCGCTCACCTCGGCCGACGTGGACTGGAGCTGGAAGCGCTACATGGACCCGAAGACCGACTGGCGCTGCCTCAGCGAGTTCGACGGCCGCGGTGGCCTCAAAGTGGTCGAAACCTCGACACCCGACGCCGCCACCTTCGTCATGAAGATCAACAAGCCCTCGGCGATCTTTCTCGACACGCTGTCGCGCACCGATTGCGGCATGACGGCCATTCTTCATCGCAGCTCAGTCAAGGCCGACGGCAGCTGGGACAAGCCGGTGGGCACCGGCCCCTTCAAGCTCGGCGAATGGAAACGCGGCGAGTACGTCACCGTCACGGCCTTCAAGGGCTACACCTCGCCGCCCGGCAGCAAGGCCGACGGCTACGTGGGCCTGAAGGCGCCGCTGGTGGACACGGTGCGCTTCCTCGTCGTGCCCGATGGGTCCACTGCCACCGCAGGTTTGAAGTCCGGCGCCGTCGATGCGGGCCAGATCACCGCGAGCGACGTGCAGGAACTCAAGACCGACAGCAAGCTCGCCGTGCAGACGCCCGGCCAGGCCACCAAGAACGTGCTGCTGATCCAGACCCGCGACCCGCTGCTAAAGAACGAGAAACTGCGCCAGGCCATCGCCGCCTCCTTCGACATGGAGCAGATCGTGGCGGCGGCTTCCGAGGGCCTCGGCTCGGTCAACAACTCGGCGATCCACAAGGGGTCGGCCTTTTACGGCGCGGCGCAGAAGAAGGGCTACCGCTACGACCCGGCGCTGGCGGCGAAGCTGCTGCGCGAAGCAGGCTACAAGGGCGAGAAGATCACCATCCAGACCAACAAGCGCGCTCACGTGCCGAGCTACACCGTGGCGGTGCTCGCGCAGGCCATGATGCAGTCCGTCGGCATCAACGCGCAGATCGAGGTGCTGGAGTGGGCCACGCAGCTCGACCGCTACAACAGTGGCAACTACCAGATCAGCTCGTTCACGTACTCGTCGCGCCTCGATCCGGCGCTGAGCTACGAGCAGTTCGCGGGCCCCAAGGACAAGCAGTCGCGCAAGGTCTGGGAAGATCCGCAGGCGCTCAAGCTGATCGACGAGAGCTTTGCCGAAGCCGACCCGAAGAAGCGCCAGGCGCTGTTCGATCAGATCCACGCGCAGATGATCCGGCAGGTGCCGCTGATCATGCTGTACAACGGCCTCGACGCCTGGGCGGTGCGCAAGCGCATCAGCGGCTTCTCGGTCTGGGAAGGCAAGCCGCGCCTATGGGGCGTATCGGTTGCCACGAGCGCATCAAAGGCCGGCTGACCAAGGGTTTGCAGACCTCGGCTACACTCCGCGCCGCTTGCAGCCAGTCTGGTTGGCTGCGCCGCCTTTGGCAACAAGGCGAACTACTCCAAGGAAATCTGTGAATCGTATTGAACTGGTCGAGAAAATCGCGACCGCACACACCGTCAGCAAGGCCGAGGCTGCGCGCATTCTTGAGACCGTCACTGGCTCCATCGTCGCTGCTGTCAAGAAGGGTGATCCCGTCCAACTCGTTGGTTTTGGAACGTTCAAGCAAGTCGCTCGTGCAGCCCGCACGGGCTTGAATCCCAGCACCGGCGAAAAAATCAAGATTGCTGCGGCAAAGCTCCCGAAGTTCGTTCCCGGCTCCGCGTTCAAAGCCGCCATCGACCCCAAGGCAGCAAAACGCAAGGCTGACAAGGCTGCAGCGAAGCCGGTCGCCAAGAAAGCTGCACCTACCAAGAAGACCAAGAAGTAAGTGCCCCGCGGCGGCGCCGCGGCTCTCACGGACAACGGCCCCGAGGGGCCGT
Source organism: Variovorax sp. CF079 (assembly GCF_900101545.1). Lineage (GTDB taxonomy): Bacteria > Pseudomonadota > Gammaproteobacteria > Burkholderiales > Burkholderiaceae_C > Variovorax. Next base: position 16,054 of record NZ_FMZU01000019.1, on the reverse strand, counting down.
TTCGTTTGGTGCAACGGGTTAGCGGTGAGCTACAGGCTGCCGCTGTAGGCCGCGCAGACCAACTGCGCCAGCAGGCTCGCGGACCCGGTCAGATTGCGGCTCGAGCGATGCACCAGCCCGATGTCGCGGTGGAATGTGTGGCGGCCGAGATCGATGGCGCGTACCGCGGCAGGCCAGCGCCGGTGCGTGGCGGTCTGCGGCACCAAGGCCACCCCCAGGCCGTTGGCCACCAGCCGCACGATCGCGTCCAACTCATCGAGCTCGCAGATCTCCTGCACGCTCAAGTGCGCGGCGCGCAGAAAGCGGTCGACCTGCCGACCGCCGAAAGAAGCGCGGTCGTAGCGCACGAAGGGCTGGCTGGACAGCAGTTCCGCCCAGTCGCTCCCCTCGACATGTCGCGGCACCAGCAGGCGGAATGGTTCATGCGCCAGCGTGGTCCAGCGCAGGTCGCTTTGCAGGGCGAACGGTGGACGGATGACGATGGCCATGTCGATCTCACCTGCATCGACCAGGTTCAGCAGCGCCATCGACAGGCCGGGAATCACGCGCGTGCGGCAGTCCGGCGACTGCTTGTGGAGGCTGGTCAGCGCCTCGGCCAACAGCAGGCGCTGCGCCGACGCGATCGCGCCGATGCTGACGGGCACCGTCGCGCGCGGGCCGGCATGGCGCGAACCCAGATTGGCGTAGAGGCGAATCAGCTCCGTGGCCTGCTCCAGGGTCTCCTGGCCCATGGCGTTCAGGCGGGCCGAACGGCCGGTACGGTCGAAAAGCGCGAAACCAAGTTCGGCCTCCAGCCGCTGCATCTGCGCACTGACCGCCGCTTGCGTCAGGCCGATCTTCTGGCCGGCAGCGGCGAAGGTGCCTTCCCGGGCCACGGCGACGAAGGTCTTCAGCTCGCGGATCATTCACAAATTCCATTGATGCATCTGTCAAATATATATTGATTTTTCTTTTTCTCATCCGACCCTAGGATCACGCGTCCTCATCCACACCGAGCCCCACACCATGCTGACTCCGACCACCAACCCGGCCATGATGTCCCCCTTCCACCTAGCCTTTCCGGTGCACGACATCGCGCTGGCCCGCAAGTTCTACGGCGAGCTGCTGGGCTGCCCCGAAGGCCGCAGCGCGGACGACTGGGTCGACTTCAACTTCTACGGCCACCAGATCGTCGCCCACCTGGCGCCCGACGAGACGGGTGTGGCGCAGCGCAACGCAGTCGACGGCCATGGCGTGCCGGTACGCCACTTCGGCATCGTGCTGCCGATGTCCGAATGGGAAGCGATGGCGGCTCGCCTGAGGGCGCAGGGCGTCGAGTTCGTGATCGAGCCGTACATCCGCTTCAAGGGCGAGCCCGGCGAGCAGGCCACGATGTTCTTCCTCGATCCCTCCGGCAATGCGCTGGAGCTCAAGGCCTTCGCCAACATCGAAATGCTCTTCGCCAAATGAAGAAAGCGATACTCGCCATCGTTGCCGCCGCGTGCGCCTGCGCAGCCCAGGCCGATACGTTGGAGAAGATCAGGGAGACGGGCGTTGTCAGGATGGGCGTTCGCGAGTCGTCGGGTGCGCTGTCGTACACGACCGGCTACGGAAAGTACGTCGGCTTCCATATCGACCTGTGCCACCGTGCCCTGGCCGACATTCAGAAGCAGCTGGGTCTGCCCCAGCTCGATATCAAGTACGCGCCGGTGTCGTCTTCGAATCGCATCCCGCTGCTGCAGAACGGCACGATCGATATCGAGTGCGGCTCGACGACGAACAATGCCGCGCGGCAGCAGCAGGTGGCGTTCGCCCTCACGACATTCGTCGAAGAAGTCCGCATGGCAGTCAAGGCCAGCTCGGGCATCCAGTCGATCAACCAGCTGAGTGGCCGCGGAGTGGCAACAACGACCGGAACGACGAGCGTGCAATTGCTGCGCAAGCATGAGAAGGCCGCGGGAGTCGACTTCCAGGAAATCTTCGGCAAGGACCACACCGACAGCATGCTCAACCTCGACTCGGGCCGGGCGGACGCCTTTGTGATGGACAGCCAGGTACTGGCCGGCAATATCGCCAAGGCGCGCAATCCTGCGGACTACAAGATCGTGGGCGAGGTTCTTGGCGTGGAGCCGATCGCCATCATGCTTCGCAAGGACGACCCTGCCTTCAAGCAAAGCATCGACAACACACTGCGGGGGATGATGAAGTCCGGCGAGATCGCGCAGCTCTATGACAAGTGGTTCATGAAGCCCATTCCCCCTGCCGGCGCGATCGTCAACTTGCCGGCATCGGAGGCGACGAAGGCTGTCTGGGCGATTCCGAACGACAAGCCCGCGGAAGAGTTCACGCTGACGAGCGCCGGGGCCCGCAAGTAACCGGATGCCTGTCATGAATCATTTTCAGCCCGTCGCGCTCGAACACGCGAGCCGCCTCGTCAACCATGGCCCGACCGTGCTGGTGACGAGTGCCGACGGCGCCCGCCGCAACGTCATGGCCGCCGCCTGGTCGATGCCGGTAGAGTTCACGCCGCCGCGTATCGCGGTGGTGATCGACAAGCGGACCTACACGCGCGAGCTCGTCGCCGCCAGTGGCGCGTTCGGCATCTGCCTGCCCGGCACGGCGCTGGTCGACCTCACCTACGCGCTCGGCAACACGAGCGGCCGCACGCTCGACAAGTTCGAGCGCCACGGCATCGCGGCGAGCCGCGGGCCCGTGCTGGGCATGCCCCTGCTCGAGGCGGGCTGCGCCGCCTGGCTGGAATGCCGGCTGATCCGCGAGCCGCATACCGAAGATGCCTATGACACCTGCTTCGGCGAGGTGGTCGCCGCGGCGGCCGACGCGCGCATCTTCGCCGGCGGGCATTGGTTGTTTCGCGAGGACAACGCCGACTTGCAGACCATCCATCACCTCGGCGGAGGCAACTTCGTGCGTGCCGGCGGCACGCTCAGGGCTGAACCGCTGTAGCGCAGCGGTGCGGCGGGTCGGCGAAGACTTGGTCGCGCCGTCGTCTTCACGGCCTTCCTTGCGGATAGCCCCACAAGTATCGGCGGCATCGATATGTCGCATCGACACAATCAATTTTACTAGTGGGCTCGGCGCTCATAGGCTCCACCGCTTCTTCGAGTCACCCGAGTCACATGACTTCTCGCGCCGTGTCGTTGTTCTGTATTCGTCCCACACTTGCCTGACCCCGCATTCCGCTTCAACCCAGCGCAGTGCGGCCTCGAGGGCAACGCATGTCCACGCTGAGGCTTGGCGTCCATCGGCTGCCCGCCGCCGAAGTCGTCGTGATTCAAACGATCGTGCGGCTGTCTGCGCACGACGGCGCCTTCCCATGGAAGCTGGTCGATGTGCCGCCGTACGACGCGCTGCTGGTCGACGGGACCACGACCGAAGGCGGGTGTCCCGAGGCCGCTGCCATGGCAAGAGCGGTGCTCACGCTCACTCGCATGAGTTCAGGCGATCTGCCGAATACGCTCAAACGGCCGATTCGCGCCGAAAAGCTTCAGCAATGGTTGAAGAACACCGAACGTGAGTTGCTCGCAGCGCAACCGGCGCTCCCGACCACGGATGAGCAGACTGCAATGGAGATGGAAGTCTCCGATTCGGTCCGCTTCATGCTTCGCCGCTGGCCTCCAGCCGCGCTGCTGGGCAACGACTCCGGCAATGTTCGGATGGCGAGCCTGCTTTCGCGGTGCGAATTGAACGCGAGCGAGCTGGCTGATCTCAGTCAGCAGTCGTTTTCTCGATGCGTCGGGTTCTTGCAAGCCTTGCGCAAGGCAGGCGTGCTGGAGGTGCATCCCGAGTCGATCCTGCCGCGCGAGACGGAACTGCCGATCGTCCCGAAGCTGACCGGCGCGGTCCGCAATCACATTGCGCTAGGCTTGATCGGCGGCATCCGCCGTAGGCTTGGCCTTCGGGCGTCAAGTCGCTTGTCGAAGCGCTCTACTGGCTAGAACCCTCGCAGACGCATGAAGCTGGTGCGCATTTTGCGTAGCGCAGACTGTCTGACTTCTCTGTTTCACAACTACTTCAATGAGATCGAATGCTGGACTTCAATGAAGTAGCCATGTTTGTCAGCGTCGTCGAGGCCGGAAGTTTCGCCGAGGCCGCACGACGTCTCGGCATGCCGCCCAGCACCCTGAGCAGACGAGTGCAATGGCTCGAGCGACGGTTCGGCGTCCGGCTGATGCAACGCTCGACGCGTCAACTGGGTCTCACGGAGGCAGGCCGCAAGTTCTTCGACCAATGCCGTGGATCGATTGGAGACATCGTGCTTGCCGGCAGAGAAATGCTGGAGAGCAACGAAGCGCCCTGCGGTTCCATCCGCGTTGCGGCGCCCGCAGGGTTTTTCAGTTTCTTCAAGCCGGAATGGGTCACGGAGTTTCTTGCTCGGCACAGCCGCGTGAAACTCGAATTCACGTTGAACGACGCGGCCGTCGACCTGATTGCCGAGCGCATCGATCTTGCTCTTCGCGAAGGGCATTTGCCGGACTCCAGCCTGGTCGCGCGCAAGATCGACAGCGCGTACAGCATCCTGGTTGCCAGCCCTGCCTACATGCAGGCTCGAGGTACGCCGCGTACCGCGCACTCATTGTCGGAACACGATTGCCTCGTCCTGCCGCACCCTGGCGGTCGCAGCAGATGGCTTCTGACGGGGCCCGATGGCCCTGAAGCGGTCGAGGTGAAGGGGCGCTTCAGCGTGGACAACCACCAGGCCATGACCAGCGCCGCGCTGGCGGGCATGGGCATTGCGTTGATCCCCGCCGTGCTGGCTGTGGACCACGTGCGTGCGAGAACGCTCGCGCACGTGCTGCCGGACTACCGCCGCGAGAACGGGGGTTTGTATGCCGTTTTTCCAAGCCGGCGCCACCAGCCTCTCGCGGCATCGCTTCTTGCCGATTTCCTGGCTGAGGGCATGGCCCGGTTCTGGTCGCAAAGGTCCTTGACCGCCGAGAGCTCAGGCACTGCGGTAGCCTGAGGAGGTGCGCATGGCGTCGGTCATTTGCACCGGAAATGCACGACTGAAATCCACGGCTTGCTCTAGTCACGGGTGCCCGTTATGTGACAATTTGTGACTTATTCCGCGATCAGCGCGACTAATTCACTTGACTACGATCATGCGAGAACATTCCTCGGTGGTGATGGCGCGTCGTGCGCTTTGGATGCTTCTTCTCTGTGCCCTGCTCGCCGCCTGCGGCGGCAGTTCGGGAGCGAACACCGGCGCAGCCATCACACCAGCTGCGGCCACCACGACCCCATCCAACGGCACCACCACTGCGACCGGCACGACCGGATCGGCCGGCACGGGAGGATCGAACGGCTCCAGCGGCGCGACCAACACCAGCGGCTCGACCAACACGAGCATGACCACCGGCGCTGCAGCCGATGACGGCCTGATCGGATGGGCCACGGCTCATAGCGCAGGCGCTCCCACCGGCGGCTTCGCCGCTATCGATGGCAAGGCGCCCGTGACCTGCACCGCCACCAGCATGCGGCTGCTGCGCGATTGCCTGTACCGCTCGAAGAAGACCGGCGCCAGCAACGACGACCCGCGTGCCGGCGCACCCAACTGGTCCGCCTGGGAGGTGCACAACGGCGTGACCGGGGGCTGGAAGGACTATCCGGTCGTCATCTTCATCAAGGGCCGCCTCGATGCCAACGTCAACGACAGCGGCATGACTCTGACGCAGGCCGCATACGAGACCGGCACCGAGGCTTTGTGCGCCGGCAAGACCAGGCAACCCTGCCAGCAGGCGGTGACGCAGGCGAAGCTGGAGCGCGGCAATATCTCGGTCCTCGGCGTGCCAGGCGACGACGGCACGACGCCCGAGTTCTACCAGGGCTGGCTGATGGTCAGCGGACAGAGCAACGTCATCGTGCGCAATCTGCGCTTCGTGCCGGCGACCGATTTCTGGCCTTCGTTCGAGAGCTGCTCCTCCGGCATCACCGACCAGGACTACTGCGCCTGGAACGCCGAACCCGACGCCATGACCATCGTCGGCGGCAACCGCGTCTGGGTCGACCACTGCGAGTTCACCGATGGCCCCGAACTGCAAGGCGCCCAAACCGACAAGTCGCGCTACAAGTACTACGACGGCCTGCTCGACATCAAGAGCGGCGCCGACTACGTGACGGTGTCGTACAGCCGCTTCTACAACCACCACAAGGCCATGCTGATCGGCGCCACCGACAGCAACGACGGCGACTACCGCATCACTTTCCACCACAACCATATCCAATGGGTGAATCAGCGCATGCCGCGGGTGCGAAACGGCCAAGTCCACATCCTGAACAACGTGTACGCGGGCCCGAAGCAGGCCGACTACACACAGCAGTACTACTTCGGCTACGGCATCGGGCTGGGCTACAACTCGAAGGTCTATTCGGAGCGCAATGCATTCGACATCGCCGGCGCGGCGCCGAGCGAGCTCCTGAGCGCCAACTTCGACAAGTGGGCCCAGTATTTCACCGATGCGGGCTCATGGCTCAACGGCGCTACGGTGGACCTCAACGCCGTGGCCAAGTCGCTGATCGACACCAAGAACAACGGCGGCTCGACCCCCTTCATCGGCGCCGTGACCTGGAGTCCCGCGGCCAGCTATGCCTACACCGCCGACACCGGCGTCGATGCGCTGCGCGCCAAGGTGGCGGCCAGCGCCGGCGTCGGCAAGGTTTCACCGGTGCCTTCGCCCTACACGGTTTCGCCCTGACCATGCCTTCTTGCGCCCGCCAGGCTGACCGCGGCATTGCGAACGCTCCATGCGTTTCAACAAGCTCGACCTGAATCTGCTGGTGGCGCTCGATGCGATGCTGGCTGAGCGCAGCGTCAGCCGGGCGGCCGAGCGCCTGCATGTGAGCCAGTCCACCATGAGCAGTTCGCTGACGCGTCTGCGGACGTACTTCGAGGACGAACTGCTGGTTCAGGTCGGCCGCAAGCTGGAGCTCACGCCCCGGGCCGAAACGCTGAAGGAAGCCGTGCGCGACGTACTTTCGCGTGTGGACACCGCCATCGCCACGCAGCCGCAGTTCGACCCGACGCAGTCGGACCGCGAGTTCCGCATGTTCGTCTCCGACTACACGCTGGTGACGTTGATGCCGCACCTGCTCGCGCTGGCGCGCCGGCAATCGAGCACCGTGCGCTTCCAGCTCTCGCCATTGCCGCAGATGGACCGACCGCAACGCGCGCTGGAGCGCGGCGACGCGGACCTGCTGGTGATTCCCCGCAACTACTGCTCGCGCGAGCATCCCGCCGAGGTCCTGTTCGAAGAGGAGTTCAACTGCGTGGTATGGAGCGGCAGCCGCTTTGCGCACGCCGGCGAATTGACCCTCGACCAATACGTGGCCGCCGGTCATGTCGTGACGCAGCCCACGGGCACCGATCAGCCGACCCTCGAAAGCTGGTTCATGCAGCGCCACGGTATCGTCCGCCGTGTCGAAGTCACGACCTACAGCTTCGTGGCTGCTCCCTTTGTCGTCATCGGCACCGAATGCATCGCCACGGTGCATGGACGACTGGCGCGACTCGCACAGAGGTCTCAGCCCTTGAAGCTGCATGCGTTGCCCGTACCGATGCCCAGGATGGAGCAGGCGATGCAATGGCACAAGTACCGCACCCACGACCCGGGACTGGTCTGGCTGCGCGGGCTGCTGCACGAAGCCGCCTGGTTGATGGATGCGGAACAGACTGCAGGCGCTCGGCCTACAGCTTCTCGTTTTCCTTGAGCACACCCGCGTTGCGCAGCGCGGAGTCCAGCCACTTGGCAGCCGTATCGCCTTTCTTGATGGCATCGATGCGCGCGGCTTCGTCCGCAACTTTCCTTCTTGCCGCCTGAAGAAGCGCCTCTACCTTCTCCCGCTCGACCACGACCACGCCGTCGGCATCGCCAACAACAAGATCACCCGGACGGACGGCCACGCCGCCGACGGACACCGGATGTCCGATCCGCCCCGACGCCAGCTTCGTCGGGCCATTGGGATTGGTGCCGACCGAGAAAACGGGAAAGTCCATCTCGTCGATCTCGAGGCTGTCGCGCACCGCGCCGTCGATCACCACGCCGGCGATGCCGACCTGCCTGCAGGCGTTCATCATGATGGTGCCCATCAGGGCAGCGCTCTGGTCGCCCTTGCCGTCGATCACCAGCACGTCGCCGGGCTTGGCCAGCGCGATGGCGGCGTGGATCATCAGGTTGTCGCCCGGCCGCACTTCCACCGTGAACGCGCTGCCGGCCAGCTTCATCCGGTGACGCAAGGCCCGGATGCGGCCGTGCAGGGCACCTCGGCGGCCTGCAACGTCGGCCAGGATGGCGGGCTGGAAGGCCGAAGCCTGCTGGACCAGATCAGGCGGAACGCGCTGGAAGTCGCGAACGATATCGGGTAGATGGCTCATCGTCTTGTTCTCACTCGGCCTTGACGTCGGCGTCCTTCACCACGCGGCCCCATTTGCGCTTGTCAGCAACCAGGAACGCACGAAACTGCTCGGGGGTGCTCCCAACCGGTTCCAGGCCGTCGGCGGCGAGCCGCTTGGCGATCTCGGGCATCGCAAGCACCTTGGCGACTTCGCGCTGGATGCGCTCGACGATGGCGGGCGGCGTGTTCCTGGCCGCGCAAATGCCTGCCCACGTCACGGGTTCGAAGTCCGGAACGCCGGCTTCCATCACGGTCGGAATGTCAGGGAAGGCCGTCAACCGGCGCGCACTGGCCACCGCCAAGGCGCGGAGCTTGCCCGAGCGCGCGTACTGCATCGAGCTGACGGGCTGGTCGAAGATCATCGAGACCTGGCCTGCCAGCAGATCCGTCATCGCCTGGCCGGTGCCTTTGTAGGCCACGTGGACGATGTCGATGCCTGCGCGCGTCTTCAGCATCTCGCCTGCCAAGTGGCCCCCGGTTGCCGTTCCCGAAGAAGCGAAGTTGATTTCGCCGGGCTTCTGCTTGGCGTAGGCGACGAGTTCCTTGACGCTCTTCACGGGCAGGGTCGCGTTGACCATCAGCATGTAGGGCGCGTTGGTGACCTGCGTGACTGGCACGATGTCCTTCTCTGGATCGAAGGGCATGCTCTTGAGCACATGCGGCTGGATCGACAAGGTCCCCGTGGTGCACATCAGCAGCGTGTGTCCGTCCGCGGGTGCGGTGAGCATCGCCGATGCCGCGATGTTGCCGCCGGCGCCGGGCCGGTTGTCGACCACGACTTGCGCGCCGAGCCCTTCCGCCAGCTTCGGCGCGATCAGGCGTGCGACGACGTCGTTGGAGCCGCCGGGCGAGAAGCCGACCAGGATCTTCACCGGCTTCGACGGGAAAGGATCGGTCGCCCACACCTGGGTGGCGCCCAGCCAGGCGATGCTTGCGGCGAGGGCCGGCAAGAGCTTCAGAAGCGATCGGAGTTTCATGGCGGTTCCTGGTTCAATTCGACATGGAGGCAAGGATGAGGTGATGGCTTAGCCCGAGAGTTCGTCGCGCGCCCGTGCAATGCGCCGGCAACCCTCCAGCAGCTGTTCGGTGCTGGCGGCAAAGGAGAGGCGGAAGTGCGTCGGCACGCCGTAGGCGCTGCCTTGCAGCGCCGCCAGATCCTGCGAATCGAGCAGGTGCATCACCCAGTCGTCGCTGCTGTCGATCGTTGCCCCCTTGCGCGTGCGAAGGCCGAACAGCTCGCTGCATGAAGCGAAGACGTAGAACGCGCCACCGGGCACTTCGCAATGGATGCCGTCGATGGCGTTGAGCGCCGCCACCACCGTGTCGCGTCGCTTCTGATATTCGCGCCGATTCGCGGCCACGATGTCCTGCGGTCCCGTGAGTGCTGCAACGGCCGCAGCCTGGGCGATCGAGTTTGGGCCGGAGGTGCTCTGCGACTGGAGCTTGACCATCGCCTTGATCAGCTCCGAAGGCCCGGCGCCGTAGCCGATGCGCCAACCCGTCATCGCATAGGCCTTGGAAACGCCATTCACCGTGAGGGTGCGGTCCTTGAGATCGGGCGCCGCCTGGGCCATGGTGGCGAACTCGACATCGCCGTAGATGAGGTGCTCGTAGATGTCGTCGGTCAGTATCCAGACGTGGGGATGGCGCCGGAGCACCTCGGCCAGCGCCTGAAGCTCGGCGCGCGTGTAGGTCGCTCCGCTCGGATTGTTCGGCGAGTTGAGCATCAGCCACCGTGTCTGGCCGGTGATGGCACGCTCGAGATCCGCGGGCCGGAGCTTGAAGCCGTTTTCGGCCGTACAGTCGACGAACACCGGAACGCCACCGGCCAGCAGCGCGATGTCCGGGTACGACACCCAGTAGGGCGCCGGCACGATGACCTCGTCGCCCGCCGCCACCGTGCACATGAGGGCGTTGAAGATCACCTGCTTGGCGCCGGTGCCGACGATGATCTCGCTCGGCGCGTAAGCCAGCCTGTTCTCGTTTCGGAACTTGCCGGCGATCGCCTCCTTCAGCGCCGGCGTGCCGCCCACATCCGTATACCGGGTCTGGCCGGCAGCCATGGCACGGATGGCCGACTCCTTGATGTGCTGGGGTGTCTCGAAATCGGGTTCGCCCGCAGTCAAGCCCAGGATGTCCCGGCCCATCGCGCGCAGCTCGCGCGCTCTCTGGCCGGCCATGGAACTGGGAGACGGCTTGATTCGATTCAGGCGTGGCGCGATGTGGAGCATGGGCGCAGTATCAAAGGCCATGCGCCGCAGGACAAACGAGAAATCGGAGGATCCGGCTATTCCTTTTATTCCTGCGATGGACCTTGGGCGTACATTCCGCTGGAATGAACTTCACCTTCAAGCAGCTGGAGGCCTTTCTCTTCAGCGCCAAGCTTCAGAGCTTCAGCGCCGCGGCGGTGAAGCTGCACACCACGCAGTCGGCCATCTCCAAGAGGTTGGCGGAACTCGAGGCGTCGCTGGGTGGGCCCTTGCTGCACCGCACCTCCCACGGGCTGGAGCTGGCCCAGGCCGGCCGGGAGTTGCTGCCGCTCGCGGAAGAAGCCCAGCGCCTGTGGCAGCGCATTCAACATGACATCAGCGTGGACAAGACGCTGCGTGGCACCTTCCGCGTGGGCGTGACGGAGCTGATCGCGATGACATGGCTCACGCGCCTGATCCAGCTTCTTCAGAAGCTGCATCCCCATGTGACGCTCGAGCCGGTGGTGGATGCGGGCCTGACGCTGTTCGAACGCCTCGAAGCCAACAAGCTCGATCTGTCCATCATGCCCGGCACCTTCTGGGGCCAGGCCTTCGAGACGATCAAGGTCGGGCAGGTCGACCAGGCCTGGATCGCGAGTCCGCGACTCGGCATCCCGAACCGGGCCCTGAAGCCGCACGAGTTTGCCGACTACCCCGTGATCGAGCAGCCCGCCGGCGCCTCGAAGAACAAGTTCTATGAGGCCTGGCGCGCGGAGCACGGCTTCCGCTTCGGCAAGGTGCTGCTGACCAACAGCACGACCGTCTTGCGCGAACTGACCATCAGCGGCTTCGGCATCAGCCAACAGGCGCTCGACTATGTGCGGCCGGACATCAAGAGCGGCTTGCTGCGCGTCGTCAAGAGCGACCCCATGCCGCCGCCGCTGGTCTACAGCGCGGTCTATCGAAGCGACGATGCCAGCCCTGCACTGGCGCGCATTGTCGAGTTGGCCGTCGAGACCTGCGATTTCAAGCTGCGGGCCAGCCAGCACGATGTGGCCCCGGCACGTGCGTTGCGCGGCTCGGGCTCAACCGTGCGGCAACGCTCGGTGCGCCGAGGCGTGAAGAAGCCTGCCAGGAGATAGCCGCTCCTGACGCTTTTCGCCAATCGACGCGACCGGTGCCGCCATTGCCGGGGTGTTGCGCGCCGTCTAGATTGCAGACCTCATGAGCTCTTCCCCTGAATCCCCGGCGCGCGCACCCGGCGGCGCACCGCTGGCAGGCGTGCGCGTGCTGGACCTGACCCGGCTGCTGCCGGGCCCGCTCGGCGCGATGCACCTCGCCGACCTCGGCGCCGACGTCGTCAAGATCGAGGACACCGGCGCCGGCGACTACGCCAGCCCCGCCGTGCGCGCGCTCGTCAACCGCAACAAGCGCGCGATCCGCATCGACCTCAAGCACGCCGATGGCGTGGCCACGCTGCTGCGCCTGTGCCGCGATGCCGACGTGCTGGTGGAAGGCTTCCGGCCCGGCGTGATGCGGCGGCTGGGAGTGGGCTACGAAGCGGTGGCGGCCGTCAACCCGCGCATCGTCTACTGCAGCATCAGCGGCTTCGGCCAGACCGGGCCGTTGCGCGACACGCCGGGACACGACCTGAACTACGCGGCGCTGGCCGGCGTGGCCGACCAGATCGGCAACGCCGCGGGGCCGGCCCTGTCGAACCTGCCGGTGGCCGATCTGCTGGGAGGCACCATGACGGCGGTGGCAGGGATTCTTGCCGCGCTGTTCGATGCCGCACGCAGCGGCCGCGGACGGCATGTGGACATCGCCATGGCCGATGGCGTGCTCGCCCACGCGGTGCTGCCGCTGGCCGGCCTGCACCAGCACGGCCAGGTGCCGCAGACCGGCCACAGCGCGCTGACGGGTGCGCTCGCCTGCTACGGCTTCTATCGCACCGCCGACGACCGGCAGCTCGCGGTCGGCGCGCTGGAACCGAAGTTCTGGGAGGAGCTCTGCCGCACGCTGGAGCGCCCCGATCTCGCGCCGCTGCACCGCAGCGGCGACCCCGCGACCGAGGAAGGCCTGCGCGCCGAGCTGGCCGCCATCTTCGGTGCACGGCCGCTCGCGCACTGGCGCAGCCTGTTCCACGACGGCGCCGGCTGCGTGACGCCGGTGCTGCGCATCGACGAGGCCCTCGCCCATCCGCACTTCCGCGCGCGCGGCATGCGCGTTGCGGGCGGCGATGCGGCAGCGCCGCAGCTCGGCTGTCCCGTCAAGATGACCGGCTTCGAGCCGTCCGCTCCGCGGCCGGCCCCGCACGCCGGGGAGCACACCGAGGAGATCCTGCGCGAGGCAGGACTGGACGCCTCGGCCGTGGCTGCGCTGCGGGCGGCAGGCGCCGTTGACTGAATGGCGCTGCCTACAATCGTCGGCCGAGCCGCGGCGGCCGCTATCGATGACGCTCACCCACCACACCGTTGCCATCCAGCAGGTGCACAGCATCCTGATGGGCGCGCGCCATCGCGGGCTCGATGCGGCACCCCTGCTGGCACGGGCGGGCATCGCCCCCTCGCTGCTGGAGTCGCCGCTGGCGCGCATCTCGCAGCGCCAGTACGCGCTGCTGATCCGCGCCTTGCGGCGCGAACTGCGCGACGAGATCTGGGGCCTGCTGAGCCACCCGCTGCCGCCCGGAAGCTTCGGCCAGTGCATGCGCCAACTGGTGCGCTGCGCCACGCTCGGCGATGCGTTGCGCGACGGCTTCGCCATGTATCACCTGCTCCTGCATGACTTCGTGCCGCGCCTCACGGTAAGCGAGGGCAGCGCACACGTTCAGTTCGTGCTGCGGCGCGCCTCCGACGCGCGGCTGGACTATGCGGTGAAGGCCTTCATGCTGCTCGCCTTCAACGCCTTCTCCTGGCTGGTGGCGCGCCGCATCCCGCTGCTGGAAGTGGACTACACGGCGGAGCAGACGAGCACCGACACCTCACGCGTCTACCAGGTGCCGATCCGCTATGGCCAGCCCCACGTCGGCCTGTGGTTCGATGCGCGCTGGCTGGCGCTGCCGGTCGTGCAGTCGCCGCAGAGCCTGCGCGAATTCCTCGCCGGCTCGCCCGCCAACCTGATCGTGAAGTACCGCGACACCAGCAGCCTCACCGAACGCATTCGCCGGCTGCTGCGCAAGCAGCTGGGCAACGAGCTGCCGTCGCTGGAGGAGGTGGGCGAGGCGCTCGCCGTGACGCCGCAGACACTGCGCCGCCGGCTGCGCGAGGAGGGCCGCGGCTTCCAGCAGATCAAGGACGAGCTGCGCCGCGATGCCGCCATCGAATACCTGCTGCACACGCCGCTGCCGCTCCTGGACATCGCCAACCGCGTGGGCTTCTCGGAAGCCAGCACCTTCCATCGCGCCTTCAAGCAGTGGACCGGCGTGGCCCCGGGCGAGTACCGCCTGGTGCACGGGCCGGAACGCTGATGGAGGCAAGCACAGTTGCCAACGCCTATTTCGCGCGCCCGTACTTCGCTGTGAAAGTGGCCGCGGCAAGCTTGTTGGCGTTGATCATGTAGCCCACCAGCGCCGCGGTACCGTCGGGGGGAATGTCGAGCTTGTCAGTCTTCAGCGCGTAGACCGTAAAGACATAGCGGTGCGGCTTGTCGCCCTTCGGCGGACACGCACCGCCGAATCCCGGTGCGCCGAAGTCGGTACGTCCCTGCACGCTTCCGGCAGGCAGTTGTTTGCCGTCGGGCAACCCGGCTCCTTCCGGCAACTCGACAGCAGTCGCCGGGATGTTGTAGACCACCCAATGCCACCAACCCGACCCGGTGGGTGCATCCGGGTCGTACACCGTCACCGCGAAGCTCTTGGTGTCCTTGGGCGCGCCGCTCCACTTCAGCGCGGGCGACACGTTCTTGCCCGTGCAGCCGAAGCCGTTGAAGACCTGGGCCTCGGTGAGCATGCTGCCGGGCTTGATGCTCGGACTGGTCAACACAAAGCCGGCACCGTGCGCGAGCGATGCGCACATTGTCAACATGGCGGCAAGAGAGGTCGAACGCAACGTCGAATGCATCATCATTTTTCCTTTTCTCGAGCAAAGCAGCTTCATGCGGCCGGGGAGTCTTGAAGTATGAGCGCGTCTCAGTCGTCCTTGCCCCTGGAGATGCGGTCGTCCAGGAACTCGAACGCGGCCTGCCAGGTCTGCGGCGAGTTCAGGATGCCGAGGTGCCCGGTGCGCAGGATGGGGTCGTAGGCGCCCTGGCCCGTGAGCACGATCTCGCGCGCGCCGCGCAGGCTGGCGCTCTTGGAGAAGTCAGTCGGCCTGCCGAACGAATCCACGGCGGGCACCGGCGCAACCGAGCCGTCCTGCACCGGGAAGTAGACGAAGCTGGCATCGCCGTTGCGGATCACCAGCACGCGCGTGGGCCCGTCGTTCTCGTTGCGCCCGTTGCGGCCATTGAGCAGGCGCAGGAAGGGCGAGTCGGGCGAGCCCAGTTCCTGGCACACGTCGCTCGCAGGCGTGAAGCCGCCCGCCGCCGGGACTTGCCAGTAGTTGGCGGGGTCGGGCGAGCAGTTGATGATGCCGTGGTTGGGCCCGTCGATCGCGACGAAGCGGCGCACCATGTGTTGCACCTCGTCCTGCCGCATCCATTCACGCGCGAGCGTCACGCCCAGGCTGTGCCCGACGATGTCCACCCGCTTGGCGCTCGTGAAGTCCATCACCGCGCGCACGAAGCGGCGCAGGTCGGGCACGTTGGCCGCATTGGTGTGGGCGATGCTCGAACGGCGTGTCTGGTCCGCGGCCAGGTCGCACTGGTCGCCCTGGTAGCCCACGCCCCAGAGTTCGCTGGTGGAATAGCCGTTGTCGGCGAAGTATTGCGCCATCGCCTGAACGCGCCCGTAGGGGTTGCAGGCGGTGGGGAACGGCGTGTCGTTGTTGCCGTGAATGAAGATGACCGGCGTTCGCGTCACCGGCCCGGCGGCGCCGAAGCCAATGAGCGGCCGGGCGAGCGAGGTGTCTTCGATCGAAGGAAGGCCCGGTGGCAGCGTGTTGCCCACGAGGCCCGCTGCCTGCGCGGCGGCGGCCGCGGTCACGAAGGTGGCGAGAGCGGCGGCATAGCGAATCCACGGTTTCATCAGCAGGCTCCTTCTTCAGCGCTCGCGATGATGCCGACCAAAGCCGTCGCTGGCAAGGTTCGCCGCGCCTTGGTGACGCGACGCTGGATCGGGCGCGAGTGCGCGAGCTGGACCAGGTCGCCGAACTACGCATTCAACGCTCAAGTCACGAATCACCTCGGACGGTGACAGGCGCATGTTGTGCCATCAGCTCAGCGACCCAACGCTTGAGCAGCTCGTGCATGGCTACGCCACGCTGGCGAGCCTGGTGCGCCCGGCCACGATCGCGCCCACCATCAAGGATGACCCCGACGACGATGGCGTGCTGGCCGCCGCCGTGGCCGCACGCGCCAGGCTCATCGTCTCGGGCGATCGG
>NZ_FMZU01000071.1 GCF_900101545.1 Variovorax sp. CF079 | reverse complement strand
TCGAACTCCACGTTGTAGAGCTGTCCGTCCTTCTTCTCGACCTTGCGCAGATACACGTCCTGCACGATGTCGCGCGTCTGCGCATCGATCAGCACCTGGCCGCGCGGGCTCTCGAAGATCTGGCCCTTCATCGCGGCGAGCAGCGCATCGCCGCCGCCCTGGCCCTTGGTGGTCTTGAGCGCCTCGTAGATCACGCGCATGCCGTCATAGCCGCCCATGGCCATGAAGTTGGGACGCATGTTCTTGTTGGCCTTCTGGAAGGCCTCGACGTACTTCTTGTTGAGCGCCGAGGGGTGCGCGGCCGAATAATGGTGCGTGGTGACCACGCCCAGCGCGCCCTCGCCCATGTCGTTGAGCTGGTCGTCGTCGGTCACGTCGCCGGTGGCGATCATCTTGATGCCGGCCTTGTCCATGCCGCGCTCGATGAACTGCTTCATCACCGCCGCGCCGGCACCCGAGGGCACGAAGACGAAGAGCGCGTCGGGCTTGGCATCGCGCACCTTCTGCAGGAAAGGCGCGAAGTCGGGGTTGCGCAGCGGCACGCGCAGCGAATCGATCACCTTGCCGCCGTTGAGCTGGAAGCGCTCCTTGAAGTACTTCTCGGCGTCGTTGCCCGGGCCGTAGTCGGTGACCAGCGTGACGACCGACTTGATGCCGTTCTTCGGTGCCCAGTCGCCCATCGCGACCGAGACCTGCGGCAGCGTGAAGCTGGTGCGCACGATGTAGGGCGAGGCCTCGGTGATGCTCGAGGTGGCCGCCGCCATCACCACCATCGGCGTCTTCGACTGGGTCGCGATGGGCGCGGTGGCCATGGCCGAGGGCGTGATGCCGAAGCCGGCCAGCACGTTGACCTTGTCGTTCACCACCAGTTCCTGCGCGAGGCGCTTGGTCACGTCGGGAAGGCTGGTGTCGTCCTTGACGATCAGCTCGATCTTCTTGCCCGCCACTGTGTCGCCGTTTTGCGCCATGTAGAGCCGGGCCGCGGCCTCGATCTGGCGGCCGGTGGTGGCCTGCTGGCCCGTCATCGGCAGCACCAGGCCGATCTTGAA